>JAZUHF010000049.1:0-14066 GCA_045641585.1 Acutalibacteraceae bacterium
CAATACAAATTATAAAATACTCTTTAGGAGTTCTGCTTTCATATTGTTAAATTCCTCGTCGGTAAGCATATCGGCGTTTTTCATTACGGTCAGTTTTTCGACCTTTGCCTGAAATGTTGCCATATCATCTGTCGGTTGTGCAGTTGTTCCGTTTAATGCACCGTTTACGGCATTGCCCACAACTCCGCCGACTGCACCGCCGACACCTGCCATCGTGCCAAGACCTACACCCATATTGGTAAACTGTCCGACCGCCTCATTTTCCGCAACCTTTTCGGCAACATCAAATCCACGCTCTTGTGAATATGTATAACCCTCTTGTTCACGCTTGGTTGCCTGTGCCTTTGAATCAATAACCGTCTTTTGTGCTTCGGTTTCGGCATTGATTATTTCGGTTTGCTGACGGAGTTTTGCTTCGGCGATATCGGCATACTGACGGAAATGCAAATCCTTAAACTTTTCATACTGTGCTTCGCCGTCCGGCTTTGAAACCGAGGTTACAAAAAATCTTTCAAGTGATACACCGTAATCGGCAAAATCGGAAATAAGCAGTTTCTTTATCGTATCGGAAAATTCGGTCAACTTTTCATCAATTTCAAAAATATTGATGGCTTTTGACTTCATTGTTTGAGCGATATAAGTTTTAACCCTTGTCATAAGGAAAGAACGGAAGAAAGATACTAATTGCGACTGCGAAAGATTGTTTTCTGTTCCGACAAGTTTAATAAGCAACTTACGGCTGTCTTCCGCACGAAGCGACATTTCACCGTTTGCACCGATAGAAAGCGGGAAGCCGTAGGTCGGCTCTATGTACTGCACTCTTGAATCGGTACCCCATTTAATTGCCATTTGCTCTACCTTATTTATAAAGTAAACCTCGCAATGGAACGGAGAAACATCATCGGTTGCACGGTTCAGTGCTTTTCCGATGAGCGGAATATTCTGCGTTTCAAGTGTGTATCTTCCGGCGCCAAATAGGTCAAGAGCCTGACCGTTCATAAAGAAGATTGCTTCCTGACTTTCGTGAACAATTAACTGTGTTAAACTGTTAAAATCTTCGCATGGGTGTTTCCAAATAAAAGTGGTATTGTCGCCCTCGTATTTGATAATATTGGTAATATGTGCCATTACTTGTCATCCTCCTTGATTTCAAGATTATCGACAGCAAATTCCAGACACATCTGGATAATTTCATTCCTCGTGCGTCCGGTCTTTTCTGCAATTTTGTCAATTTGTTCTACAAGCTCGTTTGTAAGTCGTGATGATACAACCATAGTTTCGCCTCTGTACTTTTTCGAAGTAATAATTAATTTCTTTTCCATATTTCTTCGCCTTTCTGTTTACTATTATATTACAATTGTATTCTGTTTGTCAATACATATTTTATACATTTGTAATTATCTGCCGAAAACCCGACAATATTCATAGGTTTATTATAAACTACAATTGTAAAAATTACAATAGTAATTGCAGAATATCGAAATATTATCTTGACAAAAGTATAAAATGATATTATACTGATATAAATTGATACTTTATATTATCGGATGTGATATTATGGATATTAAAAAGTTCACCGAAATTTTAATTGATAAAAATTTATACAATTTTGAAAAGATGTCGTATAAATACGGTGAAGATTTTGAGGCTTTTTTAGATGACCTAAAAGAATTATACTATGAACAATTACCGCTACTTGACGAAAACGGCAATCATCTTGTATTTATTGGTTCTCATGCGAAGCTTTCGCAAAACACGGTTAAATTGCTTCTCAAAAACAGGGATACGGGATATGGAATCAAGGCGGCGGAAGATGAAATCATTTCGACTTGTGCCATTGAAAGCATAGATTTTTCCCGTGATTCCGTTCGCAATATTCTTAAAGGTTACGCACCGAAAGACGAGCAGGAAAGCAGAATTATGGGACTGAAAAAGGGTTTTGAGTTTATATCCTGCGACAACGAAATCACCGAAGAAAATCTTTACAAGCTTTATAGGATGACGGTCGGTGAGTTTTTGCCCGAAGAAGATAAGCTCATAGACGGTAATTATTACAGGCACGATAATGTTTTTGTCATGAGTGACCATATAGAGCATACGGGAATATCAGCAAAGAAAGTTCCGGCCTATATGAAACAACTTGTTGAATTTATCAATAAAGATGATGACATAAACGACCTTTACAAAGCGGCTATTATTCATTTTTATTTTTGCTTTGTTCATCCGTATTTTGACGGGAACGGAAGAATGGCTCGGCTTTTGCATTTGTGGTTTTTAATCCGCAAAGGTTATAAATCCGCATTATTTATTCCGTTTTCAAGCAAAATTGAAAAAACAAGAAAAAAATATTATGACTCATACACCACGATTGAAAATAACAAAAAGTACAACGGTGTTCTTGATGTTACGCCTTTTGTTCTGTATTTCACCGAAAATGTGTATAACGAGATAACGGGCGAAGTGGTTGGAACAGACACTTTTGAAGTTTATGAAAATGCACTGTCAAGTGGCAAAATAACCGAAAAGGAAACAAAACTGTGGAAATTCGTGATTTCTTTCTACGGAACGGGAGAGTTTTCAACCAAACAACTTGAAAAGGATTTCGGCAATGCCGCCTATGCGACAATTCGTGGCTTTGTGCTGAAATTTGAAGAACTCGGTCTTCTTTATTCCACCAAATACGGTGCAAGAATAAAATACAAAATTGCAAATGACGGCAGGTGATAGTTTTGACAGCAGTTATATACGCTCGGTATTCAAGCGACAGCCAGCGAGAAGAATCTATTGATGGGCAGTTGCGTGAATGCAAAGCATTTGCAGAGAAAAATGATATTCAGATAGTCGGCACTTACATCGACCGTGCATTATCTGCCAAAACCGACAACCGACCGGATTTTCAAAAGATGATAAAGGACAGTGCCAAAAAGCAGTTTAATAATATTATCGTTTGGAAACTTGACCGTTTTGCCCGAAATCGCTACGATTCGGCACACTATAAAAGTATTCTTAAAAAGAACGGTGTGCGTGTTCTTTCGGCTACCGAAGCAATTTCTCAGGGTGCAGAAGGTATTATTCTTGAATCTGTTTTGGAAGGTATGGCAGAGTATTATTCTGCTGAACTTGCCGAAAAGGTAATCAGAGGTCAAACCGAAAATGCTTATAAATGCAAATTCAACGGCGGTACGGTTCCTTTTGGTTATGTGATAGATGAAGAACATAATTTCAAACTAAATAATGAAACTGCTCCGTTTGTCGCCAAAGCATACCAAATGTATTCTGACGGATATACGATGAATGAAATTGCGGATGAGTTTAATGTTAACGGTTTACGCAATACAAGAGGAACGAAGTTTAATGTAAACTCCATTTCAAAAATACTAACCAACCGCAGATATATCGGTGAATATGCTTACCGTGATATTGTAATCCAAGACGGCATACCGGCAATCGTTTCAAAGGATTTGTTTAACCGTATTCAAGAACTTATCGCAAAAAACAAGAAATCGCCTGCACGGAAGAAAGCAGACGATGAGTATATTTTGACAACGAAACTTTACTGCGGAAAATGTATGACTTTTATGGTCGGCGAAAGCGGAACGGCAAGAAATCAGAACACCTATCGGTATTATAAATGTCTTTCGGCAAAACGCAAAAGCGGTTGCGATAAAAAGGCGATCAAAAAGGAATGGATAGAGAATATCGTCATTAAAGAAATAATGAAAGTTATTTGGGATGATGCATTGATTGATAATCTATCCAATGCGGTGCTTAAATTGCAGGGTGAGGAAAACACTGTCTTGCCTTTGCTTAAAAAGCAACTTGCCGAAACGGAAAAATCCATTGATAATATTTTGAACGCAATGGAACAAGGTATTTTCAATTCCTCAACGAAAAAGCGGTTAGATGATTTAGAGCACCGCAAAGAAGAAATTGAAGTTCAGATAGCGGAAGAAAACATCAAAAAGCCGATGCTCACCAAAGACCAAATTGTATTTTGGTTCTACCGTTTGCGTAAAACCGATGTAACCAATGCGACACACCGCAAACGGTTAGTTGACAGTTTTGTAAACGCCATAATCGTCCACGATGACCGATTGGAATTTTATTTCAATTACAAAGACGGGGCAACTACTTTATCGGTCAAAGATTTAGAAAACAGTTCGGATTTAGTCAACTCACTCCCACCATTTGACGAGGTTTTCAAGCCTCGTCATTTTTTGTGCTAAAATCCTCCAAAACGCCCTATTCAAGCGGGTTTTGGGAGTTTTTTGAGTCGTTTTAAGTTAACTTAAATTCGTTTGAATTGGTCCATTTTTGGTCTGTTTTTTGAGCGTATTGGTCTACTTTTGGTCCCCCCCGTTTTCGCCCTATTTAAGCGGCTTTGCGGCACCTTTCAAAAATCGTATTGGTCCACAAAAATCGGTTTTTAGTATTTTCATATACAATATTATGGATAAAATTTTCTATGCATCATTATTTCTTGAAATCGCAAATTTTTTATATAAAAATTCCGATAACTAAATTCTAAAAAAGAAAATTAGTTATCGGTATCTTATCAACTTAGATTTTTTATTGCCAACCAAATAAATCGTTCTGTATTTCTCCGTCAAAACTCAATTTCGACCGTCACAATTTTACATCTACTAACAGAGATAGCGAGCTTATTTGCATTTACTTTAAGTGCTTCTTGCCTTTCTTCATTAAGATTAACAAGCCAAGCATTTTTAATATTTTTGTTGAAAATAATTTCGGTTTCTTGTAGTTTATCGGTTGGATTAAAGAAACGGAAAACAAGTGTATTTCTATCCTCGGCTTTCTTAAATGACGACATAACAAGATTTTTATTTGTCATTTCGTAAAGCGAACTTCCGACAGCGATATTTCCGCTTTTATGAGCGGATGTTTGCATAACGGATACACCTGCATTAAACTGCTCGGCTTCAAAATAAACATTTCCTTCTATAAAGTTACCCTTATGCGGATAAATTGAATATGTAGCCGTTTGTTTGCCTAAACACTGACCGCCGTCCTGTTCGGGAAAATCGTTTATTGCTCTTCTTTCGGTGCAAATTCTGTTTTTAACAGAGCGAATAAGTGTAAGAGCCAATGTTGCTCTGCCGTCATCCGACAGTTCATATTCGGTTAGAGAATTATTTATAAAAGCAAGACCGTTTGTGCCGTTTGTTACATCAACGAATTTTTGCTGCGGCAGAGTTTGCATATCCTGCCAATATTCTTCACCCGATTTTTTAGACATTACAGGTCTTTTATCAACACCGAAATGCCCTGCGGCATAAGAATAATCTGCATTAAGTTCAGTAGGATATAAAACACGAAGGCGATGGTCTTTGATATTATTATCTATTTCAACCTTAACATCAAGACGGCGACTGCCACGGTTAAGAGTTAAATATGAAACAATATTCAGAACATCAGTATCATCACTTCTCTTTGTTCCTACCCCAAAGAAACAGTTAGGTCTGTCTCCGCTTTTAGGAAGTTCCATACAGGTTTTAATACCGATAGTAGCCGATAACTTGCCGTTATTTTCTAACCATACACTCGCATTAGAGGTTGTTGATACATAAGTTCTGTTGTTAAAGGGAGGTAGGTTAATCCAATAATCGCCTACTTCACCCGTATCTTCAAAGCAGTGAAGATTTTTGTATTCTCTTTTATTTTCCTTATCGGTTAAATTAAATGTTCCGTTTTGGTTAATCTCAACCTTTAAGAACTCATTTTCCATTGAGTCGTTTGTCCGGGCAATTTCGTCACCCATTGTTGTGCGTTGATATGTAGGTCCGCAAATAAAACTACGCTCAAATGTGCGTTTCTTATCTACTTTATACACCTTAAATCCGCCTGCAGGTATAACACCGCTGTCAAGCAAAACTGTATGTGTATCAACATGAAGCGGCCAAGGTCTTGAATTTAAGTCGTGCAAAATACGGATTTTACTTTCTTTGTTTATCCACTGCATATCCATAGTGTTTCCGTTTTCGTCAACTACCGTAAAATCCCAAGCATCTTCTTCGGTCGGAACATCAACGGCAACCTTTAACACCTGCGATACGGGGAAAGGAAGCGGATTATATGCAAAAAGTAATACATCGTTATCACTGTATTTGCTTAAATCGGCTTTGCCTATAAGTGCAGACATACCTCTGTCAAAAGCAATATCTGCAATTTCGGTTGCCTGCTCAATGCGGTTCATATTATCCCTTGCGGTTTTATCCTGCGTTACACCGTTTATGGAATCGTGGGCATGAGATTTTAAGAGATATTTCCAAGCAAGGTCTAAAAATTCTTTTTCATAATCTCCGCCAAGCATCATAACGGCAGAGTTTACGGGTTCTGCCTTATATAAAAGCAGATTTTGTGCCTTTTTATTTGCCTGCTTAATATAAAGCCGTGTTGAAAGGGCGTTGCCCGATGTTGCAGATGAAGGACCGTCACGAAGTTCACCCTTTACGGTGCGAAGATTATCGGTATTTACCTTTTCTGTAAACTCTTTTATATAGTTTTCTATTGTTGAATGTGAAAAATCTATATCTTCAAATTCGCTGTTTGCCTTTGCGATTATTTTATCAAGTTCTTCTATCGTTCCCGAAAAATCGCAACCGGCAGGGAAAAATCTGACTTCGGGAACAGTTGTATTTGCCGTTCCGTCAAGACACTTTTGAACATTCGCTTTTATTGTTTCGGGATAAAAGTCGTTATCAACGGAAAATTTGAAATAATCAACATTATCCTCGCCTGCATTTGCCTTATGGTAAACCATACCGCTGTTTTTCCAGTCAATATGGAAATCTTTATCGTTTTGGACATTGTATTTTGCAGGGATAACGGTTGTAAGGAAGAACTGTGCTCTTCCCTCGTGACCTAATTTTGAGGTTAAAATTTTAGTGCCGTCGGGAGATTCCCACATAAATTCAGCTTCAGGGCATTTTTCGTCTGAAAGCCGTTTTGCCGTAATACAAAAATCTATTCCGAAACCGGCATATATTTGCGGAAACTGTGCAGTCTGTCCCCAACCGAAAGAGGTGTATGCAATCTTCATTACCTTGCCGAATTCGGCGGCTACTCTATAACCTTTAAGCAGATTTCTGACAAGACATTCGCCGTCAATAGGATAAAGGTCGGGAAGCGTATACCATGGTCCGCAGGTGATTCTGCCCTCACTGATATACTTTTCAACCTCTGCTCTTCTTTCAGGGCGAACCTCTAAATAATCCTCAATTACAACGCTTTGACCGTCAAGTAAAAATTGACTGTAAGACGGTCTTTCTTTAAGAATTTTAAGAAGATTATCCATAAAATCAACAAGTAAACTTCTGTTCTTCCAAATAGGATATCTCCATTCTCTATCCCAATGAGTATGAGGAACAATATGCACATTTGTTTTTTTCATTTTTTCACCTTAACCTAAAATAAGCTTTGCAATATCACTTAAATTTTCTTTATAGTGTTGACAGAAATCTTTTGTTCCACTACTTTCAATATTGCCGCCGGCAATACCGATTGTTGTAAATCCTGAAAGACGGACTGAACAAACACCTGCACCGCTGTCTTCAATGCCTACAACACTGTTTCTATCCTCAAAAGGAATGCCAAGCCCTACATTAGAGGTTTCGGCATATAGCCAAGGATGCGGCTTTGGAGATAGTTCACCGAGCGTTCCTACTCTGCCCTTTCCAAGCGGAAAGCCCGCCGAAATAATCGCATCATAAAAATCTTTCGGGTCGCCCATATTAAGAGTATTGAATGCCGAAATTATTTCGGGCATTGCCTTTTCATAAAGTCCCGAAGTTACAAGACCTATCTTTATGCCATTATCTTTTAATTCATATAGGAAATCTTTAAGTCCCTCGGCAGGGGTAAAAGCATTTGCTCTGCCCTCGCCTCTCATTATTGCATCCATTTCGTTATGAGTATGCATAAAATAATACTCTCTTGCCTTTTCAAGCGAGCCGCCCGGCATATATTTATCTATGCAATAAGATAAATGCTCGGTAACACTATGTCCTGAAACATAGGGCAAATCGGCTTCTTCAAGAGTGAATTTCGGATTGCCTAAAAGAGAAGCAATGCTCCTCTCAATAATCCAAATCCAAAATTCTTCACTTTTAACACTTGTGCCGTCCAAATCCATAAGCACGGCTTTTATCGGCTTATCCATACTTACAGGGTGTATTGGATAATAGGCATCATACTGCATAGCAGACGGAACATAAGCGATTGTTTTATCGTCAAAACCTATTAGTTCAACCTTTTTATCGGGAGTAACAAAAATATGGTTTACTCCGTCTTTACCGTTTGTAAATGCGCTATTACTTGTTTTTTCTATTTCAATAAGTTTACTGTCGTCGGCAATAACACCGAAATCTTTTAGCTCTATACTCATACTTTCCCCTTAAAGTTCCGCAAACAAAGTTACTATTTTTTTGTGTTCAATATTCAACTTGTTATTTGTTTCATTTCTCTTTGTTTCGTCCATACCGCAAATGTAAACCTTTTTATAATCTATTCCAAGCGTTATATTTACGGTTTGCTCCACGCTTGTCGGGTTAAACATACGGATAATAATACCCTTACCGTCCTCAGATGGTTTAATTGCGGTTATATGGACATTGTTATTATCAATCTTAACAAGAGATTTTTCCTTTGCAAGTTTACCGTAGGATTTACCGAAAACGGCAATTTGCGCTTCAGTGTTAAGTTTTGCGGCTTCGTTTGTAAGTTCTGCCTTGTCATTATGATAGAAGTAAAGGTTATACTCAAATTCACGCTCACCGAGGCATAAAATACCCTCGTCATTAAGAACGGTAATCTTTTCTTCGGATACCTGTTGTTTAATTCGGCAACCTCTTATAAGAGTTAGTGCCATACGGTTATCACTTTCAAATACTTCGTATTCATAAAGTCCTTTTGGCATAACGGCAAAACCGTTTTCGCTATCTTCTACACAAGCGAAAGTTCTAAGCGGTTGCATACCGAATGCAGGCTCAACCCAATTAGTGCTATCGGGAATTTTAACATTTCTCTTAACAATATCAAAATGACTGTCCGAATAAGAATACTCTGTTTTAATATCGGTCGGGAAATTTGCCCTTAACCAATGGTCTTTGGCAGTATTATTGAGTTTTACTTTAACATTAAGCGCCTTTGAGCCCTTTTGTAAAGTATAAACAACCTTTACGGGAATAGAAACCGTTTCGGTATTTTGTGTTTCAATACAGTCCTTTGGAACATCAGAGGTGAAATTCACTTCAAAAGATGCCGAAAGATTACCGTTTTCAATAAGTTTTATATCAGCATTTGCATTCTTTGAGGTAAAGAGTTTATCGTCTTTCGGAGATACATGTTTCCAAGCGTTTCCGACTTCACCTTGACTTGAAAGATAGTTTACATTCTTATATTCTTTATTTGTTTTCTTATCGGTAATATTAACCGTTCCGTTTTTATTGAATGTTACCGTTAAAAATTCGTTTTGGAGTGTATCGTTCGTTGCAATATTCTCTTTTTCTTTTACTTCTGTCGGTTCAAGAGTAATAACCTTGTAACCGCAGGCAGGAACATTTTTAACCTTTATGTAAGCGTTATTATGAACGCTATTCATAATGGTGGGGACTTCCCAAATGCTGTCCATAAAGATACTTGATTTATCACTATTTGCAACCTGAACTTCAATATCCTTACCGCCAAAGCCGTTTATGAATTTTTCGGGCAGGTCGGCAGTTACCTTAACAATAACATCTCTATCAAACGGCAATGAGTTATAAACTATCAACTGAACTGCATCATCGGGTAAATTGTTGCCGTCAATATTCTTTGCAATATCGGCAAGACAGTCATCAAATGCTATATCAGCACAGTCGTTTGCTTTTCTGTATCTATACTCCATATCAATACAAACACAGTCGGGAGCGCAGCCGCCGTTAGCATCGTGGGTATGGTTAGATAAAAGATATTCCCAACTTCTGTTAAGATAATCTTTGCGGTCATTACCCAAAAGTGCTTTTGAAAGCGAAGCAATCGGCTCTGCCTTATATGTTAAATTATTATATGCATCAAAATCCTGTCGTTTAAGATATGTTCTTGCGCTTACAGTGCTTGGGAAAAGATAAGTCCATTTACCCTTTTTAAGATAAGAACGGCGTTCGCCGACAAGCGTCTTTATATCGGGGTTATTATCAATATAGGGTATTGCTTCATCCCAAAAATGTTCAAGGTCGGTCTGCTCTACCTCTATTTCACCCTTAAACGCTTCTTTAACATCGTTAATAAGTTTTGTATCGGACGGAGCGGCAACCGAAATATCATGACCGTTCATTGCAAGGAAAATAGGTGTAGTAAAGTGACCGTCTTCTTCTTTCAACATATCAAGAACGGCTTTTTTTACTATATCTTTATTATATTTTATTTCGGGGGTTTTAAGATCATAGCTTGCGTCCCCTGCAACCTCACCGCTTATTCTTGTATAGGGTGTATCCTTAAATTCGCCCCACTTATAGTCCTTACTCCATACTCTGTTACGGGTGGCGGCTCTGTGGACTTGATAATACCAGTTATATCTACAATAAAGAGCAAATCGGGAGGCATACATTTTTGTTCCGTCGGGTGCTTCCCAAATATACTCAGCATCGGCTTCATCGTGGGAAATACCACGGTAGAACATCATTTTATTTATACCGAAATCGGCAAGAATTTGAGGATACTGTCCTGTCTGTCCCCAAGAGGACGGAGTATATGCAACAGTGTTATGCTTTGCACCGTATTTATCAATTAGCTTTCTGCCGTAAATAAGGTTACGGACAAGCGCCTCGTGACCTATTGAAAACTGCTCGGCGAGGGTATAGTAAGGTCCGATTATAAGTCGACCGCTTTCAATCATTTTCCTTACCTGCGGTTCTCTTTCGGGACGCATTGTAAGGTAATCTTCAATCATAAGAGTATGTCCGTCCATCGTAAATGAATGGTATGACGGGTCGCTTTCAAGAATATCCAAAGTAGTATCAAGCATTCTAAGAAGATTGTGTCTTGTTTTCTCAAAACTGAACCTAAACTCTCTATCCCAGTGTGTGTTTGATACTACCATTATTTTTTTAACTTTTTTGCTCATTTAATCACCAGTAAATCAACAATTTGTGTTTGATAAAATAAAATCAACAATTTTACTCTGCATATATTTCATATCTTTTGACGGAATGATGCCATCTTTTACTTTCTCAAAGCAATGCCCTCCGCCTTCTGATACCAAAAGTGTTGCCGGAACATTATTCTCTTTTAATTTTTCCATAGCCATTATGTATGAGATGTTTGCAACATACGGATCATTTGTCCCCACACATAATAAAGTTGGCGGACTATTCTTTGTTATGTAAAAAACCGGACTCCATTTTTTCCTAACTTCTTCATCATAATTTTTTTCTATAATAGGCGAATCAACTGAAAAAGCATATTCTCCGTTAACCTTACTTAAAACTGTAATGGCACTCATTGGACAAACACATAATGTTTTCCAATGTTCTTCAAGTCCTATCTCGCTTTTATACAAATCACGAGGGGCATACGCCAACATAAGCGCTAAATGTCCACCGGCTGAATGTCCTGAAAAAACTATTTTGTTTCTATCTATTTTCAAAATGTCAGAGAAATGACATATATATCTTACTGCATCAAAACAATCTGATAAACAGTCATCCATAACAACACAATCAGATGTTGAATACACTCTGTATTCAATACTTACAACAGAATACCCTTTGTTTCGCAATTCTGTAACGGATTGGTAAGAAAAATCAACCATAGATTCGGGTTTTGCATTTACCCAACCGCCACCGGGAATAATAAAATAAATCGGAGAAAATTCCTCTGTTTTTCGGGTTGCCGGGAAAAACATTAACTTTAATTCAAAACCTTTAATTCTTTTGTATATTATTGTTTGCTCTTTATCATTTTTTGGAATATCAAAATAACTCATAAACTTTCCTTTAAGCTTTTTATCATATTAGAATAAGTGTAAAATACCGGTTTTTTAACAATCTCCATACCATACTTATTACATTCAACCAAACCGAAATGTGCTTCTCCGTGATAAGCATCTTTTTCAAAACACGGTTCGTCTAATAACTCATAGGCAAAAAATCCGACTATCTTAGGATTATCGTAAGCGCTTTTCAAAAATTCCGGCAACCATTCAGCTTGAAAACTGTTACGCTTTTCTCTATCAAATATAAATTCTTCATTTGATATATGCTTGTGCATCCAAGCATTTGTTTCACAAATAATAAATTTCTTTCCACTGATTTTCGCAGAAAGAACATCAATCAATTCGTTAACCGAAGAAGCATATTCTGCATCCGAATACCAATCAATACCAATATAGTCAAAATCTATATTATTTGAATAATATTCACAAATCAGACTTGTATGCCACCAAGCAAAATTGATACATATTTTGGCATTAAAATCAAAATCTTTAATTGCTTTTATTGCACCTTTTGTTGCTTTTATTGCATTATTATATCTATCAATATCATAGTGCTCTTTAATTTGACCGTCACCGCCGCGCATAACAGTTCCCATATCGTTATGCATTGCTATAACATCTAATTCATTAAACACTTGATATATCTCAATTTTCCCTTTTAAGTGTTTGCAGGTTTTTGCAAATAAATTATAGTAATAATCTTCAACATATTCGCTTTTTATTTTATAAAAATCATAGCCACCGATAACTAACATTATTTTTAGACCGTTTTTATGAATATCGTTAATGGTTTCTTCTAGATATTTCATTTCATAATCGGTATGCGGAGTAATATTTATCCGAACATAATCAGAATTGGTTTCTTTTATCAATCTTAAATCTCTGATAAAATTATTTTTTTCATATGATGAAAAACCTGTTGGATGCATATTCATCCCAAAAATAAAATCCTTTTTAATATTAATCACCATATCTTTCCTAAGACGCAACAACCGATTGGTTGTTGCGTCTTATTGATAATTAAAAGCGTTTCTTTTTCTTCTTGTAAAAAATTATAAACAACACTGACACAGCGGTTAAGACTACCGCTTCAACCCCCAAAACTATACCTGTAACTAAATAATCGGGTTCGTGAACATTTTTAATTAGTTTAACATTTTTCTTTCTTATTATTTTTTCCGGTTGTTGATTTCCGGCAACATCAATATCCTGCTCTGAATCAATGCTATTCGTATCATCAAAACTCAAATTATCGCTATAATCAAAATCATCGCTTGATTTAACATTTAATTTTGTATTTCCCGTTTTAGACAGGTAACGCAAATTATCAACATTCAAGCTCATAATTTCTATACTTGTTTTTGGAATATTAAGTTCAGTAAAACGAATAAGAACAGACTTAACAACGCTCAAATCCGGTTTACCTTTCTTTGTCGCTTTATTTATATCAAATGCCAATGTATTCCAGCCTTTTGATAAACTTTTACAATCTATATTCCAAGAATAGCAATTTTTATTACCTTTATTATCATTTGTTATTACGATTTCAAGCTTTTGATTGGAGACTAAGTTAATGGGGTCAACAAACAAATCGCATTTCAAAATCGAAATATCGGAAAAATCAGCAGTTTCATCAAATACATACTGTAAATATGCCTTTCTAATCGGTGTAATTGCATTTATTTCAGTTTTTACTGAACCCTTATTTTCCGTTTTGTATTCGTTTGAAATTGATATTGAACTTGGGTTCCAAGTGCCGTTTTCGTCAGACAATTCTTCGCAATCGCTGATATAAACTGATGATTTATCAGGTTTTTGGGCTTTATCACCATCCGTAGGCAGTTTTTCCCTTGATGTTCCGCAAACGCCTCTAAGTCCCATTTCCATGCCAAGAATATCATCACATTTATTACCTGAAAAATATCCTATTCTTATATCAGCGGCATTTACTTTATCCCATTCAAATACACCGTTTGACCTTGTATCAAATTTAATTTTAGGAACACAAATATGATTCCAACCGTCTGATACAATATAATCAATTATGACAACTTCATAAAAGTCGGGGGGCAAG
>JAZUHF010000050.1:0-19616 GCA_045641585.1 Acutalibacteraceae bacterium
GCATAGCCGGGCAGCTATGTGCGGATTGGATAAACGCTGAAAGCATCTAAGCATGAAGCCAACCTCAAGATTAGATTTCCCATAGCATAAGCTAGTAAGGTCCCCGGTAGACTACCGGGTTGATAGGCAACAGGTGTAAGCACAGTGATGTGTGTGCCAGGTTGTACTAATAGACCGAGGGCTTGACCTATTTTTTCGATTCTCCTTGCTTTTTACTTTGTTCAGTTTTTTGGGTGCGATGAAAAAGCATATTTTGGCAGGTGTCTGACTGACACCTGCTTTTGTTATATATGTATAATACCGTAGGGGAGGGTCTCCGTGCCCTCCCGTTTGTAAAACATTTAATAAATTTTCCCGTTTCCGTAGGGGAGGGTCTCCGTGCCCTCCCGTTTCTTGTTATCAATTTTTATTGCATAAACAAATCGGGCGACCGATGGTCGCCCCTGCGCCCTCCCGTTTCTTGTTATCAATTTTTATTGCATAAAACAAATCGGGCGACCGATGGTCGCCCCTGCGCCCTCCCGTTTTGTTTGGCGTTTTCCCGACCTCATCCACCGCAAGCGGTCCCCCTTCTCCCGCCGGAGAAGGCAAATATGAACAAAAACAAATCCGCCGCTCTCCCCGTTCGTTCCGCACAATCCGTAGGGGAGGGTCTCCGCGCCCTCCCGTTTGTTGCGTTCGCCCGTTGTTGTCCCCCCTCCGCCGTCCGATTTGGTGAAAATTTCCGTGTTTTTCAATATATTGTTTTGATTACGCATATAATGTAACACAACCACAAGATATGGTTTGTAAACGAAAAATCGGCGGTTTTTTTGTGTAAAACATAAAAGATTTCCGCCGAGTTTGTTTGTGTTGCCGATATAGAGCACGGGTTATTTGTTGAAAGCACACAAAAAACACCCGAAATGCCTAATAAATTGGAAAAAATATAACTAATTTTTTTTAAAAAAACTATTGCAATTTGGTTTTTGGGGTGTTATAATGAACAAAACCGCAAGTGTGCGGTAATCTAGGCGACCATATTTTCCATGGTATCGGATGATACCGAACAAAAAAATTTGGGTTTAAAACCCGGATAGGAGAAAATCATGAAGAAATTTTCAAAATTGCTTGCAATCGTGCTTGCAATCGCTGTAGTCATTTGCCCGATGATGTCAGTTGTTGCAAATGCAAGCGGCACACCAGCTGGTGACTTTATGTTGGAGGCGGTTGACTCTACAACTCTTAAGCTCACCATCAGTTCAACAAACGGCTTCTTGGTATATAAAGCCGTAATTCAAAGCACGGGCACTTTGACCGTTCCTACCTCTACCAACGATTATGATATGGTAGTTGGAGTAGAAAAGGATGAATACAATAAGCCGAAAATCAGTTCTAACCCGTCCGGCAATGAAACAACTATCCTTGTTTATCCTACGGATGAAGAAACAATTGAGCTTTACTCGCGTGTTGCAGTTCTTATAACTGTAAGTGAGGGTGCAACAGCTAGACTCACAAACATTCAGGCTGCTAATGACGGCGATGAAGAGGGTCCTGCCTCTGATGCTGAACTCCTTTCTTTCCTCGGCGTTGAAAATGCCGCTGACGGTGATATCGATTACACCGTTGAAGGAGTAGAAGAAAGAGGCGAAGCAAAAGCAGAAGATCCTCATACTCATGTATATAACCAGGAAACCGTTCAGGATCAAACAACATTAAAGACTCCTGCAACCTGCACAGAGCCTGCTGTTTACTACAAGACCTGTGAATGCGGCGAGGTTAGCACGAGCGATAGCGATACATATTCGTTTGGCTCTCCTAACGGTCATACACCCAGTAACACAGAGACCTATCCTCAAACTGGTGCTACTTGCGTAGCTGATGCTATTTACTTCCAAGAGTGTTCGGTTTGTAATGAACCGTTAGACACAACTTGGACTAAAACTAATTCTCATTTAGATGTAGCTCATACTTGGGGTGAATGGAGTGCAGTTACCGGCGCAACCTGCACACAGAACGGAACACATACCCGTTATTGCACCGTTGCCGGTTGTGATGCTTATGAAACCGTAGAAGCAGAAGATTCTAAGGACCCGAATACTCATAGCGGAGTATTGGGCGAGACTTATTATGATTTGGGCGATGGCACACATGCTCAGAAGTATGCTTGCTGTGGTGCTTACGGCACACCGGCTGAACATCGCTTTGATTATACATCAAACGAAAACGGCACACACGACGGCGAATGTCTTGATTGCGGCGCTACCGTTGATGACGAAGCTTGCGATACCAACAATGACGGCGCTTGCTCAAAGTGCGGATATAAAGCTGCTCCGGCTATCCCTGTAGATCCTAACTTTGATACATTAGCTGCATCTATCGGTGTTGACCCCGATGCTCTTAAGATTACATTCAGAATTAAGACTACTAATTTTAATGCATACGATAATGTTCAACTTTGCCTTACATCAGGTAAATACGATGTTACAACATTTAACGAGACCGATCCTAATGTTGTAACCGTTAACAAATCTGAAATGACTCCTGCCGGATCTTATACAACATTCGTTTATAAAGAGTTCATGCTTTATGAATTAGGTCTTGGCTTCTCTTATCAGTTAAAGGGCTATAAGGGTGGAGAATGTGTTGCTACAAGCACATTGGTTGAAACAACCGTTGTTGATATTGTTAAAAATTGGGTTACTGCTAGTTCTGCCCAAGTGACGAAGACTTTAGGAACAGATATTATTAAGGTTGCCGAAGAAGCAAAGATTCAGTTCGGTAATACAAAGGTTGGATCTGACCTTTACAATGCACCTTCACTTATCGGCAGCTTTGATATGTCAAATGCAACCGCAAATGTTCCGACACTTAACAATGTTAAGAATCATGTCGTTGAAAACGCAAGCCCATTTATTGAGGACTTGGTTTTAACTTCTGTTGCTACTAACAAGGTTCCGACACTTACTCTTCGTATCGGTTCTAAAGCTAATCCTTATACCGATCCTTCCAAGTTCGCAATGAATGTTGCATTTACCGATCCGCTTACAGGCTCACAGAGCTTCACACTTGCTTCTGACAAATTTGCTACTGCCGGTGGTAGATACGTTACCACAACCTTTGACCAGATTCCGCTTTATGCAAGTAATTCAACAATCACTATTACATTGCGCTATCAGGGCTCAAAAGTGGCAACAATTACCTATTCGTTAGATTCATATTATTCCGCAAAGTTAGCTGCTGGCACATCTCCTCTTGAAGCTGCGCTTGCAAAACTCGGCGCTTCTGCCCGTGCACAATTTATAAAATAATTGTCCATTTTTATCCTATCAAGGAGTGAAAATAAATGAAAGCATATTTAGAAATCGTTAATTTAAATAACGATGTTGTTACCGGATCTGATCCGGTACCTGCAGAGTGTTGTGACTGGGGTTGCTACACTGATGGTGAACAGACCAGCCCTGACAACCACGACGAGTAATTAAATTTGCAGAATAAAAGCCCCTTTATTAAGGGGCTTTTATTTCTATTATGGGAAAGTTTAAAAAAGCCAAAAAGGAAAAATTATTATAAAACGGAGTTTCAAAATGAAAACCATACTTGAATCAATAAATGATATTTCACGGATTTTACCAAAACAAACCGTTAACAAAACAAAAGAATACAGAAAATCGGATTATATGATTATTACCGAGGTTGACGACGGTTTGCTGTTATATAATACACTTACCGATGAAATGATTTTATTGGAAAAGGATGATATAAAATTCTTTAATCAACCGAATTCTGAAAGTGAAATATCAAATTATTTAATAGAACATTATTTTTTGGTGCCGCTTGATTTCTCGGAAAGCAAGCTAGCAGTTCAGCTTAAAAACATTTTAGAATGTATAAATATGAATACGAAGAATGTTTTATTAAATAACTTCGTAATTTTAACAACAACCGCTTGCAACGCAAGATGTTTTTACTGTTTTGAAAAGGGCGCAAAAGTTCTTACCATGACGGAAAAAACGGCTTATGATTTGGTTGATTTTATTAAGAAAAAATCCGCCAAAAAAATCAATTTGCGTTGGTTTGGCGGCGAGCCGCTAATAAATACAAAGGTTATAGACATTATTACCGATGAACTTAAAAAGACAGATATAAAATTTGAATCTTCAATAATTTCAAACGGTTATTTATTTAATGAAGACCTTGTTAAAAAAGCGGTTTCGGATTGGAAGTTAAAGGATGCTCAAGTTACCCTTGACGGCACTGAAGAAGTTTACAACCGAATAAAGAATTATGTTTATAAAAACAGCGAGTCACCTTTTAAGAGGGTTTTGAATAATATTGAATTGCTGTTAAATAACAATGTTTTCGTTAAAATTCGTCTAAATCTTGATATGCACAATGCCGACGATTTATTTGAGTTGGCGCAAATGCTGACGGCAAGGTTTAAAAAGTATTCAAACTGTTATATTTACGCCGTCCAGCTGTTTGAAGACACAAACGACGATACCAAAAACAGAAGCGGAGATTTACGAAAACTTATTACGAAAAAAACGGTTGAATTACAAGAATATCTTAATAATGAAATGGTTAATATCGGGCATAACGATACATTAAAAGACATTAAGCGCAAAAATCCCGTTTCAAAATGTATGGCTTCAAGCGATTCTTCTACTATCGTTATGCCGGACGGAAACCTCGGTAAATGCGAACATTATGTTAACGGCGATTTTTACGGCAGTATTTATTCCGACAAGATAGATTATGATGTTATTAAAAAATTCAAGGTTACCACATCCAATAAAAAAGAATGTGAAAACTGCCGGTTTTATTTGTCGTGCTTACACCTTGAATGTTGCTCCGATTCCCATTTCTGCAATGAATACGATCTAATCCAAAGAGAACAAAAAGTTATTCAAAGCATGAAAAATATTTATAAGATATTTAAAAAACAATAATATAAGCGATGTGTTTTTATGAATGACGATAAAATTGTAATTTCTGATTTTAATTTGCTTGTTAAAAATGATATTTCGCATTTTGCCGAAAGAAACAAAAGTTTTATGTTTGATTTTTTAAACGAGGACTTTTGTTTTGAGTTAAACGATGAAAAAGCAAAAATTGAAGCAGAGTTGATGGAAAATACCGAATACACTCTTACAAAAGCCAAAACAAAAATGCTGATACTTTTAAAAGAGTTGTCCGAAAAATTGCCTTATAAAAATGCCTTTTTATTACATTCCGCCTGTTTTGATGTTGACGGTGTTGGCGTTGCGTTTGCTGCTCAAAGCGGAACGGGAAAATCAACCCACATGCTTAATTGGAAAGAACTTTTGGGCGATAAAATGACATTTGTTAACGGTGATAAACCGATTGTCCGTTTTTTCGACCGTGATTTTTGCGATGCAAAAAATCTTGAAATTCCCGAGGGCACGGAGTTGGGTGTTCCTTATGCTTACGGCACGCCGTGGCGAGGTAAAGAAAGTTTGGGAGCAAACACACGCACAATATTAAAGCATATATGTTTTATTGAGCGAAGCGAAACGAATTTTGTTACCAAAATTTCAAAGGAAGATGCGGTAAGCCGCATTATGAAACAGGTATATATGCCGAAAGACCCGATTGCCCTTTCAAAAACCCTTGAACTCATAAACCGACTTATAAACAGTTGCGAATTATGGATAATTCATTGCAATATGGAGCCCGAATCCGCCGAAGTTGCATATAAAGCAATTTTCGGAAAATAACTGCGAACGATCGGGCGGCGGTAAACAAAACGGGAGGGCACGGAGACCCTCCCCTACGGAAACGGAAACGAACGGTCGAACGGTAAACAAAACGGGAGGGCACGGAGACCCTCCCCTACGGAAACGGAAACGAACGGTCAAACGGTAAACAAAACGGGAGGGCGCAGAGACCCTCCCCTACGGAAACGGAAACGAACGGGCAAACGCAAAACAAAACGGGAAAAATTTATTAAATGTTTTACAAACGGGTTTTGATTTATGGACGATAAATTGCCAAAACGGAAAAACATACGGTTACCCGATTTTGATTATTCAAGGTCGGGATATTATTTCATAACAATTTGCACCGCCAACAAACAAAAAATATTGTGTGATATCGTAGGGGAGGGTCTCTGCGCCCTCCCGAAAATAAACCTCACTGAAATCGGAATATGTATTGATGATGCCCTAAAACACATTAACAATAATTACAATGCCGAAATTTTGAAATATGCAATAATGCCAAATCACATTCATTTTGTTATTAAGACAACGGGAGGGCACGGAGACCCTCCCCTACAAGATATAATCGGGCGGATGAAATCTTTTACAACAAAACAATACGGAAAAACTCTATGGCAACGCTCATTTTACGACCACATCATTCGGGACGAAAACGATTATTTGCGAATTTGCGAATACATACAAAACAATCCGGCAAAATGGTCGGAGGACAAATATTTTGTTGAATGACGAAACGGGAACGAACGGGCAACCGCAAAACAAAACGGGAGGGCACGGAGACCCTCCCCTACGGAAACGGGAACGAACGGGCAAACGGTAAACAAAACGGGAGGGCACGGAGACCCTCCCCTACGGAAACGGAAACGAACGGTCGAACGGTAAACAAAACGGGAGGGCGCAGAGACCCTCCCCTACGGAAACGGAAGCAAACGGTCAAACGGTAAACAAAACGGGAGGGCGCAGAGACCCTCCCCTACGGAATATGAAAAATTTGTATTGAAATTTGCGGGGAAATGTTGTAAAATATTTATATATGTTTGCGGAGTTGAAAAAAATGAAGTTAAAATTTGATTTTATTATCAATGACATTGCAGACCAAAAGGTTGCAGTTGCCGTTGGTGAGGGACTTGAGCAGTTTAACGGCTTTCTTAAAATGAACGATACCGGCGCTTCCATTTTTGAAAAGCTCAAAAACGATATCTCCCGTGAGGAGCTCATTGCCGCCATGCAGAAGGAATATCCCGAGGAAACCGAGGATTCCGTTGCCGAGTGCGTTGATGGGTTTGTTGCAAAATTAAGCGAAGCAGGTCTTATTGCCTAATATGTCGAGCGATTTTGAGGCGGCGGCTGATGCGTTGCTCTTTACTGACGAAATATCCTTTAAAACAAAAGGCAGAAGTATGGAGCCGCTCTTTCGTGAGCACAGGGATATTGTAAATATCCGCACGGTCAGCCGAAAACTTAAGCGTGGGGATGTTGTTTTATACCCCGATGATGCCGGAATCTTTTTGATTTTGCACCGTGTCATCAAAGACGAGGGCGAAACCTTACTCATAAGAGGCGATAACAATTACTTTGACGAGCACCGTTACAAAGACGAAATCGTCGGGGTAATGACTTCGTTTTTCAGAAAAGGCAAGTATTGCGACATAGAAAAAAGCACAAAATACAGACTTTACACTTTCTGTATTTTAAACAGTTACCCGATAAGGCGCTTTTATCAAAAGAAGCTGCGCCCGATTTTGAGCAAAATCAAGAGATTTATTTTAAGAAAAAAGCCTACCCAATAGGGTAGGCTTCAATTTATATACAAGCATTATTTTTTCGGTTTTCTTTTGAGCAAAAACCAAAAAAGCGCCAAAACCTGCACCACGCCGGCAATCACAAAAATTTGTGAAATCTTCGGCACGGGAACTGAAAGCACAAGGCAAAGCGTTATCGACCAAATAAGCGACGAAACCGAGAAAAACCGAACGATTTTGTTCCACCAAATTTTTGAAAACACGGTCATTATAATTGCCGAGGCGGAAATTGCGTAAATAAAAAACAGCCAGGCCTTAAAAATGTTCGGCGCAAAAATATTGAACGCAAAAAACATCACCGTCGCCACGAGCCACGCAACACCGCACGCAAGCACGGCGGTCAAGATTTTGTTGCGGTGGGTAGACACATAAATGTTCGGCTCCTCGCAAAACATATCGTCTATCCCCACGCCGAAAAGTTCCGCCAGCGTTGCAACCACCAAAACATCGGGCAGACCGTCTCCCCGTTCCCACTTTGAAACAGATTTATCGGTATAATTGAGTTTTTCTGCAAGTTCAAGCTGGGTAAGTCCCGATTTTTTGCGGTAAAACGCAAGGTTTTTTGCAAAATTTTGTTTAAGTTTTTCTTCGTTCACAATCAAAACTCCCGAAAATTTAAATTTTGGCAAGATTTATTATAAACAAGCCTTTTTCCTTTGCGTATTCAAGCGTGTTTTTTGTTCCGCCCGACTTGCCGTCAAAATAAGTAAGGCACACGCTCGAATTATCTACCATAAACCGATTCCGTGCCGTAAAACATCCGCGAAAGTAGGTGTCGGACAAAAGAACGGCGCGGTCACATTCCGACAAAACCGCATCGTATCGCTCTTTCCAACACGGCAAAAAGTTTTTTGACTGTTCGATAAACGGAACGGCACAAACAAGAGAAATTTTTAGTTCGGGACGCAGTTTCTTTACCGTCAATACCGTTTCGGCGGCAAGTATATCAAAACCCATAGCCATTCCGCAGATAAATGTATTTATTCCGTTTTCGGCAAGGTCGCACACCTTATTCAATAATTTATCGTCAAACGAACAAAACTTTTTATTGTGCGCCGTTACGGAAAACGAAAATTTCTCCGGACGGTATCCGGTAAAACAACAGGTGCTTGATTTATCCAAAAACATCACTCCGCACCTATTTTAACATAAATCTCCTATCTTTACAAGGCAATTCTATCCGCAAATCTTGACATAGTTTTTGTTTTGCTTTATAATATTAGTAAATTTACGGCGGAGGTTTGGTCTATGGACGCTATCGACTTAAAAATAATAACCGCTTTACAAGAAAACGCAAGAATGCCGCTTAAAAATCTTGCGGCAAGAGTTTTTTTGTCCTCGCCTGCAACGGCGGCTCGCATAGAACATTTGGAACGGCAGGGAATCATCACGGGATACAGCGCAAAGATTGATTTAAAAAAAGTCGGACTTCCGATAACGGCATTTATTAAATTAGAACTCGACCCCGAACAAAAGCCGACATTTTACCCTTTTATCTGCTCCCACCCGAATGTGCTTGAGTGCAGTTGTATTACCGGTAGATATTCACAGCTTTTAAAGGTTGCGTTTGAGTCAACCGAGGCGCTCGACACCTTTATCGGAGAGTTAAACAAGTTTGGTCACACCGAAACGCAAATCGCTTTTTCTTCGCCCAAACCGCACACCGAAGTCGGAATCGAAGAAGCCTACTCCAAAAAAGAATAAAACACAGCAAATAAACTTCTCTGCACGAAACCGTGCAGAGTTTTTGTTTATAATACCGTTTCTTTTGGGAAAAATAAGGGCGGACAGCGTGAAAGTTTACCACAAAAACAAAAGGCGTCTGTTTCGGCGGACTTTCACCGCATTTATGTCTTTAGGAAAGATATGGTGATTATTATGAACGATTATGACGGTCTTATAATAGGCGAAAATTTAGAAAGCAACATTTCGCTTTTTAAAGAAATTTTTAAAAAAGACGAGATGCTTCGCATCAGAACGGTAAACATAGGCAAAAGCAATGTGCGAATTGCGTTTTTGTTTTTTGACGGTATGGTGGAGTCTTCGAGCCTCGAAGACTCGCTTGTGAGGTCGTGCATTACGGCGAAAGATGTGCCGGAAAGTGCAGATTTGAACTATGTTCTTAAAAATGTTTTATACTCCTGCGAAATAACCAAAACCGAAAAGGTAAACGATATTTTATCGGCAATATTAAACGGCGATACGGCGGTCTTTCTTGAAAATTCAAAAGACGCCCTTACGGTTGACACAAAGGGTTGGCGGACAAGGGGAATTGACGAGCCGAGCGACGAAAGAGTTTTACAGGGACCGCGTGAGGGCTTTGACGAAGCGGCAATTTTGAGCCTTGCCATGATAAGAAGAAAATTACAAACGCCCGATTTATGTATTGAATCGACAACACTTGGCAGAAGAACAAAAACTGCGGTGTATTTTTGTTATCTTGATTCGCTTGCCGACAAAAAAGTTTTGGCACAACTAAAAAAAAGGATAGAAAAAATTGATATAGACGGTATTTTGGATACAAACTACATTGCCGAAAACATAAGGGACAACAAATACTCGGTTTTTAAAACTTCGGGAAGTACCGAGCGTCCCGATATAGTGGCGGCAAGACTTCTTGAGGGGCGCATTGCCATAATTGCAGACGGAACGCCGGTTGTGCTGACCGTTCCGTATCTTTTTTGTGAGAATTTTCAGTCGGACGAAGATTATTATCTGAATTTTATGGTTGCGAGCATAGGGAGAATGCTTCGGTATATCTGTTTCTTTTTAAGCATAAGCATACCGGCGGTTTTTATTGCGCTTACAACCTTTCACAGCCAACTTTTGCCGACACCGTTTATGCTTACCGTATCGGAACTGAGAAGCGGAGTCCCTTTTTCTTCGGTGACCGAATGTGTTGCACTCATAATCGTCTTTGAAATACTGAAAGAAACGGGACTGCGCACACCGCAGGGACTCGGCTCGGCACTCAGTATAGTGGGCGGACTTGTTGTGGGACAATCGGCGGTCGAAGCAAGAATAGTAAGTGCGCCGATGCTTATTGTTGTTGCGCTTTCGGGGGTTGCGGGACTTATGATTTCACGGCTTAAAGGAGCGGTTTTTTATTTGCGCCTTGTTTTTGTTATTGCCGCCGCTTTTATGGGACTTTACGGATATGTTATCACCTTTACTGCTTTTTTGATATATGTTTTGAGTCTTAAATCGGCGGGAGTAGATTACACTTCAACCGTAAAATCTTTAAATTATCAAAGTATAAAGGACACATTTTTCAGAGCGCCGTGGGGAAAAATGGTAACCCGTCCCCGATTTAACAAAAATAAGATAAGGAGTAAAATAAACGAATGAAAAAAGTCTTGACGGCGGCTTTTTTGACCGTCCTTTCCGCTTTCTTTTTGTGTTCCTGTAAAGGATACAGAGAAGCTGACAATGGTTACATTGTAACCGCAGTGGGTTTCGGCGGAGGCAAAGAAGTAACGGTGTTCGCCGAGGTTGTAACGGCAGGCGGCACCGAGCGCAGCGACGCACCCGTTTCGGAAGTTATTGAGGGAAGCGGAAAAACTCCGATTGAGGCGGTTTTTTCGCTTAACAACCAAATTTCAAAGCACCTTGCGTTCGAGCATTGCACGGCGATAATAATAGACAAAACCATAACTTCAAAACAGTTTGATAAAATTCTCGAATATGCAAAAGAACTGAAAGAACTTAATTTTGCGGTCGATATGTTCTTTTGCGATGATGTAAAAACTTTGCTTAACGAATCCGAGTCGGTTTCGGTGGCACGGGGGTTTGATATATCCGGCAATCTTACGGAAACAAATAAGGAAACGGGTATAGATTATAAAAACAAATTTTATGAGATATACAACAAGGTTAAAGACGGCAGTAATTACGCCTTTCCTCTTTTGAAATTAAAAGACGGGAAGGTAATTATCGACGGGCAAATTGTGTTTAACGGCAAAAAAGAGTGTGCCCGTCTTTCAAACGCCGAAAGTCTTATTTATTCGTTTGTTTCAGACGGCAATGACGGCGGAAGAGTGTGTATAAAAAATGAATTTGCCGATGTAAGCCGTTCAGATATAAAATTAAAAAAAGGCATTTACGAACTTGGTATTTATATTAAAAAATCAAGCAAAGGCTTTAGGGAAGAACTCAAAACCGAAACCGAAAATTTCTTGAGAAAATATAAAACGGCGCTCGGCTTAAAGTCGGAAAAAATTGAAATTCACGAAAGGGAGGGCATATAGTGACAAAAGAAATTTCTTTTAATAAAATATGCCTTTCGGCGTTGTTCCTTTTCGGAAGTGTGGCACTTTATATGCCCTATAAAAAGGCAAAAAGCGGAGAACTTACGGCGGTGCTTTTCGGCTTTGCGCTGTCGGTTGCCGCATATTTTTTATGGTATTTTTTGGCGGGCAAAACTTTAAAAACTCCAAAAAACGGCATGGTTTTAAAATGCCTGACGGTATTTTTTGTTTTGATGTGTCTTGCCGTAAATACCGTAACCGCCAAAAACTATACAGATTTTGTTTCGGCGGAAGTGCTTACAAAAAATCTTAATGTTTTTACGATTATTGCGTTTGCGGCGGTCTGTGTTTTTATTATGAAAAAGAACACCGAGGTGCTGACAAAATTTTCGCTTATCTGTTTTATTTTTGCGATTTTTGTTATTTGTTTCTTGTTTGCTGTTTCGTTTAAGAATTTTAAATCAATTTCTTTAAAAGAATTTTTTTGCGGAAACACTGAATTTCTCTTAAAAAGAACGGGAATCTATTATTTAAAAACATTTTCATACTCGGCGGTGTTTGCCGTGTTTTCACGGGTTGTGTTTAAGCAAAAACAAATCAAAAGCGATATTATCGGACTGTTTATAGGTTTGGGACTTATAGTTTTGTGCTTTTTGAGTTCGGTGCTTACCTTTTCGCTCTCGCTCGCATCAGATATGGAGTTTTCATATCCTATGAGCATAAGCGTTATAAATGTTGGCGAACTTTTTACCCGAATGGACGGTTTTGCTTACTTTATTTTCTTTTTTTCTGCGATAATAAAGGCTTCGGTCTGCGGAATAACCGTAAAGCAGTTGCTTGTAAATATTAAAAGCAAAAACGCAACCGCAAAAGCGGTGGGGTTGATGTTGCTTTCTTTTGCCGTTTCGTATGTGCTTTGAATTTTTTATATTCCTTTTGCATACCTTTAAGCAGGGGGAATATGTATGAAGATGAAAAGAATTTTAGGGGTATCTCTTGCGGTTTGCCTTGCTCTTAATACGGTAGTCTTTGCAAAAACCGTTTCAAGCGAGGGTGATGCCGACGACCTGAACGAGCCGATAGTAACCACATCGGCGGTTATGCGAAACGAAACAGAACTCAATATAGAATCAAAAAGTGCGGTTTTGCTCGAACCGTATACGGGACAGATTTTATATGAAAAAAATTCGTCTGAAGCGACGGCGCCCGCATCAATTACGAAAATAATGTCGCTTGTTCTCATAATGGAGGCAATAGACAAAAAATCACTCACGCTTAACGAGGTGGTAACGGCAAGCGAACACGCCTCGGGTATGGGCGGCTCGCAAATATGGCTCAAAGAGGGAGAAAATATGACGGTTGACGACCTGTTAAAAGCCACCGTCATAGCCTCGGCAAACGATGCAACAGTCGCTCTCGCCGAAAAGGTTTGCGGAAGCGAAGAAGCATTTGTTGCAAAAATGAATAAAAAAGCCGGGCAACTCGGAATGAAACAAACTGTTTTTAAAAACAGCACCGGACTTGATGAGGACGGACACGAAACTACGGCATACGATGTCGCTCTTATGTCTGCCGAACTTATAAAACATTCGCTCATTAAACGGTATTCTACCGTTTGGATGGATAGTTTGAGAAACGGCGAAAGCGAACTTGTAAACACAAACAAACTTGTTCGTTTTTACGAGGGAACAACGGGACTTAAAACGGGTACGACTTCAAAAGCAGGTTGCTGTCTGAGCGCAACGGCAAAGAGGGGGACGACCGAACTTGTTGCCGTAATAATGGGTGCGCCGAGTTCAAAGGTGAGATTTTCCGATGCGAAAAAACTGCTTGATTACGGCTTTGCAAACTATTCGTTTGAAAAGGTAAAAGCGGATAAGGACTCAAGAAAATTAACCGTATCGGTTGAAAACGGCACAAAAAAGCAGATAATATGTGAGGCAAAAGGCTGTGTAAATGCGCTTATAAAAAAGGGCGAAGCAGGAGAAATAACACAAAAAACAAATATAAAAGACGGTTTGTCGGCACCCGTTAAGAAAGGTCAGGTTATCGGAACGGTAGATGTCTACATAGATAAAGAACAAATCGGGAAAATTGATATAACGGCAACAGAAGACTGTGAAAAAATAAAATATTTAACCGAACTTTTACGAATATTCAAAGGACTTATAAGCGTATAAATAAACTTTTTGTAAATATGTGGTTTTTCTCTTGAAAAGAAACAAGAAATATAGTAAAATAAACTCATAGAAATAAAAAAGCATGAATTTGCTTTTCGGAGGCAAAAACAAATGGGTTTATCATTTAACAGTAATTATGCAGCACAGTTTTTGAGAGAAAATGACCTTGCAGGGTTAAAGCCGCAGGTCGCCGCCGCCCACGAACTTATTGAAAATAAGTCGGGACTCGGAAATGATTTTCTCGGTTGGGTTGACCTTCCCGTAGGTTACGACAAGGCGGAATTTGCGAGAATAAAAGCGGCTGCGGATAAAATCAGGAAAGACACAGATATACTTATCGTTATCGGTATCGGCGGCTCTTATTTGGGCGCCCGTGCCGCAATAGAGTTTTTGAAAGGTCAGTATTACAATTCTCTCCGCTCAGATGCGCCCGAAATTTACTTCGCAGGCAACAGTATAAGCGGTGCAAATTTGTCCGACCTCCTTAAAATGTGCGAGAACAAGCGTGTTTCGGTTAACATTATTTCAAAATCGGGCACAACCACCGAGCCGGCAGTAGCATTCAGAGTATTCAGAAAATTGCTCGAAGAACGCTACGGCGAAGCGGAAGCAGCAAAAAGAATTTACTGCACAACGGACAAAGCAAGGGGAACGCTTAAAGCGTTGGCAGACGAAAAAGGTTACGAGTGTTTCGTAATACCCGATGATGTCGGCGGAAGATTTTCGGTGCTCACGGCTGTGGGACTTTTGCCGATAGCCGCCGCAGGTGCGGATATTGATAAACTTATGAAAGGCGCCGCAGATGCAAGAAAAGATTACTCTGTTGCCGACCTTGATAAAAACCCGTGCTATAAATATGCCGCTTTAAGAAATGCCTTTTACAGAAAGGGAAAATCTATTGAACTTTTGGTGGCGTATGAGCCGAGATTTACAATGATGTCCGAGTGGTTTAAACAACTTTTCGGCGAGAGTGAGGGCAAGGACAACAAAGGTCTTTTCCCTGCAAGTGTTACTTTTTCAACTGACCTTCATTCTATGGGACAGTTTGTTCAGGACGGAAGCCGTATAATGTTTGAAACGGTTGTAAACATAAAGGATAACGGCGAAGATGTTGTTATCGAGAGCGAAGCCTCAAACGGCGACGGGCTCAATTTCCTTTCGGGCAAGCCGATGTCTTTTGTAAACGAAAAGGCATTTGAGGGCACAGTGCTCGCTCACACCGACGGCGGCGTCCCCAACCTTGTTATTGAGGTTGATAAGGCAGACGAGGAAAATTTAGGCAGAATTATTTATTTCTTCGAGAAAGCGTGTGCAATTTCCGGATATATGCTCGGTGTTAACCCGTTTGACCAACCGGGAGTTGAAAGTTACAAGAAGAATATGTTTGCACTTTTAGGCAAACCGGGATACGAAGATGCCAAGGCTTCTCTTGAAGCAAGACTCGGCAGATAAAATTTTAAATAACCGCATAAGCGGTAAAAATATAAAGGAGTATGCTATATGATTAAAGTTATAATCGGCAAAAAAGGCTCAGGCAAAACTAAAAAATTGGTAGAAATGGTAAACGCCGCCGCAGATACAAGTCTCGGCAATGTTGTTTGCATCGAGAAAGGCGATGTTCTTACCTTTTCCGTTACACATAAGGCTCGTTTGGTTGATTCTTGTGATTTCGGTGTTTCGGGTTACGGCGAATACTACGGTATGCTTGCCGGCATTAAAGCAGGCAACAATGATGTTACCCACATTTTCGGCGATGCAACACTTCGTATCGGCGGAAAAGATTATGATGAACTTGTAAAGTTCTTTGAAAGAGTTGCAAAGATTGATGATGTTGAATTTACATTCACACTTTCTTGTGACGAAGCAGAACTTCCTGCAAAGATTTTTGAACTTGCTCAAAAGGCGTAAAATCGAAAAACTCAACCGGCGGTGCTTTTGCGCCGCCGGTTTTGCTGTTTGCGGTATTTTTATTTGACAACGGGGTTTTATGGTTTTATAATATATTAGTTATAACAGTTGTATTAAAGGGAAGTATTTAAATGGCAGAACAAATAATCGAGAACTTAAGAAATGTTGCAATTATAGCGCATGTTGACCACGGCAAAACAACGCTTGTTGACCAACTTTTAAAGCAGAGCGGAACTTTCCGTGAAAACGAAGCGGTAAACGAGAGGGTTATGGATTCAAACGACCTCGAGCGCGAACGCGGAATAACGATTCTTTCAAAGAATACAAGCGTAAAGTATAAGGATATCAAAATAAATATTATTGATACGCCGGGACACGCTGATTTCGGCGGAGAAGTTGAGCGTATTCTTCAGATGGTTGACGGAGTTTTACTGCTTGTTGACGCATTTGAGGGCTGTATGCCCCAAACCCGTTTTGTGCTCAAAAAGGCACTTGCACTCGGCAAAAAAGCGGTTGTTGTTATAAATAAGATAGACAGACCGATGGCAAGACCTCACGAGGTTGTTGACGAGGTGCTGGACTTATTTATTGAACTCGGCGCCGATGATGACCAAATCGAATTTCCGGTTGTTTTTGCTTCGGCGAGAGACGGCTACGCATCCTACTCTCCTGATGTTAAGGGAACGGATATGAAACCCTTGTTTGAAGAAATAGTAAAAGAGATAGAGGCGCCGAAAGGCGATACGCAGGCACCGCTTCAACTCCTTTTCACCAATATTGAATATGATGATTATGTAGGCAGAATAGGTGTAGGCAGAGTTGTAAGGGGAAATGTTAAAAAGGGACAAACGGTCGCTCTTTGCCACAAGGACGGCACCTCTACAAATGTGAAAATAGCGAACATTTATATGTATGAGGGCTTAAAGAGAGTAGAGGTTGAGAGCGCAAAGGTCGGCGATATTGTTCAGGTTTCGGGAATAGCAAACCTTGAAATCGGCGAAACGGCGTGTGATGTAAACACCGTAGAGCCGTTGCCGTTTATCAAGATAGACGAGCCGACACTCTCGATGAACTTTATGGTTAATAATTCGCCCTTTGCGGGAAAAGACGGCAAATTCGTGACCTCGAGAAATCTGCGTGAGCGTCTGTTTAAAGAGGTTATGACAAATGTAAGCCTTCGTGTTGAGGAAACCGACAGTGCCGACACATTCAAGGTTTCGGGCAGAGGCGAACTTCATTTGTCCATTCTTATAGAAACAATGAGAAGACAGGGTTATGAATTTCAGGTTTCTCCTCCTGCAGTTATCTATAAAAGAGACGAAAACGGCAAACTTCTTGAGCCTATGGAACTTCTTATGATAGAGGTGCCCGAGGAGTATGTCGGAGCGGTTATGGAAAGACTCGGTTCCCGTCACGCAGAGATAAAAAATATGGGAACAAGAGAGGGCGGAACATCGCATCTTGAATTTATAATTCCGGCAAGAGGACTGCTCGGCTACCGTTCGCAGTTTATGACCGATACAAACGGCAACGGAATTATGAACCATGTGTTTAACGGTTACGAGGAGTATAAGGGCGATATAGAGCAGAGAAATACAGGTTCGATTATTGCGCATGAGTCGGGCGAGTCTACCGGTTACGGACTCTTTAATACCCAAAGCCGAGGCAGACTGTTTATCGGGCCGTCAACTCCTGTTTACGAGGGCATGATAGTCGGAGAAAACCCGAAAAACGAAGATATAGTATGTAATGTCTGCAAGAAAAAGCAAATGACCAACACCCGTGCCTCCGGCTCGGACGAAGCACTGCGCCTTGTTCCTCATTCTGTTCTTTCGCTTGAGCAGTCGCTCGAATTTATAAAGGATGACGAACTTGTAGAAATCACGCCGAACAACATAAGACTCCGCAAACGAATACTCAACAAAGAGCAAAGAATGAAATATGAGGCTAAAAACCGCTGATGACTTATACTATACTTGACCTTGAATGGGACAGTGCGTATTTTGTTCCGCAAAAGCGGTTTATAAACCAAATACTGCAAATAGGTGCCGTAAAACTTGATGAAAAATTTAATATTGTTGACACCTTTGAAAAAACCGTGCGTTCTTCAATATCGAATCGTGTTTCGGGCAGATTTTCGTCGCTTACGGGTATAACAAACGAAAAAATGCGTAACGGAATACCGCTTTTGGAGGCGGTGAAGCAATATAATGAGTGGCTTGACAGCGACACGGTTACTATGACCTGGAGTAATTCCGACCTTTATACCGTTGTCGAGAACGAGAAAAACCTTTTAAACGGCACAAAATTTAAGATAGAAAAATATCTTGATTTGCAATCGTTTGTTCAAAACGAAATGAAACTATTGGGGTTTGATATAAAATTTCAGATATCTTTGTCGGATGCCGCCGGAAGTTTGGGTGTTACAACCGACGGTTACGAAATGCACACCGCAAAAGACGACAGTCTTGTTTGTGCGGAACTTTTAAAAAAGTTATATAACAAAGAAAGATTTTTGCCGCTTGTTAAAGATACATCTGAAAACCACTTCTTCGAGCGTATAGCCTATAAACCCGAATATATCAAGGATATAAACGATAAAGATATAGATAAAAAAGAGTTTGAAGTTCTTTGTCCTGTCTGCAGCAGCGCCTTAAAGCCGAAAACAAAATGGCGCCCGAATAATCACTGCTTTTTTGCGGTTTGCGGCTGTGAAAAGTGTGACAAGAAGTTTTATGCACGGGTGTCTTTTAAAAGGAATTTTGACGGCGTAGCAGTAAAGAAACGAATAACGGAATATAAAAAAAGACCGGCAAAAAATGTCGGCTCGGGAGAGAAAAGCAATGAGATGCAACCTTTGTCCGAGAAAGTGTAATGCCACAAGAACCGCGGACGGAAATGTCGGCGGTTTTTGTAAAGCGCCGGAAAGCGTAAAGATTGCGCGGAAAGGTCTGCACTTTTGGGAAGAACCGTATATAAGCGGAAAAAGCGGCTCCGGAACGGTCTTTTTTTCAGGGTGCTCTCTGTCGTGTGTTTTTTGCCAAAATTATGAAATAAGCCATCTCGCCAAAGGCGAAACGGTCAGCGTAAAAGAGTTGGCGGAAATCTTCAAAGAACTCGAAAAAGCGGGGGCGAACAACATAAACCTCGTAACGCCCGATCATTATGTTTATGCAGTAAAAGAAGCACTTTCAATCTATAAGCCCGATATACCGATAGTCTATAATTCAAGCGGATATGTAAGTAAAGAGCAACTGAAAACGGTTAAGGAATTTACCGATATTTATTTGCTTGACCTTAAATATTTATCGCCCGAAAGAGCCCAAAAGTATTCCGGCTCAAAAGACTATCCGAAAATTGCAAAAGAGGCACTCCGCTTCGCTTACGGCGAGAAACCAAAGTGCGTTTTCGATAAAAACGGAATTATGAAAGAGGGTGTGGCTGTCCGCCATCTTCTTATGCCTCTCGGCACAAATGAGGCAATCGGCGTTTTCGATTATGTGTCTGAAAATATGCCGAATGCGTATTTTAGTATGATGGGGCAGTATGTTCCCTGCGGAAATTTGCAAAACTATCCCGAAATCAACCGCAAAGTAACAAAAAGAGAATACGAAAAGGTTGTAAATCACATTTTAGAAAGCGGTTTTGAAAACTGTTTTATACAAGAACTTTCAAGCGCCGACCGAAAATTCATACCCGATTTCAAATTGTAAAACCGCGTTTTTGTTTGATGGAGAAAAAAAGGGGGTGTAAAGT
>JAZUHF010000051.1:0-30616 GCA_045641585.1 Acutalibacteraceae bacterium
ACGTCCATCATCCAAAACCTGAAGCAATATATTAAATACATCTGGGTGCGCTTTTTCAATTTCGTCAAATAATATTACACAGTATGGCTTTCTTCTTACCTTTTCGGTAAGTTGACCGCCCTCATCAAAACCTACATATCCGGGAGGAGAACCGATAAGTCTTGAAACCGTATGCTTTTCCATATATTCCGACATATCAAGTCTTACCATCATATCTTCACTGCCGAACATTGATTCCGCAAGTGCCTTACACAGTTCGGTTTTTCCGACGCCGGTAGGGCCCAAAAAGATAAATGAGCCGATAGGCCGTTTGGGGTCTTTAAGTCCTACCCTGCCCCTGCGTATTGCTTTTGATACTGCGGTTACCGCCTCGTTTTGACCGATAAGTCTATTATGAAGTTCGGTTTCAAGGTTTAACAGCCTGTCACTTTCTTCTTGTGTTAAACTTGTGACAGGTATACCCGTAGCAGAAGAAATTATTTCGGCAATATCTTTTTCGGTAACGCTGCCGCTTGACTTTAAGTTATTATCTTTCCATTTTGATTTTAAATCTTCGTATTCTTCTTTTAGCTTTTTCTCTTTATCCCGAAGTTGTGCCGCAATTTCAAAGTTTTGCGATGACACCGCATCGTTTTTTTCGGCTTCAATGTCGGCAATTTTTTCTTCAAAATTTTTAATATTATCCGGCATTTTTGTTGTGGAAAGTCTGACTTTTGATGATGCTTCATCAATTAAGTCAATCGCCTTATCCGGTAAAAATCTATCGGTAACATATCTTGAAGAAAGTTTTACCGCTGCAATAATTGCCTCATCGGTTATAACAACTTTATGATGGGCTTCATATTTATCTTTAATTCCTTTAAGAATTAAAATCGAATCTTCCTCATTAGGCTCTGCAACCGTTACCGGTTGAAAACGCCTTTCGAGTGCCGCGTCTTTTTCAATGTTTTTTCTGTATTCGCTTATTGTTGTTGCACCGATAAGTTGAAAATCACCTCTTGCAAGGGAGGGTTTTAAAATGTTTGCGGCATCGGTTGAACCTTCGGCAGAGCCTGCACCGATAATTGTATGAACTTCGTCAATAAATAAAATTATATCGTCCGAATTAACTATTTCGTCAACAACGGTTTTGATTCTTTCCTCAAAATCGCCGCGGTATTTAGTTCCTGCTACCATACCGGTAAGGTCGAGTGAAAAAATCTTTTTATTCAAAAGAATATCAGGAACATCGCCCGAAATGATTTTTAAAGCAAGACCTTCTACTATCGCAGTTTTACCTACACCCGGTTCGCCGATAAGACAAGGATTGTTTTTTGACCGTCTGCAGAGTATTTGTATTACTCGCTCAATTTCTTCATCTCTGCCGATTACGGGGTCGATTTTACCTTTTTTCGCTTCCTCTGTTAAATCTCTTCCAAACTGTTCCAATTTGTCGTGCTTTGACTTTTCTTCAGTCTTAAAATTCTTTTCGCCGTTTACTGCACTGTTAATACCCGACTTTTCGGCAATATTTCCCGTGATAAATGCAATATCAACGCCGAGTCGGTTTAAAAAACGAATCGCATAATTATCGTCTTCACTCAAAATACCGAGCAAAATATGTTCGGTCCCGGCATATTTTTTTCCTAAATTCCGTGCACCGTTTATTGAGTTTTCAATAATTATTTTTGCTCTCGGAGTAAAATGACGGTCGGGCGATAATTTTGTGGGAGTGCCGATTCCTATTTCTTCACTTATCGTATCAATAAGCAGTTTTTCGGTTACTCCGTTTGCACTTAAACTATCAAACGCAAGACCGCTTCCTACTCTTAAAAGCCCTGCTAAAATGTGTTCACTGCCTATATAGGTATGCCCCAATTCTTCAGCGGTCATAATTGCAAAATTCAGTGCTTCGTTTGCTTTCTGAGTAAAACCGTCAAAATTATATTTCATTTTAATACACCTTACTTTAAATTTATGGAATCGCTTACCGTTTTTGCTCTTAGAATATCTCGGTCATCAGCCGAAATTTCCCCATGCTTACTCATCAAGTTATACGGCGAGCATTCAATTAAACTTTTAACGGGATATATAACATTTTCGTCAATTATTGATAAATTTATTCCGAGCATTATATCGCTTAACAATTTCATCATTTCATTTGAGGATAAAATTTTTGCGCCTTTAAGGGTGTAAAGAGACCTTGAACATCTGTCTTCAATTCCTATTTTATTCAAAGTTTCTCGCTTTTCTTTTTCTCTTTCAGTTAACTCATTTGTTATGACCGTTAAATTGTTAATGGCATCGTTTTCGGTTATTCCGAGAGTTACTTGATTGGAAATTTGATAGAATGACGACAGCGGTTTGCTGCCTTCGCCAAACATACCTCTGATTGTAAAGCCGATTTTATTAAGTGATTGTCTTATTTTATCTACTTCACCCATTGCTTCAAGCATTGGCAAATGCAACATTACCGATATCCTGAGTCCCGTTCCCAAATTTGTGGGACATTCGGTTAAAAAACCCAAATTTTTATCATAAGCAATCGGCAAAATATCGCATAATTTTCTATCAATTTTCTCGGCAATTTCATATACTTCTTTAGGACAAAAACCACTTTTTAAAACCTGTATTCTGATGTGGTCTTCCTCACCTATCATAATTGAAATTGATTCGTCTGCCGAAAGTAAAAGACAGTTGTTCCTTGAAGAATTTGCAAATTCACGGCTTATAATATGGCGCTCCGCCATAGCAAAGCGTTCGTTATGCGGAACATCTTTCATATTGATGAATTTTAATTCTTTTAAAATACCGTCATTGCTTTTTGAAACCGCCGTTTTTATTTCATTTATGAGTTTTTCGGCTTCATCATTATTCATAACCGAAGGAAAAGGAATATTATTGATATTTCGTGCAATTCTTGCTCTTGTGCTTACAGCAATATTGTCTTTACCGTAATTGTTTAAAAACCAATATGCCACTTAAATACCTTCTTCCTCGATTTTTTTGATTTTATCACGAACTATTGCCGCCTCTTCGAAATTCTCTTTAGCAACAAGACTTTTAAGTTCTTCTTTCAGTTTAATTAAATCGCTTGAATTATCTTCACTTTTTTGTATGGTAATATTTTTTCCTTTATGCATAACAGAACCCTGCACTCTGTTAATGTATGGTAATAACTGCTCTTTAAAAGTGTTATAACAATCAGCGCACCCAACCTTGCCAGTTTTTGAAATATCTTCAAAACTGCAATTACAAGCCGGACAACGCAATACTTCAATTTTCTTTTGTTTTAAGGGTAAGTTATCGCTGAAAATCGAAAACAACATATCATCAAATAAACTGTCATTATTCATAAGATTTAAACTTTCAGCGCAACTGTTGCATAAATTCAGTTCGGTAACTTCACCGTTAATAACCGTTTTAATATGTGTGTTTGCCGGATTTTTACCGCATTTTTCACATAACATAAAATATCATATCCTTAAATCAAAGTAATACCAAAAACATTTCTTTTAATATTTTTGCACGCAGATAATCTCGCCATTCAACCGCAACTCCGTGCATAACATTATTATTAATTGCCGCTAACATAAGTTTTGCGGTTATTTTATCCATAAATCCTGTTTCAACACAATTTTCAACAAGAATCCGAGTGCTTAACGCATCAATAGAATCACCTATCGAATTGATAATATGCATTATTGCTGATGAATGATTCATTTGAACTCGCTGTATTCTGATATAACCGCCGCCGCCTCTGCGACTGTCGATAATATATCCGTGCTCAGGCGTAAAGCGTGAAGATAACACATAATTGATTTGGCTCGGTGCACAACCGAATGTTCCAGCAAATTCATTTCGTTGAATTTCAGCAACACTTTCTTCGCTCTCGTCAAGCATTCTTAAAATTTCCGCAGTGATTAAATCGCTGATTTTCATATTTATCCCCTCAACTGACTTTTTGACCTTTTGACTTTCCCTGACCTTTATTATAATATATTTTTAACAAAAGTCAATAGCAATTATAAAAAAAACACTGCGAACGCTTTTGTTCGCAGTGTTTTTTTATTATATACCAAATTAAATATCGGCAATATTTTTCTTAAGGGTTTCGAGTTGTTCTCTGAGTTCTTGCGGTAATCTATCGCCGAACTTCTTATAGTGTTCTTCAATTTCGGCAACTTCTTTTTCCCAAACTTCCTTATCAACAGTTAAAATTGATTTTAATGTTTCAAAATCAACATCAAGGTCTGTAAGGTCAATATCTTCGGGCTTTGGAATATAACCGATAGCGGTTTCGTCCGCATCAGCCTTACCTTCGCAACGATCGATTATCCAGTTAAGAACGCGTGCATTATCACCGTATCCCGGCCACAAGAAGTTACCGTCATCATCGGTGCGGAACCAGTTAACATTAAATATCTTAGGCGCTTTATCACCGAGCTTCTCACCCATTTCAAGCCAATGCTTGAAATAATCGCCCATATTATATCCGCAGAACGGAAGCATAGCCATCGGGTCGCGGCGAACTACACCCAAAGCACCTGCGGCGGCGGCGGTTGTCTCCGAAGCCATCGCAGAGCCGATGAATACGCCATTCACCCAGTCTTTTGATTGATATACAAGCGGAGTACACTTTGCACGGCGACCGCCGAAAATGATTGCAGAAATCGGAACACCCTGACCTTTATCGAATTCATCTGAAATGCAGGGGCAATTTTTTGCCGGTGCTGTAAATCTTGAATTCGGATGAGCACCCGAAGTGGCTATCTTATCAGCCTTGTCATACTTAGTGTAATCCCACTTTTCACCTTTCCAGTTAAGAGCATTGGTAGGCGGATTATTGTCAAGACCTTCCCACCAAACAGTATTATCGTCAAGATTATGGCAAACATTTGTGAAAATTGTGTTTTTCTTAGTAGACTCAAGTGCATTGAAATTTGAACGGGCATTTGTTCCGGGTGCAACACCAAAGAAACCGTTTTCGGGATTGATTGCATAAAGTCTGCCGTCAGGACCTATCTTCATCCATGCAATGTCATCACCTACTGTCCAAACTTTATAGCCTTTTTTCTTTAAATATTCAGGCGGAATAAGCATTGCAAGGTTTGTTTTACCGCATGCCGACGGAAATGCAGCCGCAACATATTTAATTTCGCCTTTCGGATTTTGAAGACCTAAAATAAGCATATGCTCAGCCATCCAACCCTCTTTCCAACCCTGGAAAGATGCAATTCTCAGCGCAAAGCATTTTTTACCCAAAAGAACATTACCGCCATAAGCAGAGTTAACCGAAATGATAGTATTGTCTTCGGGAAAATGGCAAATATAACGGTCTTCGGGGTTAACATCACATTTGGCGTGTAAACCGCGAACCCAGTCATCAGAATCGCCTAAAACGTTTAATACAGAATCGCCTACACGAGTCATAATCGACATATTAAGCACAACATAAATAGAATCAGTAACTTCAATACCGATTTTTGCGAGTGGTGAACCGACAGGACCCATTGAATAAGGGATAATATACATTGTTCTGCCCTTATAAGTGCCTCTTGCGATATTGTAAAGTTTTTTATACATTTCTTGAGGAGCGCACCAATGGTTAGTAGGACCTGCGGTGTCTTCATCACGGGTGCAGATAAATGTTCTGTCTTCTACTCGCGCAACATCGTTTGGCTTTGTTCTATGAAGATAACAACCGGGCAGTTTTTCTTCATTAAGTTTAATCATTTCGCCGGTTGCGACTGCCTCTTTTCTTAAATCTTCAAGTTGTTCTTCAGTGCCGTCAATCCACATAATTTTATCAGGACAAAGAAGTGCTTTCATTTCTTCAAGCCATTTGTTAACTGTTTTGTTTTCAGTCATAACATATTCCTCCTACAGAAAATGGAATTTTAGTTCAAAATTACGCCTTTTATATTATAATACCCGTTTTTATAATTGTCAATCAATATTTGATAATTTATTAACAAATATTTTTCACAAAAACAAAAAGACTGCCTACCGCAAGCAGTAAGCAGTCCTAAAACAGCAAGTTAAACTAAATTATTTACCGTAAAGTTCAACCAATTTTTCGAGATGAGCACGACGAGCCTTTGCAGTCTCGGCAGCCTTATCGAAAAGTTCTTCTGCACGCTCAGGGAAAGAACGCGTAAGCGAAGAATAACGAGCCTCGCCCAAGATGAATTCCTTATAATCTGTGGTAGCTGGCTTGCTGTCAAGAGTGAACGGTGATTTGCCTTCAGCCTTTAATGCAGGATTATAACGGAAGAGGTCCCAGTATCCGCAATCAACAGCCTTCTTCATCTCGTTTTGGCAGTTAACCATACCGCCCTTGATGGAGTGCATCTCACAAGGAGCATAACCGATAATGAGCGAAGGACCGTTATAAGCTTCAGCCTCTTTCATTGCTTTAAGTGTCTGATTTTGGTCAGCGCCCATAGCAATTTGAGCTACATAGATATATCCGTAAGACATTGCAATTTCAGCAAGACTCTTCTTTGCTATTGCCTTACCGGCAGCTGCAAACTGTGCAACCTGACCGATATTTGAAGCCTTGGAAGCCTGTCCGCCGGTATTAGAGTAAACTTCGGTATCAAATACCATAACATTTACATTGTTACCGCTTGCAAGAACATGGTCAAGACCGCCGAAGCCGATATCATATGCCCAACCGTCTCCGCCGAATATCCATACAGACTTCTTGGAAAGGTATTCGCTGTTATTTAAAACATCATTGCACTTTTCACACATCGGACCCGCCTTCTTGATTGCGGCAACAAGTTCAGCAGAAGCTTTCTTGTTTGCATCAGCATCGTCAAGTGAAGCAAGGTATGCTTCGCCTGCAGCCTTAACTTCGGCAGCGGCTTTATCGGAAGCAACTATTCCCTTAACATCTTCAATCAAACGCTCACGAATAGCATTTTGACCTAAGAACATACCGTAACCGTGCTCTGCGTTATCCTCAAACAATGAGTTAGCCCACGCAGGACCGTGACCGTTAGCATCGGTTGTATAAGGAGATGTAGCGGCAGGACCGCCCCAAATTGAAGAACAGCCGGTTGCGTTGGAGATATACATTCTATCACCAAACAACTGAGTTATAAGACGGGCATAAGAAGTCTCTGCGCAACCTGCACAAGAGCCTGAGAATTCGAGCAAAGGTTTCTTGAACTGTGAAGAAATAATGTTTGCGCTGCCTGCAACATCAGCCTTTTCGGTAACATTGGCAACGCAGTAATCAAACGACTTCTGTTCATCAAGCTGTGATTCCTGAGAAACCATAGTGATTGACTTTGTCGGGCAAACACCAACGCAAACACCGCATCCCATACAGTCAAGCGGAGAAACGGTCATTGTGTAAGCATAACCCTTATTGGTAACGAGTTTTTCTTTTGTGGCAACCTTAAGAGTTGAAGGAGCTTTTGAGAGCTCGTCCTTATCAAGAGCAAAGGGACGGATTGTAGCATGCGGACAAACGAATGCACACTTGTTACAACCGATACAGGTGTCATTATTCCACTCAGGAACCATAACAGCAACGCCGCGCTTCTCATAAGCAGAAGCGCCCTGCTCAAATGTGCCGTCTGCATAATCAGTAAATGCAGAAACGGGCAATGAATCACCGTTCATAAGACCAACGGGTTTCATAATGCTGTCAACCATCTTAGCAAGTTTTGCAGGACCTTCAGTCTTAACAGTATCTGCATTATCGGTAGCGTCAGCCCAACTGCTCGGAACATCAATCTTAACATAAGCGGTAGCGCCTGCATCAATCGCCTTCTCGTTCATTTCAACGATTTCTTTACCCTTCTTCATAAACTTCTGGGCTTTTTCTTTCATATATCCGATAGCATCTTCACGGGGAAGAACTTCGGAAAGTGCAAAGAACGCAGACTGCAAAACAGTATTGGTGCGCTTACCGAGCCCGATTTGAGCCGCTAAATCAATAGCATTTACAGTATAAAGCTGAATATTGTTATTAGCAATATATCTCTTTGCTTCTGCCGGCATATGCTCGTTTAATTCCTCGGGAGTCCACTGGCAGTTAATAAGGAATACGCCGCCCGGCTTAACATCATTAACCATCTTGTAACCTTTGATTACATAAGAGGGGTTATGGCAGGCAACGAAGTCAGCCTTATTTATATAGTAAGGACTCTTAATCGGCTTATCGCCAAAACGCAAATGGGAAATTGTGATACCGCCGGTTTTCTTTGAGTCATACTGGAAATATGCCTGAACATACTTATCGGTATGGTCGCCGATAATCTTGATAGAGTCTTTGTTGGCACCAACTGTTCCGTCACCGCCGAGACCCCAGAACTTGCATTCCTTTGTGCCCTCTGCGGCAGTATTGGGAGCTGCTTCCTCATCAAGCGAAAGACCTGTAACATCATCAACAATTCCCAAAGTAAACTGCGCTTTAGGAGTATCCTTTTTAAGTTCGTTATAAACTGCAAATACACTTGCAGGAGGTGTATCCTTAGAACCGAGACCGTATCTGCCTCCGGTTACAACATCAATCTTTCTTCCCTGCTGTGCCAATGCACTAACAACATCTAAGTAAAGAGGTTCACCCAAAGCACCGGGCTCTTTTGTTCTGTCAAGAACTGCTATTTTCTTTACAGTAGACGGAATAGCCTCAACTAATTTCTCAGCCGAGAAAGGACGGTAAAGACGAACTTTAACAAGTCCTACCTTTTCGCCGTTGGCAGTTAAATAATCAATAACTTCTTCTGCAACATCGCAGATAGAGCCCATAGCGATAATTACACGGTCGGCATCGGGAGCGCCGTAATAGTTGAAGAGTTTGTAATCTGTGCCGAGTTTTGCATTAACCTTGTCCATATATTCTTCAACAACTGCCGGCAAAGCATCATAATACTTATTGCAAGCCTCTCTGTGCTGGAAGAAAATATCACCGTTTTCGTGTGAGCCGCGCATAACGGGACGCTCGGGGTTAAGTGCTCTCTTACGGAATGCATCAACAGCATCCATATCGCACATTTCTTTGAGGTCTTCATAATCCCAAACCTGAATTTTCTGAATTTCGTGAGAAGTTCTGAAACCGTCAAAGAAATTAATAAACGGAACTCTGCCCTTGATTGATGCAAGGTGAGCAACAGCGCCCAAGTCCATAACTTCCTGCGGATTTGTTTCAGCAAGCATAGCAAAACCGGTCTGACGGCATGCATATACATCTGAATGGTCGCCGAAAATGTTAAGTGCATGACTTGCTACGCAACGAGCAGATACATGGAATACGCAAGGAAGCAATTCACCTGCAATCTTATACATATTCGGAATCATAAGTAAAAGTCCCTGAGAAGCAGTATAGGTGGTGGTAAGAGCGCCGGCTGCCAAAGAGCCGTGAACTGTTCCCGAAGCACCTGCTTCGGACTGCATTTCGGCAACACGAACGGTTGTGCCGAAAATATTTTTTAAGCCCTGAGCTGACCACTGATCAACATAGTCTGCCATCGGGCTGGACGGTGTAATCGGATAAATTCCGGCAACTTCCGTAAACGCATATGAAACATGCGCGGCGGCGTTATTACCGTCCATGGTCTTGAATTTTCTGGCCATTGAAAATTCCTCCCTAATAAAAATTTTCTGTGAGAGATAGCTAAAAATCATTTGAGCAGTCTCATACGGATATATAATAACACTTTTTTTCTCTTATGTAAACAATAAAATTAACTTTTTTGAGCATTTTTGTAAAAAAACAGTGCAGAAATGGTTTTAAGATTCCATTCTGCACTGAAAATCTAACTTAAACAAACAAATTTAAAGATTCATCAAGTATTTCTGTTCGCTTGACACTGTAAAAATAATACTCATTTGCATAGTTGTTAAAATAGGTGTCAAGCAAAAGCGAAGGACTTATGTTTTCGTTAGGTCCTGACGGTAAAATCAGCGTAAGTTTCGTGTCGCCGTCAAGATTTATTACATCAGAATATTTAATTTTTTGCGACAAATCAACTTCTTTCCAATCGCCTTTTTTGGTTTTTTTATGACATAAAATCGGTTTTGTATTCAAAAAAGAAGTAATGTTATCGGTCAAAGCACCGTTATCATCAAAAGTGATTTCATATTTTGCAAAGGCAATCAGTGATGTTTTGGAAGCAGATTCATACGCTTTTAAAAACTTTATACTTTCGGGACAAACCAAATTGAGTTTTACTGCAATATCCGATATATCGGCATTATCGTCGTTAATGCGGATATCCATCATTTCATATAAACCTTCAAAACCAAGAGGAAGCGGTAATGCAAAGGTAATATAAGGACGAGGGTTAAAACCTTCAGTCCACCAAATATCAAGATTTGCTTTACGGATAAGCCGAGCCATAAGTCTTGTTAAATCAAGGTGTGAAATAAAACGGGCATTTTGGGTTTTTGTAAATACAAGTCTAACGCTTTTCAAAACAAACACCCTTTCCAAAAATGTTGGCTCCGCAATCGGAACACCTTTCACGGCAGTTAGGAGTAGTAACGGCTTGTTTGGCAAGTTCGTTTTCTTTGATTAAAAATTTCTTGCTTACACAATAATCAAGATGGTCCCACGGGTTTATCTCGTCATATGAACGCTCACGGTTTGCGTAAAATTCAGGTGATAAACCGCTCTCTTTGAACGCTTCAAGCCATTTATCAATATCAAAGTATTCGTCCCAACCGTCAAATTTACAACCTTTTCCGTGTGCTTTTAACAGAACTGCCGAAAGACGCCTGTCCCCTCTTGCAAATACGCCCTCAAGAAAACTTGTTTTATTCTCGTGATATGAAAAAGAAATTTTTCTTGAATGGATACATTCTTTTAAATACTGTTGTTTTTCGATGATTTCCTCTCTTGTGTTTTGAGGATAAAATTCAAAAGGAGTAAAAGGTTTAGGAACAAAATTCGACACACTGATATTCACACTTACACTTTTACCTTTCGGCTTATTTGGCAGAGAATAAAAAGTGTCAACAATTTTTTGAGATAAATCGGCTATGCCTTTAATATCCTCCATAGTTTCGGTGGGAAGTCCCATCATAAAGTATAGTTTAACGGAAGAATATCCACCCTCAAATGCCGTTTTGCAGGTAGATAAAATTTCTTCTTCTGTGATATTTTTATTGATGACATTTCTTAACCTTTGAGTTCCCGCTTCAGCGGCAAAAGTGAGTCCGCTTTTTCTTACGGTGCTTATCTTTTTAAGAAGTTCATCGGAAAAATTGTCTATACGCAAACTCGGTAAACTCAGACTTACTTTATCTTTATCCGTCCATTCAAGCAAAGAATTCAATAACGGCTCAATTTTGCTGTAATCACTTGTGCTTAAAGAGGAAAGAGAAATTTCATCATAACCGGTATTATCACAAAGGGACTTCGCCTGACGGCAAATAGTATCAATAGATTTTTCTCGCACCGGTCTGTAAATAAACCCTGCCTGACAAAAACGGCAGCCTCTTACACAGCCTCTGAAAATTTCCTGCACTGCCCTATCGTGAACAATTTCAATATACGGCACAACAAACCTGTCGGGGTAATATGTATTGTCAAGGTCGGTTTCAATACGCTTTTTTACGGGAAACGGCGCATTATCGGTTGGAATTACCGATTTAACCGTTCCGTCTTGATTATAAGAAACTTTATAAAGCGATGGAACATACACACCTTCGATTTTAGATGCTTCTATCAAAAATTCTTTCTTGCTTTTGCCGGAACTTTTGAACTTTTCATATAGGTCAATAACCTCTAAATCGGAACTTTCTCCCTCGCCCAAAAAGAAAATATCAATAAAGTCTGCAAGCGGCTCTGCATTGCAGGTGCAAGGACCTCCCGCCACAACAATTGGCGAAAACTCATCACGGTCTTTTGAAAGGAGAGGGACACCGGCGAGTTCTAACATATTAAGAACATTTGAATAGGAAAGTTCATACTGAAGCGTAAAACCTATAAAATCAAAATCTTTTATGAAGTCTCGGCTTTCAATGGCGAAAAGAGGTATGTTATTTGTCCGCATAACCTCCTCGAAATCAGGCCAAGGTGCAAAGACACGCTCACACCAAATATCTTCTCTTTCATTAAACTGTGAATAAAGAATTTTCATACCGAGATGAGACATTCCCACTTCATAATTATCAGGAAAACAAAAGGCAAAACGCACCTTTACATCTTCGGCATTCTTTATCACGCTGTTGATTTCGCCACCCGAATATCTTCCGGGTTTTTGAACGGTCAACAATAACTGTTCAAATTTTTTGTTATCCATTATTGCTCCTTGGGTTTCAACTTACCATTTTGTTATTTCTTCGGTGAAAATTGCATTAGTAAAGGCTTTCTTACCGTCTTTTCCATACACAGTAATACGGAAATATTCAATACCCTTGGGAATTTCAAAAATTGCTTCATTTACATATTCGTCAACATTACCGCAAACCTGTCTTGAATAACGGACGCCCGAAGAAAGAATAATGCGCTCGGCATCGGAACAGGTAATATAAACCTTTCCGTCTTCATAATAGTAATCGTATATTTCAGGACCGGTGGAAGCATAAAAATCACCGTTTTCAAGTGCTTTCGTGATAGTCCGGTAATCAAGTTTATCGGCTTTTATTACTACCCAACCGCCGAAAGAATCAAATTTTCTGCTCTCGATAGGCCAAGAATTGTGATTATCATCAGAAGCAATACAAAATATTCGTTTATGTTTTCTTAACATCTGGTCGTAACAATAAATATCGTTATCGTGGAAGCCGTCATTAAAACATCCGTAATTATAGACTTCCATTGCGTTCATACCTTCATAGTTGCCGAACTTTTCTACCGTTTCAAGCGACCAAGACGGATGATTATATGTAACAAAAAAGCCATTTTCCCTAAGTGTTGAAATCATTTTGTTAACGCCGGCGGGCGAATATACTCTTTCAAAGTTTGTATCGGGGTCTTTGGCAACTAAATCGCCCTTTGCCCTTTCTTCAGTATAAATATACTTTGATGAATGCCAACAAGGGTCTTTAATGTTTTCGGGTGCAAGTGAAATCGCACATATATGAAGTTTTGAAGAATGGTCAGTATATGCTTCGTTCATATTAAGCTCGTAACCCGAAAGTGCCAAAAACTCATCGTCATTAAGTTCGGGATGCGGAACAAGCAGGTTGTGGTCGGTAATCGCCAAAACGCTGTATCCGTGGCTCTTGTAGAGTTCTTTTAACTCCTGCGGTGTTTTTTTGCCGTCGGAAATATTACTGTGGCAGTGAAGATTGGCTTTGTAAAAATTCCCGTTTTGAGGTAATAAATATTTTTTCATTTTTTACATCTCCGTAAAATAATTTAGTTTTCAATCAGTGCTACCGTTTCCACATGTCCCGTGCGCGGAAACAAATCAAACGGCGTGTATTCGGTAACTTTATATCCTAACTCAACAAAAATCTTCAAATCTCTCGCAAGAGTTGCCGGGTTGCAGGAAACATAAACCACTCTTTGAGGCGAAAAATCTTTTGCTACAGTTTCAATAACAGATTTTTCACAACCTTTTCGCGGTGGGTCTAAAATTACAATGTCGGGTTTTAAATTACGCTTTTTAAGTTCGCTGACCGCTTTTGATGCATCACTGCAAATAAATTCGGCATTTTCAATTCCGTTAAGTTTTGCGTTTTCTTTTGCATCTTTAATCGCATCTTCGATAATTTCTACGCCGATAACCTTTTTGGAATCTTTAGCCATAGTAAGACCGATAGTCCCCGTTCCGCAATACAAGTCAAGAACAGTTTTATTTTGAGGTTTAGCATATTCCTTTGCCTTATCATAAAGCATCTGCGCCATATTTCTGTTAACCTGATAAAAAGAATTCGGAGAAATACGGACATTTATACCGCAAATTTCATCTGTTATGTAATCGACACCGAAAATTTTAATGTTTTTATAGCCCAAAATTACATTGTTGTTTTTCGTATTCACATTTAGCTGAACTGACTTTAAGGAATCTCCGAAAGCGTCTTTGAGTAAAGATACAAACAGTTCTTTATTTGGTATTTCAGTGCCGTTTATAACAAGAACTGCCATCAGTGAGCCGCTATCACGATTTCCTCTTAAATAAAAATGTCTTACAAGACCTTTGCCGGTTTCACTATCGTATGCAGTAACATTGGTTTCTCTCATATATCTTTTCAAAGCCGAAATTCCTTTATTAAAAATTTCAGGTTGTAAAAGGCAATCGGAACATTCAACTATTCTATGCGAATGATTGGCAAAAAAGCCTATTGCACCGTCTTTCCCTACGGGCAACTGCATTTTGTTTCGGTAGTGGTTGATGTTGTTGTCGCTTACTATATTTTTAGGTTTCAAATGAATTCCTGCAATACGGTTGACACAATCTTCGGCACGCCTTTGTTTAAGCGAAAGTTCAGCATCGTAATCTATATGTCTGAACACACAACCGCCGCATTTTAAAAAGCATTCACAGTCGGGTGTAATCCTTGATTTTGAAGGAGTGATAACTTTTATGAGTTTACCAATCGAATAATTGGTTTTTACTTTTATAATCAATGCGGTAACTGTATCGCCGACTGCGGTAAAAGGAACAAAAACCACAGTGCCGTCAACTTTACCTACACCGTTGCCATCCTCGGTTACATCGGTTATTTCGAGGGTAACAATATCATTTTTATTCATTATCCGTATTTTCCTCGCCTTCGATTGCACCTTCTTGGAACAAAGAAACACCTCTCCTTGAGTCGTAAGTTCCGCCGTCAAGCACATCGATTAAAACACCGTTTATTTCAACAACGCTGTTATCCTGCCATAAAGCCTGAGTTTCTTCTATTCCCGTTTGCCAAAAAACATTTGTCTTTTTACCGGAATTGTTAAGTTCGCCTCTTACGGCAACACCGATGTTATTTTTTATTTTGTAGATATTTAATTCGCTTTTATTGTCGGGACTTTTCACTGTTTCAACAAGTTCGCCTTTCGGCAAATCGTTAATGTCATAAAACACACTGCTTTTAACCAAAAAAACAGTATTTACAACCGTTACGGCAACTGCTAAAACATAAACAATTATAAACGGTAAATTTTTTTTCATAAAAAAGTTCCTTTCACATTAAACGGCATTGTTGAATGTTTGCGGTGAATTTAATTCTTCAATGGTGTTGTTATACTGTATTACGGCACATTTTGAATGAATGATATACACAGTTAAAATAAACGGTAAAATAAATATAAGAGGCAGGAAAAATAAAGATAAAACTATATACAAAAACATAGAAAATAACAGATAAATGAAGTCTGTTTGTGTTCTTCGTGCAATAATACTTGAAAAATTCAAGATTTTAATCGGCTGATTATAATCGCAAGAAACAAAAATATAAAACGAAAGATAGTATTTTAAATTAACCGCAACAAACACAACGGCAGCCAAAATGAAGAGAAAACCCGAAATTGTAGAAAATATCGGAGTCCAAAGAGGAATAGGCATATTTAAATAATCGTAAACATACGGCTCTGAAAAGAGTTTTAAAATTAAAGCAGGCAGTGAAATCAGTAATGCAGAAAGTATTAAACGAATAAGCAGTTTAACGGTAAATTTAATTGCCTTAAAATAATTTTTTTTAGACGAAAAATAGAAAAATACCTCGGTTGGATAATCAGTTACACCGTCAGCAAACCTTGAAAAATATCTGACAAGTCCCAAAAATAACGGGAAACCGATAAACAAAGTCAAAAAAGAATTTAAAAGAGCGGATATGAAACTGTCAGTATACTCACCCACAAAAACGCTGAGAGAAATTTTCAAAACCTCAAAGAAAAGTAAAAAAAGGCACGAAACCAAGGTTACAGAATAATTTTGACTTAAACATGATTTTGCCGTTTTTTTAATTGAAACAGTGCTTGGAAACATACTTTTCTTCCTTTCAAAAATTATAAAATTTTAAGTTTTGCATAGTTTGCCATGATTTTTTTTGTTCCTACATTTTCAAAAGCAATTTCGAGTAAAACATCGTTAGACATGGGCGTAACCTTAATTATCATTCCCCTGCCGAATGTTTTATGTTCTACAGACTGACCTGCAAAAAAGTTATCGCTTGACGGTCCTGATGATACCGCAACCGATTTTCCGAAATCACTTTTATTATTACTGTAATTATAAGAAAATTTACGGTCATTATTATAAGAATTGCTGTTATTTGCTCCGTATGGCTGATTATATGAAGAACTGATGCGTGAGGTTTTATTACAAAATTTTTCAGGTATCTCATTTATGAATTTTGAAGGCAGATTTCTTGCGGTTGAACCGTATAACATTCTTGTAGATGCATTAGTAATATAAAGGCGTTTCTTTGCACGGGTAATCGCAACATACGCAAGTCTTCTCTCCTCTTCAAGTTCGCTTTCACCGCCGTAAACCGTTTGAGAACTCGGAAAAATGCCTTCTTCCATTCCCACGATAAACACATTATCAAATTCAAGACCTTTTGCAGAATGGATAGTCATCATAACACATTTATCGGCATTATCGTCCATAGAATCAATATCGCTTACAAGCGCAATTTCTTCAAGAAATGCAGAAAGAGTCGGCTCATCTGATTCTTCTTCAAAAATCTTAATTGCCGAGCCTAATTCCTTAACATTTTCGGCACGGTCAAGCGATTTCGGGTCATCATCAAACTGCAACATATCCATATATCCCGTTTTAGAAAGCATACTTTCAAACAGTTCGCTGACCGTCATATTATGTGAATCTTCAATCAAACTGTTTATCATAGCGCAAAACTCATTAAGTCTTGGCGCGCTCCTGCTGATGTTCGGATAATTTTCGGCACCGCACAAAACTTCAAAAAGCGAAACCGAACATTGCTCCGCAATTACAGAAGCGTTGTTTACGGTGGTATCGCCAATTCCTCTTTTCGGTTCGTTTATTATGCGCTTCAATCTGACATTATCTTTACAGTTATTTATAACACTTAAATATGCAAGAACATCCTTAATCTCTTTGCGGTCATAAAATCGGTTTCCGCCTATAACAGAATAAGAAATTCCGCTTCTTGCAAATGCGTTTTCTATTGCCGCAGACTGTGCATTCATACGGTATAGCACGGCATTATCGGAAAACTTGCCGCCGTTATTTACATTTTGAAGAATTGTGTCGGCAACAAAACGAGCCTCGTCTCTTTCGTCAAAAGCGGTATGGACTTCAATTAAATCGCCGTCTCCTATGTCGGTCCAAAGAGTCTTGCCTTTACGCCCTAAATTATGTTTTATTACCTCATTTGCGGCATTGAGTATATTGGCAGTTGAACGGTAATTTCTTTCAAGTCTTATAACTTTTGATTTTTTGTATTCATCTTCAAAACTTAATATATTTTCAATTGTAGCGCCTCTGAAACGGTAAATGCTTTGGTCGTCATCACCCACAACGCAAATATTACCGTGAACACTTGCAAGAAGACTCACAAGAACATATTGGGCATGGTTTGTATCCTGATACTCGTCTACCATTATGTATTTGAATTTATTGCCGTAATATTTTAAAACATCACCGTCTTGTTTGAAAAGTTTTACGGTGTTATTTATCATATCGTCAAAATCCATTGCGTCATTCTTAAAAAGTTCGGCATTATACTGTCTGTAAAGTTTTGCAACGGTTTTTAAACGAACATCGTTACCTGCCGAATTTTCATATTCATCGGGGTCAATGAGCGAATCTTTTGCTGAAGAAATACAGGATAAAACACTTCTTATCGGAAACATTTTTTCTTCAACACCCAAACGCTTCATAATATCTTTCATAAGGCGTTTTTGGTCATCGGTATCATATATGGTAAAATGAGGAGTGTAACCGAGTATCTCAGCATTTCTGCGCAAAATTTTACCGCATATTGAATGGAATGTTCCTGCCCAAATGTCAAGACCTTCGTCACCTAACTTTGCGGCAATACGGGTTTTAAGTTCATTTGCCGCCTTATTGGTGAAAGTAATCGCAAGTATTTCCCAAGGCTTCGGTGCATCCACAGACCAAATATCATTAAAAAGTGTATCGGTTTTTTCTTCTAAATATTCTATTGCATTATTTATTTCGTTTTCGGAACAAAACGGCTCAAAATCACTGTTATAAGCGTTACCGTATTTACAAAGATTTGCAATTCGGTTTACAAGAACGGTAGTTTTACCGCTTCCGGCACCTGCCAAAACAAGCAACGCTCCGTTAACCGTTGTTACGGCCTCAAACTGTCGTTCATTCATTCCGGAAAAGTCTTTTTCAATTAGTTTTTTTCTTAAATCAACAAGGTTCATAAATATCTCTTTTAATAATTATTCTTCTATAATGTATGGCGAAATTTGTTTTGTGAGTTCGGCAACGGTTTCGCAATGCGCACGCATTATAATGGGTTTTGTCAAATCAATACTGAACACACCCATTATCGACTTTGCGTTTACGATATATTTTCCCGAAAGTAGTTCTATATCATAATCTTTTGAATTTGCAATCTCAACAAATTTTTTAACATCGTTAAATTGATTAAGCATTATTTTCTTTTCAAGCATAATTTCACCCTTTAAATACGATAAAGTCCCGACTCAAGTAATACATATCTATCGTCGTTGTATTTCACATAAGAATACACACTCTCGCTGAATTCTTCTTTTTCTTCGGTTACATATGAATTTAAATTCACATCAATAAGTTTGTTAGAGCCCGAATTACAAACGGTTGCAATATCACCCTCAACAAAAATACTGCACGGTTTATTAAACGGAGAATTTTTACCGCCTATTCTCAGTTCCTCGCGCATTGTGTTAAGACTGAATCTTATTAAAACACCTGCTTTTTGGTAGCACGCCCAAATGCCGTTTTTATACGAAACAATATCGGCAGGCGCTTCGCCCTTATAATTCAGTTCACCGCTCCAAATAGGCATACCGTTTGTATCAATTAAATATGCATTTCCGCTATCCGTAACCACACACAGCAAACCGTTTGCAAGTTCGGTGGTTTTGGCTAAAACATAATTACTGCATAACTCACTTGATTCTTTATAATGAGTTCCGAATTTTGAAAGCAAATAAATATTTTTTGCCACATCGGTAGGCTCGGCCTCCTTATCTGAAACCATCTTATAAGCGACACAAACCGAATTTTCGTTTGAGCCTTTACAATACGAAAACACAAAATCTCCGTTTTTTAATACGAGTTCGTAAATTTCACCGTCAAAAATCTTTTCCATCTAAACTATCCCTTTATTATTCTTTTATTATTCCGTCTTTTATCATATTTGATGCTGCAAGAAGTATTCCTACCTTTGCGGAATCAAAATTGAGTCCGCCTTGAAGCCATACGGCATATGGTTCTCTAAGCGGTGCATCTGCCGAAAGTTCGATTGAAGCACCGAGTGTAAAAGCGCCTGCCGCCATAATAACCTTATCTGTATACCCTGGCATATCCCAAGCCTCAGGAACTACAAACGAATCAACGGGAGAACCCGATTGCAGACCTACACAAAACGATGTAAGCGCCTCATTTGTATTAAGTATCAAGGCTTCTATTATATCTGCTCTTTTTTCGTTGTATTCCGGTGTAACTTTAAAGCCCAAAAGCGAAAACAAAGCAGAAGTATAAACTGCGGTTTTAAGTGCTTCGCCTACCGTATGCGGCGCGGCGAAAAATCCCATATACAATTCTCTGTTATGACCGAGTGTGGCGCCCACTTCCCTGCCTACTCCGGCGCAGGTCATACGGTTTGCACACATTTCTATATATTTCTTTTTTCCCGCAATATATCCGCCCGTCGGAGCAATTCCGCCGCCGGCATTTTTTATAAGCGACCCTGCAATAAGGTCTGCACCCACTTCACAAGGCTCTTTTTTTTCAACAAACTCTCCGTAGCAGTTGTCTACCATTATAACCGTATCGGGCGATACCGATTTCACCGCATCGCACAGTTCTTTAATGTTTTCGATAGTAAGACTCGGTCGTAAACTGTAACCGCGGGAACGCTGGATATAAGCCATTTTATAATTATTTCCGGCAAGTTCCGATTTAATTTTTTCTATATCAGGCTCACCGTTTTTCTTTAAATCAACCTGCGAATATTTAATTCCGAAATCAGCCAATGAGCCGTCATTGACGGCGTCAATTCCGAAAACACCGGTTATTGTATCATAAGGTCTGCCCGTAAGACAAAGCACCTTATCATCAGGACGTAAAATACCAAAAAGAGCAACAGTAAGCGTATGAGTGCCCGAGGCAAAACTGTGCCTTATCAGTGCATCTTCCGCACCGAAGCAATCGGCAACTATTTTATCAAGAGTTTCTCTCCCGATATCGCCGTAACCGTAACCGGTAGAAATGCCCAAATGCGCCTCGCTTACTCTGTTTCTGATAAATGCCGATAAAACCTTTTGCTGATTGTATTCGGTGATTTTATCTATGTATTCAAATTGTTTCTTTGTAAGTTCTACGGCTTTTTTATCATATTCCAATAACCTATCACCGAAATCAAAAAAACTCATTGTTTCCTCCAATATCCTGCAAAATAATCAAATTTAAAACCGTTTTTTAAATAAAAAGATTTTAATGAATCTTCACAACAAACATAAATTTCTTTATCATAAAAGTTTGAGATAAGCGATTTTAAAACAAAACTTCCCAACCCTTTTTGCAAACTTGCAACTGCATTAACCAATATTTTATTATCACCTATTGCTACCGCAACCGCTTTTTCCTTAACACCGAAATATTTAAGCCTGTCCTTATTAAGTCTTAAACAAAAATCGGTTGCGAAGTAATCGTATGCATCAATTTGAAGTCCGGAATTTGTTAAAATCCCGAAAACTTCTTTACTCGACATAATATCGCTCTTGTCTGCCGTCAAACTCTTCGAAACGGTTTTAAGCACATTTACTATTTGTATGTTCCCTTTAAGTTTAAGAGATTTAAGAATCTTAATATTTGAAAATATACTGTTTGGGTTTACGGTTTCAATAAATGCTCCAAGTTCCGAAAAATCGCCGTTGTTACCCGAAATAATCATATTTCCGTCAAGCAAAGAAATATAAATATCGGTGCCTTCCTGATGCCAAAACATTGCAATATCAAAGTAACATTTATAAATTTCAAAAAGTTTAACCGATTCAGCAGAAAAAGGCACAAAACTTAAATTATTTATTTGCTTAATCATTTAATACTTCCGCTTGCAATACCGTCTAACAAAAAGATGCACAAATCTCTTTGTGATTTGATATCGCTCAAATCGGCAACCGAGCCGGAAGAATGAATATAACGGCACGGCACGGAAACGGCAATCGTTCTCACACCGCATTTGCTCAAATGAATAGTTCTTGCATTGTTTCCGCCTGCAACAGCCGACTTAACCTGACATTTAATACCCGAATTTAATGCCGAATTGTAGTATTCACGGTCGTAAACTGTTGAAAGGTCCATAAACGATACAGCGGCGCCTTCGCCTAAAACACAAACCTTTTTATCATCGGGAACACCGGATATATCAGAAGCAGTTGTGCCTTCAAGGACAATGGCACTGTCAGGCGAAACATTAAACGAAGCAACCTTTGCCCCTCGTGTTCCGACCTCCTCCTGAACTGAAAAAACAGCATAAAAATCATATTCGTCGTAGGTTTTAATGATATCAACTAAAGTTGCACAGCCTACACGGTCATCGAGCGCTTTTGAGATTATTTTACCGCCGGAAACAGAGTATTTACTGCAAATGACCGCTCTGTCGCCTATCGAAACATACTCGTTTGCTTCTTTTCTTGAAGATGCGCCGATATCAATATAAAGGCTATCCGGTTTCGGCAATCTTTTGCGCTCGTCACCCGAAGATAAATGGACGGGTTTCAGACCGATAACACCGTTAACCGAATTTTCTATGAAAACCTGCTTTGATAACATAACTTCGGTATTTATTCCGCCGACAGTTTGAAATTTTAAATAACCGTCAGGCGTAATTGATTTTATAATAAGACCGACTTCGTCCATATGAGCGTCAAGCATTATCTTTTTTGCAGGTCGGTTTTTGCCTTTTTTAAAGCAGATTAAATTGCCTAAATTATCAATATCGTATTCACAATAATCTTTAATCTGAGTAATAATATAATCTCTCACTGTAATTTCATCGCCGGAGGTAGCATTCAGTTCGCACAATTCTTTTAAAATATCAAACATTATATATCCCTCCCGACAAAATATACTTTTCAAGCAAATCACAAATCGACTTAATATCGCACAAATCTATTACTTCACAGTCGGTATGCATATATTTAAGCGGTATGGAAACAAGTCCGGTTTTAACACCTTTTCCGCTTACGGATATAACATCTGCATCCGTTCCGGTAGTTTTACCCATAATTTCGTTTTGAAATTCAATATTATTTTCATCTGCAAGAGTATTAAGTTTATCGGAAATTGAACGGTCAAGTGTGGGAGAAACGCCAATCATTCCGCCTTTCGACAAATATCCGCCTTCGTTTTCGGAAACATCGCACTGCACAGCAAATGTAACATCAACAGCAATCGCCTCATCCGGCGAAATAACATAACTTGCCGGCTTGGCACCGCGCATACCGAGTTCCTCTTGGTCCACTACTGAAAACACTACATTTATCGGAAGTTTTTTCGTATATAATCTTCGTGCAAGTTCCAAAAGCACCGTAACACCTGCTCGGTTATCCAAAGATTTACCCGTAACTCTCGTTCCGATAAGTTCTTTAAAAGGAGTGCAATAGGTAACAAAATCGCCTAATGATATAAGTTCTTTTGCTTTTTCGCCTAAACAGGTATCAATTTTAATTTGCGAGATATCGTCATATAAAACTTCGTCCTTCGACAAATGAGGCGGTGTGCTGATAAATATACCGTTAATTTTTTCTTTGCCGTGAATAATTACATTTTTTGCAGGCAAAGTCCTTAAATCAATACCGCCGCAGGCTGCAACCGTCAAAAAACCGTTAGAGTCAATATCGGTTACGGTGAAAGCAACTTCGTCAATATGTGCGTCAAGCATAAGGGTGTAATCATTTTCACCATTTAATACTCCGTAAAAGCCCAAATTTTTTTCGTGCTTTTTACACTCACAAAATTCAGAGAGTATATTATACGCCAAATCGGACGCATCACTTATATTGCCTACAGCATAACTGTCAGAAAGTTTTGAAAGTGTCTCTTTTATGAATTTCATAAATTATTAACCAATTCCTTAAAATGATTTCCTCTTGCCGCAAAATTCGGAAAAGCATCAAACGAGGCACACGCAGGGCTTAAGGTTACAATATCGCCTTTTTGTGCGGTTTTTGAAATGAGATTTACTGCTTCGTCAATATCCTTTGTTCTTACTATCTGCGGAGTTCCTTTATACCCGGCAAACTCCCTTAAAGTTTTTTCGATTTTATCGGCGGTAGCACCGCATAGATAAAGTGTTTTTACCTTTTCAATAACATAAGGCATCATAGGCTCAAAAGGTATATGTTTGTCATATCCGCCGGCTATGAGAATTACTTTTTTATCAAAAGCCTTAAGACCTGCTATTGTTCTTGTCGGCGAAGATGCGATTGAATCGTTATAGTATTTAACACCGTTAAATTCACGGACAAATTCAATTCTATGCTCAACCCCCATAAATTCGTGAGCGACTTTTTTAATACTGTCAAGCGATACATAACCCCATACGGCAGTAATGGCGGCAAGATAATTTTCAATATTGTGGTCGCCTATAACTGCAATTTCTTTGCGGTCAATAACTGGAACATCAATTCCTCTGTATGCCATATGAAGAACACCGTTAGAGTCAAGCCAAGCACCGTTATTCAGTTTTCTTTCCATACTAAAGCCCAACGACTGACCTCTGACAAATTTACGGAAACTTTCGGTTATACCGTTATCTCTGTTGAGAACAGTGCGTGAAAACGCATTTTGATGAAGCAAAACATTCTTTTTTGCCTCTACATATTCATCCATATCCTTATGGATATCAAGGTGATTTGGTGCAACATTGGTAACAACTGCAACATCAGGGCTTTTTCTCATTGAAATAAGTTGGAAAGACGAAAGTTCCACAACAACAAAATCGTCTTTTGTAATCTTTTCAATTTCAGGGAGTAACGGATTGCCGATATTACCTCCGACAAAAACATTCTTACCGTCGGCTTCAAGCATTTTAGAAATCAGAGTTGTTGTGGTTGTTTTACCGTCCGAGCCGGTAATAGCGAAAATAGTTGCAGGACAAAGGTCAAAAAACACTTCCATTTCGCTTGTGACTGCAATTCCCCTCTTGCGTGCTTTTTCAAGTTCGGGTAAATTGAAACTCATACCGGGTGTGCGAAAGATAATATCAACCTCTAAATCTTCAAGATAATCTTCACCAAGTTTCAGTTCTGCCCCCGCATTTTCAAGTCTATCGGCTATTTCGCCTATTTGTTCACGGTTTCTTTTATCGCAAGCAACTACTCTTGCTCCCTTTTCAAGAAAGTTTAATATAAGCGGAGTATTACTGATACCTATTCCGCACATTGCTATTTTTTTACCGCTTAATTTATCAAAAAACTGTTTACAGTCCATTTGTAACACTCCTAAAAATTATTTTTTGCCGTATTTATCGATATATTCTTCAAGGCAAAGACCTGATTTATTTATCTTCTTTGCCATATTTATTCCCACAAAACGCCAGTGCCACGATTCGTAAATAACGCCTGTTTTATCCTGCTTTGATTTCGGATACCTTAAAATAAAACCGTAATTCTCCGCATTTTTACACATCCATTCATACATTGGCGTGGTTTCAAATTTATCGTCCGCCATATTGAAATCGGCACAAACACCTGTGTTATGTTCGCTTGTTCCCGGTCTTGCAACAACGGTGGCGGCTAATTCTTCATCTCCGCCCACTCTTGCAACCTGATTTTTAAAAAGCACTTCTTGGTCTGCATAACTCCTGAACGGCGACCAAACTCTGAGGTCAACTCCGTCTGCCTGAGCCGCGCGCACCATAGCGGCAATATACGGATATACATCTTTATGAATTTTTGTAACATAGTTATTATTTCTGAGATTTGAATCTATCTCGACAAGGTCTTTTCGGACATCACTGTCGTAACTGTCGGGAAGCGGATGCGAGGCGTTTACAAGCATTAAATTTTCATAATTTGCATCAAGTCCGCCGGGCATTACACCGGTATTGTCGATAATCTGCTCGGGCTCTGATGGTGCAGAGCTAGTATTTTCACTCTCGAAAGACGGATTTTCAGAACTTGCACTGTTGCTTGAACTTACACTGCTATCGGTTTTTTCTTTTGAGTTTTTACTTTTGGAATTACCGCAAGAAACCGTCGAAATTATTATTCCCGCAATAACTAAAACAACAACACAAACAGTAATAATAAATTTTCGTCTTCTTTTTATCGCTTTTTCTCGTCTTGTCATTTATTGTTCCCCTATTCATCAAGTTTTAATACCGCCATAAATGCATCTTTAGGAACTTCAACCGAGCCTAAACGGCGCATTTTCTTTTTACCTTCTTTTTGCTTTTCGAGAAGTTTTTTCTTTCTTGTAATATCGCCGCCGTAACATTTTGCAAGAACATCTTTACGCATAGCCTTTACGGTTTCGCGAGCTATAATCTTTCCGCCTACGGCAACCTGAACGGGAACTTCAAATAATTGGCGCGGTATATAATCTTTTAATTTTTCGGCTATTCTTCTTGCTCTCGCATAGGAATTTGAAGAATGAACTATAAATGAAAGCGCATCAACCGTATCGCCTGCAAGCATAACATCAAGTTTAACAAGGTTTGATTTTTTATATCCTGCCGGCTCATAGTCGTAACTCGCATAACCTTTTGTTCTTGATTTTAACGCATCAAAGAAATCATATACAATTTCACCCATCGGCATAACATAGTGAATATCAACTCTGTCACCCATATATTTCATATCAATATATTCACCACGGCGTTCTTCGCACAACTGCATAATCGTTCCGACAAAATCGCTCGGTGAATATATATGAACATTTGCAATCGGCTCAAGAGCCTCATCAACTGTAGCAGGGTCGGGATAGTTTGTAGGATTATCGACATAAACGGTGTCACCGTTTGTAAGTTTGAACTGATAAACAACGCTCGGAGCCGTAGTGATAATATCAAGATTATACTCTCGTTCAAGGCGTTCTTCTATTATCTCCATATGCAAAAGTCCCAAAAAGCCGCACCTGAAACCAAATCCCAAAGCTTTTGATGTTTCCGGTTCAAAAAGCAAAGAAGCATCATTAAGCTGCAGTTTTTCAAGCGCTTCACGAAGGTCGGGATATTTTGCACCGTCAGCAGGGTAAATTCCGCAAAATACAACAGGTTTTACATTTTTATATCCCGGCAACGCTTCATTCGCACCGTTTTCAAAATGTGTAATAGTATCACCGACTCTTGCCTCTGAAACCGTTTTGATTGATGCCGCCAAATATCCCACTTCTCCGGCTTCAAGAACATCACACGGCTCAAGTGCAGTTGCACTCTTTCTCCCTATTTCAACAATATCAAACTGTGCGCCCGTAGCCATCATTTTAATTTTATCGCCTGTTTTAAGTTTACCGCTTACAACTCTGAAATATACGATAACTCCTTTATACGGGTCATAATACGAATCAAAAATACGCGCCTTTAAAGGAGCGTTCCTATCGGCTTTCGGAGCAGGAACGCCGTTTACTATAAGTTCTAATACTTGCTCAACATTAAGTCCTGTTTTTGCCGAAATCAACGGTGCTTCATCAGCAGGAATTCCGATTATATCTTCTATTTCTGCTTTGATTCTTTCAGGCTCCGCAGACGGCAAATCAATTTTATTTATAACCGGCAAAATTTCAAGTCCGTGGTCTACAGCCAAATAGGTATTCGCGAGCGTTTGCGCCTCAATACCCTGCGAAGCATCTACCACAAGTATTGCACCCTCACATGCAGCAAGCGAGCGGGAAACCTCATAATTAAAATCGACATGTCCCGGTGTGTCTATCAAATTAAGTTCGTATTTTTTGCCGTTTGACGCATTATAATAAAGCGTAACTGCGTGCGCTTTAATAGTTATGCCCCGTTCACGCTCAAGCTCCATACTGTCAAGTATTTGCTCTTCCATATCTCTTGAAGCAACCGATTCCGTTAGTTCAAGAAGACGGTCGGCAAGAGTAGATTTACCGTGATCTATATGTGCCACAATGCAAAAATTTCTTATATTTTCAAGCGGAAATGACAAGATAAATTCTCCTAACAATTTCACATAATTATACAAGATATATAATAGCATAAATCTAACGCTATTACAAGCATATAAAAATAATTTTTTACAAAAATTTACATATAAAAAAGCCTCTCAAATTATGAGAGGCAAAACATTTATAAAACCATTATTCTTTATTTGCATTTTCATCATAAAATTTATCGAAAATCTCGATGATTTTATTTTTATCTTCTTCATCCAGCCGCCTGAACATTTGAATTGCTTTTATCTCCCGTTCACTCATCGGCAATACATCAAGAAAACTCGGCTGTTTAAAAACAAGCTTTTTCTCGGGCGGCGGCGCATAAGGGTTTTCTTCCGTTCCGATAACAATCATCGCAACCGAAACATTAAAAAGTTTTGCTAACTTTTTCAGTATTTCAGGCGACGGAGTGCCGTATTTTTCCATACGGGCATATGTGTTCCTTTTAAGCCCTATGGCATCGGCAACCTGAGCCTGAGTCATTTCAGACAGTTTTCTGTATCGGGCAATTCTTTGGTTTACACCGTTATTTATATTGTCCTGCATATATTCCTCCAAAAAAACCTTGACTTGAATGTAATAAAAATGTATAATACTACTTGCTTGCTGAAGTGGCTCAGATGGTAGAGCAGCTGATTCGTAATCAGCAGATCGTGGGTTCGAGTCCCATCTTCAGCTCCAAAAAGCAAGGCTTGACCTAATGTGTTAAGTCTTGCTTTATTTTTTTTACAATAAACTTAAAGGGACTCGAAAAGGTCGGTTTTGTCGAAGACAAAATTTTAATCTTTCAGCGAACGATTAAAAAGACCGTGGGCGTGTCGGCGGCGTTGCCGTCGAGCGAGTCCCATCTTCAGCTCCAAAAAGCAAGGCTTGACCTAATGTTTAAGTCTTGCTTTATTTACAACTATATTATCACCTATTGCGAAATTTGTCAAATTTTGCAATCACTGTTTATTATGCTTATTATATGGCACATATTTAACCTTACGGCGCTTTTTTGATTTACGGTTAAGTTTTATTACTGCTATAAAGAAAAGCAAAATAACAAGCGCCACAACAATATAAAGGGCAATCATATATTTTGATATGAAAAAACTTTTAATAAGGAACAGCGAATAAAGGAAAAAGTTTCTGCTTACATCGTCGCCGGCAACAAGATTAACCGTTCCGATTACTTTTTCGGCATAAATAATATCGGCAGTTCCCAAAACATCACCTTTTTTTACAGGTGCATCAATTGATTCGGAATTCAAGTGCGGCTTTACTGAAATTGTTGATTCATCGGCTTTTTTAGGCAAAACCGTTAAAAAATCTTTTTGAATATAAACAGGGATATAATCGGTTTGAAGCGATAGATTTACCTTGGTTTCACAAACAGGATTTTTTGTATTTGCCGCTTCTTTGTATTCAAAGTTATTAAATGCCCATTTATATAAATTTTTACTGTCAACAAACTCGTGTCGTTTTGAATTATCAACAGGGCAACCGAACAAAATACAAATATAATTGTATCCGTTATAACTTGCAGTAGAAACAAGACATCTGCCCGCTTCATCGGTATATCCCGTTTTTACGCCTTTTGCATAGGTATAATAATAATTAGTTGTGCTGTCCTGCAAAAAAATCGTGGTAGAAATTGTCCTTGCCCGTGAAAACTGCGTAGCACCGACAGTGTATCTTGTCGTTTCGCAGACTTTCTTGAATGTTTGATTTTTAAGAGCATAAGATGTAAGTTTTAATGTATCGTAAGCCGTGGTATAATTTTCGGCGTCATGCAGACCTACGGGGTTTTGATAATGTGTGTTTTTAAGTCCCAAAGCCTTTGCTTTGTCGTTCATCATCTTAACGAATTCAGGAACGCTTCCGCCGTAGTGTATTGCACCCAAATAAGCGCAATCCCCAAAAGACGACATAAGTATCAAATAAATAAGGTCTTCCTCTGTAACCTCTTCTCCGGCGCGCAGATTTGATACAGAACTTCCCGTTCCGCTGATAATTTTCAAGACTTCATCGGTCATTGCAATTTTTCCGCTTGGGTTATATTTTTCACTCTCAAGTATCAATAAAACCGTCATTATTTTTGTGATAGATGCAGGATAAACCTGTTGATTCGGATTTCGTTCAAACAAAACTTCCCCCGTATCAAGTGATGCAAAAACGGCAGTCTTTGCCGTAACATCAAAACCACTCGGCTCATATGCGGATACAGATACCGAAAGCGGTATTGCAAATATAATAACACAAAGTAAAAAAGCAAATGATTTTTTAATCATATATAAACCCTCTGAAAAATTTGTTACATTCATTATACAATAACTATTGACAAATTTAAAGTATCAAAATACAATATTCTTATATTTTTCAAAAAGTGTGGTGTTTTTTACGGTTTACATTACGGGTGATATGCACGGAGATATGGAAAGACTCTACGATAAAGAATTCAGAAAACTGAAAAAAGGCGACACTTTAATTGTTTGCGGCGATTTTGGTTATATTTTTGACGGAAACAGCCTTGAAAAAAATTTTATTAAATTTTTTGCCACCCGTAAATTCGTAACTTGTTTTGTTGACGGAACACACGATAATCTTGATAAAATCAACAGTTCGAGAATTACCGTTTGGAAAGGCGGAAAAGTGCATAGAATCAAAGGTAATCTTCTTCATATGATGAGAGGGCAAATCTTTAATATTGAAGGGAATACTTTTTTCACTTTCGGCGGCGGTGAGAGCCTTGATAAAGATATGCGTGTTCAAAATGGTCTATGGTGGCGTGATGAGGAACCGACTCCTATTGAAATGGCAGAAGGTGCAAGAAGACTTGATGAAGAAAACTGCACCGTTGATTACATTATAACCCATGAGCCGCCCTCACTTGTAAAGAGCGCTATGTTACTGAGAAGCGGTGAAATTGACCGCACGAATAAATTAAACGGATATTTTGAAGAACTTTGCCGTTCGTTAAAATTTAAAATGTGGTTTTTCGGCTCATTACACGAGGACAAACGCATTACCGAACATCACACATGTGTCTACGAAAAACTAATCAAAATAGAAAAGTAAAATTTAAGTTTGCGGACTTGCATTTTTATCATATAAAAACATATATATTATCGAAAGATTCGGTGATATATATGTTTTTTAATTCGTTATTAAAGTTAATCAAAAGTATTTTACTTTTAGCACTGCACACATCATCGGCAGGGTCGTTTCCCCCGCCGCTTTCGGCAAAAAAAGAAGCCGAACTAATAGAAAAGAATTTACGCGGCGATAAAGATGCAAGAGATATGCTTATTAAGCATAATTTGCGTCTTGTGGCACACATAGTTAAAAAATATTACACGGTAGGTTACGACCAAGACGATTTGATTTCAATAGGAACAATAGGG
>JAZUHF010000052.1:0-21614 GCA_045641585.1 Acutalibacteraceae bacterium
TATGACAACTTCATAAGAATTCGTATTAAATCCTTGTGAACCCAAATCAAGTCTAAAATCGCTTTTATTGTTTTTCAAAGACTGCTTGAATAATTCAACATTTTCAACATAAACATCTGCTTCTATATAATCAACATTGGATAAATCTATTGGTCCGAAGCCTACTTGCGATGACTTATTGAGTATTGTCATATAAGAACCGCCAACCGTGAACATTCTTACATCTTTATGCACCCAAATCGGTTTTTTTCCAAGCAACTGTGATTCGTCATACTGAATAGAATCCAAATTCAAATCCTTAGGTGATAATTCTTCGGTAAAAGTCGCACATAATCCCCTAAATCCAAATTCCATTCCTTTTATTGCATCACATTTGTTTTCTGAATTATATCCTATGCGCAAATCAAAAGCAGTTACCTTTTCCCATTCAAACTTACCATTTGACCTTGTTGTAAAGTCGGACAAAGCGAAACATATATGATTCCAACCGTCATTCTTTATTTTTGAAATAATATTCATCTCAAAAGAATTGGTATTAAATTCAGCTGAACCCATATCAAGTCGCAAATCACTTCCGTTGTCCGATAAAGCTTTTTTGAATTGCTCGACATTTTCAACATAAACATCTAATTCAATATATGTTGCCTTTGATAGATTCATAGGCTCAAAAACATATTTTTTGAAAGAGTTTAATACCGACTGATATGTATCTCCTATTTGAAATTTCTTTTCTGCTTTATGTATCCAAATCGGGCTTTTACCTATAAGCAATTCCGTATCATATTCAATATCATCGGAATTGACATCTATCGCCTTTTCGGTTGTTCCGCAAATACCACGGTATCCAAGCTTTAACCCCGAAATAGAATTGCAAGGATTGTTTGAATTATATCCTACTCTTATATCAACGGCATTTACTTTATCCCATTCAAACTTACCGTTCATTCTTGAAACAAAGTCGCTTTTTGAAACGCAAATATGATTCCAACCATCATTCTTAATAAAATTTGTAATAACCAATTCATAAGAATTCGTATTGTAACCGGCTGAACCTATATCAAGACGCAAATCGCTTCCGTTTGCTGTTAAAGCATTCTTAAAAGTTTCTAAATCTTCTATATAAATATCAGCTTCAATTAAATCTACTTTTGATAAATCAATTGGTCCAAAACCGTCTTTTGACGAATTTCCGAGCAGTGAATAAAAGGTTGTTCCAACTGCAAAATTACGCTCGGCTTTATGCACCCAAATCGGATTTTCACCTATCAATGTTTTTTCATCATAGGTGTAATCATTTGAATTAACATCTTTCTCTTTTGTGGCACAAATATTTTTTATGGCAATTTCTTCGCTTGAAATAGGATTTGTGACTGTGCCGTTATAGCCAAATCTTACTGTAAAACTTTTGATTTCCGACCAATCAATAGCGCCGCTTGATTTTGACTCAAACGCAGATTTATTAACACAAATGTGATTCCAACCGGTCTTTGTCAAAAGTAAATCTAAAACGATATAATAAGCATTTGACATATAATTCGACGGATTAGATGACAACACAAATTCAAGCCTGCTTGGCGGGTTGCCCGCGCCAAGCATTGCTGAATTCAGAGCATCTATATTATGCACATATATATCTGCTTCAACAAAATCTTTATCAGAGAAGTCAACACTTGTCATTCCGTCATCAGTTTGTGTTAACAAATGACGAAATCTATCTCCGAGTGTTGAGAATGTTGATCCATATGTTTTCCGAAGTTCCGATTTATACAAATATGTTGGATTTTCTCCAATCAATGTTGAACTATCGCTTTCGGAATATGAAACAATACTAATTTGCCCCAAAGAAATAATTAAAACAACCATTAGGGCAATTATTTTCTTGAATTTCATTATTTATTCCTATTTTCCTAAAATTGTATCTATTAATAATGTCATATCATCAGCATTGACATCGCCGTCACAGTTTATATCGCAAGGAATTATTTCATATGTTTTAATTCCTGCAATATGCTTCTTCAAGCCTACCAAATCTAAGATGTTTATTGAGCCGTCATTATTTACATCGCCTAAAACAAACGACTTTGTGGCACAAACATTTGCAACCGAGAACAACTGATTTGCAACAGGGTTTGCAACAGTTCCGTTGAAACCGAATCTTAATGCAAAACAATTTACCTTTGTCCAATCAATGAAGCCTGCAGATCTTGTCATATCAGAAATTTTAATGCAAACATGATTCCAACCATCGTTTTTAATAAACGATTCTACATTAGAGTATGTATATGACAACGAACTTCTGCTGTTTCCGGAACTCAGATAGAATTCAAGTCTTGTTGCCGTTGTTCCGGCATTATTCATACCGTTTAATAACGCATTTTTATCTTTTACATAAATATCAAATTCAACATTATCAGCAGAACTAAAATCAGTTGCTGTTAAGTTAGTTAATGTGAAAGATGATTCCAAACCTTGATATTGAGCACCGTATTTAGCGGTTTTACAACTATCAAATAAAGTTGAAATTACCTTGTGTGTTGAATCCACTTTAACATTTGGATAAGTAAATTTGATATTTGCAATTGCAAACTTATCGTTTGAAAGCGTACTGATACCACCATCTACGTTAATATATCCGAACCTCAAAGCAAACGACTGAACCGAAGCCCAATTGATTGAGCCTGCTTTTGCAACAAAGTCGGACATAGGAATACAAACGTGATTCCAACCGGACTTTGTAATATAATCTTCCAACTTAATATATGCAGAAGCATTATCTTTCGGTGCGGTGGCATTTGAACTTACGATAAATTCCAACTGTGTCTTATTTGTATAAGACCCTTGTTTCATCAAAGAATAAAGTGTTTCAAAATCTTCAACATATACGTCGGCTTCGATATTACTTGCCGTTGTTGCATTGACCGCTGTAAGATTTTCTACTTTCATTTGACCTTCAAGAGTACTGAATTTGCTACCGAATTTGGTTGATTTTATATTATCAAACAATGTTGAAGATTCACGGTAACCGTCGGATAAAACCGATGTGGGTTTATCAAGTACCAAAACGCCGACATTGGCAATGGCAATTTTATCGCTTGAAACCTCACTTATACTGTCATTTCCGTTATATCCGAAACGCAGTTTGAATGATTGTAATGAACTCCAATCAATAGCACCTGTTAATTTTGTTTCAAAATCAGACAGTGGAATTGAAATATGATTCCAACCGGATTTTGTTATATAATTTTCAAGTTTTACAAAGTAGGCATTACTTGCAGGTGCGGTAGCATTTGAACTTATCAACAATTCCAACTGTGTCTTATCTGCATAAGACTCTTTTTTCATCAAAGAATAAAGTGTTTCAAAATCTTCAATATATACATCTGCCTCAACAGAAAATGCACTTGTAGCATCGGTAGATGTAAGGTTAGCAACAACCATATTGGAATCAAGTGTTCCGAAAGTTGCTCCAAATGTAGTCTTTTTGATATTATCATAAAGTTTGTTTACTTTATATCCGTTATCAAAAGTATCCGTCGGTTTGGAAAGATTTGTACCGTAAATGTTTGCGATGGCGAAAAAGTCGTTAAACAATTCACCGGTACTTACATCTGGGTTAAAACCGAATTTTACCATAAATGATTTTACACAGGTCCAATCGATATGACCGCCGGAACCTACAGTAACAAAATCACCCTTTGGTATTCTTACGTGATTCCAACCTGATTTTGAAATATAATTACTTAATACGGCATAATATGCATTCAAATTAGCATTGCTTTCATTTGAACTCAAACGAAGTTCGAGTCTGCAAGGAGTAGCACCTGCCCCATTCATATTTGAAATCAAAGAATCGTAATCTTCAATAAATACATCCGCTTCAATGTAGTCGGATGTTGAAAAATCAACAGACGGCATACCTGTTTTAATCAAACGGTCTTGAAACCATTTGAATTGAGAGCCGTAGTGGTGAATGAAAGACGAATCAAATAATGTAACGGTTTTTGCATATCCGTTTTCAACAGCATCACTTGGTGCTGTATAAACATCGCCGTAAGGAGCATAATTTAACGATTCTGAATTTATACAGTTAGTATTTAAGCCACCGAACAATTCAGTAACTTTGTTATAAATTGCTTTCTTTGTTCCTATTGTTCCGTCATTCGAGGCATTGATGAGTCCGTAATATGTACCTGTTGCCGGTGCATCCAAAAGTTCATATATAAACGCACCCTTTAACTTGGAATTTGTCAATGATACTTCATATACATCATCAATAATTGAGAGCAAGGCATCCCAATTGGAAATGTCTGAAATATCATCCTGTGACGACGTCACTTGACCAATCTCGGTCAAAAGAAAATCATAAGTTGAATATCTGTTCATCAAGAACGACAAATATTCACCGATGTTGTTAAACGAATAAGCTTCGTCCTTAATTTCCGATTCCATATTTGAATACCAATCAAGACCGATTGTATCAAAAGAAACGCCGTTGGTAATCAAATAATCAAGGAAGCCATAATGTAACCAACTAAAATTGATTACTGATTTTGCATCGGAAGTTGATTCATCTAATCCTTCCTGCATTTTCTTGAAGAGCGTTACATAGTTTGATAATGCTGATGTATCATAATCAGCAGTTACCATACCGTGAAAACTTGCACTGCTTTGATTAAATGTCAGAACATCGACTTCATTTTTGAATTGGAAATAATCAACTTTTCCCTTGCCGTTATTGCCGTCATATCTTGATGCTAATTCTTTTATAAGAACTTTTGCACCGTTTGCATCGGCAACATCAACATAAGAAGTGATAGCCATTAAAACTTTAATACCATAGGCATTACATAAAGATACAAATTTATCATAATATTTGAATCCGGTTTCTTTATCAACATCAATACGAAGCATTTTTACGCCCGTTTTTGCCGCAAGATAAACCTGTTCATCTAAATGATTTGCCCTGTATCCGTTATGAATTTCGCTGTGGGTATTAATACCCCAAGAAAATGTTGCGGTATTTGGATATTCGGTGCTTGATGCCGATGCAAATACGCTGGATAAAACTGTAAACTGGGTTAGAATAATTGCGAAGGTTAATACGAATGCCAATAATTTTTTTGTTTTCATTTTTTTCTCTCCTTTAATTTTTTTAATTGGAATTAACCTACTAAGCCACTACGCTCAATACCTTGTATTATTTGTTTCTGCAAGAAACAATAAAACAAAATCAATGGGAAAATAGCCATAATTGCCGCTGTATCCGCTCGGACATAGTCCAAATAATAACTTGCGTTTTCAAGTGTAACCTGTGATAACAATGAAACCAAGTTTGGCAGCAATTCTACATTACCATACAATAGACTTGAATAAAATGTGTCCGTCCATTGCCAAGCAAATGATAATGCAAAAACAACTACGAGCATCGACTTTGCCATAGGAACAATAATAGAAATAAATGTCTTATAAGGCCCTGCTCCATCAACATACGCAGCTTCCAGCACTTCGTTCGGAACACCGTTAAAATACTGTCGCATTAAGATAATGAATATTCCGGCTCTGAATCCAAAACCGGTTATTGACATTATTGTCGTCGGAGCTACGGTATCTAAGAGATTTATTTGCTTAATGCCAAACAATTTCAAAATATCCAATATATCAAAAAATCTAAAATTCAAATATATCGGTATTGACAATGTTTGAAGCGGCATCATCATTGAAACAATTACGATGAGAGTGAGTAACTTTACGCCTTTGAATTTGAATTTTGAAAAGCCGTATCCTATCATAGATGTTGAAACTGTTGTCAAAACAGCAACCAACAAAGCATAAATAAATGTATTAAAAAAAGCTTTTAGAAAATTTGTAGTTTGAAGTATATGACTGTAATTGTCCAAACACCAATGAATAGGAATAATATCTACTAATGGATCAAACAAATCTTCACTTGACATAAATGAAGCTAAGATTTTGAACAAAAAAGGATAAAGAATAATATAAGCGAATCCAAGTAGTAAGATAAAAATCAATAACCTTAAAAAAAACTCGGTGAGATTTTTTTTGCACCGTAATCGCTTTTTTAAGGAATTATCAACTATCAAATTGCATCACTCCCTTCGCCTGACCATCGTTTAATCAAATAAACAATGCCGAAAATTAAGCCCAGCAAAATCATTAGCATAGAATAATGAAGCCAAGACATTGCAGCCGAATATCCAAACTCACCGCGCGAAAAAGCAATGCCTTTTATATAAATCATAATATCTGTGTTTTCTCTTGTAATGCTGTCAACAAATGTAAACAAAGCATTTACCAAAACCATTGGTTTAATCATCGGTAAAGTAATTTTCCAAAAGATTTCCCATCCGGATGCGCCTTCAACATTTGCAGATTCATAAATTGACGGAGATATTGACTGTATTCCTGCTAAAAAGATAAGTATTTGAACGCCGGAACGATTTACAATATCAAAAATATCATTGGCAGCAGAAGAAATTATACTGATAAGTTCAGGGCTAAAGCTCATACTTTGAAGCATTTTAGAAAAATCACTGATTGCCGATAAAGCAGAAATATCATTTTCACCGGCCATCTCTGCCATAGTTTGTGTTGTAAGACCGCTTTGCATAGCCGCTAACATTCCGACGCAAGCAATAACCGGCATAAAGAATATTGCTCGGAATACTCCCCTGCCCCATACCTTACTGTTAAGTAAAACTGCCGTAAACAGTGAAAATACTATTATGATAGGCAGGGTAATCAGTAAATCTTTAATATCGTTTAATGCCGTCCTTAAAAAATCAGGGTCAACTCTCAAAGCATATTTGAAATTTGCCAAATTATTATATGTAAGCTTCAATCCATCGGAAATACTAACATCAGAAAACGCAAATTCTATGCCTTTAATTACTGTTGGTATAAAGAATACAACCAAACCGATAATAAGCGGTAAAACAAATATCCAACCGGCATTATCATTTGTTCTGCTGCTTTTATTCTTCATACCAATCACCTCTTAAACACAAATCTTATAACTGTTTGCCTTTATTACCGAATCATTGTAATAATACAAATCATCGCTTAAATTAATTAAAATTGATTTTCCGTTGCTGAATTTCACTAAAGTAATGTTGTTGTCAATGATTTTATGTGAAACAATATAAGAACCGCCAATCGCACTATATGCTTCTCTTAAAAATTCAAAACTATCAATAATTATCGGCTTAATAATTTTATAATCGACAGCATAATAATCGGTATGATTAGTGCTTTTAATCTGTTCTGTATTTTGATAAGAAACAACAAAAGTAGGAATTGTAGAGCTTTGCAAACAATTCAACAATTCTTTTGTTATATCATCGCATAAATTTATGGGATTGCTATTGCATACAACGCTTTCTCCCAAAGACAGTTGAAGAAACGGAATGGCGTATGTTTCACCTACATATCCCGAATTTTCGCATGCCGGAATATAATTCAATGTGTCGGCATACGGGAGAATATAAGCATTTGAGCCCGAAAAAGTCAGTTCACTGTTTTTTATATTTTGTAATCCTGCTTTAACTGTCTTTAACGATTCACTTCTTAAAAGCGTATTGCCTTTTGAAAATGAAGAAACTAAATTTATCCCTATATTGCCTACTCCAATTGAATTGGAAATATTTTTATATTTTTCAGTAAAATTCTCAATGTATTTTTTGGACTTTTTCGGTGAAATCCAAAATCCTTCTTTTTTTCTTAAATCAACTGAAGATATTTCGTAAATTGAAAGTTTATTGTCTAATGATTTCGTCGCATCAGACGATTTTGAAAAGCCGTCAAAAACACGGTCGTATTTTGTAAAAGTAAACTCAACCGAAGGAGTGAGATATATATTTTTGTTTTTACAATATTTGCTTAATTTTTTGAATTTTGACTTTCCTCCAAGTTTATTTGAATATGACAAATGAGTGGTAACACCGCAATCAAGCCCATATTTTTGCCACCCTAATAATGTTAAAGAGATATTATTGATTTTATTATCAGCTAAGCTTTCAATAATTTTTATGTTTTGACTATATGTTGTAAATGCCGTTTCACCTTTATACTTGAACCCTAAGAAAGAACAATCGGTGAGTGCCGAACCAATTGTGGATATATGAATTTGTGAAGTATTATTTGACTTTTCTTTCAATCCGACAGATAACAAATACTTATGATAAATATTTGCCATATCGACATAAGTAGCGTTATTTATTGTATAAAAATCAATAGAAAAATCGCTTTTTGTATTCTTTTCCGAATACAAATAAATATTTTGTCTGCTCCACTTATTTTCAACCTTTGAATCTTTTATATAGGGTTCGTAATGAGTATAGTAAAATGAAGCACATGAAGAATAATAATCACAGTTACCCTCGGCAAGATAAGAAACTATATCGCACATTTCATCTCCGGATTTTATTATTGAAAACAATCCGCTTTCGTCATTTCTTACAATTCCAAACACCGGCAAATAATATTGTTGTTTGCCTGAATTCTTATAGTTTTCCTCTAATATGGTCCTTTCGTCACCGTATACCGTTCCCTTAATTATCTGATAACGGTTTGAAAGCGATTTATCAAATTTAATTATTGCGCCGCTGCCGTCAGGAATAACTAAATATCCTTTTGAGTTATCCTGACATTTTTCAGCACCGAAATAAGGCAACAAAGTAATATTGCAAAGCGGAAAATCAGTATTATATTTTATTGAATCGTTCGGTATAGAAACATTAAGTCCAAAATCGGTTAATAAATAGCAAACCTTTAATTTGAAATTAGGATAAGAAGATACCGTTTCTTCGATTCCCAATAATTTCATTTCATCCGAATAAGTGGATTTTGAATATTTTGCTTTCTTAAAAATTACAGTTAACTTTTTCTTTTCCCTTTCGTTCAAATCAACATTACAGTAATATACATCTTGCTTTTTCGCCGTTTTATATTTATCTAATATACCGCTACCGTCAAAATCTTTTTTGCTTACCTTCTCAAAATACATAGAAAGCAAGTCCTTATCAGCATCGGTAATTTTTTTTAATATTTTGTTATACTGTTTAACAGTTATTACATTCGGCACCGCCAAATTGTCTTTTTCTTCACCTATTGAAAGATTGACAACCAAAGAATTTTTATAAATATCAAAAGAGTATTGTCCGATATCTGCACAATGTTTAGAGGAAAACATTTCAACAAGAGAAGTTTGATTTTCCAAATATGTCAGAACCACCTGTGAAGCCAATCTATTCGCAATATCACCGGAATAATTGCTGTTATTTGAAGCATCATACGGATTAGAAAAATATATCTTACCGCTTGATTTTTCAACAAGTGCCACCAACATATTATCCTTATGAAAATATAGTTTGTATTTGCTGTTTTCACATGCCAATGTCATTGCTTCAATGCAATCATTTTCACTTTGAAATGATAAAGAACATTGATTATTGGTGCCATCAAAATGTGAAACTGCTTTTCCGTAATAATAGTTGTTTTTTATACTTTGCGCATTTACACTCATCATAGAAAACAGCAAAACAAATACTAATAAGGTTGAAAATGCTCTAAATATTAAGTTTTTAATTTTCATAACATTTTAACCTCCGTTTTTGTTATTTTCTATATGATATTTCCTGAAAAATTCCTGTAATTAACGAAATCATTTTACCGGTCAAATTAACAAAAATAAGCAGAATGAATATAATAAATGCCATGCCGAGAACAGTTAATAAAGTTACTAAAAGATTTTTTCCAAACGAATAATCATGAACACTCATCATGGCTAAAAATATCAACAATACCGACCAAGCAAGAGCAATAGACGATATTAAAGTTAAAATTTGTATCTCGTCAATAACCAAAAAATGACCGATAATTGTGCAAGGCACAGTTGCGATAATATACGGAACTGTTGAATAACCAACCGCAATAAAAATATCTTTAAATGTTCCTTTACCGTCCATCAGTGTTGTAAAACACATATTTGAGATAACAAACAGAGCCATGGGAACAACTGTGCTTGAAAGTGCAGTTACGATTGATACATCATCTTGCTTTTGAACAAAACAGGCACCAAAGGCACCGATGATTGAACTGATTGCAGTTAAAACCCAAAATACAGAAGCCGCTTTAACACTGCCACGCTTTTCGTTTTTTAACATCCAATATCCTTGGAACGGATGTGCCGAACAATAAAACCCAAATAATAATTCATCTTTTAACTTGCCGGTTTTTTGACTTTCAATAGCAGTTAAATTATGTTTACTTATTTTCTTGAATAAAAATATCAGCAAACCAACTAATAAAAGCACCGTCAAAAGCACTATAACACCTATTTTTGAGAGAATGTTTTCACGATATGCTTTGAACGCTTTGTCATAATAGGTTTTATTGTTAATCAACTTAAAATATTTCATAGCATCTTTATATTTGCCCTGCTCTAAACAAATACGGCCGATACCTAAATATGCAATATCAAAATTATTGTTTTTTTCTACAATTTGACTCCATAATTTTTTGGCTTCATTATATTTTCTGTTTTCTTGAAGATAGATAACATTATTCAAGGTTTTGCAATAATTTGTTTCTTTTAATACGGTTATGCTTCCGTCAAAGGAATCAAGAGTGTAAAGTAAATCGTTATTATATGTTGCGGAAACGAGCGAATGATATAATCCCTCAAAATCGCCGGTTCCGCCGAAAGCAAATAACAAATTGCCGTTAGAATCATATGTAAACAACTGATTCTTTGAAGAATCTACAAGCGTATACATTCCGCTTTTATAAAGAATTACCTGTGATATTTGCGAGGGGTCAGAACTTTGTTTTCCGTCATATGCATCAAACAAAACATCGCCTACCGGCGGAAAAAAACCATTCCTTTTAAGGACATCGGTTCCGGACGGATTTATTTTTTTCACTGCTGCATAAGAGCTGTCTTGGCTTCTCGACCAAACGGCATTATATAAATCGTATCTGTCAATATCGGAACACGACACATACAAAAAACCTTTTTCATCAATCGTAATATTGGAAAACTCAACAGGAATATAACTTTCTGTTCTCGCCAACTGCTCATCAGTCATAAATTTTTGCCAAAGCAAATCCAAAGCATTAGTTGATACTTTCTGCGCCCCGATAAATCCCTTAAAATCACCGTTAGGGTCTAAGGTAATTACACCCATATTTGAGTTTTTTGAGACAACATAAATATTCTTTGCTTCGTCAACAGCGACATTCTTAGGCTGATAAATGAAATTCTCAGGTAAAACATCGGAAGTAAGTGGCTTCACTTCGTATACAAAGTTATAGTTTTTATCCAATACAACAATGTTGCCGCTTTTTGTATCAGCAATATACAGATACATATCATCAGTCAAAAACACACCGTGCGGACTGTTAAATTTCTTTTCTTTACCGTCAGCAATATAACTTGATATGACTTTAACCACTTTGAAATCTGTATCTAAAATAACAATTCTGTCATTTCCCGTGTCGGTAATGATGAGATTTTGTCTTTTACTGTCAAATAAAATATGTTGCGGGTCTTTAAGATTTCCAATTTCGTTAAAATCAGATATTTTGTTTTTTACTGTATAAGTTGACGGGGAAATTTGCACTTTTCCGGAATAAGTATATGTATAAGTTTCATAAGAAGTTGAAGCAAAAGCACTAATGCTAATGACAAAGGCAATAGCAACGGCAAGTATTGCAACCGTCAATTTCTTAAACATATACTCACTTCCTTAATCAAATAATCAATCTTTCATTCCCGAAGTCGCAACAGTTTCAACAACACTGCTTTGCGTAGTAATAAATACGGCAATAGGAACAATCATCATAATAACAGTAGCCGCAGTAGATGCTCCCTGCCTTGCTATTCCGCCCGAAACAACCTGTGAAAAAGCATAGCTCAAAGATTTTAATTGCTCACTTCGTATGGTGGAATTTGAGGTAACACCCCAAAGATTCTGAAATGAAAAAATAACAAGTGTTAACCATGCCGGTTTAACTAACGGCATTACTAATCTCAAAAAAATCGTAGATTCCTTTGCGCCGTCAATTCTTGCGGCTTCTAACAATGAATCGGGTATATTTGCTTCCATAAACTGCTTCATCAAATAAAGACCTAATGATGAAGCAAAAGCCGGTAGTATTATCGACCAATGTGTATCAATCAAACCTATTTTTGACATTATGTAATAGTTAGGCACTTCTGTTACAACCGCAGAAAACATCAAAGACAATACAATTATTTTGAATATTATATTTCTGCCGGGAAAATCAATTTTTGCAAGCGCATATGCACAAAGTGAAGATATAACAACATGTCCGAATGTTCCTACAATTGAAACAAAAAGTGTATTGGCTAAATATCTTGAAAAAGGCACCCAACTGTCGCTCATCATCGTAAATAAATCTCTGAAATTAGAAAGCGTTGGATTTTGAACAAAAAATCTCGGTGGGTAAACCCATAACTCACTAAGCGGTTTTAAGGAATTTGAAATAGCATATACCATAGGCAAAACCATAAACAAACCCATTATTGTCAAAAAAATGTTGATAATAGCATTCCCATACTTTGAACGATTTAATTTTTTTGCTTTATATTTATTTGCTTTATGCTTTGCCACATTCAAACTCCTTTCTGTATTATTTTCCAACGGTCGATAAGAACTTCTTGAACAAGCCGTTTGCTCCTATCATCATTAAAAACAGGAAAACCGCTATTGCCGAAGCATAACCCATTTCAAAACGAGTAGTTCCGTAGTCGGTTAAATGATTCATAATTGTATGGGCGCTGTAATCGGTTGAAGGATAACCGCATAAAGCAGTTACTATCGTTCCGACATTAAATGCCCCGGTAATACTCATCACCGCACTAAATGTCATTTGAGGCCTCATCATGGGAATAGTTATATACCACAATTCCTGCCACCTGTTTTTAATACCGTCAAGCGCCCCCGCTTCGTAATATGTTCGGTCAACTCCCTGAAAGGCGGCTATCATACTTAAAAAACCTGTGCCTAAACTTCCCCATAAAGAGATAATTATAACTAACGGCACAATATACTTAGTATTTTGAAAAAACTGTATAGGTTCCGAAATAAATCCAAGTCGTGTAAGCACACTGTTAACATAGCCGTAATCATCACCGCTAAACGCTATCGACCAAATAAGATAAGCATTACCGGAAATGGAAGGTGCATAAAACAATAAAGTTAAAAGTGCTCTGACTCTCGGCGTTAGTTCATTTATAAACCATGCACTAATTAAACTTACTATGTAGCCGCCGGGACCTATAAACAATGCGAGAATTATAGTATTTTTGATAGCTTTGATGAATACGGAATCTTTGAATAATAATCTTGTGTAATTATCAAACCCAATAAATTTCGGTAATTCCAAAATATTAAACGATGTAAAACTGAAAAAAATTGATACTAAAACCGGAAGAACGGTAAATAAGGAAAATAACAGTAAATACGGTGCAATATAAAGATAAGCTATTTTGTTAATCTTCATTCGTTGCCAAGTAGAATATTTACTATTCTTTTTCATACCTATTCCTCCAATCCGAATTCTTGTCGCTTTCTTAAAATTTCCTCATTCAATTCACTAATATAGTTAGTGATAACCTCATCGGGATTTTCATCGTTATTGTATACTCTGTTAAATGCAAAGTTTATTGTTCGGGGCAGATAATATCCGCCGGGGACCTGTCTGATTGCACTTAAAAATTTCATTTGTTCAAATAAATTCTTATATTCGTTACTGCTCCAAGTCATTTTTGATAAAGCATTTACATTTGCTGACATAACCTTTGCGCAAGAACCGAGGATTGATTCCATCTTAACGGCGTATGTGCTTTGAACATCGTCTGACATAAACCATTTTATAAAATTCCAAGCAAGCTCTTTATATTTACTGCTCCGCATAATCATAATATAAGTGCCTATACCGACTGCGGTATTATCAATATTACCGTCTTTATCTTCGACACCCGGAATAGGAACCATTTCCCATAATCCCTTAATTTCGGGAGCAAATGCAGTCAACTGATTATATTGAGAATAATTTATAACCGCACAGGGCATTTCACCGCTTCTGAATCTGTTTACGAAATTATAAGTAACCGGACAATCGTAAAGTGTGAAGAACTCCGTAAAATCGGTAAAAGATTCTATCATTTTATTACTTGAAAGATTAATTTTACTTCCTGAATCATTATAAAAATTACCCTTATTTTGATATGCCAAAGTCGCATAAAAATTTATGTCGTGCGGAAGACCTAATTGAAATCCGTTCCTTTGAAGAGTCAAAATCATACTTCTTAATTGTTTCCAGGTTTTTGGCGGAGTTATGTTATATTCACTGAAAATATCCTTTCGGTAAAAAAACATATAAAAATCAAATGTTTGAGGAATGGCATACACCGAGCCGTTAAATGTTACAGGAATTAAAGATGCTTTTGTAAAAGTTTTTGAAAAACTATCAAAATCCTTAAAGATTTTCATATCTACAACGGCATTACGCAAGGCATACTCAATCGGAATCGCCTCGGCACAATCTAATACAACATCAGGAGATAACCCTGCTAAAACCGATTGCAATAATCCGCTTGAAACAACTTTTAATTCAACAGTTGCGTTACTGCTTTTTGAAAAATCTACATCAATAAGCTGTCTGATTATTTCACCTTGATCTCTGCCCGTTTGAATCCAAACAGCTAATTCATCGCTGTCTTTTTGATTTGTTGTTAAACCTATTGAGCTGTAATCTGTTGTGTATGAAGAAACAAAACATTTTAATGCGAACCAAGTTCTTTTAATGAATGAAGATTCTTTATTTGAATTTTCAGCACCACCGGGAATAATATAAAATTTATCAATTTGTAACGGCTGTGTTGAGGCATCTAACAACCACTCACCCAAAGAACTCAAATTTGATTTGAATTTTTCTAAATATTTTGGTATGTTTTTTGAGTTTTCGGTCATTTTTTCAAGTTGAAAAATTACCTTGTTTATAATTGAAACAAAACTGCCGTTTGCACCGGATTGAGCTTTTATATATTTCACTGATTTTTGCAAAGATTCTTTGATATCGGACATCTTTTTTAATTCATCGGGTATCAGTTGATTAAATCCGTATGTTCGGTTTTTGTCAGGCTTAACACCTGTAATCAAAGCAATTTTTCTATATACATCGTTTAATTCGCCGATAGAAGTTTCAACCGTTTTAATTATTTCGGAAGTGTCGCCCGTCACTGCCTCTAATGTAAGCAAATGTTTTCCCTCAGACAAATAGAAAAAATAAGCATTTCCGTCCTTGTCACCTAAATTTTCACATTGCCAATTTGCATTGTAATTAAACCTAAGAGATGCGGCTTCCGAAAACGGAACTTCATTATCTATTAAAAGTTTTCTGCTTGTGAATATTCCGTCTTTTGTGTTTTGACGAAATCTCAATGCCAAATTGTAAAATCCTGTTTTTGGGATATCTATTTCCCACGAAACGCTATCACCCGGAGTTTTCCAATTTGAGCCGCCTATCGTATTTAGTTTTAAGTTTACTGACGACTGAGGTGTGGTGCTCGGAGAAGTTCTATCCGTCTTTGGCACAACAATTACGCTGTTTTTTGAATAAAATTTCTCACCCTCAACTACAATTTCTTTGACCTTTTCGGACTCATTAATTAATTCCTTTTTTTCGCTATAATATTCCTTATATGTTTTTGGTGCCTCATAATTTGTCAAAGATATTTTTTTAATTAACGCATTACCTCTTGAACCGGTTAAAGATAAAGTGTGTTCCCCTTTTGGAAGATGAAAACGCAACGGCTCGGTTATATAACCGGAAGCATCACTTACATAAGATGAACTATAAGAATAAGTTTGTTCCGTTTCGGGTTGTAAATCATCTCCCGAAATATTTTGCTTACAAGATTTGTTTTTATTGATATATGTTCTTTTTAACGAAATTAAAGAAACCTCTTTGAACGGAATTTCATCGTCTATTTTTAACTCCAATTCGATATCACCGCTATCATTTCCGACAGGTTTATAGGTGATTAAACAAACAAACGAAGAGTCATTCAATAAAGAAAATTTCCACTTTGCAAAACCATTATTGGATATAAATACACTTGATTCGGAGTTTTTATCAGTTTTATCCTGCTTGACAACACTGTTAATATCACAAATAACCGTGTCCGAAAACGAATACTCATTATTCTCCGAGTATTCGTTGTAATTCATCAAAGAATTTGAAACATTATTATCGTTAGATTCATCAAAAAAAGAAGCGGAGGTTGTAAAAGAAAGAGTATTCATATTTACAATAAATATTGCAATCAATATAATTGACAAAAACTTTTTCATATTCAACCTCCTGTTATTTATTTGAATTTCTTTTTTGTCCTGATAATGAAAAATACAGTAATGCCTGCGGCAACAAGTATCATTCCTACCGATGAGAGTATCAAGAACAACCATGGAATATCAAATGTTTTCTTTGTTACTATTTGCTTTACCGTATCCACTTGAATCGGAATTTCAGTTTTTTCCGTGCTATCAATGCTTTCGTCAACGGGTGCTGAATTATCGTATGTAGGAGAATATTCGGAAGACGGTGAAGAATCTTCAAAATCAACAGTCCCGGAAGCATTATCATAAACAGATAAATCTAAAAAATCAGAAGAAATCTTGCTCACTTGTTTTCCGCCGAATAATTGCTGTAACTTTGAAAATATGGCTTTTTTCTCTAAATCAATATATGAATTGTTTTGAGTGACTTCGGCTTTTATCAATCCAAAATTTGATTCATATTTACTTACAGTATTATTTGTGCTGTCAATCAACTCATAAACAATAAATCCTATAAAGCGAGAATTAGATTTTGAAAATTCATACGAATCTTTTATAAAATCCAATAAAACACTCCAATTATTTATATCGTTATAATCATCAATATCGGTTAATCGGGAATTTGACTCGCAAATCATCAATTTTTGCTTTGGAAACAATGTTAACAATTTTGATAAATATGTTTTCAAATCTTGATTTTTCATATCGGCATACCAGTCAAGACCGACAACATCCCATTTTAAGCCATTATCCAAAAGATATTGCAAATAACCATAATGTGTCCATGAAATATTGATTACCGATTCGGCAGTTGTATCCGCCTTATCAAGACCGCTTTGCATAGCAGTAAAGAGCGTTAAATATTTCTTCAAGCTTTCTTCGGGATAAGAAGAAATTGTTTCGCCGGAATCGTGAAAACCGGATTCGTTCATTAAAGTCAAATCAACTTCGTTTTTGAACTGAAAATAATCAACCTTAAATTTCCCATTCTTTCCGTTATATCTTTCCGCATAACCGTTAACAATCATTTCGGCGTTTTGCGGTTCTTCAACCTCAACACATGAGGTTAATGCAAACATAACTTTTATTCCATACTGATTACAAAGACCGACAAATTTATCAAGGTATAATACATCCATATTTTTTGTAATATCCATGCGTATTATCTTTACCCCAAGTTGAGCCGCATAATGAATTTGGTCTTCTAAGGATACAAGCTTATAAGGCACAGAGGTTGCCGGACTATGAATATTAACACCCCATAAAAAATTTGCATTATCAGTATATGAACTTTCAGAAGCGCTTACCGTCAGTGACATCATACATACAATTATGAAGCACAAAACAATCGTAACGATTTTTTTCATCTGTTTTTGTCCTTATTTTGAATATTTTTCATTTAACTCTTTTATTCCGGTAACTGCTGTGCTCTTTGATGAAGCAATTGCCTTTGCAGGTGCTTCATTTTTGTTAAAATAATTCCATACCGGATAGAAAGTGCCCTGCTGAATTGAACCTATTTGACCGTAAAAATCTTCCGGACACAATGTTTGACCTTTGTTTGTCAAAATTAAATTATCTGCTGACTGAGAATCGCAAAGATACCTGTTTGTATATTCGCTTTTTGCTACATTTATAACATTATCAAACGAGTAATTATATGCTTGAACAAAGGCACCTGCTATTTTCTTTCTTTCTGCTGACAATCCGTTAAGTATCATAAACACGGAAGTATTGTATGCCATTGCAGAATTGTAATTACTTGCCGAATTCATTTTCGGCAACGGAACGAAACCATAGTCGTCATCCATACCGGCGAGTTCAGCAGCGTTAGATACATACGACATAAAGAACAATGATTTACCGTTTGCAAAAAATTCAACTTTATCCGCATCAGAAGTTGCCTCTCTGTAAATCGTTCCCTGCTTGATAATATAATCATAAGAAGCATTAATTGCTTCTAACACTTTTGGATTGTCCATATTATATTCAAGTTTACCGTTTTTAAGATTTAACATACTCGTTCCGATAGATACCATTGCACCTTTTGAAGCCAAGTTTTCAGGATCAATACATACCTGCCCCCACTGTGATTTAGCACTGTTAGTAGCGGCTTTTGCCAATTCGCTGTATTTGGAAATATTCCACTCTCCGCTTTTAACGAGAGAATACGGATAATCTTTATCTTTGCCGATTTCGGTCATTATGCGCTTATTATAAAACACACCGTATGTGATACCGAAATCACCGGTTGCAGTCGCATAACTTTTTCCGCCCAAAGCAGAATACGAAGCAGCTTTATAACGGTCCATATAATCAAAAGATAAATCTATTGTGTCTATGCTTGAAAGTGAAGCGACCAGCTTATTTGCAACATAGTATGAACAGTTATATGCCGGCACACACAAAATATCACAAAGTGCTTTACCTGCCGCAGCAGAAGCCGAAACTTGTGTTTGAATATTTTCCTTTGTAGCAGTTTTGACATTTATCTTGCAATTCAATTTCTTTTGCAAATTTTCTATCATTTCTGCCTGTGCTTTTGCCTGTTTTGATGCAGATTTATTCGGATTAAATAATGAATCTGCAAAAATCGGGAAAGTATAAATATTTATAGTTTCACCTTTCAAATTAACATTCATCGGATCCTTGATAGAATGATTTTTGCTTCCGACAGTTGAATTGACTTTTGATTCCGAAGAACCCGAATCTTTGGAGCCGTTTTTGTTTTCAACCTCAACTGTTTCATCGGTATATGTTACAACCGAAGTGGTTTCCTCCGTCCTTTTGCACCCTACACAAGAAAGTGCAACCATAACAACAATAAACAAAGCCATAAATTTTTTCATAATCGTTCTCCTTTATGTTTCATAAAAATACAGTGTATTAAATAACAACTTCATTTGGGGATATGTAATTGACATAAGCTGTGGATCAAATCCGTACATAATAAACCTACCTTGACCATAACCTATTTCAAGTGCACACGGCTTATTTTTAATAAAATCCTCTCCGACTAAAACTCCGCTGCTCAAAATGCTTTTTTCGTCTATGAACAGTAACTCTTTTACATTATCATACGACAAAACATTAAATGTCGAAAAATCGCCAAAAACAAATGTTTCATTTTGTTTAAGACCGTTTGTTATCATATTTTCAGCACCTTTATGAATATTAAGTGTTGAAAAATGAACTTGATATTCATTCCTGCGAAGGTTGGCAACCGTATCAGTTATCGGCAAATTAAGATGTCTGATAAAATAATCGCAAGAGGCATTCCAAGTAACAACTTCACCGCCGTTACTGACAAATTCTCCGATAATTTCAGCAACTTGCGGGCCCATAGCATGTTGGTTTTCAATCGCTCTATCGTTGCTTAAATAATCATCTATTTCCAATAATCTTGAATTTTGCCCCGGAAAAATCAAAATATCTACATCTTTTAATGCGCCTTCTCGAATTTCGTGACCGCCGACAATTTTATAATCAAAGCCGAATCTATGCAGTGTGAAATTAGTAAAAGAAGATTCATCAGAGCCAAATGTTCGCATCATAAATAAAGCTATTCTCTTTTGACGAATACGATATTTTGCCTTGGTAGCCGAAAACAAATTGCCGTCGGAATAAATATTTTCACCGTTATTTAAGCATTTGTTTACAGTTTTAACTGAGCAAATTTCGTCGATGCTTAAAGGTAACTTATCATTTGTTTTAAGTATTATGTTTTCTTTTTGGAACAAACAACTTGAAGGGATAGAAACAGTTATATCCCGATAGTTTAACCCCATCCATTCCGCAAGGTTTGCCGATGCGGTGCTCGGCAAATTATAAGAGCCGTCGTTTGCATAATTATATCCGTCGGCATTTCTTGAAAATCTATTATTCGGAACAATTCTCTTCTTAAACAAAACGCTTATCATTGCATAATTCGGTTGAGCGAGCGGCACATAAATAGAATTTTCGTTAACATCTTCGCACCCTTTAATGCAATAATAATCAATCCGATGGTTATCGAGAATATCCAAAAACTGTTTTAATGCAGTTACCGACCTTTGATTTGAATCAATCAAATATCCTTTTATCGGAGAAAGCAAACCCCTTTCGGTTTGTTTAGATGCCTTAATAGCACTGTTTTTTAATATTTCATTCTTATTCTTAGCAACCTCATACAAAAAAGCGTTAACCCCTATATAGATTTGCTTTGCCAAATCTTTTGGTCCCCAATAACCTCCCTGCCATGGATTTGGATTTGATACGGAAGGGACAAATCCCTTATAAGATAAGGTTAATTCTTCTTGTTTTATTTCTCTGCCATATAGACCGCAATAAGGATGAGCGTTTTCGTTCAATATTGAAACAATATTGTGAAGTTTTGGTGTTTGGAATAAAGACCAATAGCCCTCATCGGCAAATTCCCAATAACTATTTACAGCATCTTTACAACCCGCCTTATCTATTTCACACATAATACCGGAGCCGTAATATGCCAGTTCATGTGTAAGTAAAGAAGATATTTCCTCTCTCCTTGGGTCACTGCCGGGTGCTGACAACAAAAATCTATGATTGTTTTCTTGCATATGATGAACATCATAGCATGCTGTGGCATGAAATCTTCTGTATGTAAATTCATTCACCTTAGAAGTTTCCATAAATTGTTCGGCGAATAAATCTCTATTATTTGCATGACACGCAAACTTATGATAATTCATGCAACAACCTTGTTTATTGAATTTTGTGTCTTTATATTTATCATAAAAATTCCAAACTATATCTTGTCCGTCAGGATTGACAGACGGAAACAATATATATATAACATTCTCTAAAATTTGTCGGGTTTTGCAGTTTTGTTCCGCAAGCAAATCATATACTATTTTTACACTTGTCTGTCCGCCCATATATTCATGGGAATGTATAGACATAGTGTTTACAAAAATTGCTTTGCCGTTTTTAGATAATTCATCGGCAGTTTCCTCATCATAATCTTTCATATCAGCTAATTTATGTGATATTTCCGCATAGCGTTCAAGATTTTCAAGATTTTTTGAGTTTGAAACAAATACGGCAACATATTCATTACCGCCGTCGGTAACACCAAGGTTTTCCACAACAATATTTTTTGTAACGGATTGCAATGTTCTGAAATATGAAACCATATCGGAATATTTTATCATTTCCCCTTCCGTTCCGATTTCAAATCCAAAATATTTCTCAGGAGATAAATCTTCAATC
>JAZUHF010000053.1:0-20981 GCA_045641585.1 Acutalibacteraceae bacterium
TCTTTTTTCATAAAAAAATCCTCCATTTGTGTTTTGCTTTGACTGGCAGGTCTCTGCTATTTTATCACAAATGTAGGATTTTTTGTTCATCGGTTAACCTTTTCTGAACCACGCGACTATCGCGTGGTTTTCGCTATACAAAAATAACGCCCATCCGAAGATGAGCGTTTTATTACTGTGATATTTGTCTTTTGATTCAGTTAACTACCGAAATACATGAATTCCGGTTTCACTTACTATTAATCTCTCATTGCATTTTAATATTCGTATCGTAAGCATAGCACTATTTTTTTAATGTCAACCATTTATGAGATAAAATTCATCTGCTTTTTCGACATTATTCCGTTCGGTTTTAAAGCTTAATTGTATTTACAACATATTTGAAGATTAAAAACAATTGACAAAATTCAAGTGTAAATTAAACACATTTTTTCAAAAAACCATATTTTTATTAAATTGAGTAATTTGTGCAGTTCTTGTCGTTAATTGTTGTATTTTCTTTACAACTGTCGTAAAAAATGTTAAAATAAAAATAGTTAATTGGAACTATTTTCCATTCCTGTTAGTTATATTAACTTCGATTTTTATGACTATTGATAACACCTAATGCATTAAAATTCACCGGAGGAATAAGTAATGAAAATCAATATAAGAAACAATTCTGCAGATTGGGAGAAAAACTATGAAAAATTGTTATCGTCCAATCAAGAAGAAATTAATATAATTATAAATATGACAAACGGCAATAATACCGAAAGCGACTTGAATCTTTTTAATATTACAAAGGTTTTTCCGCTTATTGATATTTTATTAGAAAAAGAAAACCATATAGTCGTTAATATACAAAAATGCGAAGATAATATACGCAAACGAATTCTGCCTCTGATTTTTACACAAATAGTTAGATTCAAGAGCGACTCTAATATCATTTTTAATTATGATGGTTGCCCTATAGAATGTGTTACAATGCCAAAAAACGGTGATACTTGGACTCCGTTTTTTTCTGAAAAAAATGCAGAAAACAAATACAAAACCGCAACATCAAGAATTTTAAAAAAAGCGAAAGTTATTCAAATGTCTTCTACTGACAATAAAAACAGAAGATTTATTCTTGTTGACGAACTGCTTGACAAAGATATGCAAGAAAATCTAATAAAAGAAATAAAAAGAGTAAATGAAAAATATTCTTATGAGATTACATTTAAATACAAACAAGAAACAATAAGTAATATATTTCCATTTATTTCAATATCTTCATACTTTTTAAACGGTAAATATGCTACGAATAATGATATTTCTATGGATGTGATTGGTTTAAATACTGTAACCGATATTAACAATGACATAATGAATAGTCAATTTTCGCATATGTTAAATTTAGAGCGTTACTTTGAGGAGTATATTAAAAAAGCGGATATTTTTGAGGGAACAAAAAATAATATAATAGCTAAAGCAGAAAAGGAATCTTTAAGCAATGAATTAACGAATCATTATAATAATAAAAAAGCATCTATGTCATTATTAGGGAGAATGATGTGGATTCTTGTTCTGAGAAATCTTATAGAAAGCAAAGAATTGCAAAAGTATTCTCTTGATTTAGACGGGAATGGGAAATGGACACTTGATGCAGAAGCAATTGAAAAAAGTGCTTTTATTTGTGCCACCTATGCTGAAGGATTATACCAAATTATTGAAAATTCTTGTTTGTATTCACATGGAAAAAGAGCTTATTTTGGAATGAGAATACATAGAGTATCTCCTGCGGCAAACACGGCTAAAAACCTTTATCGTGCAAATATTAAGAAGCAATTATATGATAGATTCAAAAACTGTTATAGGCATAATCCCAATCATAATGTCTCCGGTGAAAACATATTTACAAAAGGTTATATGCATATATTGGAATTTTATGTTATGGATGATGCAAGTAGCGGCGAAGGAATAATATACAAAAGCCACATGACTGTCGAAGAACAAGAATTTAATGAATTGAATGAATTGATTGAGTATCGTCCTAAATACAACAAAGAAAGCTTGAATTCCGTTAACGAATATGCAGATCAAGTTGCTCACCATTACGGAATGCGAGTGTTTTTTAAAAACATTGAGCGTAATGACGGTTGTGTTATTTTAGAAACTCCGACAAGCCCGGATAATAAAGCAAAAATGTTATTATATTACAGTTCAAATTATAAGTTTAACACTTCGTTATCAAATAATTCTTCAAATCTTACCGCATATAACATACTGGTTCCGTTATTTCCGCAAGATAACGACACTGTGGATATTTCTTCAAATCCAAAGCCCGAAAAAAGCGATTTACTCTCACTCGGAAAAAACTACTGTATCAGCAGAGTTAATTACAATAAAACAGAAAATACCAATGCTTCCCAAAAAATAATAAGGGTTGATAAGATTAAAGAAGAATTAAAGAAAAATATAATTACTAACGAAACTGACCAACTAATTGCAATAAATGCATTGAATTGCACAGTTTACAACTCCGAACTCTTGGCAAAAGCAATTTTTAAGCTTTCTGCTGAGTGTTGTTATACTCAAAAACTTAAAATAGCTATATTATTTTCAGAAAAATCTAATTGTCCCCAAGAATTTATCAGAATATTTTCTTCTTTCTACGATAAAATCAATTTAAATGACAAATCAACGAAATCTTTTGTAAAAACAGTGCTCGAAAACATTCAAATAGCCATATGCACGAAAGATTCTGATAAAATTAATGTTAATTTTATACTGTCGTGCGATTCCCCAAATTCTGCATATACAAGTGCGCGTAATTTTCTTTATGTCAATTTTGAAACATGTGTTAAATACATACCTTTGCTAAAGTATTTTTCAAATTTTCCGGATATTAAATCAAACAAATCCGAAAGTAGCCATATTTTTCCATTTGATATATATTTATCAAACGATTGTTTTATATCGGGCGATCCAATATCATCATCACCAAAAAATGATTGTTTATTTTTAGACCGTATGCAGCATATGTTGCATTCCGATTTGCAATCACATACAGACGGATGTCGCATTCCGAATATACATATTAGACTGGGTTCCAAAATACACCTTGATTGTTTTTATGAAGCTGAGCTGCTTTTTAGAAATGTCGGCAATATCCAAAGATTTTCTTATATAATCACTCGTCATATTTTATTGAAACTTTCAGAGCAAAAAACGGATAAAAAAATTATGTTAGTCGGATATGAAAAATATTCTGCCGAACTGATTTTGCAAATAAAAAAACTATTGGAAACTGCTGACTTATGCTGTGGAGCTTACTTAATTCCGGCAATCGGCGAAGAAAAGAAACAATGTATTGAGCTTTCACCTCTTTTTGATAATTCCAACTATGCAAAATCTTTGTCATCAAATGAGTCAAAATCCGAAATATTACTTGTTACTGTTATTCCCGTAGGAAGCACTATGTCCACTGTATATAAAGTTAAACATACCTTTGAATATGAATATTTGAAAAAATTTCCAAAAGCAAAAATCACTGACTTTTTAAATTATTGCATTGTTGCAATAAACAGTCAGTTAACAAATGAGAAAGACGACAACGATATAACTTGGAATTATTGGCAAGATATAAACCGAAATGAGAAAGAAATTATTGTTTTACATGACAGTAAAAAAACTCCCGAAATAGTCGTAAACTATTTACTTGCAGGAGAAGCAAAATGGTTAAGACCTATGATGCTCCCCGACAAAAATGGAAACTGTTGTGAAATGTGTAATGATTTAAGTCATTTTCCAACTAATAATCCACTTTCACCTTTAATTCAAGTTGACAAAACCAACATGATGACCACAAACATTTTTAAACTTAAAGATTCTGGTGCAAATATATTGTTTGCAAATAACATAACACAAAACCACGAAAGAATGACATCTTTGAAAGGATACATTGATTACGGTCATATATGCAGAGAAGATAATCATTATCAGTTTTATATTGACCACAAAAGGTTTTATCAGGAAAACAGTTCAAAGGTTGATGATTGGCTGAGTAAAATCAAAATAGAACAATCAGCCTTTAATATTGTCATCTCACCTAATGACATAGATAATACTGCCTTTGTCAGCTCCGCACTTAAAAATGTTTTTAAAAATAGTCTAAGATACTTACATATTGATATTAACAATGCCTACAGAGAGGATATTCGTCTTAAATTCAGCAAAATAGCTGATGAATACAAATATTTAAGACTGAATATGCCCAATATCAAATTTAACATTTATTATATCAGCAATACCATAGTAAGTTCACGAACCATAGCTCGTGCCAAATTATTGGTTTCTACATTGTTAGATGAAAGCGGAATAGCGTGGCCATATCCGTATATTTTTGAAAAAGTAATTTTGCTAATATGTCGCAGTTCTTTTTCTACCATGAAACAATATGTGCGGTTTCCAAAAACTCAAGTTGAGTCCTATATTACATTAAACATACCGCAATACAACACCATCGGTGATAAATGCCCTTCTTGCAAGCTTCAGGAAGAATATTCTCTATTAAGGAAACGATGCACAAGTCCGCTTTTAAGCAAAAGATTTGAAAGGCTCGAAAAGAAAAGCCAAAAGCGAACACTGACAGAATTTGTAAATTGGCAACATGAAAACATTTTATTAAATCACTCATATTACAACAGACTGAAAAGTTGGATTTATTTTCATCCGGAGCAAAAAGTCATTGATGAAGAAATTTTTGCCGATTTGATGTGGGCTTTTAACGAAGAATTCAAAGAAATATCCACCATTTCAACGCAGGAAAGCGATGAAGACGGTCAATTAAAGAAACTTTGCGACAATAAAGAATGCCAAGAATCTTTCAAAGAAAAAATAAGCGAAAAAACTCTATCAGATATTATAAAAAGATTAAATAAGGATAAAAATTCAGACGAGCACAACATCGTTGACGCTGTTAAAAAAACCGTTATCAGTGAGCAAAACTACAGACGACTTTATTGCCTGCAAAGAGCCTATGAGGAACTTATACCATTGAATGAGGACGGTTATGAAAATGTTGAGGAAATGAATAACGCTCTATATTTTAAAACCCGAAAAACAATTCTTGAAATCATAGATGAAAAGCTTATCAAAAGACCAAATAACAGATATGACTTTGCCGAAAATGCGGAATGGTTAATTTCTTACATAAAAGTGCTTTCAAGAGAGCATCTTTCAAAATATTATCATATTAGAAAAGCTATAGTTAACATAATGTATGATATGCTTGAAATTATGAGTGCAAAAAATGAAAATTTAATTAGAAAATCAGATGATCTTCGTAAAGAATGCAATTATTGGAACTCCGTTATTGATACTATGCGTTATTTTGATATTGATAACAAAAACAAAAAGAATATTGATAATTCTCTTTGTGCCTCATTGCAGTATGAAGTATTTATGACATTAGTTCATAGGTTATCTGTATTACAGTGCTGTATAGTTTATCAAAAAGAAGCAATCCAAAACACTTTAGTGAGATTTACCGATTTGAACAATAAATATTTTAATTCAAGCAGCGATAATGTTGAAGCTTGTAATTTTCTTAAATATATCGAACTCCCACCAATGAAAGAAATTATCAGCAGATACATAAAATCAATAAAAACTGCTACTATGTTAACGGCTAATGACGATCCGTGTTATCAATTATTGGAGGAAAATTGAAATAATGGATAAAAACGCAAATGAAATTTACGAGCGAATACAAAAAACTTTGATGTTGGAAAATGCACGCCCTCTTTATGACGGAATTACAAATTTATTGAATCAGTTACTATCAAAATACAGTGATACAAAAACTGCTGAGGCCTTACAAAATCTGAATATGAGAAATTCTGCAGAATCTTTCAGCAAAATAAATAATTTAGTAACACAATTGATTTTGTCTGCCTATGATGATGATAATGTTTTAATACAACAAAATCCCAATTTTGGTTTCCTTACTTTTTGGGAAAAACGGTTTTCATTCTCTCCGCACAAAAACATCAAAACTATTACCAGTATGTTGGTTTTCTACAATTTAATAATCAATATTATTGACATAGGATCTACCCCAAGCAAAAGACAAAATTATGACGATCTCCCGTATTTATATGAAAATCTTTGTGGGTATATTCAAAAAATAATGAATTGCAAAAATAGCTATATAATTCGACATATTCCTTGCGGTGATGCACATATTATTGCAAGATCTGCATTTTTAGCCAAAGAAATTAAGAATGCAACAGAGCTTAAAAATTCTGATATTACTAAATTAATTGCAAATTCCAAAATCAATAAGGAGATTCCGTTTAATTCTGTTTTTGAAAATACTGTTTCTGATGATTTCGGATTCCATAATTACCAATTTAGGTTTGTTCCATTATACGAAACAGACGGAGAACAATTCTTTATTCTATTACAATACGAAAACAAATGTCCGCAAACAAAAGAGATCATAAAAATTCTTTTTGCTCGGGATAATTTAAAATATGCAGTTTTAAGAGATTATGAACACTTGCTGAATTTGAGATATGAACTCAGCTTTGTTCGCTTTTTCAAAAATGACGAAAATGCTAAATATCCAACCATTGTTCATACTTCCGATCTTCATGCCGATAAACTCAATCCCACCGACAAAAACTTCAGCAACCTTTTGGATGCACTTAAAAAAGAAAAAGATATTGATTTATTTGTGCTTTCAGGAGATATTGTAGATGCCAAAAACAGCAATGCCAGTCAAACCCAAGAAAACTATGATTTTGCAGCAAAAATAATCAGAAAAATTGTTTCAACTATATGGAATAGAGGCGACGGACGAGTTTCGTTTGATTGGAAGCGACGACTTCTTTTTGTGCCGGGAAATCATGATTTTGCAGCAATGAATCTTGTAAAAGCAGTTTTCAAGCAACGCTCTCTGGCGGCAGGTTTACCTTTTGACGGAAATAATAAAATTGTAGCAAAATTTGCATATTATCTTAACTTTATTCAAGACCTTATTGACGCTCCTATTGATCAGTTAATTTGCAATGAAATCAACGAAGTGCGTGAATACAAACGCATGAACACAAAAATAATGTCACTCAACTCCTCTTGCGGTTCTTCTTCTGCCCGAACAAATAAAGTAAAAGTCAACGAAAGTATTGTAAAAAAACTTGCCGAGAATCAAATGTGGGGGAATTGCTCACACTCAGAAGATCCGTATCGTGTATGTATTATTCATCATCCGCCTTTTAACTCCTTAGACTATACATTAGATGGTTACGATGTTGTTCCCGAATGGGTATGGGGTGACAGACCGTCTCCGGACACTTCAATAAATGCATTATATGACTCAATGAAAAAAGCAATAAAGGCCACTTATTATATTGATGAAAAAGGACATTACAGCACTCATGTATGGGAAGATTTTATAAACAAGTTTGATGAAGAATGCAAAGATGGGAAAAAATACTATAAGGACATAGTGAAAGAATATAATAATAAAGGAGATAACGAAAACAAGTATTATTTCACAAAAGATGCCGCTACACTTTATAATTATTTCAAAGGTGACCTTCAAAATAAAGAGTATGCAGAAAAACTGATTTCGGATATAAAATTCAATATACAGACAGCAAAATATGATGAATTGATATTTGAAGAATGTATTAACACATATTTATCTGGTGCGGATTTGATTTTAAGCGGTCATATTCATTCCAAAAATAAAATGGAAATGACTATTACCGCTGATACAAGTATTAGTAACAAGGTATCAATAGTAGGAAAATTATTATTAACAGATGAAGAATATGATAAAAAAAGCACCAATTATATTCGTATCATTCGTGTAAATGGTGAAAAAGAAATAACGATTAGCGATAAAGAAATATAAAATATAATGTCATAATAAAAAATACGAATTTTTCAATTAGGCACTGTTTCAAAATAAAGTTTATTGAATACTTTTCGCAGTAAAAAAGCAGAGTGAATTTGGATAGGTTGTTCCAAATTCACTCTGCTTAAAAATTATTTAACACTTAAATTTTGGTTTTAATTCCCGTTTGCAAAAAAATCAAATGCAATATCGTGCACTCCGGCTAAAGTTTCGTGGTAATATTCGGGATACAGTATGTGTTTCTTTTTACAAGTCATTTTATTATACGCCGCATACTGTGTTGACGGAGGACACACATTATCCAAAAGTCCGGTAAGCATTATAACATCCGCACGGATTCTCGGTGCGAGATGCTGGCAATCAATATATCCTAATTTTGTAAAGACTTCTTTTTCGTGTTCGTGTGTTGGGTCAAATAATCTGAAATACTCTCTTAATTCCGAGTAGGCATTTTGGTCAAGTCCCATATCCCATACCCGTTTATAGTCACACAAGAAAGGTTCCTCAATAACCGCTTTTGCAATACGCGGCTCCAACGAAGCACACGCGATTGTAAGTCCGCCGCCTTGACTTCCGCCTTTTGCATATACTCTTTTTTCATCAATGAAATCCATATCCATCGCAATACCGGCAAGTTGTGCGGTATCAAGAAAAATATCACGAAACAAGAGTTTTTCAGGAGTGCTGTCTGATAGTCCTCTTATAATATGACCGTGTGCCGTATTGCCGACAACTCCGCCGACATCTTCGCTTTTTCCGCCCTGACCTCTAACATCCATAGCAAAAACTGCCATTCCGCTCAATGCGTATGCAAGTTTTTCATACCAATCTCCGCTGTTTCCGCAGTATCCGTGAAAGAATAAAACCGCAGGAATTTTTCCGTTTATTTGTTTGGGACGAAGGTGCTTTGCATATATTCTTGCACCGTTTACACCCGTAAAATACATATCATAACATTCTACATCAGGAGTTTGGAATGACGCTTTAGTCATTGACACTTCAGAATCAACCGACTTCATCTCGGCAATCGCTTTTTCCCAATATTCCTCGAAATCATTGGGTTTGGGATTAGTACCTTGATATGCTTCTAAATCTTTTATTGACATATCTAATCTTGACATTTTAATATTTCCTCCGTCTTTATTGTTACAAACTTTCCTTTAAACAATGTTTTACAGTATCAGAAATCTTATCATTTTCATCAATAAGGCTTACATATTCTTCTGCACTTTCGACCTTTTGAATTGCTTTCCACAGGTCATCCTTATCAATAATGTTTCCTTTTGCGGCTGTAAGAGTTTTGCAAGCATACGCTTTAAGTTTTTCTAATTGCGACTGCCCTTTATAAGTTACTGAAACCCGGTATTTCTTTGATGCGTCAATTTTAATATCTACTGCGGCGCAATCAGACAGTATTTCTTCTGCTTTAATCTCTTTATTATCGGCAAATACCGATATACTGCCGTCTTTTATATCCTTAAACCGAATTTTTAATATACGGTCTTTCGGAATAACCTTACTGTTACCGCTCATACTTATTTCAAGTGTTTGCTTTGTAAGACCGTTTTCTTCCTCATAAAAAGCCGAGAATTTTGTAAATAATTCATCTGTTACTTCTTCAGTTCTGCCGTCTTCGTAAAGTGTGTATTCACCGTTACCCGACCAAACAAGCACTTCCAAAGTTTTAGGATTATTTACGGAATTACCCTCATCTGCCGAAAGCGGTAAAATACCGCCCGACTTTATAAATACCGGAACCGTATCAAGTTTACGAAGTATTGTAAGTTCTTTGCCGTCTTTACCGGAATTATACTCTGCCCCGGTAAAAATATCAAACCATTTCCCCTCGGGAAGCCAAATTTCAGTGCGTGAAAAACCGTCTTTTTCTATCGGCGTTGTTATAGGCGCTGCCAATAACTCTCCGCCGAACAGATACTCATTTTTATATTTATAAGCATTTTCAGATTTCCACTCATAGTATAACGGCTCAACAAGTGCCGTTCCCTCTTTATGAGTTCGGTGTGACGCCGTATATAGATACGGTATCAATTTATGACGGAATCTAAGCCATTTTCTTGCCAATTCACCCGTACCGTTCTCATAAGCCCACGGCTCTTTTGTGCACACCTCTGCATTACAGCAATGCAATCGGTTAATGGGGCTGAACACACCGTACTGAATATGGCGCAAATACATTTCATCGTCTTTTTCTCCGAACATATGTCCGCCTATATCGTGCGACCACCAAGTATATCCTATATTGCTTGCAGTTGCCGTAAATTTCGGCAAATAATCAAGAGTGCTCCACGAAATATGTGTATCGCCCGAAAATCCCAAAGGATAGCGGTGAGAGCCGATTCCTGCATAGCGTGATAAAATAAGAGGTGCGCTGTGGTTAAGTGCATTATCTAAATAGTGGTAATGGTTAAGCGACCATAACGGGTCTAAACCCTCCATAGCAGAGTTTGTGCCTTGTTGCCAATCAATCCACCAAAACGCAACGCCGTCGTCCTCATAGGGCTTATGAACTTTTGAAAAATAATTATTGATAAAATCGGTATTTGCAATATCAAACTTTACCCATTCACCGTTTTCAAAGTCGGCACCCATTGCTTTTGCTATATCTTTATAACAGTCTTCCCACCAGCGAATACCGCCTGCCGGATGTAAATTGAGCGTTATTTTCAAATTCTTTTCTTTGATTTTTCGTAAAAAATCTTTGTAATCGGGAAAAAGTCTTTTGTTAAAGGTATAACCCGTCCAACCGTCATTGCCGCCGCAAAACTCTGTATTTCTGCCCTTTTCCGTGATATGTAAATCGTCTTCCATTTGCTTTGAATAATGCCAATCCATATCAATCGTTGCAACCGTAAGCGGAACTTTTTGTTCCTCAAACGAATTTAACAAACGCAAATATTCTTTATCTGTATAAATATAGTATCTGCTCCACCAGTTTCCCAAAGCAAAACGGGCAATGAGCGGTGTGTTTCCGCAAATCATATAAAGTGCTTTTACAGCAGAACGGTAATCATCGCCATACACAAAAATATATTCGTCTGAGCCGTCACCGCGAATCGGTTTAACCTCGCCGTCTGTGCCGAGCGTAAGAGAATTAACATCATCAAAAACGGCAATTCCGTTTACAGAGCAAACTCCGTTTTCGAGTTTGATTCTTTTGTCCTCAGACATTTCCGATGCCTTTTTGTTTTGCAGTCCCACAAACATATCGCCGTCATATCCGTCTAATGTCCGTGAAGTTCCTTTCAGATTACCTTCATTATTGATTTCAAAAAATTCATTGTTTAATTGAACACGGCAATCTTCCCGTCTTTCCTTTACAATTAAAGCACACTGCTTTGTCCAAACAGTAAGCGTATTCCCGTCATCTGTAACCGTAAATTCTTGCTTTGGCATATCACGAAACCAAACCGACTGCGTTGCATCATCACGAAATTTTTGATTTTCGCTTCTTTCCAATCGGAACAATCTGTCCTGCAATACCGTGATACGATAATTTCCCCAATTTATAATGTTTTTTTCTTTTGCTTGCGGACGGGTTGTTGCCACTAAATGTTTGTCAAGCATTGCTTTCCTCCATTTCAAATTAAATAACAGCGTTTATATATTATACTCATTTTTCATCAAACTTTTGAAGACTGTCTGCTGAATTTCATCAGATTTTTGTATTACATCATTAAAAACTTTTTTCAACATATTTAAAAACAAGAATTTCTGATTTATTATCTCTGTCATTTCTTATAACGATACCGTTATTCATCAAATATTCACTGTCATATTTTACTCCGCAAAGTTCATACTGTGAGTCAGGTTCAAGTCCTTCCAAGGTCAATGTTTCATCGCCTGAATTACAGGTTGCCCTTTGGCTGTTTATACACAGTATTACTGTCTTTTTATCTTCTGAAACAAATTCCGATACCGACCAATCTGTTTCAAACGGCGATCTTAACCTATAACAGTCGCCACGGTGGAACACAGGCTCTAAAATACGGTATTTTTCTATTGAGTTCTTTGCTGTTTCGAGTTCCTCTTTTGTGCATTTATTTAAGTCGAGTTCAAAACCGAACTGTCCCTGCATAGCCATATTGCAACGCATTTCAAACGGAGTTGTCCTTCCGATTTGATGATTCGGACAAGCCGAAACATGCGAACCCATAGCAGAATACGGATATACCATACTCGTTCCATACTGTATTTTCATTCTCTCGACTGCGTCGGTGTCATCACTTGTCCATGTCTGCGGCATATAATAAAGCATACCCGCATCAAAACGACCGCCGCCGCCCGCACAGCTTTCAAATAAAATATTCGGGAATCTGCCTGTAAGCGTTTCAAGTATACGGTAAAGTCCGAGCACATATCTGTGCTTTACTTCACTTTGACGGTCTATTGGAAGCAGAGCAGAGCCGACTTCCGACATATACCTGTTCATATCCCATTTTACATATTCAATATTTGCTTTTTTAAGAATTTTTGATACTGCTTCTATTATGTAATTGCAAACATCATCTCTTGACAAATCAAGTGTAAACTGATTTCGTGACAGGCTTGATTTTCTTCCGTCAATATGAAGCGCCCAATCGGGATGCGCTCTGTATAAATCACTGTCGGGATTAACCATTTCAGGCTCAAACCATAATCCGAAATGCATACCGAGTGCATTTACTCTTTTTGCAAGACCTTCAACTCCGTTAGGCAGACGGTCGGGATTTTCCACCCAATCGCCTAAACCTGCATTGTCTTTGATGCGTTTGCCAAACCAACCGTCGTCAAGCACCATTGTGTCAATACCGATTTTTGATGCTTTTTCGGCTATTTTAACTATTTTTTCTTCGTCAAAATCAAAATAAGTTGCTTCCCAATTATTTATAAGCACAAAACGGGAACTGTCTCTGTATTTTCCACGGCAAAGGCGTGTCCTGTAGAGTTTATGATATGTTCTTGACATATCTCCGAAACCGTTGGCAGAATAAACCATAACCGCTTCAGGAGTATTAAAAGTCTCTCCTTTGTTAAGCATATACGAAAAGCCGAACGGATTGATTCCTATATATGCTCTTACGGTATTGTAAGGATTGCATTCGGCTCCCGCTGTAAAGTCACCGCTATACAAAAGACTTATTCCGTAAACATTACCGTTTTTCTCATCGGCGCTTTTATCACATATAGCCATAAAAGGATTATGGTAAGCACTGCTTACACCGCAGCGGCTTTCTATGTTTTGATTTCCGTTTACTATTCGGCGGCGAGTTATCCCTCTCTCTCTTGCCCAGGTGCCGTCAAGCGTAACAAGGTCATAATCTTTAAAGCCGAAGAAATCAACAGATGCGCTCATGGCTCCTTTTATATAAAGCTTTTCGCCGTTATTTATAATAGCGGCGTTTCGTGTTATTGCATTGAAATCCGAAAAAACAGTATACGCCAAAACCACCTCAATACCCAAAAGTTCATCGGTAAGATAAAGTTTTAAGGTTTGCGCTTCTTTTTCGTCCTCAACATAAGTTGACGGTAACCCGTTTATTTCGGGTTTACCGTTAATTATTTCATATTTTTTATATTTTAGTTTTACATATGTTCCGTATTTTTCTGAAAAAATCTGCAATGCAGGATAACGCAAATCAGTGCCGAAAGTCGGATACTCCTGCGGTAAAACATCACTGCTTTTGCCCTCTAAATCGTCTGCCGCAAGAGAACGAAGCAAATAATCTTTTGCCCAGTCATCAGGCACCTTGTTAATCTTTTTACCAAAGTAAAGATGCACAGGCAGCGTATCCTTATACAAACCTATTGCGTAGGTAGTATTGATAGAATTCAAATAAAAAACTTTATTCTTATCATCAAAATGTATCATAGTATCCTCCAAAAATGTAAAACCCATATTTTATTATTCTTATTAACTATCCAAGAATTCCGCTTACAAAAACCGTTGAAAGAATACCGAACAGTATTCCAATCCATTGTTTAAATGAAAGTTTTTCCTTAAACAGCAAAACCGATGTCAACATATTTAAAATCATCGGGCAAAGATTGGCTGTCGGGAAAAACAGTATTGACGGAAGAACTCCCGAAAGGAACAGATTTACACTATGCGGAATTGATAAACAAGCCCCTGATATAATCGGCAGAAAAAATGCCGACTTTGAAACAGGAGCAGACTCTGTTCTCTCATTATGCCTTGCATTTACTATATATATAATAGAGGAAATAACCGTGCCGACTAAAAATGCAGTCAAAAGGAACACAGGCATTTCATCCTTATGGGCAGCGGAATTTTGATGAATTTTCTGCGTTACGCCGATAAATCCCGTCGCAAAAAACGCCAACATACAGTAAATAAGCCATTTTACATTAAACGGTTTTTGCGAGCCTTGAGTTTTATTCGGCGATAAAACTATACAAACTATCATCATCACAACGCCGATAATTTGATAAAACGAAATTTTTTCTTTAAAAAACAGTGCTCCGCTAAGCGAAGGAATTATTGCAGACAGCGAAATAATTATCGTGGTATATGCGAAAGTGCCTTGCGACTGTGCTTTAAGTGTAAAAATCAGCACCAACATAATAAGTGCCGAAAAAAGCATTCCCAACAGCGCCGAAAAAGCGCTGAACCGAAACGGAATATCTGAAACAGTGTAAATTATAACAACCGTTACCGTGCAAGCAAGATTTTGCAAAAAAACATTACGCCAGATATTAACGGAATGTGTCGGAAACCGTCTTGAATACACGCCGTTAAGTCCGTTTGTTGCGGCGGTGCTGATAATCGTCATCAGCAATAACAATATAGTGGGTAATTGAAACATAGTTAATAGCCTCTGAATTTATTAAATCGGTTTGGCGAAAAACGGTTCGTCTGAAGTTTCCGCTTTAGGTTTAACTAAACCGCAGACAACATTTTCCATTTGAATATTGCCTTCCGACCATTTTTTCACAAGACAATCGCCTTCAAAATTATCAACACAAACATTTTTTAAAACAAGATTATTGAAATTGCAAATATGTATAAGTGATATTTTTTCAGAGCCTTTACGCATACTTAATTTTACATTTTCGAGTTTTAAATCAATTTTTTTGTCGGCTGAACCATAAGCCGTAAGAGGCATACTTACATCTTTGGCTTCGATATCGGTAAACTCAATATTATTAAGCGGACTGCCCTTTTGCCATAATTCGTTACCGGAATAGTTATAATGTAAGAATCTGTCTGCCATTTCAATTTTGCAATCGGTTATAACTATATTCCCCGGTTTTACGGGAATTTCAAGACTGTAATCTGCATAATAGGTAAAAGCACTGAGCATATTATTGCGTTTAACACTCATTGAAACAGGTGCAGAATTTCGTTTTTCTTCGTCAGTTAAAGTTCCTCTGAAATAATACTTTCCGGGCCCGTAAATATGGCACCGCTCAACCAAAACATTACTTCCGCCGAAACGCATTGCACTGCAAGAAGAATTAAGAATACTGTCCGACAAATGCACATTTACATTTGCAAAGCCTGCAAAGCAGTCATCACCGGTATAGAATTCGCAGTTCTTTGCTTCTATGTTCGTGCAGGACGAAAAATGCGCACCGTCATGACCAGCAAGCACCGTAACTTTATCAAAAAGTATATTTTTGCAACCGTGAATATTGTGCGCCCAGTTAGCCGAATTCTGAACGGTATAACCCCTAAATTCGATATTACTGCAATTAAAAAAGGTTATGGCGTGCGGACCTCTGTAACTTTCTTCGCCGCACTCGTCAAAACAGTTTCTTCCGTCAATTATCGACGATTTTTCTCCGATTATTTTAACATTTTCTGCATCTATCGCACGAACAATCGCATTGTTCCATCTGCTTCCTGCAAGTGTAATGCACATAAACTCGGGATTATTTTTTATGTATTCCGTTTGTCCCATAATCTTTGAATAATTGATAAAACCGGCATTTGTAATCTGCTCATCGCGTAATGGCTCTAATTTATCATCAAGATAATGAAAATAATCTTCCGGATTCATACTTCCCAAAAGTTCCGCACCGCTAAGCAGATGCAGAGTTATATTGCTTCTAAGCCTTATATCCCCGGTATAAAATTTTCCTTCGGGAATTAAGACCTCTCCTCCGCCATGTCGGAAACAAAAATCAATCGCCGCTTGAATTTTCTCGGTTTGCAATTCTTTGATATCCGAAACCGCACCGAAATCAATAATATTCGCAGTTATTTTTTTCAATTAAATCAACCCTAAATACAATTAAATCTTTACCTGACATCCGTTGTTTTCAGCCGAATTGTATGCCGCATCCATTATTTTAACCATATCTACTGCCGCATCAATTCCGTATTCTTCGCAGTTTCCGCCCTCTTTGCAGGCTTTTATCCACGATTTCATCGGAGTTAAAATCTTATCGGGAATATCTTTTACCTGCTCTATCGGTTTGCCCTCCAAACGAAGTTCTGCTATATCCGAGCCGCCGAAACGGGCGTAGTAAGCGCCCTTTGTTCCGTAAACCGTAATCTCAAAAACAGACATACCCGGAGTAGTAAAACTTGCGTCAAGCGTTCCGATTGCCCCGTTTTTGAATTTAATACTGCAGGTTGAGTTGTCTTCAACTGCACGATTTGTTATAAATGAATAATTTGAGCCGATAGATTCCATATCACCCATTATATACCTTGCAAGATATGTGCAATTAAATCCGAGGTCTATCATTGAGCCGCCACCCGTAATTGCAGGGTCATACCAGTATTCAGGAAGTGTATTTGCAATTCCCTGATTATGTCCGCAGAAGCAACGGAACATAACGGGTTTGCCGAGCGTTCCGTTTTCTATTAAGTCCTTTGCATAATTAAGCTGTTTTGCTCCAAGACGCATAAAAGCAATCGCAAATATGACATTATTATTTTTAATTGCGTCTCTTATTTCGAGGGCTTCTTCTACCGAAAATGATAAAACTTTTTCTGTGAATATATGTTTCTTGTGATTTGCCGCACTGATAAGAATATCTTTGTGGTCCTTTGCTTCTGATGTAACAAGAACGGCATCAACATCATCTCTTGACAAAACGCTTTCGAGGTCGGTGTAATAATCTACACCGTATTCTTCACCCCACTCTTTTGCAATTTCCTCATTTTTATCATAAACACACGCAACCTCACAGTCGGGTGTATCTAATAATTCTTTAACATACCTCTCGTCCGGCTTATGCGAATGAACATGCCAACGACTGATAAGTGCAACTCTGAACATAATAATTCTCCTTTAATTGATTGATTTATTTATTCCCGAATTTTGAATTTTTGTTAGTGAAGCATCAAGTATTTCTTTTATCTTTGCGAAATCATATTTCGGGATATGATTTTCATCAAGCAAACCGTTGATTTCCTGCTGAACATCGCTCAACTGCGTGTAACAATACCCTTGAAAATCACAATTACAAATATTTTCAACAAGGTTTTTCAAACGCTTGTAAAAAGTTTCTGAATCTTTAACATTTTCTCCGTATCCCCATTTTTCGTCATCGTTTTCGATAGATTTTGCTATTCCGCCGAATTCGGAAAATATAACGGGCTGTCCGGAATAATAATTGCTATTCGCCATTAGTTTTTTGCCTTGCGGGTAAATAACATCATAGGTGTCTTCAGAATATTTTGCCTGAAAATTATTTCCGTCAGACGCATAATCGTGAATCGAAATAATATCTGTTTCGGATATATTTTCCCAACCGTCATTTGTTGATACCAATCTGCTGTCATCAATTGATTTTGTCAGATAATATAATGAACGGGCAAAATCTTGCTGTTTAGTATCGTCAAAAATTTTCTTAACGCCCCAGCTTTCATTTAAAGGAACATACGCAATAACGCTTGTGAAATCCATCGCAACACCTACTATTTCCTGCCATTCTTTAGTAATTGCCGCAATTTCGGCTTTTTGGAAATTGTATGCCGACGGCATCTCACACCATGTTAAAAACCCAAGTTCATCGGCATAATAATACCAATACGGATCCTCTAACTTTTGATGCTTTCTTGCGCCGTTAAATCCCATATTTTTTGCCGCCATTATATCTTTCTTGAGTGCTTCCGCACTTGGCGGAGTCAATCCGCTGTCTTTCCAATATCCTTGGTCCAACACAAGTTTTTGATAAAGCGGCTTATTATTTAAACAAATTTTCCCGTTACAATCAATCGAAATCTTACGCATTCCAAACCGAGTATGTGTAACATCGACCTCTTTGCCATCTGCAAACAAACTGTAATCTACATTGATTAGTCTCGGCTTATCCAAAGTCCAATATAATTCTTCATGAATCTCGTGTTCAGTAAGCCATACTGTATATTTTGTGTATTTGCCGCTTAGCAAAAATCTTTGTTTACTTAATACTTCACCCTCAAACGATACCGTAACCTCAACTTCATCAGCCGTTCCGTAAAGGGTTTCAATTTCTCCTTCAAAAGAAAAAGTATCAAGATTGGGAGTAATATGAGATTTGGCAATACAGTCATCGCCGAAAAATTCAATCCAAACACTCTGCCAAATACCGCCGTTTGGAACATACCAACACGAAAATCCGGAAGATTTCCAGGTTTGCTTTCCTCGCGGCAATGCCGAATCATAAGGGTCAATACAGCGCACAACAATCTCATTGTTGCCCTGTTTTACATATTCAGTAACATCTGCGTAAAACGGAGCAAACGAACCCTCGTGCTTAATAGCGTGGATACCGTTTACCCAAACATCCGTTTCCGAATTACATCCGTTAAAACAAAGTAATGAATGTTGCTTGCTTTGTTCCTCTGTTATTGAAAATCCTCTTTTATACCACAATGTTTTATGTATGCTCTGTTCGTTGATACCGCTTGCTAAATACTGATAAGAAAACGGAACTGTTATCGTTTTATCAAATGTTTGATTATCAAACGAAAAGTCCCACTTTCCGTTAAGCGTTATCCAGCTATCTCTTGCAAATTGCGGTCTTGGATATTCATTTCTTTCTAATGCCATAAATTTTCACCTTATAGTATATAAATATTAACTATTTAACAACTGTAACTATTTTGCAATTTTCAACGCAAGGGCTTTATACATTTCTGTATAAAACCCTCACATTTAAACAAATTAAAACCGATTTTATTAAGTATAATCAAACCTGTTTACATTGTTCTTAATTGTTTAGAAAATGTCAAATAACAATCGTTTATCCTTTTATAAAATCGAGCGCTTCTGACCAATCGTCAGACCATCCCGTGCCGCTGTTAAACGGTGTTACAGAATTTATGATACCGAAAAGCATATTATCGGTGCCATTGGCAACATAACCTACTTTACGGCCTGACATAGCAAACGCAAAAGTATTTGACAAATATACTGTTTTGCCATTTTCATCTTGATATCTTATATCAACGGTTGTTGTAGCCGACTGCGACTGAACGCTGATATCAAAACTATACCACTCATTTTCGTTTAATACTACATCTGTTATCCACGCTTCGGAATCCCACTCGTTACCGTCAAAATGATTTACACATAATCTGTATTCATCATCAACATAACAGTAATTAAGTGCAAGATAACTTCCGTCTTCTCTGCTGTAATTAAACATAATTCCGTTTACATCAGATGCCGTATTCGGAACGACTCTAAATGATGCATTTAATGCGTAAAGGTCTTTAGACGAAGCGTTAATTGACTTATCTATCATTATGCTTTCTCCGTAACCTGCGCCGATTACATCACTGTTTAATTTTTCAAAATCGCCCTTAACAACCTGATAGCGTGAATCATCTTCGCTGATGTAAGGAGAACTTGAATTTCCGAATGCCTGATTGATTACAAGATTCTTAAAGTATGTTTCTGCATCGTTTGAATAGAGTCCTACCGCACCGCAGATATAAGCATACGGGTCAACATATTTAATAATCTTTTTACCGTTAAGCATTACAGAAATCGTATTACCGATACATTCGGCTTCCAAAGTATAATATGCGTTGCTGCTCAAATCAGCAGAATATTCCGCAACAACAACTTCACTGTAATCAAAGCGAATGATTTTAACACCTTCGGCATCAAGGCATACATAGTATCCTCGTCCGCTTCCGTATGTCTGACGGGCACTGATACTCGGATTTGTAAGTCTGAGTAAAATACCTGCATTTGTTCCGTTTTGAGTGCTGACGGCATCGGTTTTTATTTCAACCTTTGCCTTATAGTCGGTTGCATTGGTTATACCAAAGCGAGCAAGATTTCTCGAGCCTGCCGCCGCATAATATGCATCGTCCTTTATATCCCATTCTACCCAATTTTCATAGTCGGGATAATAAAGCCAGTTGGTTGTGATGGTATTAAACCGTTTCCAGAAACTCTCACCGTATTCAACCGCTCCGCCAAGCGAAGAAAGTGAATCGCTGTAATTAGGTCTTGCAGAACTAATGCGTGTTAAAGCATACTCTATTGCCGTAAAGTCGCCCTGAACTGCTTTGATTGTTACAGTATGCAAACCTTTCTGTAAATAAACATTATCTATTACACGCTTCTCAAATTGGAGTGAATTGTAATATTCGGCGTTGAATGTTTGAGCAGAATAATCGTTTTTATTCAATTTATAGCAATTCGGCTGCTGTTTATCAAATTGAACTTTTATTATATTGCCGTTGCTGTTAACCGAAAGCAATGACTCCAACGAATATGTAGCTGATTCCGATACATAAATTTTATAAACCGCTCGGTCGCCCTGCGCTAATTTCAAGGCAGTTGCGTCTTTATAAATGTGCCAAACCGGATTTGCTCCGAACATATTGGGCTCTGAATACGAAACTTCGTCTTCGCCGTCTTCGGTCTCAACCTTATAAGTATAGCTTGAAGCCGAAATGTTGCTTGCACTTTCGCCGTCTTTCGCGGTATAGTAATTGCTTGCAAAGAAACTGCCGTCTGCCGTTTTTGCGGTTTCTTTATCGGAACTTCCGAACGCCTGATTTGAGAATACTGCTCCGCCGATTTGCGAAAGCGTTGCACCCTCATATCCTATTGCGTCATTTCCGAATCCTGTTGCCTTTTCGTCAATCTTTGTGCATCCGTCAACCGCAACGGTT
>JAZUHF010000054.1:0-17951 GCA_045641585.1 Acutalibacteraceae bacterium
AGTGCTCCGGCGTGTAACTTCATATCAAAAATATTCTGCGGTATTCCCTTATAAAAATCGTCAAGACGGGACGACCTTTGGCAAAAATCAATTCTGGCAAGGGAAATTTTGCCGATTTTTTTAACTGCATTATGTAATATATCATAAAAAGGCGAATACATAGACATAATGGCTTCCATATAAATAACACCGTTTTTATCGGCAAGTTTTTTAAGTTCTTTATACTGACTTAAATTTGTTACGATAGGTTTTTCGCATAAAACATTTATCCTGTTTTCAAGAAAAAACCTTGACTGTTCAAAATGGCAGGAGTTGGGAGAAGCAATATAAATTGCCTCTATTCCCGACTTTAACATATCGTTAAAATCGGTATAAACGGAAATTTGACCGTATTTTTCGGCAAATGCTCTGCCCTTTTCATAGGTCCTTGAATAAACAGCCGTCAGCACAAATCTATTTGAAGAACTAACCGCAGTTAAAAACTTATCGGTTATTGCGCTTGTGCCGATAACTCCGAGTTTTATCATCATCTCACAACCTGATACTAATTAAACTTTTGCATTGAATCTTTTGTAGTATTTTATCACTTAGGCTATAATTTATCAAGCGTGTATTTTCAGATTGGATATGTTTCTGCATTAAATCATTTCCGCTTTTACCCGCCAATCAGTAATCACAGGTATGTAACCAAAAAAGCCGAGCAGTTATTTTTAACCACTCGGCTTTTTGTATAGCGAAAACCACGCGATAGTCGCGTGGTTTTCGCTATACAATAAAACAAGCAGTCGATTAAGACTGCTTGTTTTATTTAGGAGTTTATATTTTATGCAAAATTTAAAATCTTGCAATGCTAATACTTAACCTACCTTTTTGGCTTTCTTTTTCTTAATGAATATTACTGTGAACACTCCTGCTGCTGCAAGAATCAATGCCGATGCGGGAATAATAACCCACAGCCAATTAAATGAGTCATCGCTCGGCAAAGAAGTAACGATTGATATTCCGAGATTCGGTTTAATAGTCACTGTCCTTAAAACCAATTCTTCATCGTTTGCCAAGATGGTATACAGTTCATATTCTCCGCAGGGAATCTTATCAAACTTGAAAACGCCGTTCTTATCGGTTATAGCGTGACCTACGCCGCGCACAAATATTACCGCATTGGGAATCGGATTTCCTTCTTCATCGTAGAAACAGCCCTTTAATGCTCCGAACGGACCTTTGTATTTTGATTTTTCCTTTTCTGACAGCGCAGCATTCACTTCGCCTGGCGTCATATAGGTTGCCGTAGGAACAATAATAGTTAAATTATTGCTGACATCCAAATCTTCAAACAAGGGTAATTTATTACCGTTTTCTTCAACTAAAAATAACTGATATATTCCTTCTTTTAAATTAGCAAACGAATACTCGCCTTGATTGTTGGTATAAGCCGTTTTATTTCCCGGAGTAAGAAGTATTTTTAAGCCTTTAACAGGGTCGCCGTCTTTATTGAAAATCATACCCTTAATACCGCCGCGCACAACAACGGTATCCGGCTTCTCATCAAGTCCGAGTTCGCCCGACCAGTTGCCGTCATCAAACTTTGTATCATCATAATAGAATATGAATACATTTTTATCATACGGTGTTACTTTGTAGTTTGAATTTGATGCCTTGAATCCACCGGCAAGATTGTTTAATTTACCCTTTTCGTAAAGCGCCAAGTCGGCAAAATAACCCTTACCCTTTTTACCGTTATTCATTTGAATAACGATATCGGCAAGTCCGTCATTCACAACAGCATCGTTTGGAATGGTGAAATCTGCCTCGAAAACAAAGCGGTCGGAATCATAATAAACTTCAAGCGGTAAAGCCACATAATTTCCGTTTGCAGTCCTTGAACGATACAAAACCTGCGGATTTACACCGCTGTTATTCATATCAATCTTTGTGCCGGTAAAACGGTATGTCTTATCGGCATCAACCTTAACGCTTGTGCTGTATGTTGCATCTGATGCAGTGCCCATTGACTGCACCATCTGTTTGGGTGTTTCGGTCTTATTAAGGAAGGTGTCATACGGCTGTTCAATATTGAGAGTTCTCATCGTGCCGGAAGTATCCCAAGCAATATTGCCCAAACTGAAATCACCGTTAAGAATAAGGTTGTTTCCTACTCTTTTACCGTCTTTGAGTTTATATATTTCGGTTTCACCCAAATATCCCGACGAATCCTGACGGGTATAGTGGTATAAATAGAAACTTCCGTCACCGTGTGTTCGGAGATTTGAAGGAGTTGTAAATGTCCATCTGATTTTGTTATCGCCTAATTTTTCTTCCTTTAAAATCGCCAAATCGGGAACCGAACTGTTTTCAGCCAAGTTACCTACCATATTCGACAACGAACCGTCATCATTTTTCTGATAATAGAACATATGTATTACCGAATACGGCACCTTATCTTCCACGAACTTAACATCGTTTCTTTGAATAATTACCTCGTATGTTGTGTTAGCCTCAAGCATAAAGTGAGAACGATACCATGCAAAATCGTCGGTTTTGCTATATTCTATCATATGAGCATTATGCTTTTTGGTTTTGCTGAAAAAGTTTTCGGGTATAACGGAGAATTGCTTTATTCTGTAACCGCCGGATACACTCCAATTTTCATTGGTGCCGGTTGAAAAGTCACCGTTTTTAATAAGCTCACTTGAAATCTCCTTGCCTTCGGCATCAATTTCAAACAAAGAGAAGTTTGCAAAATATCCGGATACATAGGCACTGCTTGCCCAAATTGCAACCTTGAAGTTATCGCCGGATGAAATATCCGAAGGAGCGGTAAAGATACAGGTTTCTTTATACTCGGTATCGGAAACGGTCTTTGAATTCGGCAGTTCTATCCAAGCACCATTATTATATGTGAGTTCGATTAAAGCCTTATCCAAATTCCCTTCTCTGCCCGTTGCCGCCCACTTGGCGTTATAGGTGAGTCTGTATTTTTTACCGGCAGCAATGCTTACGGTTTGATATATATTACATTCCAGTCCGGCTTTTGTTTGATAAGCACTTTCATTTTTACCGGCGAGCACCAAAAGGTGCGGAACTTTTATATCAAATATTTCATTTTCAGCCAACTCGATTTTCGGCTCAACTTCAAAATCGCCGTCTTTCATCCAAACATCTTTCTCTGCATCGGGAGAATAAGGAATAAGCGATTTTATATCCTTAAATTCGGAATTCTTTATAAAACTATCTCCGTCGGGCATCGAAAATTTATCTATCGCATAAAGTTTGAAGTCTGAGAAAGAGCCGGAAATCTTCTTATCTCCGAACTGAAGTCCGATACGCAAATTCTTTTCTTCTTTCAAATCTGCAGGCATCGTAAATATAACAGAAGTATTATATAATCCGCCGGTATCTTTTGTTATCTTTGAAGGCGTAATCTTAACGCTTCCGCTTTTGGTAAATGCCTCAATATAGGGAACTGCCGTTTCGGTGCTGTCATACTTATTACTGTATACAAAGTTATACTGCTTTCCGCTTTCAACGGTTTGAAGCTGGGTAACAGTTCCTTTGGCTTTTTGAACAGTTAAAACATTTCTGATGGCAAAGAAATTATCGGGAATATCCGAAAGTTTGATGATGTTATAAGTGTTAAACATCTCACCTTCGGTAATCTGGTCCCAACCGAACAACTGGGTTTTTACATTTTTGGCACTTATGTCACCTAAATCGCCATAGACAAAATCGCCGTTAAATATAAGGTTTTCGCCATACGATGTGCCGGCACCTTTTGAGGTGTCCTCGCAAAGTGAAATATGAGCAAAATAGGCAACTGCATCGCTTGACATCGCCGAGTCGTTCCTGCCTAAATAGAGTCGGAAGTTATTACCGGCAACCAAAGTTTTTGTTTTGAAAGTAAAGATATATTTTGTTCCTACATCTACTATATTATACTCCGAGCAAACCTTTGACATATCGGACTCTTCATAAGATGTAGTGCCGCTGCCCTTTATGCCTATTCTTATCAAAGCCGAAGCACCCTTAACGACTTTTTTATCCAACTCGAACTTATAATATGTTTTATCTTTTATCGCAAACTCCTGCTTAATACCGCCCCAGTATTCCTGACGCCTTGAGCCGATTTCCCACATCTTTTCTTGATTGGGAGACGGCAATGAATCATAAAACGAAGCAGGTATATATCTTGTTGTAAATGTCGCTTTCGTGCTGCGATATGACCACGGAAGCTCTTCATCGTCCTTAGGCAACGGACTTTCGGTTTTTGAAAAATCACCGTCTTCAAGTAAATTATCTCCCTTTGCAACATCGTTTTCGACACTTCTTAAGGTCGGGAAAGCATAAAGCATCTTGCCTATCTGTGATTTCGGAGAGTGTCCTAAAGAAATTAAAATATTCTTTTCTCCCGCTTTTGCATCAGCAGGCACAGTGAAACGGAATGACAAATGCTTGTTTTCAAGATTTGCACTTGTTAAAACTATATCGGACAGTTTAGTATTGACCTTTGTCTTTGTGGCAAGTTTATAGTAAAGCAAATAATCAGCCTTCATAAATATGCTTTCAGGCTTATAATCAACATCAAACTGGTATGTCTTTCCGGGGGTAAGCTGCAAATATGTCTGGGCTACTGCCGTTGAATTTTCGGCGTATTCGATTTCGAGCATTTTCGGCAAATCTTTATAATAACGGTTATGTCCGCCCACAATTACATTGCCGCTTTCAGAGGTCAGTTCGGTATCATTCGGTGTATAAATTTCTGCTGTTCCGCTCTTAACCTTGATAACAGGCCCGTTATTCTTGATTTTTGAATTTAAAAGAGCAAGGGTAACTGCATCATTCAAATTAAAGATTTCATTATTTGAAGTTTGGGTAATATTTAAAGCCTCAAAAATATTATTGCATTTTTGTCCTAAAACAAACGGAATACCTGTTCCCTGATAGTTAAATGCAGTTTCATTAAAGAGGATAAAACCGTTTGAAGCTCTTACGGGTGTGTTGATAAAACTTCCGCTTCCGCTGTGATTAAATTTCGCCTTCTTAACCGAAAGGGTTGAATAAAAATCTTTTTGACCGTTAAATCCTATAATATTTCCGGTGCCCGTATGGGTAAATGTTCCGCCTAAAATACTATATTCCATTTCCTCTTTATCGCAATCATTATCGAATGAGAAAATATCTCCTCTGCCGCTGTGGATAACAGTCGGTCCCGTGCCGTCGGAATTACCGATTTCAAACTTCTTCATATTTCCGATGGCAAAAACAGCCTGATTTTCGCCCGAGCCTTCCTCCGGCATAGTAAATTTACCGCCTTTAACATCTAAAACTCCGGTTCCGTTTCCGGTGCTTTCAAAAAACATAGGCTGGTCAGCGTGTTTACCGTAAAATTCACCGCCGTTTACCGTAATGCTTGTGTAGTCTACAGAGGCATTGAAAAGACGGTAATTTGTCTGATAGAACTTTCCTCCGTTGATTACAATGGTATTTACAGCCGCTTCTTTATCGCTGGCTCTGAATGCAAACTGACCATGATATTCACCGCCGTTGATAATAACTTTTGCGCCGGTAGTATTGGTCTTTTCTAATTTTATAACATAACTGTCTGCGTTACCTATGATACTGTCCGCCTGCTTTAATGTAACACCGTCAATAGTAACGGTGCAGGCATCGAAATGCAGACCTTCTGTGCTTTTAAAGGTTACAGAGCCGTCGCCGGTAATCTTAAAGTTACCATACTGTCTGTAAATCTTTTCATTCATAACAATATCGCCGGTGATATTGATTACGCCGTTATCCGAAACATTTTTGAATGCTTCTTTCAAGGTTTCGGGACTGTTTGCATTGATTGTTCCTGCCGCCTGCACGATAACAAGGCTCGACAACAGCAAAGAAAAGGCTAAAACTGCCGTTAATATTGTATACAAAAATCTTTTTGCTTTCATAAAAATTCTCCTTGTAATTTTTCAATGCAGATTAAGAAATCCATTCAACCTTTGCAGGATTTTTATCAAAAATAGCAACTGCAGATAAAAGTGACTTCAAATCACTCGCATAAGTCCATGAACCGTAAACCAAACCTTGACTGTCGGTTGTTTTGCCGTGATACCATGTGTTGCCGTGAATATCCCATTCACCGTTGTTTCCGCCCGACTGTATTCTCCAGTCAACCGCAAATGTTGTGCATAAATCAAATATGTTTCCTGAAATCTCGTTAGCCTTTGCAGTCGGATACATATGCTGCCAACCCTTTACATGTATTCCCTGACTGTCAGGACGCTGTTTGCCCCAACCGTATCCTGCAAAACGGCTGATATTGTTAATCAGTTTGAAGTTCTTAACGGTTGCAGGAGAAATATATGTTGCACCGTTATTGGCGTGCCAGAACTCAAACGACAGTGTGCAATACTCAACAAGATTATCCTCGTATGTTATATTTTCGTAGGTATCGTCAACTCCGACACCCACCTTGTCATAGTCGCCCTGCCAGGTTATACCCGTATCGTAGCACTGATAAACCCAGTTGTTTTTAACAACATGGTTTTTAACGCCGTTCCAACACTGAATACCGTTTCCGTATCTCGTTGTGCCGGACTGAATGGCACCGCCTACAAATCCGATTTCGCAGTTGGTGATGACGGAATTATCACAGTCGCCGTCCAAATCAATTCCGAATGTTCCTGTATACTTAAAGCAAATATTATCAATAGTTACATTAGGTGTAGTAACATAGAACAAAGGCATTTTGAGTCCTACTTCTATATCCTTAAAGGCTTTACCGGGATTACCCTTATCATAATAAAGGTAAACCGTATCCTGATGTGTATTGTAATAATAGTCGCCGTTCTTTTCGAGCGAAACCAAGCCGTTCAGTTTCTTAACACCGACCATTTTACCGTGGTCAAATACTATATTGCCGATATCGGGGTCCGCAACGGTTAATTTCCAAACATTGCCCAAATTACTCGGAATCCACGCCGACGGATTGGCGTAATTTTTCGCAGAGCCGTAAAATGCCGGTTTATTTCCTTTGCCGTAAGAGCCGTAGGTCACGCCCTCTTTACATTTGTAAAGCGAGGTTAAACGCCACAAACCTCCGCGCTCAAACAAAACCGCATCGCCGGGTTTCAATTTATTCATCATAAAGAGACCTGCTCTGAGGTCTTTAAGAGCCGTTTTCGGAGTTTTACCGTCATTACTGTTGTTTCCGGTCGGAGATACATAGTATACGGTGCCGGTAATTTTATAATTATCAAGCGTGTTTTTGGCATTGAGTATTTTGTTACGGAGTGCCGTAGCCGCCGCATCGGATTTGCCCGATGTAATGGCAGCATCACCGCGCCAATTCGTATTTAAGGTGTTTACCGACTTTTCAATCACTTTAGATTCTGTTTCTTCTTCAAATTCGATTTCTTCAAGTTCAATCGACTCATAATCTAAAAAAGAATCATAAAATGATATACTGCCCTCGGACGAAAGGTTTTCCTGATTTTTTTTAGAACCGCCGCCTTCAGAAGATTTGTTTCCGCCATTCTTTTTGGCAGTGCCGTCACCCGTGCCGCATCCGCAGCAAGCGAGCAACAATAAAACCGTCAAAAGCAAAGATAAAACTTTTTTCATACTGGTTTGCTCTCCCTTTAATCCCATTTTTTAAGACAATAACGGTTATACAGTGCTAAAACTAAACCTATAACCACTAAAACAATAACAAAATAAAACCATAACATTGCCGATGCCGTGTTGTATTTTACCTCTTTCATTAAATCGGTGGCAGTAGACACAACCTTATTGTTTGAACTTGTAAACTGTGAAATCATTGTGTAAATGATAACAAGCGATAAAACATGCCTGAGCATCGGAACTGTAATCTGCCAAAATTCATCCCACTTATTTGCTCCCTCGATTTTAGAAACCTCATAAAGCGAGGCAGGTATACCTTGAAGTCCTGCAAGGAACAGGATAATCTGAACACCGCAATTCCATGTAAGAGAAACTGTATTTGAAAGGAAAAATGTCAGAAAGTCCGAAATTTGTGAGGGCAAATCGAGATTGGCAAAAAGAGCAGCATAATCAATAAAACCGCCGCCCTCTGCACTGAAATCAAAAATCGGTGCATTTATAGACGGGCCTGAAAGCAAACTTACTATAACCGATGATTCAATGATAACCGGCAAAAAGAAGATGATACGCATTACCGTTCTTCCGTAGTATTTCTGATTTAAAAGCACTGCTAAAATCAGGCTCAGCGATACTATCATCGGTAACGAGTAGAACATTGACCCTACTGAATCTCTTACCAAATCCAAATATTCTGCATTTTCCAAAAGGACAACTTTAAAATTTTCAAAACCTACATATTCCAATAAAAAGCCTTGGTCGGTTATGGTGATATTACTGAAAGCGTAGCAAACAGAGGTAATCAGCGGAATGAAGAAGAACATTATCAAGCCGAAAATCCAGTGGGCTACAAACGAATATCCGTATCTGCGGCGAAGGGACTCGACGCCCTTAACTTTTTTCTTCATCAGTTTGCACCCCTTAATTTAAATTCGTAACTCTTTAATTTTCCTATTTCGCTGTCAACGGTTACAGAAGAATTATTAACATAAACAACTTTGCCGTTTTTAAAGGTTGTTACCGAAAGACCGTTATCAAAAATCTTATAATCAACAATTCTTGAACCGGAGGTGGCACTGTAAACCTCTGCTATTTTATTTACATATTCCTTAATTCTTTCTTTATTGGCATCATAGCAACAGGCATAAAGTTTTTCTGCTTTTGATTCCATATATGAAAGGTCAAATTCATCTATTAAGGAAAATCCTATTCCCATACCCGTTGCGGCAGCCGCTGCTATAACCTTTTCGGGATTATCCGCAGTATTTACGGAATTTGTATACAACGGAGTTACATCGGAGAAAACCATCTGATAAAACGGCACTTCATAATCCATTGAAAAATGTCCGTTTCCGCCGATATCCAAATCAAAAACCGTGTCCAACAAACCGGCGGCAAAGTAGGCTGAGGCTTTTCCGCTTACAGATTTTTTGTTTTTTCTGATTTTTTCAATATAGTTCTTATTTTCGCTCTCTGTTTTATCCGAAAGCGGATAAACTTTATTCTTATTGTAATCAGAATATGCAACCGAGCCGAGCGTTGATAAGTTTATTCCCGAAATACCGAACTTTTCGGTTGTTTTAAGGACTTTTTGAAGAACTTTGCCCTGCTTACCTCTTGCAAGTATTCTATACTCGCTGTCGGTATCGTTAACACCGAGCGGAATATCCGCAAAGTATTTATCTGCCGAATGAAGCACGGCGGTTTTAGCCGAATCGGAAGAATATCCGAAGCCTTTGCCCGATTTGGCAAATTTAGACATTTCAAAACTGAAATAAAGCGGAATTTTATTTGAAGAAGCGTAATCTTCAATGGCTTTGATTTGTTTCTTATTTCCAAGTTTTGAACTGATTGTAAATCCGCCTGCAATCTGCCCGTAGTTGATACCTGTTTCACCGTATCCGCTTAAACAAACCGTAGGTTTATAAGATGTTTCTTTATACATATCGGATACAATATCTTTTGCGCTCTCCAATGTGGTTAAAGTTTTTAATTTTTTAACCGGAATGCCCAAAACAGATGTTGTAGACATTACACCGCCTAAAATATCAACCGTATACGGTGACTCAATAAAATCGGATTTTTTGATAAATCCTTTCCTATTAAGGTAATTACGGTAACAATCTGCCATACCCATATAGTCGGCATTTTCGTTTTCGAGGAAATAGCATCCTATGGTAGCTACATTATTTGAACGGTCCGAAAGTTGTCTTATGTATCCCGATGTTTTAGACCTGCCTAATGTGTAATCATAGTCCACAAAAAACAAATTCGGTTTAACCTTTGCATAATCCGAGTTTCTGCTTCCGCTGCTCGCATCAATACCCATCGAGCCGGAAGATTTCTCAGCAATACAGAACATAGCGTTATTATCTTCCTTTAAGCCGAAAACCGGCATTCTTGCCGTTTGCGGAAGATTTATTACACCGTCCGTATCGAGTGATATATAGTTACTCGGGCCGTCATTATACTCTTTTTCAAGGTCGGAACTATCCTGCGTTTTCATAAGTGCGCCGTTGCCGACCGGCAGGAAAAGATACCCATTCTCGCACTTATCGCTTACCCTGAACATATTGGGTGCCGGATAAGCGGAAACTATTTTGAAGTTCTCATTGCCCTCAACGATTTTTGAGGCATCTATTGAAATTTTCAGTGAATCGTCCGCAAGATAAAAATCAACAGGGACGGAAATTTTATATTTTAAGAAATAATATATAAGTTCAATACCGTTGTCAATTTTTTTGGCGCTGATATTTAAAATACGCGATAACTTTTGATTATAGTTTTCATCATACACGATATCGCCGTTTTTATCACGCTCAATTTCGTAAAATTCACCGCCGTTTAAACTATTTGACTGATAGGTTTCCATATTTTGTATGGTAATGTCAAGTCCCGAGGCAGTTATATATTCTCCCTTTTCGTTTTTGGCTTGATTTGACCATACCTTACCGGTAACTTTATCAACAACCGAAATTTCAAATATTTCTTTTCTTTCGGTTAAAAGGTTGGGATTTACAACTTCGTAGTTAAAATCTAACTTTAGTCTGTCATTTTCGGCAAGTGTCTGAGATGATAATGTTTTGAGTTTTGAATCATCAAAAGCGGATGCTTTGTGTTTTGCTCCGCATCCGGAAAAAGCAGATACAAATACAAGAACAGCCGACAATATTGAAACGGACTTTTTAAATTTCATTTTTGTCAATTCTCCTAACTATCTGTAAAGTATTTCCGAAAACAGCGAAGTGAAGAAATTTCCCACCTGCTGAAGCAATATTATTACCACAAAAATCACAAATGCAACAAGTATCATAAACAGCACCGAAACAATCGCCGTGAGAAGGAATTTGAAGAAATCAAACTCGTGCACCGACATAATGGCGATGCAAAGAATGAAAAATGTCACAATCAAGACAACAACGCCTATGGCATCGACAATTTTGAGTCCCGAAATTGAGAGAATGTGTGAAAGAATAACCTTAATGTATGTAAATACAATTAACGGAATCAAAGAATATGTGGTTGCAACCAACACATCTTTAAATCTGCCTTTTCCCTCAAACGATGAAGAAATCAGCCAGTTGCAAATCGTCCACAGTAAAACTATACCGACAGTTTTTATCAATGTGTAAAGTGTATTGTAACGGTAAATCACAACATTAGTTGCAAGAAAACCGGAACCGACTGCTTCAAGGACATTTGAAAAATAGTAAAGCACTAAAATAACAAGAGCAATTATTATAGAGCCCATTTGTTTGCTCTTGATTTCGTCGAACGCCTTAAACGGATGAACGGTTGACGAAAGGGCGGTTTTAACATATTTATTTTTGATAATAACAATCTGTTTTTTCTTTGCAATAACCGCAAAGGCAATAATACCGCCGATTAAAATTATTGCCGAACTGAAAATCAATACGAAATGGTCTAATATGAAATTATTTCTTACCGTTTTCCAAGCCAAATCGTAAACGGTATAGTCAAGACCGTTCTTTGAATACTCCAAGGCTTTTTCGTATTTGCCCTCGCTCAAATAGGCAATAGCCAATCCTCTGTATGCGAGCTGACAGCTTTTGTTGCGCTTGTTGATTTCTTCCCAAAACGGCTTTGCTGTTGCATACTCACCGTCTAAATACGCCGACTGTGCTTTAACAAGCAGGTCGCCGTAATCTGTTCTCTTAAAAACAGTAATACATTTATTATCACTGTCAAAAACCAAAACATCCGTTCCGCAAACACAAAGAGATATAGCATTATCGAATATTCCGAGCCTTTTGGCTTTATCAAATCCTCCGCCGAATCCGCACAAAAGGTTGCACTCATCATCATATACATATACAAGACCTTTTTGGCTGTCCAATGCGTATATAAAATTGTTTTCGTCTACATCAACAGATACAATATTCTGCTTTTGAAGTTTGCCGAATTTTTCAGTAACCTTTTTTTCAACAAAATTGATGTCATCTGCCGATAGCGAAGTTCCGTCGGTTTGGCGCTTAAACATAATGTTTTCACCGGTTGGCGAAAGTTTGCGGATTTGTCCCGTTCCGTTCTCGTTTTCTTCGGGTGACGCTCCTGTGCAGGTAAGCACATAATCATCCGAGTCTAAACATAAATCTACAAACGAAAAAGGTAATTTTTTTGCCGAAACCGCTTTCTTTGCATCGGTTTGCGTCAGACGGTCCCATAAATACGACAAGGTGTCAAGCGCAGTTGCCTTTACGGTATTTGAGCCGTAAAATCCCAAAAATTCGTGCTCAGGTGAATAGAGCAACGCACCGTAATATCCGCCTAATATAAGGATATATGTATATCCTTTTTCGGTCACGGTAATCTTTGAGGGCTGATATAATAAATCATCGGGGTATAAATTTGAATCGGGCTTCTCCCAAACATCCAAAACTTCTCCGCTTTGATTTGCAATTAAAACTCTGAAATTTTCGGTATCGCAGACATAAATATTCTTTTTGCTGTCAACAAAAATTCCCAAAGCACCTTTGAACTTCTCGGTTTCGCCTGATTTGTTTTTTAAGGTGATAATTCGGTCGAGGGAATAATCCTTATTTAACACAACAATTTGCGATGAATCGGAAACCAAAAGATATATCCTTCCTTCGCTGTCCGTGCAAAAATCGTTCACGCCGGAAAGTCTGTCTTCTATTCCCAACGACTGTGCCGTTATCAGTTTCGTCGCAACATACATATCCTGAGTAAGTTCGGGCTCAATACTTCCGCTTGCCGTTTCATCGTGGGCAAACGAATCGCTCGGGCTCGCCATTACCGTCATAGCGGACGAAAAAATCAATATAAAAACAAAGATTAAAGAAATAACCCTTTTCAAACCATTCCACAATCCTTCCGTATGGAATCAATTACTTAATACCCGATGTGCTCATCGTTTCCATAACATTACTCTGAGTAACGAGGAAAACAAGAATCGGAGGTATCATTAAAATTACAGTTACTGCCATTGCACTGCCTGAACGCGCGATGCCGCCCGCCGAAATTGAATTCATAACCTGAGGCAGTGTTTTAAGTTGCTCGCTGAAAATCGTGCCGTTCGGAATAACAGTCCACATTGATTGGAATGACAACAGCATTATCGTCATCCAAGCCGGTTTAAGTATCGGCATAACAATATTATGATATATCTTTACAACGCCTGCGCCGTCAATTCGCGCGGCTTCCAACAATGCATCCGGCACCGAAACATCAATATACTGTTTCATAAGGAAGCAACCTACTGCCGAAGGTATTGCAGGTAAAATATATACCAAATATGTATCAATCATACCGAGCTTAGTAAATATCAAATACTGCGGAACGCTTAATGTAACGCTGTTGTAAAGCAACATTATCTGAATAATTACAAACATTACATTTCTGCCCGGCATTTTTGATTTTGAAAATACAAATGCCGCAAGAGATGCCGCAACTATATGTAATCCCGTGCCGGCTATTGCGATAAATATACTGTTAAACAAATATCTTGAAACAGACACCTGAATTTTACCGAGTAACGAAGGCAATTCAAGATAATTTGATAAAGTCGGTCTTTTTACAAAGAACTGCGGCGGGAAAATCAAAAGCTCATCCAAGGGCTTAAAAGATGTAATCACGCAGTAAATTAAAGGTAAAACCGTAAACGCACCGGCGAGGAACAAGATAGAAAAATAAACGATATTGCCGGCGGTTGAGCGTGTATAGCGTCTATATTGTGGTTTATTAGTTTTCATTTGCACTTCTCCTTAATTATCGCTCTTTCCGACAAGATTTAGGAAAGCACCTATGCCGTAACGGAACGCAAGCACCAACAAAAACAGCACAACCGACAACGCCGCCGCATAACCCATTTCATACCTTTCGGTGCCTATATCCGAAATATAAGATACCAAAGTATCAACCGAGTTATTAACACTCGGATATCCTACCAAGGTTGTCATAAGTCCGCTTACGGAGAATACCGACTGAATCTGCATTACCGCACCGAACAACAAAATTGATTTCATAGACGGCAAGGTAATATACCATAATTCATGCCAACGGGTTTTAATTCCGTCAATAGCACCGGCTTCATAAAGCTCACTGCTTACATTTTGAAGACCGGCTATGTTTGAAAGGAATGTAACACCCATACTCATCCAAAGCTGAATGATAATAAGAATCGGCATATTGTAATCAACATTTTGGAACCAGTTAATCGGCTCGGTAATAAAACCGAAGCTTATCAAGATGTTGTTCAAATATCCCAAACTATCGCCCGAGAAGAATACCTGCCAAACGAAATATGCGTTACCGACAAGTGCCGGTGCATAGAAAATAAATGTAAGTATTACACGAACGGTTTTTGAAAATTCATTTATCATCCAGGCAAGAACGAATGCTAATATAAATCCGCCCGGACCTGCAATAATAGAAAACTTTAAGGTGTTTCCAAGCACCTTCAAAAATGTATCGTCGGCAGCAAACATTCTTGCATAGTTTTCAAAGCCGTTAAATATCGGACTTGAAACCATATCGTAATCAAAAAAGCTTAATACCATTGACGACAATACAGGAAGAATATTGAATACAAAGAATAAGACAATAAACGGCAGAGAAATGAAAAGACATACCGTATTTTCACTTAAAGAGAAGCCGTTTTTCTTTTTATTCAACGCATTTCCGCTCATAAGTTCACCAATTTTCATAAAAATTTAACTATCTGTTTTCATACTGAAGCCATTTGCGTTTTATTTCCACATTAGCTTCTTCGCTGTATTTAAGGAGTGTTTCCTTAGGACTTTGATTATTTTCAACTACATTCCAATAACTTTGATATACGGAACGCGATACATAATAGCTGCCGGGGTATTCCGGAATTTCCCTAACCTGATTAAACGCCTCAACTATCGTATCCTTCATATCCATATCCCATTCAAGCGAAGCCAACGCTTCCTTGTTTGAAACTGAAACACGGCCTGTCGGACCCAAAATCGTTTCAATTTCATTTGAGAAAGAAAGTTGCGTTTCGGCAGAAACCCACCATTTGATAAATTCCCAAGCTGCTTTCGGATCTGATGCGCTCTTCATAATTGAGCAAGCAGTTCCGCCGCCGGAAGAAGTATGGCAAATTGAGCCGTCCTTCTGAACTGTTCCGGGAATTAAAGCAACCGACCATTTACCGTCAATTTCGGGAGCCGCTGCTTTAAGGGTCGTATACATTGTATGAACAGAGATACCAAGCGGACAGGAGCCGGTCCTGAAACGGTTATAGAAATCAAGTGTGCGAGGTAATCTCAACTGTGAATAATAAGCCGTCCATTCGTTGAATACCGCAGAGGTTTCGGGCGAAGAAAGATTAGTGCTTCTGCCGTCCGCCTTATAAATATCAACATTATTTTGAAGCATTAAAGACGGGAAAATATTTATACTGCCTATTCCGGCATTTGCCTGACCGACACTTGTTGCGATATTGTTTGGAAGCCAAGCGGTCAAGTTATGAATTTCAAGAAGATTAACCGTTTCGCGGAACTCATCCCAAGTTTTCGGAACCTTCAAATGCATCTCATCTAAAATGTCTTTTCTGTAATACATCAAATAGAATGATTGCGTATCGGGAAGACCGTATAATCCGCCTTTATAATAGTAAGGCAAAGCGGCTTCTTCTCCGAAATTTTTAAGAACATCGGGTAAATCCTTAAACTTTGACATATCGTATAAAACGCCACGCATAGCAAGGTTTACCGGCTCACTTCTTGAATGTTGAAGCAAACAATCGGGACCTTTACCGGAAAGAACTGCCTGAACAACCGAAGCGTTTACAAGCTGAACATTTACCGGCACTTTGGTTTTAGAGGTAAACGATGTTTGAATAAGTGAGTTTAATACCTGCGCCTGATCTCTGCCCCAGTTAACCCAAATGGTGATTGAATTTGATTTTTTGGAGCTGCTTGAAATATTATTGTAATCGCTTACAAACGATGTTAAAAATCTCTGGAAAGTATAAACAGCTTTTTTGAAAAATCCTGTGCTTTCAAAGGGGTCTGTATCCTTTGCAAACAGGGAAATTCTATCAATATCAAGCGGCATGGATGACATTTCATTCAATACCGAAGCAAGTGAGGTATATTTTGAATAGTAGTTTGATTTATAACGATGCGAAGAATAGCGGTTTTGGAGCATAAGCTCAACTACCTGACGCATATTGTCAATAATTGAAATATATGAGCCGCTCTTTTCACCCGTGATTTCTTTCAATTCGTTACTGCAATCAAGCAATTCCTTACGAATTGTCTTCAATCTTTCTTCCATATCCGAAATTTGACCGAAAAGGTCGTAATCACGGTAGGTATCAACGGTTTCGCCCGTTATTGTCGTAATATCTATGTAAAGGTCGCCGACATCCGTCACGGCTTGCTTTAATGTATTACGAACATTTTCAATCTCACCCGGAACAACAGTAAGAGAAATGGTATGTTTTCCTTCCGGCAGATAGATATAATACGGATTTTCATTTTTATCGGAAAATACGGTTTCTTTCCAGTTGAAAGAATAAGCAAAACCGATTTCCTTTGCCTGCTTAAAGGGTGAAACACCGTCAATTTTTAAATCTCTGTAAACCTTGGCACCGATAATTGAGCTTTGACGATACATAAAGGCGATATTATAATAGCCCGCCTTCATTTTCGGAGTGTTCCAAACCAAAGTATCGCCGTTTGAGGACCAGTTACCGCCGCCTATATAGTTAACCAAAGTATTATAGGCACTGTTAGGCGAAATAACCGGTGTAGAATTATCGCATTTGCCTGCTAACCAATAGTTAGTTTTTAAAACGGCATCTTCGCCCTCAATTATAACGGGACTGCCCTTATACAAATTCTTTTTGGGAGCTTTATAATCTTTAACGATGTCAGCACCGCCCAAAACGACCTTTTCCACCTTAAATTCGCCGTAAATTCCGGTAAGTTCAAAGGTATGCTGACCTTTTGTAAGATAAAACATATACGGCTCGTTTGTCCAACCGGTAATATCGTTAACAGTATCAAAATAATAGGATTTTGAAAGCACCTGTGCCGGAGCGAACTCGTTGCCCATACCGTCCTTACGGGTTTTTCCGTCATTTTCAAAAATTCGCTTGAGAATAAACTTTTTTGCTTCGTCAAAGGGAGTTTTACCGTCAAGCTTCAGCGAAAAAATGAGCTGACTGTTGGAGTCGTCGGTTGCAACATAGGAAAAGCCGAGCGTATAAGCTCCGTCCTCATTAACCGAAACGGAAAATTTTGAGCCGTTCTTTGTAACCTTAATATCGGTTTTTATTTCAACATCTTCATTTGCTTTTGTTGCGTTAACGGAAGAAATGTAAGAATCGTATGCCGTAGGGCTTAAATTATCGTCGGCGGAAACCTTTACCTCCGGTAAAGAGGTGTCACCCGCCTTTTCTTCTGCCCTAACGCAAAAAGCAGAATAAAACATAGATGCAACTAAAAAAGTTGTCAAAAATGTCGCTGATATCCTTGTTACAAGTTTTTTCATAATAATCTATACCTCTGAAAATCTAATTATCCTACATTCTTGTCTTTTTTGTATTTTTCCTTTTGGAGTAAAGAGGAAATAAGCAAATCAACCGTTTCCTTATCCTCTTTATCAAGTGAAAAATAATCACTCGCGAAACTGTTCGGCTCAAGAGCCGATTCATTTGTTATGCCATCGGAGCCAATCAAATAGTCAACAGACACACCAAAATAATCGGCAATCTTTTTAAGCTTATCAAGTTTAGGAGTTTTAATGCCTGACTTCCACTCACTTAATATTGAATATGAGATATTGAGGTCTTTTCCGACCCTATAAGCAGTAATATTATC
>JAZUHF010000055.1:0-18964 GCA_045641585.1 Acutalibacteraceae bacterium
TCTGCGTAACATCGCCGGTAACAACCGCTTTTGAATTAAAGCCCAAGCGGGTTAAAAACATCTTCATCTGCTCTTTTGAGGTGTTTTGAGCCTCATCGAGAATAATAAAGCTGTCGTCAAGCGTTCTGCCGCGCATATACGCAAGCGGGGCAACCTCTATATCCCCTCTTTCCTGACATCTTTGGAAATTTTCGGCACCGAGCATATCAAAAAGTCCGTCATATAAAGGTCTTAAATACGGGTCAACCTTTTGCTGTAAGTCGCCCGGCAAAAAGCCAAGTTTTTCTCCCGCTTCCACAGCAGGACGGGTTAAAACGATGCGGTTTACCGTTTTTGCCCTGAACGCCGCAACCGCCAACGCAACCGCCAAGTAGGTTTTACCCGTTCCGGCAGGACCTACGCCTATTGTTACTGTGTTTTTCTTTATTGTATCTATATATTTTTTCTGACCGAGAGTTTTTGCCTTAACCGGTCTTCCCTTTGAGGTTACGCAAATGCAGTCGCCGTCGATAAGTTTTTCGATACTGTCATCAGAGCCGTCATCGACCATATCAATAACCGATGTTACCGACTGCTCGTTTATGTTCTCGCCCTTATTTATCATTGTAATAAGACAGTTAATTGCACGGACGGCTTTTGATACGGCAACACTCTCTCCGCAAACTTTTATCTGTCCCGAAAAGGAAGTAATGTTTACACCATACTGCTTTTCGATTCGGTGGACATTCTCATCAAAGTTACCGAAAAGGTCAACCAACTGTTCTATTCTTTCGATGTCAATATACTGTTCAAACAAACGACTTCACCTCATATTTATTTTACCAAACTATTTTATTATTGTCAACGAATCGCAACAGAAAACAGCTTCGCCTATACAAATAATAGACGAAGCTGTTTTCTATTTGCCTGCAAATAATTTTTTTGTTAGGTTGTTGATTGACAATACATACGATAACAATAAGCTCACAATGAAGGTTATCACCGAAATCACAAAGGCTATACCCGTTCCGTATTCTTTAAGAGATAGCAGGTGTTCTGTTATCTTTATCACAAATATATGCATCATATATATCGGCAATGTCTTTTTACTTATTTTCATCAAAATTTTGCTATGCTTTTTACTGAAATTTTCTGCGTATCGGCTGAACAGCCAATAAAGGCAAAATGATGTCAAAACGGTTGACGGAGTTAAATAACTGCCTTCAACCTTGCAAAGCAAAAGAAGAAGCTCAATTGCGTATCCGATTATACCCAATGCAACAAAAAACACGGTTGCTTTTTTGCTGTATTTTAACCTTGAAATAAAACAACCGCCAACATAAAACACCAAAAAGCCCGAAACAAAAGTAAGTCTTAAATCAGTTATCAACGATTCAAAATTGTTAAAGGGATAAAATTTTATCAAAAACAAAGCTGTAAGATAAGAAAAACTTATAATCTCGAGAATAAGCAGTTCTTTTTGACTGCTGTTATCGGTTATTTTTTTCAAAAAAGGCGTTATACTGTATAGTCCGATTGTTGCCCAAATATACCAAAGATGCGGAGCAGCATTTACTGTGTTTATTATTACATTTTTTAAAAATTCAGCCGATAATGCTCTATATGTGATATATGAGTTATAAATTCCGTATAAAAAAGACCATGAAATTGTTAGGATAATTAAAGGCAATATATACTTTTTCCACATCATTACTATAGAAAGATTTCTGTCTTTGTTAAGAAAATTAGTTCCGCTTATCATAAAAAATATCGGAACGGCATTATGAAAAATGGGAATCAACAATTTTTGACAAAAATCATTTGCCCCCGTATGCACAAATATTACCGCAAAGCACGCTAAAATCCTTGCCAAATCCATCCAGTAATGCCTTATTTGATTGTTTTTATTTTCCACTATATATTCACCTTTTCGTTTTATATGCTTGACTTTATTGCAACTTTAACACTTCCGGCAACTTATTTTCGACAAAATTCACTAATGATTTGAACTTTAAAATATCAAAAATCTTTTTTCTGATAAAATCTATCAGCGAACAAATAATAAATATTGCAAAAACACATCCAAGCGACGCACAAACAAACCCAACGGGATTAAGGTCTGCCAAACTTGCAAAACTGTTTTTTAAAACATTATTTCTAATCAATTCGTTATCGTGTATGAGATAAACACCAAAAGTAAGCGGTGCAAAAAATGAAATCACACGAATAGAAAAACCATTAAATTTCATACCCTTAAACAAAACTAAAAACGAAACGGCTAAGACAACCGCAAACAAAGATGTGTATGAGCAAACATTAATGTTTTGTAACAAAACCGTCAATATCTTACTTACCGAATTATGCCCTTTCGAAAAAAATTCGCAAAGAAGTTTATAGACAAAAACTATTGCCACAGAAACAAACAAAGCCAACATTATATATTTCTTTTTTGATTTTGAAAAGAAATCAAACTTAGCAATGCAAGCCCCAAAAATATACATGATTATCAGCCAAAGAGCGCTGTAACCCTTGTTTAAATATAAAACATCCTTAAACCATGTCGGAATTATTGATACGGCGATTGCCAAAACCATCAACAACGATTTTGCCTGTTTACTATTAAGATGATTAACCCCCGAATTTATAACAGGTATAAACAAAAACATTCCGAAATATGACGAAACATACCAATATTTGTTTTCACAAATCGGGAACGCGCTTTTAATAATATCTTTTAGCCCTACAGCATCTTTAAAGACAAACATAAAAGCTACGGAAATGGTCAACGAATAAAACAAGGTTTGAAGCCAAACCATTATCATGTTTGTCCATTTATACTTTGAATTTATGTATACATATCCGGAAATCATAGCATAGCAATTCACAGCACAAAAACAAATTGAACATGAAAAATTTACAAAAATATCTTGACACGAAAAAGGAATCAACGATGTTGATATTGATGTGTGTCCGAAAAAATGTAACACCACAATCATCAACATTGATAATATCTTCAAGAAATCTATTCCGTAATTTCTGTTATCCATATCGCACACCTCACAAAATTAAAATACCCCTCCGTTTTTTAACAGATTATATTATTTTTTAAGAGAAATTGCTTTTTTTGCTTTTTCGGCAATGTTTACTGCACGAAGACCGAACTCATCAAGAAGTTTAACGGCAGGACCCGAATGTCCGAATGTGTCATATACACCTAATTTCACAACCGGAACGGGATATTCCTCGCTCAACACTTCGCTTACGGCAGACCCTAAGCCTCCGATAACAGAGTGCTCCTCTGCGGTTACTATTGCGCCCGTCTCTTTTGCCGCCTTTAAAACTATTTCCTTATCAAGCGGTTTAATGGTAGCCATATTGATTACCCTCGCATTTATGCCCTCGGCTTTTAAAAGGTCGTATGCTTCAATCGCTTCTTTAACCATAAGACCTGTGGCAATGATTGTTACATCGTTACCCTCTTTAAGTTCAACGCCCTTGCCGACTTCAAATTTATAGTCTTCATCAAAAACAACCGGAACGGCAAGTCTGCCGAATCTCATATAAACGGGGCCGTCAAGTTCCATTGCGGCAAAAACGGCTTTTCTTGCCTCGACTTCATCGGCGGGGTTTATTATCGTCATACCCGGAATCGTTCTCATAAGGGCTATATCCTCGCAACACTGATGTGTAGCACCGTCTTCGCCTACCGAAATTCCCGCATGGGTAGCACCGATAATAACATTTAAGTGCGGATAACCTATTGAATTTCTCACCTGTTCGTAGGCTCTGCCTGCGGCAAACATAGCAAAAGAACTTACTATAACTTTTTTGCCGGTTGATGCAATTCCTGCGGCAATACCCATCATATTTTGCTCCGCAATACCGCAATCGTAAAATCTATCAGGAAATTCCTTTTTAAATTTTCCGGTTTGGGTGGCGGCGGCAAGGTCGGCATCCATTACAATAAAATCATCTCTTATTTTTCCGAGTTCTACAAGCGCCTGACCGTAGCCGACTCTTGTTGCAACGCATTTAACTTCTGACATAATTCGTGCCTCCCTTAATTTAACTTGGCATAAGCTTCTTTAAGCTCTGCCATGGCAACTTCGTATAATTCATCGTTCGGTGCGGCGCCGTGCCAGTTAACAGCATTTTCCATATAAGAAACGCCCTTGCCTTTTACGGTTTTTGCAATAATTGCAACCGGTTTATCCGACTTTTCGGCTTTCTTTAACGCATCTTCGATTTGGTCAAAATCATTACCGTCAATAATAATTGTCTCGAAGTTGAACGCTTCAAACTTCTTATCAATCGGTTTTGCCGAGTTCACTTCATCAATAGTTCCGTCGATTTGAAGATTATTATTATCTATAAATACGACAAGGTTATCAAGTTTTTGGTTTCCTGCGAACATTGCCGCCTCCCAAACCTGACCTTCTTCAAGTTCGCCGTCACCCAAAACGGCATAAACTTTAAAGTCGTTTCCGAAATGTTTTGCGCTTAAAGCCATTCCGACAGCGGCGGAAATTCCCTGACCTAACGAGCCGGTTGACATATCAACACCGGGAATTTTCTTTAAATCGGGATGTCCCTGCAAAATACTGCCTATCTGACGAAGATTTAAAAGTTCCTTTTCGTCAAAATAACCTCTTTGTGCCAAAACGGCATAAAGCGCCGGTGCGGCATGGCCTTTTGACAAAACGAAACGGTCTCTTTCTTCCCATTTCGGATTTTCGGGGTCAATCTTCATCTGCTTAAAATAGAGATATGTAAGTATCTCCGTGCAGGAAAGCGAACCGCCCGGATGTCCTGCTTTGGCGGCGTGGATACCCTCTATGATACCCATTCTTGCTTTTAGAGCAATTTTTTCGAGTTCAAGTTTTGTTTCCTTGTCCATCATTTTCTCCTTAAATCTGTTAAATAATCTATGAATCCGGCAACGGTGCCGTTTTCGGCATTGGGACCTACAAAGGTTACATATTTTTTTATTTCTTCGGGCGCTTCCTGCGGAGAGCAACTGATGTCGGCCTCTTTAAGCATTTCGGCATCGTTATAATAATCTCCTGCGGCAAACAAACCGCCTTTTTTCACATTTAAAATTTCGGCAAGTTTTAATACGCCGTTTGCTTTTGAAACATTTTCCGGAATCTGCTCTAAATAATGTCTTCTTCCGCACATAAGCGTTGCGGCTGTATCTATTAGTCTGCTTTGTTTTAAATCTTTTTCTATAAAGGCTCTTACGGCACCTGATTCCTCTGCGCTGTTTAAGGCATAGAGAATTTTGTTTGCTTTAATGTTTAAAAACTGTTCATCGGTAATCGGTTCGCAGGGCATTTGCTCATAAAATTCGTGATTGTCGGTTTCCTTTGTTCTGTTTAAAACATACGCTTTTTCGCCCGAATGAACTTCTATTCCTATTTCGGGATGTTCTTTTTTAAGTTTAAGTGTTGCGGAATATTCATTCTTCGGTATGGTTTTTTCGTAAAGAATTTTGTTTTCCTTATAATCGTAAATCACACACCCGTTAAGCACAACCGACGCCGACAAATTCCCGATTTTTGAAGTCACCACATCGAGTGCAGCTACGCTTCTGCCGGTTGCAAGCGAAAAAATTCCGCCGTTTTCGGTGAAAAATTTAATTTTTTCAAGATTTGTTTCGGGAATTTCTCCGTTATGAACGAGCGTTCCGTCAACATCACACGCAAAAATACAGTTTTCAAACAGTTTCACTTCTTCATTTTTCCTTCCAAAAACTTTTTAAAATAAACGGGCAATTCGCTTTCAAACTCCATATATTCACCGTTTGGATGCATAAATCCCAACTTTTTTGCATGCAAGCACTGACCGTTCAACTGTTTTATAACATTTTTAGGCCCGTAAACCTCATCGCCCGCAACAGGATGACCTATATAAGCCATATGAACTCTTATCTGGTGAGTCCGCCCCGTTTCGAGTCTTAAACGCAAATGCGTAAAATCTCCGAATCTTTCCAAAACCTTAAAATGCGTTACGGCGTCTTTGCTGTTTTTATCGGTCACCGCCATTTGCTTACGCTTTATCGGGTGTCTGCCTATCGGCGCATTCACCGTTCCGGTATCTTCCTTGATATTTCCGTAAACTACCGCCTCATACTCACGGGTAAAACTGTGGTCTTTTATCTGTTTTGAAAGGCATATATGCGCCTTATCGTTCTTTGCAACCATTAAAAGTCCGCTTGTGTTTTTATCTATTCTATGCACTATTCCCGGCCGCATAACTCCGTTTATTCCCGAAAGCGACTCGCCGCAGTGAAACATAATTGCATTTACGAGCGTTCCCTCATAATTTCCTGCGGCAGGGTGGACTACCATTCCTTTTGGCTTGTTTACAACAAGCAGGTCATCATCTTCATAAAGTATATCAAGCGGTATATCCTGCGGTTTTGCGGTATATTCTTCGCTTTTTGGTATGGTTATGCAAACCGTATCGCCGTTTTTTAACTTTTGCTTTTTGTTGACATTACTGCCGTTTACCGTGACATTGTTTTCCTCAATCAGTTTAGTGGCTCTCGACCTTGTAATATCGGTATTTTCGGCAATAAATACATCAAGACGGCAACTTTCGTTACCGTCAAATTTAATTTCCTTTATTTCCATCTTGCTCTTTTAATCCGGCTTTTTTCGCTTTTGCATCATTTATTATGTCAATAATAAAATAGAGAATCAAAAGTCCAGCGCCCAAAACTATGGCGCAGTCGGCAACATTAAACACGGGGAAGGTAGGCCAAAACTCAAAATGCAAAAAGTCAATAACCTTACCGCCGAAGAAAATGCGGTCAATCATATTGCCTATGCCGCCCGAAAGCACCATCATAATAGCCCAAAACATCAACTTGTTTTTAAGCCCGAAACGCAATAAAAGTGCGAAAAGCACAAGCATAACGACAAGCGTTATTGAAACAAGAAGCCATGTGTATCCGCCGAGCATACCCCACGCTCCGCCGTCGTTTGAAACAACGGTTATATCAATGATGCCCTTTATGAATTCGGTAGATTTACCGTTTTCGAGCATGGGCGCAAATATTGATTTTGTAAAACGGTCGGCACCGATTACCGCCAACGCCGAAACAACGGCAAGTATATAAGAAATCATTATGCTTTCACCTTATTCGTCTTCTGAATCTTCGTTTAACTCCGATACCGAAAATACTCTTGTGGCAGATGTATCTTCCTCTTTGGTTTCTTCCTCAAAAATCTCCTCTGGCTCCGCCTTTGGTTCCTCTGCCTTTTCGGCTTCTGTCTCCGCTTTTTCTTCGCTTGCTTTAAAAGTTTCCTTTACGGTTTCGGCAGCCGCCTGCGGAGAAGGCTCCGAAAAATCGGGGATTTCCGAAATGAGAGTTAAATGCTCTTTATATTTTGCCGTAATTTCATTTTTAAATGCGGCAACTTCGGCTCTTAATTTAGTGTAGATTTCCTGCTGTTTATTGACCGAAATATTGGTTGCGTTTTCGATAACCGCCTTCTTTTCTTCCGCCGCTTTTATTATTTCGGCAATTTCGGCTTCGAGTTTTTCCTTCTTTTCGCTTGCTTTCATATCAAATTCATTCGCAAGAAGTTTACTTTTCTCGGTCATATCCGAAATATTGTTTTGTGCTTCGTTTATGATTTCCGCCGATTTTGCTTTTGCGTCTTCAACAATTTGGTCTGCCAGCTTTTGTGCATTTAAAAGAACATTTTGGATACTGTTTTGAGAATTTTTGAGTTCTTGAACATTGGCTTCGAGTTCGGATATTCTTTCCTCGCTGTTCTTTACTATCTCCTCGTATTTTTCAATATCCACCTCAATTTTATCGAGAAAAATATCGACTTCGTCCTTTTTATAACCTGCCATGGAATTTGAAAAAGTAATGTTTCTAATTTCGCTTGCGGAAATCATAATATTGCCTCCTATATGTATTTTTCGTATTTTAAAATAATTCTGCCCTTTTTTGATATACCGTTTAAGGAAACGATATTAAACCTGCCATTTTTGCGCACCGAAATAATATCGCCCGACTTTACATTCTGCGTCGGCTTTTCACACAAAAAAGAATTTACACAGACGCCCGACTCGGCGATAAGTTCGTTTGCGCCGTTTCTCGAAGTATTGCAAAGCGCCGCCACAACACAGTCAAGCCGTGCCGATGCAACCGTATCGGAAAACTCTGCTTTCTTTTGCGTTTCGGGCAAAGGAAACTCCGCACCCGTTTTGAGATTTACTCCCACTCTTCCGACCTTTTGCATTTGCGACATAATAAAATCGTCAATCGCCCTATCGACAAAAATGACCGCTCTGCCGTCCTCAATTAAAATATCTCCGATTTTCTCTCTGGCAATTCCAAGCGCCGTAATTGAGCCTAAAAAATCCCGATGGGACAACTTATCTTCTTTTCTGAACGAAAAAGTAATTGCGGTTAAGGGAAAAGCGCCGTCATCACAACTAAAAGGCGAAACGCAAACAAAATTTCTGAGTGCCTCTTTGTATCCGCCGAAAAACGAAACAAACAGCCCTCTTTTTTCAAGAAATTTCTTTGCTGTTGCATTCTCGCCTTCCGACAAAAAGCCGATAAACTGCGGTTTATTTGTCTTTTCCGCCCTTGAACTTATATCTTCAAGCCTTGAAAGCAAAAGTTTTTCATCCATTAAAAGTAAAGCTTGCCCTCGTCAAATTCATCAAGCATAAGTTCGCCCATAACATTTACATTGTTTGCAACAATGATGAATGTTTTTGCGGCAACCTTTTTCAAATTCCCGTGGTTTGCGTATGCCACTCCGCTTAAAAAGTCTACTATTCTTCTTGTATCTTCGTGGTTTGCAACCTCAAGGTTTAAAACAACCGTCTTGCCCTCGTTTAAATGGTCGGCAATGGCGCGGACATCATCAAATCTTTCGGGTTTTACAAGAACAACCTGCATGGAGCCTTGTCCCGACGAATTGTTTGCAGATTTTGATTTTATAAGACGCGGTGTTACATCGCGCTTTTGAACCGACTGCGTTTCTTCCTGCTTTTTAAATACGGTTTCGGTCTCATCTGCTACATCATCATCAAAATCATCGTCATCCGGAATAACCATAATGTTTTTTATGCTTTCAATAAGTCCCATTTTTATATTCTCCTAAAATTATTTTTTTGTATAATCCCTTTTGCCGAAAAGTGCCGTTCCTATTCTTACGAGCGTAGCACCGTTTTCGATTGCTTCCCTATAATCATCAGACATTCCCATCGACAAAATATCTATATTACTATTATCTATTTTTTTACCCCTAATGTCAATAAACAGTTTTCGCATTTCTTTAAAATATTTAATATTTTTTTCGCCGTTTTCGCAAATCGGAGGAATTGCCATAAGACCTCTTATGCGAACACCCTCAAGCGCCGATATGAGTTTTGCGTTATCTATGAGTTCTTCGGCACAAAAACCCGTCTTGCTCTCCTCTTTTCCTATATTGACTTCAAGCAAAATATCGGTTATTTTATTAAGTTTTAACGAAACCTTTGATATTTCCTTTGCAAGACGGAAACTGTCAACCGAGTGGATAAGTTCAACATACGGCACTATATCTTTAACCTTGTTGGTTTGAAGATGCCCTATAAAATGACGGCGGCAGTCAATAAGTTCGTCCTTTTTTGACAAAAACTCTTGAACTCTGTTTTCGCCGATATAGTCTATTCCGCTTTCTATTGCGTGGTTTATAACCTTTACATCTACCGTTTTTGTGGCGGCAAGCAAGGTTATATCTTCTGATTTTCTGCCCGATTTTTCGGCGGCGGTTTTTATTTTTTGTTTAATTTCTTCATAATTTTCGTTAAATATTTCAACCGATGATTTTTCCGTCATAAAGATTTTTTCCTTTCACAACCACTTCGTCATAGAGCCTTAAGACTTGGGATTCGCTCTCATTTTCGTTTTCCTGTTCACATAGTATGTATGCATCGGTATTATAAATGACATTTACCCCAACAAATTTAACCGTTCTTCCCGAAACAACATAAACTCCCGTTTTGCCTTTTACCACGCGCAGAGCCTTTTTATCAATTTTAAGTCCCGAATATTCTTTTGAAACGAGCGTGATTTTTGCGTTTCGCATTGTTGCAATTTCGCTGTTCATTTCTCCGCACAAAAGAACGAGCGCCGCTTTATCGTCATTCTTTGAAACATTTATTTGCTTTACCACGGCATTCACGGTAGGGGTAGTTCTTATTGTTGTTTTAACGGTGAGTTCATCGCCCGGCTTATATTTAAGGGAATCGTTTATTGAAATGGTCGCAACAACATACCAATCGTAATCGTAAACTATTTTGCCTATTGCGTTGTCGGGCGTTTTTTCGGGCACTGCGCTTTCTATTGCCTCGGGCGTAATTTCATCAAGACTGTCAAGCGAAAACAAGTTTTCGTATCCGTCAACCGCACTTACAAAACAACCTGACCTATCCGACTTTATACTGCCTACGGGTGTCGGCAGTTTTGCGCTTAAACTGTCCCGTTCGGCTTTAAGGGTTGTGAGCTGTCCCGAAAAATCAACCGTTTCGCCCGTGATAAACTGCTTGCGGTTTTCGGCAAACAAAAGCTCTTTTTCGCTGTTTTCTATGTCGCCGTATCTTCCGGCAGACGAATTTACAACGAAATTATTAAGCGCATCTATAACCTTATCATTTACAAGATTCAGGTCTGCTGCCGCAACATCGTTATATCCGCTTATTTCTTCTATATCGGATATTTTTGAGGTCAGTTCTTCTATGCGGTTTACGGTAACCGACGCCGATTTATCACTGTAAATATCGGCTATTGTTCCGCCCTTTTCCACCCTGCTTCCGCTTAAAGTTTTATAGTGAAGCGCTCCTGCCGAATTGTTTAAAACAACCGTTTCGTGCCTTAGCGCGATGGCGTCCGCCGTTATTCCGTCAGAGGCGGAATAAAATTCGGCATTTTGAGTTGTTACGGGGTTATAAAAAGCCGAGTATGCCTGATGAATAACAAATGCCGCCACCAATACTATCAAAAAAACTTTAAGGACGGTATGGTCTTTCATAAGGCAAAACTCCTTTCGATTATTTTTATTGCCTCGCCTAAAACATCTTCGGTTTTATCGGCATATATCCAGTTGATTTTTTCGTTTTTTCTAAACCAGGTAAGTTGCCTTTTGGCATATCTTCTCGTCTGCCGCTTCAGATTTTCGGTTGCTTCTTCGAGTGTGATTTTACCGTCAAAAAAGTCAAAAAACTCCTTATGACCTATTGCCTGAAAGCCGCCGCTCTTACCGTTTATTTTATAAAATTTTTCCGCCTCTTTCAAAAGACCGTTTTTAAGCATTATATCAACACGGGCGTTTATGCGGCTGTATAATATTTCACGGTCGCAATAACCTATACCTATCATAACCGTATCGTAAGGCGAAGGCTCTTTTCTTGAGTTTTCATACTGCTTTGAAACGGTAACCGACGAATTTTCGTAAATTTCAAACGCTCTGACTATACGCTTTTTATCGTTTGCGTTAAGCCTCAATGCCGTTTCGCTGTCAAATTCTTTTAAGCGGTTAAGCATTTCTTCTCCGCCCAACTTTTCATATTCGTCCTCATATTTTTTGCGCACAAGCGGATTAAATTTTTCCTTAGTGAAAATTATGTTGTTTACAAGACTGTCAATATAAAGCCCCGTTCCGCCGACTATGACGGGAAGTTTGCCGTTTGCGGTTATTTCGGAAATTTTTTCTTTTGCCGACTCAACATAATCTGCAACCGTCAACTGACTTTCGGGACTTAAATATTCTGTCAAATGATGCTTTATCCCCTGCATTTCTTCCTTTGTCGGCACGGCAGAGGCTATGGGCATACCCTTATAAACCTGCATTGAATCAGCCGAAACAACTTCGCCGTTCAAGGCTTTTGCAAGGTCAACTCCGAGCGCGGTTTTGCCCGAAGCGGTAGCGCCCACCACACATACAAGTTTTGTTTTTTCGCTCATTGTATTCTACCGAACTGTTTTTCAAGTTCTTTCCTTGTTATCTTAAAGGCAACAGGTCTGCCGTGCGGACAATACATAACATCTTTATCGGAAAGCACTCTTTTTGCCAACTTTTCGAGTTCTTCTTTTGCAGTTATGTTTCCGCCCTTAATTGCCGCCTTGCAGGCAACCGTATGATAAATTCTATCGAGTCTTTCGCTCTCGGGAATTCCCTTAACAATAAGATTCTGAGCCGCTTCGGTTATCATATCAGTTACATCTTCGTCCTTTAACATTGCGGGAACGGCACGGACTATAACGGTGGGATTTCCGAAGTCTTCAATCTTAAATCCTGCTTTTTCAAGTGTTTCTTCTCCCGAAATAACGGCATCAAATTCCGCACCCGACAGACGAACATTCACGGGCAATAACAACTGTTGGCTTTCGGCAACCGCATTTTCTTTGAGTCTGTTGAAATTTATGCGTTCATGTGCGGCATGCTTATCTATAAGATAAACACTTTCGCCTTTTTGTGCAACAATATATGTATTAAACACTTCGCCGATAAAAACCGTTTCTTCTTGGTCGATAACCGGAATTTCCTTAACGGTTTTCTCTGCGCTTTTTTCGGCTTCGGTATGCTCTTTAACCTCTCGGTCGGCTTTGGTTTTCAAATCTTCTAAAGTGCGCTTGACATCTTCTCGCTCAAAAAAAGGTGTTGAATCGTTTTTGAAAACGGCAACGCTTTTGCTCGGGTATTCTTTTACCGCTATTGTTTCAGGGTATGCTTTTTCGGCAGGAGTTTCCTTTATGTTTACAACTTCCTGACGGTATTGTTCCGCAGACATTCTTGTAAATTTAGGCTCCGCCGACGGCGAAAACTTGATTTCGGGACGGGTATCGCCCTTGCTGACGGCGTTTTTAACGGCTATATAAACCGCATCAAAAATCTTTTTTTCATCGGAAAATCTGACCTGCAGTTTTGCAGGATGAACATTCACATCAACCGTCTCGGGCGGAAGTGTAATATTAAGCACAAATGCGGGATATTTGCCGACCATTGCACTATTCTTATACGCCTGTTCGCAAGCCGCCATAACGGTGGTTGACTGAACAAATCTGCCGTTTAAAAAGAAATACTGCACGGCTCTTGACTTTCGGCAAAAAGCAGGTTTGCAGACAAACCCCGAAACCGATATGTTTCCTCCAGCTTCGGCAGGAATAAGAGTAGATGCAATTTCTCTGCCCAAAACACTGTAAATCGCCGAATAGAGTTTACCGTCGCCCGAAGTTGAAAGCGAAAGTTTGCCGTCTCTTATAAGTTTAAAGGATATTTCGGGATGAGAAAGTGCTATACGCTCAAATATTGCGGCAACACTGTTACCCTCGGTAACATCTTTTTTGAGAAATTTCATTCTTGCAGGAGTATTGTAAAAAATATCCCTTACTATTACGGTAGTGCCGACGGGACATCCGTTTTCTTCGTTTAAAACTTCCGTTCCGCCTTCAATCACATAATGACAGCCGTAAAGGTCGTCCTGCTGTTTTGTGAAAATTTCAACCTTTGACACAACCGATGTGGCGGCAAGCGCTTCGCCCCTAAAACCCAAAGAAGAAATTTTATCAAGGTCGCTTATATCCTTTATTTTGCTTGTTGCGTGACGCAAAAACGCAAGCGGAACATCGTCCCTTGCAATTCCGCAGCCGTCATCTGTAACACGGATATATAAAATGCCGCCCCGCTCAATTTCAAGCGTTATGTGTTTTGCTCCTGCGTCTATTGAATTTTCAACAAGTTCTTTTACAACGGAGGACGGTCGCTCAACGACCTCACCCGCCGCAATAAGTTCCGCCATTTCTTTCGGCATCACATTGATTTTCGGCATTTTACTCACCGCCTTTAAAATTTAATAAATTTTATATTGATTTTGCCTTGTTTGCCAAATCAAATAGTATTTCCATCGACTCTATGGGGGTTAAGGTGTTTACATCAAGGACTTTCAGGTCTTTGAGTATATCCCCTGCGCCCTGCATTTCGAGCGGCAACTGAGAAGAATCGGACTTAACCTCTTTATAAGTTACAATACCGTTTGATTCTATATCTTTAAGTATCGCTTTTGCTCTGTCGGTAACCGATTTCGGAACACCGCTCAGCAGTGCAACCTCTATACCGTAACTATCGTCTGCACCGCCCGATACTATTCGTCGCAGGAATATAATTTCATCGCCCCGTTTTTTAACCGAAACATTATAATTCCTTATGCCTTTAATTTCGTTTTCCATATTGGTAAGTTCGTGATAGTGGGTTGCAAAAAGCGTCTTTGCGCCGAGTTTTTTCTTGTCCGCAACATATTCAAGAACTGCTTTTGCGATTGCCATACCGTCAAAGGTAGAAGTTCCTCTGCCGATTTCGTCAAGTATCAAAAGACTGTTTTTAGTGGCGTGTTTTAAAATATTTGCAACCTCGCTCATCTCCACCATAAATGTAGACTGTCCCGAAGCCAAATCGTCCGCCGCACCGACACGGGTAAATACCGCATCGACTATTCCTATTTGTGCATTGGTCGCAGGAACGAACGAGCCTATCTGCGCCATAACCGTAATGAGTGCAACCTGACGCATATATGTTGACTTTCCTGCCATATTAGGTCCTGTAATAATGGAACAGCGGTCATTGCCCGTATCCAAAAATGTATCGTTTGAAACAAACGGCGTGCTTATCAACTGTTCTACAACGGGATGTCTGCCGTCTTTTATATTTATCGTGCCCGAGTTATCAACTATCGGACGGGTATAATTGTTTGTAACCGCAACATCTGCAAATGAGCATATCGCATCGAGTTTGGCAATTTGCTCGGCGGTAATCTGAAATCTCGCCGCCGCTTCGGCAACCTTTTTTCTTATTCCGTCAAATATCTCATATTCAAGCGTGTTACTGCGGTCTTTTGCAGTTAAAACTCTGTTTTCGAGGTTTTTGAGTTCTTCTGTTATATATCTTTCGGCACCCGTTAAGGTCTGCTTTCTGATATAGTCCTCAGGCACCTTATCAAGAAACGAATTTGTAACCTCGATATAATATCCGAAAACCTTATTGTAGCGAACACGAAGCGTTTTTATTCCCGTGCGCTCACGCTCTCTCGCTTCTATTTCGGCAAGACGGCTGCTTCCGCCGTTCATATCAAGGCGCAGTTCGTCAAGTTCGGCATTATATCCGTCGTTTATTATTCCGCCCTCTTTTATAACAAAGGGTGCATCGGTTTTTATCGCACTGTCTATCAGTTCGGTTATATCAAAACACTCATCAATGTTTTCATAAATTTCTTTAAGCATTTTAGAACTTGAAGCTTTTAAAAGTTCTTTTATAAAGGGAAATCTATGTGCCGTTACCGAAAGATTTAAAAGGTCTTTGGGCGATGCCGTTCCGTAAAGTGCTTTTGTAATTATGCGTTCAATATCGCGGATACCCGTCATATATTCTATGAGTTCGAGTCTTCTTGCGGTATCTCCCGTAAGTTCCTCAACCGCATTTTGCCTTAACGAAATTTCGCTTATCGACAAAAGCGGTTTTGTTATCCACGAACGGATAAGGCGCTTTCCCATTGCGGTTTTGGTCTTATCAAGCACCCATAAAAGCGAGCCTTTTTTTGCCGCTGAACGCATAGTTTCGCAAAGTTCCAAATTCCGCACGGCAGTCATATCAAGACGCATATATTTTGCGCCCGTATAGACTTCTACGCTTTTAAGCGCCGATTTCTCGTTTTTACCGTTTTCGTAGATATATTCTATGGTTGCGCCGAGCGCACAAACGCCCGCGCTGTCCTTTTTAAGTCCCAAATTTTCGGGACTTATCACATTAAACGCTTTGCATATTAAAGAGCTGGCATTTCGGTTATCAAAACTCTCGCTGTTTCTCTGCGTGACCGTGCCGTTAAACGAATTTTTAAAGAAAATATCAAGCAGGGGATACGCCGTAAAGTCGCCGATAATAATTTCGCTCGGTGAAAAGCGCATAATCTCGTCTATTATCCGCTTTTCTCTTTCGTCCTCAGGAATTTCGGTAACATGCGACTCTCCCGTTGAAACATCTGTAAAGCAAATGCCAACACCTGTTTTAAGGAGTGCCACCGAACAGAGATAATTGTTTCTCGTTTCATCGAGCATACCGTCATCTATAACCGTGCCGGGCGTTATAATTCTTATAACCTCCCGTTTGACAAGCCCCTTGGCTTTGGCAGGGTCTTCCGTCTGCTCGCATATTGCGATTTTATGACCGTTTGCAACAAGTCTTGAAATATAACTTTCGCAACTGTGGTAGGGTATTCCGCACATAGGTGCGCGTTCTTCCAAACCGCAGTCCTTCCCCGTTAAGACAAGTTCAAGTTCTTCCGAAACAAGTTTTGCATCGTCAAAAAACATCTCGTAAAAATCTCCGAGCCTGAAAAACAAAACACTGTCTTTATTCTGCTCTTTGATATTAACATATTGACGCATCATAGGCGACAATTCAGCCATAAACAATCACCGTTCCCCTCGGTTGACCTAAATTCCCTTTGATTTATCGGTTATCAGTGACAACCGCCGCAACTTTCACAGCTTCCGCTGCAAGAATGAGTTTCAGGCTCGACGGTTTTCGGGTCTGCACCGTCAACGCACTGCATAATAACACTGTTTATATCGTTAAGCATACCGTCAAGTTCCGCTTTTGCGGTGTTGAAATCGAGCATAGCCTTACTGCCCATAACCTCGCCGTAAATCGCACGGAGTTTTTCGTTTAACTCTTTTATCTTTTCTTCGTCTCTTTCTTCCTTGTCGCTCTCGTTTTCAAGATTCATACGGACAACATTGAATTCGCCGATTTTGCCCTGCAACTCTTTGTCGTTATCAACGGCAAGTTTTGCCTTTGCATACGCTAAAAAGCGCTCGTCTTTTTGAATTTCTTCTCCTAAATTTCTTGTAGCATCAAGTATAGCCATTTTTGTTTCTCCTTAAAATTTTTACTTTTATTCTACTACTGTGCCGTATAACACATTTGTATATGAATTAACCTGTATGGTCTTAAAAGTTCCTATAAGATTTTCTTCGGCTTTAACATATACATTTATGCCTCCGCTCGTTTTTCCTATAAGATAACCGTCTTCGGGCGCCGCCTCCTCGAGCAAAACCCTGAAGCGCTGTCCCACCGTTTTATTATTCAGTTTTTTGGCTATTATATCCTGCGTTCTTAAAAGTTCGTCAAACCAAACGCCCTTTTCTTTTCTCGAAACGGGGTCGGGCATACTTGCCGCAGGCGTTCCCTCGCGCGAAGAGTAGATAAATGTGAAAACCGAAGAAAACTCTACCTCTTTTACAAGCGAAAGTGTTTCGCAAAACTCCTCATATGTTTCACCCGGAAAGCCCACAATTATGTCGCTTGTAAATGTAATATCGGGCATTCTCTCTCTTGCCGCTTTTATTAAAGACAAATATTTTTTTCTAGTGTATCTGCGGTTCATGGCAGACAGCACCCGGTTGTTTCCGCTTTGAAAAGGCAGGTGCAAATGATGCTCCGCCTTTTGACAGTCACGCATAGCATCAAGCAACTCTGTTGTGCAGTCCTTCGGGTGCGATGTCATAAACCTTATTCGGAAATCACCTTCAATGTCATTTACCATTCGCAACAGTTTTGCAAAGTTTATGCCGTCCGAATTGCCCTTGCCGTAGGAGTTTACATTTTGCCCTAACAGCATTATTTCTTTATATCCTGCGGCAACCATTTCTTTTGCCTCGGCAATAATCGTTTCGGCATCTCTTGAACGCTCACGCCCTCTTACATAAGGAACAATACAGTAGGTGCAGAAATTATCGCAACCCGACATAATCGGAATATAACCTTTAAATCGGTCTTCACGGTCAACCGGAAGTCCCTCGGTTATTTTTTCGTTTTTAAGTTCGAGTTCAAAAACCCGTTTCCCTCCGCTTAACCGTTTGTATATAAATTCGGGAAGACGGTGGAAAACCTGCGTTCCGAAAACTATATCAACATAAGGGTAACTTGCTTTAAACCTATCGGCTGCCGACTGTTGCTGCACCATACATCCGCAAACGGCAACAAGCAAATTTTTGTTTTGGCGCTTTAACTGTTTGGTTGCACCCACATTTCCCCAAACTCTGTCCTCGGCGTGACCGCGCACGGCACAGGTATTGAATATTATAAAGTCCGCCTCTGCGGTATCTTCGGTCATAGCATACCCCATAAGCCCGAGCATACCTTTCAGACGCTGAGAATCACTCACATTTTGCTGACATCCGTATGTAACAACACAGGCTTTCGGCTGCTTGTCCGAACTGTAAATGAGCCGTTTCACACGCTCTGCATATGCCGCCTGCTCGGCAGGATACGAAGTGCTGACGCTGAATAATGACAAGTTATACTTCCCCTTATATAGAATTATATATATTATACTATAAGTCGGATGATTAAGCAAGAAAAATCGACCTCATAATTTATTATTTTTGAGTGATTTTTCAAAAAAATCTTGACATTGCCGAATATCTATAATATAATAATTTGGCTGTTTAATAATAGTTTGCTGCTATGGCTCAGATGGTAGAGCACATCCTTGGTAAGGATGAGGTCACCGGTTCAATTCCGGTTAGCAGCTCCAAAAATCCCGTTCACGTAAGTGGGCGGGATTTTTACTTCTTACTTCTTACCTCTTCACTCTTACCTCAAAATAAAATTCACACGGGATTTTTGGGAAGTAATAAGTAATAGGTAAGAGGTAATAAGTATTGCGGCTTTGCCGCTTTTATGCTATACTAAACCCAAGGCGGTGATGAAATGAAAAAAAGAAAGAAGATTTTTGTATTTGTAATCTGTCTTTCAGTAGTTGCTGTTTTGACAATCGCTCTTGGAATATTTATAAATTCTATCAAGCTAAAAACATATAGCACAGCTAAAATAGAATGTGAAAAGGTTCTTTCAAAATATCAAACTGAAATGGAAGAAATATCGAATGATTTATTAAAATCAAGAAAGAACGAGAG
>JAZUHF010000056.1:0-4017 GCA_045641585.1 Acutalibacteraceae bacterium
GGATAACTGTGTTCCCGTATATAACAGTTTGGTATATGCAAAGGCATTGTCGGATAATAAAATACCGTATGAACTGCATATTTATCCTTACGGTTGGCACGGACTTTCAACGGCTGACGGTTTATCCTGCGACTATTTAGATGAAAGAATAAAACTTGCTCATTCTTGGATATCTGAAGTCAATGAATGGCTGAAATTTGTGCTTTGAACGAAAATTGGCAGTTTATTTATCACAATAAACTGTATCTGACGGGACGATGCTCGCATCGTCCCGTTTTACATATGTGAATAAAAATCTTTTAAAAAATAAAATCGAAAACGGCAGGGAAGTATCCCCGCCGTTATTTTTTGTGTAATAAAAATCGGACACACAAGAGAGTTAAAGATATAACGGCTCAAAAATCTTTTGTGCTTTTAATAAATTACAAATTTATGGTTGCCATTCCGCCTTCTGATGTTTCCCGATATATAGGAAGTAAATCTTTTCCGGTTTCTTTCATAGTTTTTACAATGCTGTCGAAAGAAATTTTTCTTGTATCCCACAATAAACTTGCAAGATTTACAGCGTTTATTGCCCTCATGGCGGCAACAGCATTTCGTTCTATGCAGGGTATTTGGACTAAACCTTTAATAGGATCACAAGTTAGACCTAAATGATGTTCCAAAGCGATTTCTGCCGCATATTCTATTTTGTCAATGCTTAGTTCAAATAGTTCGCCGAGTGCAGCAGCAGACATAGCGCAGGCGCTTCCGATTTCGGCTTGACATCCGCATTCAGCACCGGAAATAGATGCATTAGTTTTGATAATATTACCAATAATTCCTGCTGTTGCAAGAGCTCTTATTATTTTTTCGTCAGAAAAATTATGCTTTTTTTGCTGGTAGAACAAAACTGCCGGCAATACGCCCGAAGCACCGCAAGTCGGTGCGGTAACAATCGTTTCACCGGATGCGTTTTGTTCACTTACTGCGAAAGCGTAAGAGCATACAAGCCGATTTTCTTTTGTTTCCGAAGTTTCATCTATGTGCTGTGAGTTAAATAATTGCTTTGCTTTTTTGTGAATACCTAATCCACCCGGCAATTCGCCTTCGTCTGACAGTCCGTTACGAATAGATTTTTTCATTTGTTCCCAAACGGCAGATAAATATTTCCAAAAATCATCATCTTCAAACTTTTTAACATATTCCCATAATGTGAGTTCATTTCTTTTGCAATATTGTGAAATTTCATTGAAGGTAGTATGGCTGTAAATCTCATCATCAGTATTTTCTTTCTCACCATTGTAAATGATATCTCCACCGCCTATGCTTAACACTGTTGCTTTTCCGATTTCAATATCATTTTTATATGCATACATCTCCATAGTGTTAGGATGTTCGGCTTTGAGTTCGTAATTGAAAATCACTTCAGTATTTGTGGGTGAAAGAGTTTTTTTGATAACTGCATCTGTTTGGTGACCGAAACCTGTTTTTGCAAGTGATCCAAATAGAATAACTTTGTAAAAACTTGCATTACTATATTCTTTTTTGAATTTTTTACAAGCTTTTTCCGGTCCGATAGTGTGAGAACTTGAAGGGCCTCTGCCAATCTTGTAGATTATTTTGATTGTCGGCATTTGCTTATGATTTTTATCCATTATAACCATTACCCTTATAATTTAACAGATTCTTTTATAATTATTTCAGTGCCGATTTCCAAAGAACAAGACGGTATTTCGTTGTTATGAAGTTTGTTCAGAGTATCAACAACAATATTTAAGAATACTTTATAATTCTGCCGCATTGTTGTTATTGACGGAGTGAAGTCATTAAATGCTGCAATATCTTCAAAACCGGTAACTGAAATATCTTCGGGAACATTTAATCCTATTTTTTGGGCGGCTTTTATTACTTGTATGGCAGTAATATCGTTTACGCATACTATAACATCGGGCAAATTGTTTTGCTCAATAAAAGTTTTCAGAGAAGAAATGATAACCTTTTCTCTTTCTGCTTCTATTACTTCTTTGGAAACTATGTCGGCAAAATCGCCGATTTTAATCAGATTTTTTGGATGCAAATAAATATTATTGCTGTTAAGTGCACTTAAAAATCCTTTCAATCGTTCTGCTTCCGAAGAAATATATTCGGAACAATAACAAAACGCAAGATTTTTAAAACCTTTTTCAATTAACCACCCGGTCATTTGTTTCATTGATTTTTGATTGGCGAAAGAAACATAGGGTGCATCATACCACGGCAAAAATCTATCCATAAACAGCACAGTTGTTCCGTTTATTCTTAATTTTTCATAGTAGGGAATATTTATCGCAGTTGCAAGGGGAGTTGATAATATCGCATCGGGTTTAATGTTTATTAAATTTTTCAAAACCTCAGTTTCGGTTTGTATAGAACCGTTGGTGAAATAAATGCTGATATTTATATCATTTTTATAAGATGTTTTAATCAGTTCCGAAAAAAACACCGAACCTCCGAAAACATCTGCATTATAAGATATTAAAGCGATATTTTTTAATTCTCTTTTTGTATTGGCTTTCGGAGTAGATGAAGCTATAATGTCGGAAACAAATGAGCCGCTTCTGCGTTTTCGGACTATATATCCGTGTTTCGCCAATTTGTTTAATGCTTTTTGCGCTGTAACCCGACTTACATCATATTTATTTGTTATTTCAAATTCAGTCGGTATTTTATCTCCGATTTTAAGTTTGCCGTTTTGAATTTCTTGCTTAATATCCGAAAAAATTTTGTCGTAGTAAAATTGTTCTTTTTTCATTAGTTCCTCCAAAAATAAATCATTTAACCCGAAAAAAACAAGTCAATTAAGATAATTGTATTATAATTGATTTTTTGTAAAATGTCAAGGAAAAATAACGAATTCGTATAAAAATACCTTGACAAATTAAAAAAATTAGTATACAATATCGTTGTAATGAACAAAAATTTGTCATAATTTTTGTAAAAATAAGTCAAAATTAACCAATTGTATTATTTTTGTGGTGGTTTTATGGAAAAATATGTAATTTTTGATTTTGAAAGAAGCAATTTACAAAATTATGCGAGGGAGCCGGTAATTTCTAAAATGAAAAACGGAACCTTGATTTGCCTGTTTTTAACCGGCGGTGAAAAGGAACCGGATAATAATAATGTTGTTATGATTTCAAGAAGTTATGATGATGGCGTTTCGTGGTCTGAACCTGTTGTTTTGTTCAAACATGGCAAACGGGGATGTTGGGCAACTGAAATTTTTGACAAAGGCGAGTATCCCTTTATTGCAGTGCATACATATAATGCCGTGAACCACTATATTGAATTGCAAACTTACCGTTCATATTCTTATGATAACGGTGAAACATGGACAAATCCGATTTCTTTTCCTTCGGGAATAAACGGTGTATCGGTCCGAAAAGGTGTTGAGCTTTCAAACGGCTCGTGGATTTTCCCAATTTATTGGCAGGAGTCACCTTATGATTTTGATTGGAGCATAAAAAAAGAAGAAAACCCGCTTAAACTCAGGTTTCCGTTCCGTTCGGGCGTTATGATTTCAGAAGATAAAGGTGAAACTTATCAAAGATACGGATATTTTAAGTGCGATAGAGTTTTTTGGGAGCCGAATTGTGTTGAAGCGGAAAACGGACACATTTTATATTATATGAGGAATAAAACGGGGTATCTCTATTTTACAGAAAGTTGGGATTACGGTAAAACATGGTCTGCTCCTGTTAAAACAGATATTCCAAATGCTGATACTAAATTAACTTTGGTAAAAATAAAAGACAAGATTCTTTTGATTTCTAATTTCAGAAGCTCGCTTGAATTTAATGAGCGAACTAATCTTGAAATTCGCATAAGCGAAGATAACGGTAAAACATTTGGAAAGATTTTCAAATTGGAGGATACGGACAAAGTATTTTTTTATCCACACGCTTATAACGATGATGAAAATGAAATTTTGTATGTTGCCTACGAAAATAAATTTCAGCATTATTTGGCTAAAATAAATTATAGTGAATTAGGAAT
>JAZUHF010000057.1:0-8300 GCA_045641585.1 Acutalibacteraceae bacterium
CGCTTGGCCTCCGACTTCCTGCTTGAAAGCATAAATCTGCATATACTTAACGGTGAATACAGTCTGTGAAGTTGAAAATAAAACTCCTTTAAATCGGGAGGCATATCTTCTTTTGGCTGATATCCGCGAACCATTAATCGAAGATAAGAAGACCGTGTAAAATGCGTTTGCGCAACCTTTCGGTTGAGATTAAAAAGTTCTTCATCGTTCATATAGAACTTTTTATAGAGCATATGTTTTCTTTTGTTTTCTGCCATAATAATCATTCCTTTCCGACAATGATAGTATGGGGTTTCAGGGGTGCTTCCCTGACAAGGTCTTTGTGAGTACACAAAGACGATGCTTGATAAGATGATGCTATCTTTCAAGCATTTTGAATTTGAGTACACAAATTCATTGCTTGATAAGACGATACCGCGAAACCCCGTCTTTTTTTGCGTTACGATAGTTACGGTTGTTACGATAAATTACCGCGGTCTGTTTTACCGTCACCATCGTCACCAACCGTCACAGATGCTTCTTCTTTTCGGCATAGTTTAATCCTCCTTCCGTCGTGAGTGTGGGTGTTGCTGTATTCGACAGAGTAAGTGTCGAGCAACTTTGAAGCGCTGACATTCAGCTTCATAGACAGCTTGTTCGGCGGCATATCAACATCTAAAAATACTGCAAGTTCAGTTGCCGTTCCGCACCATTCGCCGCCGTGTTCTATCAGCTTTTGGGAGAGTTTTTCAAGCAGCGGATCGGGCGGTTCTTTGTATATCTGTGTTTCAAATTCGTCCAAATTCCATATTAAAGTTTCGGGATTTTTACTTATTCTGATTACCGTATCGGGTTGGTCTCTGCCCGTGATATACAGCGCAGCGTTAAGACCTGTTCTCGATTGTTTTGACAAAACCATTGTGGTATCAGCTGAGCCCATCAATCCGTTCGTGCCGTTCACATTGTTGAAAGGATCGCTGTCCTTTTCTTTTTTCGTGTGATGAACAAGCAGCAAGCAAACTCCGTATCTGTCCGAAAATGATTTTAATGCTGATATAAATTCATAATCTTTTGAATAGCTGTAGCCTTCGCTTGCGACACCTCTGATTTTCTGAAGAGTGTCAATAATGATTAAATTTGTGTCGGGGTATTTCTGAACAAAATCCGTCAACTGCTCTGTCAGTCCGTCGTTTATTGACTTTGCCGAAACAGAGAAATGAAGTTTATCCGTGCTTTCCGTTCCGTACATTTTATACATCCTGCTTTGCAGTCTCGCATACTGATCTTCAAGAGCAAGATACAAAACGGTACCTTCCGTAACCCGTTTATCCCAAAGTTCCGTTCCCGTAGCAACATGAAAACCGATTTGCAGCACAAGAAGGCTCTTACCGATTTTTGAGTCGCCTGCAAGGATACATAATCCGGGATAAATAAAATCCTCAATAACGGCAGGCTTGGATTTATATACCGTGTCATAAAGCTCTGATAGCGAAACTGTGTGCAGCTTGTTCGGATCTGAAAGAGAATTCATTTCGTTGATTTTTTGACGGAGTTCCTCCAAACTGTTTTTCTTTTCTTCACCTTCGGACATAGGCATTACTCCTTTCCTTTGAATTTGTTTTTCTGTCTCTTGGCGTTATCGCTGAGGGACTTTTTTCTTTCGGCAGAGTAGGGCTTTGTCAGACGGATACTGAATCTGCTTCTGTCGATTTCAAAACGCATACCGCCGAAACCGTCGTCATCAGTGCATCTGCAAAGCGTAGGAAATTTATCCACAAACGCCGACAGTCTGTTTTTCAAATCTGTATTGTGCGTAAAAATATCAACCATGCTGTCTGCTTCACTGAAATATATCTCCGTTACCTTCTGCCGCTTTTTAAGACCTGTTTTCGCTTTTATCACCTTCTTTCAAAGTTGTATTGAAAATTTCATATAATCATTAACACCCCCGTTTTTTGACGATTTTTCACGGCTCATAAACCGTGTTATTTGCACTTTGTCCGATAGAATTTTCAGTAATGATGTATGCTGTGTTCAGAACAGAACTATCGGATAAAATCAAATTTCTCCATTTTAAGGCATAAAAAATACCTGCTGCTTTCAACACCGAAAACAGTAGGCAAAAACAAAAAGACCGCAGATGTGTTGACAAAAATACGCACACAGAAACGGTACAGATTGTTTTATGCTTTACCTGTACGATGTTTCTATCAAGCGGCATTTAGAGTGTCATTACACATAAGCGGTCTCAGCGCACATAGCTTAAAATAAGTACTATAAAAAATTAAGCCGGCATAGAGAACGTCACGTTATGGTCGCCTCAGAGCTCATAACTTGAAGATATATGATATTCAGTTGTAAGTGATACAAAATGTATCATTGATACGATTATACCACCGATTTTTCATTTGTCAATACATTTTGTATCATTTTATGAAAAATTTTCTGAATACAGGTAAAGTGTTGCCTTCTTACCATTAACATTCCTACAGGTAATCCTCATATTTCTATGGGCACTGTGCAGTTCCCAAACATTTCAGTTCGGAACGCTCCGCTGCCTTATGACAGCATCATGGCGGTTTATGTGTTAATGTCGGTCATTAAGTTTTTGGTGTTAAAAAGCATAAAAAAATAGCCGGACATAAGAACCCGGAAGTAGCTGTTGTATAAACTACCTCTGAATTTTTATGTCCGGCTATTTGGTATTACGTTGGGCTTGCGCCACGAATCCGTTGCACGGTACAAACGCTTATATTAAATTTTTATCAAAATCCGTTATTGTTCGGAGTTTTGTGATTGGTTGAGCTGTGATAAATCAATTACCACTGTCTTTTTACAATGCGGACACTTTAAGCGAATCTTTCCGCAGGAATCAAAAGTACAATCAATTACCCTTTTGCCGCAGGAGGGGCAGATAGCCTTCTTAAACTCATCCAAAATATATCTCACCTTTCAACCTGCCGAAAAGAGAAATCATACTTTATCAAGACTATGATAAAAGCCTACTGCAACACCCTGAATCTGCAAGTTATCAACAGGAATATCAGGATAGCTCTCTTTATCTGAATTGCAGGAACGAAGAAGAACTTTTTGCTTCTCTTTAACTAATTTTTTAAGATTGTTAAGTCCATTGTAGAGAGCAACAACAATATCTCCGTTATTTGCGGTGTTTTGCTTTCTGACAATAACATAGTCGCCGGGATTTATCCCTGCATCAATCATTGATTCGCCTTTGGCAATCAAAGCAAAGAATTCGCCTTTTCCGGTCATTGACTCGGGAAGTCGGATATACTCGATAATTTCTTCTTGCTCCTCCTCACCGGGGCCGCAGGCAACATAACCGATAACGGGAAGTGAGTTTATATTTGCTTCCTTTGCCATGCGCTCGGTTTTAACAGAACGCCTGCCGTTGTATTCAAGCACTTCTGCATCTTTCAATGCTACAAGATACCTCTGAACAGTAGCAGAGGGAATACCCGTGCCTGCTGCAATATCACGAACAGACGGTGTGCAGTTGAAATCATCATAATACTTGTTTACATAATCAAGCACGATCTGCTTTCTTGAATCATACTTATTCATATCCGCCTCCAAATGATACAAGATGTATCGTTAATGCTATTATATCACCGATTTTTTAATTGTCAATACATTTTGTATCATTTTATTAACTTGTTCAAAAAATAAAAGTCAAATACGATTTACCAAATCATACTTGACTAAATAATGAATATGGGTTATAATACAATAAACTCTGTATAGGAGGGTTATTATGTTTATCGGCAGAGAAAAAGAATTAAAAACTCTGAATACCCTTTATTCCTCTGATAAATTTGAATTTGTTGTAATATATGGTCGTCGCCGTGTCGGAAAAACAAAGCTCATTAACGAATTTATCAATAATAAAAAAGCAATCTATTTTATGGGTGTTGAAAGTAACGCCAAACAAAACCTTGATAACTTTTCAAAAAGCATTATCGAATATGTAGGCGGCATTCAGGCTGAAACTTCTTTCGGATCTTATCAGACTGCTCTCGAATATGTTTTCAAACTTTCCGAAAAAGAGAGAATCATTCTTGCGATTGATGAATACCCTTATGTCGCCCGCGGCAGCAAAAGCCTTGCTTCTACCATACAGTTACTGATTGATAAATATAAGGATACATCAAAAATGATGCTTATTCTCTGCGGCTCGTCAATGTCGTATATGGAAGACCATGTCCTTGCGTATAAAGCACCGCTGTATGGAAGACGAACCGCACAAATCAAACTGCTACCATTTTCATTTGACGAAACCTGCCGCTATTTTAAGAGCTTTTCGAGTGAGGATAAAGCACTTCTCTACGGAATGTTCGGCGGTACTCCGCAATATTTACTCCAAGTCAACGAAAATCTCAATATTGAAGATAATATCAAAAATACCTATCTTAATCCTAACAGCGCTATATTTGAAGAAACCACAAATCTTCTGAAGCAGGAAGTACGTGAGCCGGCAATATATACAGCAATTATCACGGCTATTGCAACAGGCGCATCCCGAATGTCGGAGATTTGCAGTAAGGTCGGAGAGGAAACAAATACTGTTTCTGTTTATATGAAAAATCTTATTACACTCGGAATCATTCAGAAGGAAACGCCATACGGAGAAAAGAGTTTAAAAAAATCCGTCTATTCTATATCGGATAATATGTTCCGTTTTTGGTATCGCTTTGTTCCCGAGAATGCTTCTATTATTTCACGAGGTGCGGCTGATCTTGCATATAAACGAATCGAATCTGAACTTTCCACATATATGGGCAGCGTTTTTGAGGATATTTGCAGACAGTACCTTTGGAAACTTTTGATTGACGGAAAGTGTCCTGTTGAATTCAACGATATAGGTCGTTGGTGGGGCTCAAATCCGAAAACAAAAATTCAGGAAGAAATTGATATTATGGGTGCAAACAAGGATTCAGCGTTGTTTGCAGAATGTAAATGGACAAACGAAAAAGTTGACCTTGGCGTACTTGAAAAACTTGTTGAGCGCAGCAATTTGTTCAATGGTTATAAAAATAAGCATTTTTATCTCTTCGCCAAAAACGGATTTACAAAAGGCTGTATAGATAAAGCTAAAGAAATAGGAAATGTAACACTCGTTTCATACGATGAGATAATCAAGACACAAACACTGACAGAATCGAACTGATAACATAACCTTAGGAGGGTTATGTTTTATCCATATTGGAGGACTACTAAATGAGCGATAATGATAAAAATGAATTTATGAATTTTCCGTGGCTTGATGAAGTACGAAAGTTGCAGGACAAAAGTGCATGGTCTGTTCTACGTGATTTGAAAGCGTTAAATGTATTTGATGCTGTATCGGAAATGAAGCCGAAAGGGGCTTTCACTTTAGTAAAAGAACTTCAAAGCGCTCTTGATGCGGTAAAATCACCTATAAGTGGCGCAACTGTATTTCTTGAGGAATATAGAAAAATTGTTGATCCTATTTCAGAATCAATTAAGGCAACGGAGTTAGTGTATGCCCCTATTTTTGAGAAGACACGAGTATTTGACTCTTTGAATATCAAGGGACTTATTGAAGGATTACAAATGAGTTCCACGGCTATGAGTGCTATAAAAGAATTGAAATTCTCAGGAGTAGCGAGTATTATTGATGCTCTGCCTAAATATGATTTTTTACATGATATTGTTTCAGATGATTTTTCTGTCGATGATGTTGAAAAATTATACGAAAGCGGAGAAATAACGCAAGACGATATTAATGAAGAAATTGAAGAAATAGTTAATACAAAACAATTTTCACCAAAAGCAGAATGGGACAGAATAAAGAAAAGCAAGTGGTTTTTAGCCATCAAAATATTATTCTTCATCCTTACATTTTTGGGTCAACCTCTTATTGAATATACCGGTGATAAGGTGCGTGATACTCTTGGCATAACTCAGTTTATAGAAGACTATGACTTGTATGATGTCATTGATAGTTTCTTTGAATATTTTGAAGATGAAAAAGAAACCGTATCCGAGGAAGATGCCAAAGAAACTGTTGATAAAACAAAAACGGGAAATATTTCAAAGCAGAAACGTGAAGATTTATTGAATAAAATACAAGAAATACGCACATATATTTCAACTGCCGAGCAGGATGAAAATACTGCCCGTCTGCTTGCATACCTTTCCGACCTTACAAAAGATGTAAACGGAAAAAAATACGGGCTTATTTTTGAAGAACACCGTGAAGAAATTGACGAGGTGCTTGATACCCATACTCCCGTTTTGACAGAAGAAACTGACTTGTTCATTGACAACGGCGGACAGATGAATTTTCTCATTGAGGGAGATAATCTTGCATCTTTAAAATTATTAGAAAAAACGCACAAAGGTAAGATTGATCTTATCTATATTGATCCGCCATATAATACAGGAAATAAGGATTTTATTTATGATGATTCCTTTGTTGATAAAACGGATACATTTACGCATTCAAAATGGTTATCTTTTATTAGCTGTAGACTGTTAATAGCAAAAAAATTACTTTCAGAAAATGGTACGATTTTTATTTCAATAGATGATAATGAACAAGCACCGCTAAAGCTTCTTTGCGATGAAATTTTTTCAGAAGATTGTTTTGTTGCTGATGTTGCTTGGCAGAGGGCGTATTCACCACGAAATGATTCAAAAGGCATTAGTAGTGAAAAAGAGCATATTCTTGTGTATAGCCACTCAACTGAATGGATACCAAACAAACTTCCACGAACTGAAAAAATGAATTCGAAATACAAAAATCCTGATGGAGATGATCGTCTTTGGCGAACAAGTGATGCCTTTGCACCAAGTGCAGCAACTCATCAGGGAATGGTATATGCTATTCAGCACCCATTCACGGGAAAGATGATTTATCCATATAGTGGTGCGTGTTGGCCTCTTCGTCAATCCGATATGCTTGCTGCTATGCAAGAATGGGGAGATTATGAACTTAGAGATCTGAACGATGCAGAAGAACGTGCAGCAGTTTGCGGTATATCTGCAAGCGAAGTTCGTGAAGGGGTTTTAGGTATAGTTCTAAAACAGCCAATTGAAGTAGCGGCCAAATATGCTCAAGAAGTATATGATCGTGGAAAATGGCCTCGCTTTTTCTTTACAAATAAGGGAAAAGGTGGAATTGCAAGAAAAACTTACCTTGATTCTACGGATGGCCGTGTAGTTACTAATTTATGGACATACGACGAAACAGGTCATACAGATGAAGCAAAAAAAGAAATTAAAGCTATATTTGACGGGGACAAACCTTTTGATACACCGAAACCAACACGGCTTCTCGAAAGAATACTTCATATTGCAACAAAGCCAAATGATATTATTGTAGATTTCTTTGCAGGAAGTGGAACAACGGGACATGCCGTAATGAAAACAAACAACAACGATGGCGGGAATCGTCGTTTTATTCTTTGTACCAACAACGAAAACAATATTTGCCGTGATGTAACCTACGAGCGCATTAAGCGTGTTATTGACAAAGAGAATTATGCCGCTTCACTGAAATACTATAAGGTTGATTATATTCCAATTTCCGAGCGAATGTATTATGAGTATGCCGATGAATTGTTGCTCCATATCCGTGAACTTGTAGAACTTGAAAATGGTATTAATTTTACGGACAATGCCGAAATTGCCATTGCTCTAACGGATGAAGAATTGGCAAAATTCGTTGACAAAATCACAGATGAAACTGTTTGTCGCAAACTCTATATGGGACACGATATTTTACCTGATGAAGAACAGCAAGAAAAGTTGTCTTCATACGGAATTGAAATAAGTATCATTCCTGATTATTATTATCGTGATTTGCAGGAGGATTGATTATGAGCGAATTTTTAAAGACCTTATTGATTGCTTGCATCCCGGCAATAATAACGGGTATCGTTTCATATTTAGTTGCCAATAAAAATGCAACTGCTCAAATAAGAATAATAAAAGAGCAAAATAAACATGATTTAGACAAACTTATGGAACAGCATAAAGTTGATATTGATTCATTAAAAGAAAAATATCGACTTGAAGCAGAAGCAAAAGAACAAGAACATTTGAGAAATATCGAACTGCTTAAGTTAAACCATCAAAATTCAATTGAGCAGAAAGATAACGAAGAAGTAAGCAAAGCTTTATTTGGCGCATTAGGACAAGTTTTTGGTACAGTAATAGACAGTACTGTTAAAAGTGATAAATTCAAAGAAATTGTGGATAACTCCTTATCTGACGCTTTTAACAAGGAGGACAAATAATGGAATTAAAAGAATTTCAGCTAAAAGCTGTAAAGTCGC
>JAZUHF010000058.1:0-118607 GCA_045641585.1 Acutalibacteraceae bacterium
AATTTCAAACGATTCAGAAACCGTATTTTGCATATATTTTCTCATCAACAACTTAACAAACAAGCAGCCGCCTGATGACGACTGCTCATTATCCAAAAATATTCTGTTTTAACTCTTTACCCCAACTATTGACAAAGAGCCAATAAAAATATCCCCGCAAAGAAGCAATAATCTCTGTGGGGATATAATATTCTATTTTCTATTCTTTTGTCAAATTCCGTTTTCTTTCATGTGGGCTTTGAGTGATAACGGTATCCACATCAAATTATAAACCGCTTTTTCGGCTTAATTTCAGTAAATTTTAAGCCCATTTTCTTTCATATAGATTTCCGCTTTAGTAATATTATCACACTCAAATTTATCAAATACATCACCATAAGTGTTATAAGTTGTGATAATATCCTTGTGCCCTAAAATATGCTGCAAAACCTTTGCAAGCAACTCAAGATCGTCAAATGCTTCCTTTTTGACGGGCGATTTGGCCATACACCACAAGTCATAATAATAGCGGGAATACCGTGCAGGCACAGTACTGTTTTCCGGGCGATATGCTTCACGGTGCAGAATCGTTACCTTTTCCCAAAAAGTCCGCTTAGGCAAAACGGTCAATATCTCGGTGCTTGGTTGCTTGAAAAGTCTGCCATACTGTTCGGCGGCATAGGGTGTGATTTTCTTTTCTGCCGCCGGAGTCCATGCAGCAAGTGCTCCGATTTCAAGTCGGATGACCGGCAGAATGGAAGCGTCATCAAAGCTGCGATGATAAGCAAAAACCACCGTTTGCGGATCGTCGTCTTCTATATAGCAGTTCACATCTACGCTGAGTTCGTCCTGCAGGTCTAAGACAACGGCGGGTATGAATTCATTTTTCAAAAACACTTCGGTTTTTGCACCGGCTTCTTTGTTAAATGCATCCTGTTTTGTATTGCTTCTCTCTGCCCACGGCTCGTCCTTTTCATATCCGAGCACACGCCAATCGAGAATGAGGTCGATATCTTCCGAAAAGCGTTTAATCAGCCCATAGGATTTGGAAAGACTTGTGCCACCCTTAAAGGCAATGTTATCTTTCTATTTGCAACGGTGAAAAAGATAATCGAGCATATAACACACCCAAAAATCTTTCTCGATGATGGCGTCGGTCATGCACATTTTTGCGGCAGTGTTGTGGAACAGTGCCTTTTTATCCTTTTCGCTTAATCTTGCGATATCTCTCATTTTTCCTCATCCTTGCAAATTACTTTGATAAGTTCCAAAACCCATGATGTTGCAGATTTTGATTCTGCAAACATCTTCTTTTTTTCTTCGTTGGTCAAAATCTTTTTCAGTCGCATAATCACTTGGTCTGTAATATTTTCTTTTCCGAGTGCTTTCAATGCTTGTATAGTCAATGCTGTTTTATAGGAAACCTTTGATATTTCCTTGTTTGTGGTGCGTTTGAATTTGATTGTTGTATTATCAAATGAATATTCTTTATATGCACCATCGGAAGCATAAACCCACTGTGACGGCACTTGCGTTGACAAGCCCAAAAGATTCAGTGCCGTGTCACCGCAGGGAACGATTGTCCATCCGAAATTTCGGGAAAGCGCATGTGCAACTTTGTTCGGGGAAGGAGCGACTGCTTCGCCGAGCAATTTGCTATATTCCGGCTTATAATAAACGCCGAATAAAATCTTTTTGATTAGCCCTTCTTCGGCAAGGCGTATCAGTCCCATATTGACTGTTTTTTTATCAGTAATATCGGTGAAGTCTGTCGAAACAAACACCGAACCGTTTTCGGCTTTTTCGATATTTTTCCGTATTTGATTCAGATAATCCGGACGCTTCATACCACAGAACCTTTCGTATAAGATTTATTAAATATATTATACACTATTTTCTACGAAAATCAAGCGGTTTTGAAAAATAATATTCATTATTTTCTACGAATATAGAAAGCAAGAGCGGAGCCGAAGCCCCGCCGAAATGATATTATGCAGTTTATTCAATGAGAAATGCCGATGCAAGACGGAAACCGTACTTGAATGCCACAACTTCGGCGTTGGAGTGCATTTCGTTGATGATGTCGTCGTATTTTTCAAGCCATTCTGTTTGCTCAGGCGAAAGTCCGGCTGATAGTTTTTCTCTATCCTTTGCCATAATGTGGAGCAACTCCTTTAACTTTTCATTGCCGTCAAGGAATTGCTCGTGTGGGTTGATATTGCCATACCACAAATCTTCAAGCATTCTCATACAAAAATCAACTCCTTGTTTACAATTTCCGTTGCTTGTGCTCGTATGGCATTCATACAGCACACCCATTTCAGTTGGTTATCGGCTTTTAGTTGTTCAGTGACACCCTCACTTTCGGCAAGGTGTTTGACAAGCTGAGAAAACATTTCTTCAGCATTATTGTTCACATCTTTAAGATACTTTTCATTTGTTTCACTTTCGTAAGTCATATAAAAACTCTCCTCAAATGCGGACTAAAAGGCTCACATAAATATATTAATGCGGTAACAATTCACTAATCGTTTTTCCTATTGTTTCCGCCATAAGCCAAAATCCCAAATCATTCGGGTGGATAGTATCGACTGTGCAGTTTGAATAATGAATGTCATTAAAAATTGCATTTCCGTCAATAAAATACAAATTCTTGTCACCTTTTGAAACTGCATCGCAATAATTTTCATATATTGCTTTTTTTCGCATTTCGGTATCTGACATATTTTTATATCCATCAGGTCTCGTAATCATAATATATGGTGTTTCGGGGTTGATTTTTCTGAATTTTTCATAAAAAGTTCTATGCGTTTCTTTGAGATATTCTGCATTTGGGGCATTATGGTCATAATCGCAAACAAAAACGCTCATCTTCAATTGAGAAAGATACTCTGCCATTTCCGTTTCACCGAGAGCACCGTTTGAAAATCCGAAATTATAATAATCACAGTTATTCCGTCGGCAAATTATTGATTCATAAGTAGTGCCCGGTCTTGATGCGGAAGTGCCCTGTGTTATTGAAGACCCATAATACACAATAGGCAAAACATCTTTATACTTTATGCCTTTTTTTATAACAGCGCCCTCGTCAACACCTATCAATACACTTTGAACTTCGTTTCTTATCGGAAAATTCACAGTAAAATAGTTTAATTGCTTTTTTACAGATTCGGGTAATTCAACAATCGCTTCATATCCGGTAATAGAATCTGCCTTAGGCTTAAAAACTCCCAAAAATTCAGAATGATTTTCGTTTTCGATATAAATGTCAAAACCGGATGTTGCAACAAGCGACATCGTGGGAACAACATTAAGTGCCGGATACTTAACTGATATTGCTATACGCCTTGAATCAGTAGCAAAACGAACCCGTCCGCCCGTAGTATTTAACGAAAGTTTTTCGACCTTTTCGCTTACGGTTTTTGCAATATTTTTCGGAATTCTGCAAAAATTACCGTCACATTCAAAATTTGCAAAACCGTAAATTTCAAACGGAGGATTTTTAATGTCATACCACTCAATTTCAAAATCATTCATATTTTTGCGCACCTTTTTATGTAAAATCCGATTTTATATCATTTTATATCAATTCAAAAAATCTTCTCTATACTTAACGCCGAAAAATTTTGCGAGTGTTCTCATTTCGTCGTCTTTAATGGTGTTAATTCTCGGCAGATGTGCCGTAAGCATATAAATTTGTGCCGCCTTTTCGACAGTTTCAATAAGTCCGAAGGTTTCGTCCATATCTTTGCCTGCACCGTAAATTCCGTGCATACCCCAAACAACAAGACGAAATTCTTTCATTTTTTCGGCGGTAGCTTCGCCTATTTCGTTTGTTCCGCAAAGCATCCACGGAAGCACGCCTACACCGTCGGGGAATACAACAATACATTCTGTGCACATTTCCCAAAGGGTATGCGTAAACTTCTTTTCGTCAAGCTCGTGAACATAGTTCATAGCAAGAGTATTTGTCGGGTGGCAATGCATAACAACTCGGTTTTCGGGGTCAACAGAAAGTCTTGCCATATGGCTCATAAGGTGTGCTGGAAGTTCGCTTGTAAATCTTCCGCCGTCCTTATATCCCCATAAAAGTTCGGCGGTTGTGCCGTCCTTTGCAATACGGATAATGCCCAAATTATTTTCGGGGTCATCAACTACATTCTTAAAATACTTTCCCGTGCCCGTTACTATGAATATCTTTCCGATAAGTTTATCGGCGTTAAATCCCGTAGGTATTGTGCGGATAACATTGTTAAGGTCGAGATATTCCCCTACTTGAGTTTCGTCAAGCATCATACTGATATTTCCGCCGTTTCGCTCGTCCCAACCGAGGCGATACATATTAGCGGTGGTTTTTTTCATTTCTTCCACAAACGGTGCTTCAAATATGTTTTTCATTTTCTTTTACCTCTTTGCCAATACATCTTTTTCATACTGTTTGATTTCACTTATATAATCTTTGCTTATATCGGCTCTTGCAAGGAACTCATCCCAAACATCGCCTATCGGTGCGGTTTTCATTTCTTCCTGCAAAGCCATAAGTGCGGTCATATCATTTGAATTTTGCAATTCTTTTAGTTTATCATTTGGTTGCAAAAGTGCAAAGAGGAGTGCTTTTTGAACATTGCGAACACCCGTTACCCAAGCGGAAATTCTGTTTATGGACGCATCAAAATAGTCGGTAGCAATAAACACCCTCTCTAATGCATCGTTGCGGACGATTTCCTTTGCGATTTCCTTTGTTTCGTCGTCAAACAAAACAACATGGTCGCTGTCCCAACGAACACCTCTTGTGATATGAAGTGCGATTTTTTCGTTAAACAAAAGCAAAGACGGTATTTTGTCGCTTACAACCTCGGTCGGATGGTAGTGACCGTTATCCATAAGCGGAGTAATGCCTTTATAATCGGAATATGAAAGACAAAACTCTGCCGAGCCTACAGTATAACTTTCAAGACCGATACCGAACACCTTTGATTCAAGCGTTACATAAACTTTGCTCTTATTATAAGGCACTGAAAGAATTTCGTCAAGCGATTTTTTAAATCTTTCACGGGGTGAATATCTGTCTGCCGGAACATCTTTATAGCCGTCGGGAATCCAAATATTCATAACGCAGGGAACGCCTGTCTGTTCGGCAAAATACTGCGAAATTTCAATGCAACGCTTACCGTGTTCAACCCAATATTTACGGACTGTTTCATCAGGAGAAGAAAGGGTTAAATTATCTTTTACCATTGGATGCGCAAAGAAGGTCGGGTTAAAGTCGATTCCCATTCCTCTGTCCTTTGCATACTTAACCCACTTTTCAAAGTGTTTTGGTTTTAATTTATCACGCTCTATATTTTCGCCGTCCTCGGCTATTGCATAAGATGCGTGAAGATTGAGTTTTTTCTTACCGCCGATAAGCGAAAACGCCTTGTCCATATCCTGCATCAGCTGTTCGGGGGTAGTTGCTTTGCCTAAATAATTACCCGTTGTCTGAATACCGCCAGAAAGCGCCTCCTTGCTGTCAAAGCCGACTACATCGTCACCCTGCCAACAGTGAATTGAAATTGTAACATCCTTAAGTTTGTTTAAAGCCGCCTCGGTATCAATACCGTATGAAGCGTAAATCTCCTTTGCTCCTGTGTATCTGCTCATAATACTGCCTCCTTGATATCAAATGAATTTTTTACTATTTTTCTGGCTTCATCAAGATTTATGTTATTTGAATACATAACCTGAGAAAGCAAATTTCCTATTGCGGTGCCTTCTGAAAGTCCCGTTAAAACCTTTTTACCGGTGATTTCTGATGTAAGCGCATTTAAGTATTTGTCCTTACTGCCTCCGCCGACAATCAAGATATTGTCTATCTTCTTGTTTGAGTATTTTTCTATTGTTTTAACGGCGTCATCGTATGAATGTGCGAGGGATAAATAAACGCTCTTTAATACATCGGCAATCGGCAGGTTATCGTCCCCTAAATACGTTCTTACTGCACTAACCATATTTTCAGGTGCCAAGAATGAATTATCGCTTGGATTAATAAGTTTATCGCACTCACTATCCATTGCCATATACATCATTTCATCATAAGTGTATTTCTTGTTGAGATTTTTTCTGATATTTTGGAAGAACCACATTCCGATTATGTTTTCAAGAAATCTGAATCGGTATTCAACTCCGCCCTCGTTTGAAAATCCGTTTTGACTTGCTCCGAAATCTAAAATGGGAGTTTCGTTTTCAGTTCCTATTAAACTCCATGTTCCCGATGATATGTAAACACTTTTGTCGTCAATCGGGCAGGCGGCGACTGCCGATGCGGTATCGTGGCTCGGTGCGTGAATTACAGTAGCATCAAAACCGACTCTTTCCTTGATTTCTTCTCTGAAATTACCGAGTTTTGTTGCAGGTAACGAAAGAGGTAAAAACAGGTCTTTATTAAAGCCTAATTTTTCAATTACCGTTTCGTCCCAGCTTTTTGTTTTTGCGTTTACAAGCGAGCCCGTAGTTGCATTTGTATACTCGTTTGCCATAATTCCCGTAAGTTTAAAGGAAAGATAATCGGGAATCATCAAAAAATGCTTTGCTTTGCTGAGTTTTCCGCTTTGCTTATCACAATACAACTGATAAACGGTATTAAAGTTGATTGCCTGAATTCCCGTTCTTGAAAACAGTTCTTCTCTCCGGATTATTCTATCAACCTTTTCGGGAATACCCTCGGTGCGGCTGTCTCTGTAAGAGTGAACGGGTAGTATTTCCTTTTCGTTTTCGTCTAAAAGGACATAATCAACGCCCCAGGTATCAATCGCAACGGTTGACGGAATTTTTCCGAGTTTTTTGCATTCGGCGATGCCGTTTATGACCTCATTTGCAAGATATTCTATATCCCAAACGAGTGCCCCGTTTTGTTCCTTTATACCGTTATCAAAACGGTATATTTCTTCAAGCGAAAGTTTGCCGTTCTCTATACTTCCGAGAATATGCCTGCCGCTTGAAGCACCTATGTCTACTGCTAAATAATACAATAAAATCACCTCACAGTAAGTATATTACTTTTTGTGACAAATCAAAATGACCTATTATGTTTGAAAAAGTGTCCTTATTTGTCTTGAAAACAACGATAAAAAGTATTATCATATATAAAGAGGTGATTACCATTATAAACGAAACAATAATAAGTAAACTCGCCGAAATCACGAAAGAAGAACAGGCAATACTTGACGGCAAGACCGAAATCGACAAAAGCATTTATACCGAGAACGGCGGAAATATAATAAACTCAAAAAGATTGCTTGAAAGCGGAAAACTTATAGCAATTCGTCCGCACACACGCTTTGTTCATTTCCCCGAACATACCCACGATTATATTGAGATGGTTTATATGTGCAAAGGCAAAACAACACACATAATAAACGGAAATAAAATAGAGTTGTGCAAGGGTGAACTTTTGTTTTTAGGGCAAACAGCAAAGCAGGAAATACTGCCTGCCGAAAAAAACGATATTGCCGTTAATTTTATTATCTTACCTGCGTTTTTTGATAAATCACTCGAAATGCTCGGCGAGGAAGAGTCGCCATTAAGAAAGTTTATTACCGACTGTCTGGGAAAGACAACCGATTCCGAGGGCTTTTTGCATTTTAAGGTATCGGATATACTCCCCGTTCAAAATCTGATTGAAAACCTTTTGTGGACGCTGATAACCAAAACTCCTAACAAGCGAAATATATACCAAACCACAATGGGGCTTTTGTTTATGCAACTGCTCAATTTCACAGACCGTCTCTCGTATACCAAAAAAGAGCAGGACATCATTTTGCAGGTGCTTCGGTATATTGAAGATAACTATAAGTGCGGAACTCTTACAGAACTCGCAGGTGTTTTACACTATGATTTATTTTGGCTTTCAAAGGAAATAAAAGAAAAAACGGGTTTTACCTATACAGAACTGTTGCAGAAAAAAAGACTGACACAGTCAGCCTTCTTTTTAAGAACAACAAATATGAAAATTACAGACATCGCAAATGCCGTAGGTTATGAAAACATAAGTTATTTTCATAGACTCTTTTACAATAAATATAAGGTGTCTCCTAAAAAATACAGAAATCTTAATACTGTATAAAATATCTGTTGCGATAAATGCGTAGAATTTTTGTTATTAAATTTTTATATCTTCCAAAAAACACATTATTTACCTTTAATATTATTCACTGCGTTTCACAAAATACTATAGCAAGCGCAAAAGAATAATTGAGGGGTGAGAACTATGGCTAAAAATGCAAAAGATAAGAACAGCTTCAACAGTTTCAAAATGCAGGCTGCAAATGAAGTCGGCGTAAACTTAAAAGAAGGATATAACGGCAACCTTACCGCAAAACAGGCGGGTTCTGTCGGCGGACAGATGGTTAAAAAAATGATTGAATCTTACGAAAAGAATATGAAGTAAGATATAAAGTTAAGAGAACGCCTATCGGAATTCCGGTAGGCGTTTTTTAAAAAATGTTAAAATCTTAAAATCAGGCAATAATATTATTAAGTTATAAAAAGAGGTGAACTTAATGTTTGATAAAATATGTCTTATTCTCTCGATTATCGGCTCTCTTAACTGGGGTTTGGTAGGTCTTTTCCAGTTTGACCTTGTTGCATGGATATTCGGCGGAAGCGATGCAATACTCGCACGAATTATCTACACTGTAATTGCTCTTGCAGGCGTTTGGTGTATATCCTTGCTTTTCAAAAACGATGACGAGGTCGTTACGGCTCACTAATAAAGAAAATACGGGTTTAAATTTTAAACCCGTATATACATAAAAAGCGAGACTGCATATGCAATCTCGCAATAATTTTATCTATACATTGGTAACACCTTAATATTTAATTTTGAATTAAGTGTTTAACAATACATCGGACTCACCATAAAATTGAAATTCTTTTGAAAAAAAGTTTAAATAATTTTCGGACTCACCTCTTTTTGATTATTTGAGTTCGCTTTCCGGCGGAACTTCCTGCATCGGTTCCACCCCTTTCCTTTTTTCTGATTTTATTATAATACATATTTCACAGTTTGTCAAGTAAAAAGTTAATATTTTTTATGCAAATATATTTATTTTGTCGGTTTTTTCTTTTGGCGAATATCCGAGCCCTCAAAAACCTTTGCGGTATACTCGCCTATTATCCTTGAAGAAATGCGTGGCGTGTATTTATTTTGTATATCGGTTATTGTGAGATTTGTGTTGATGATAGTTGGTTTTGAAGCCAAAATTCGTGTATTCAACAAATTATAAAGGACAGCAACCGAATACGGTGATGTAAACTCACTGCCTAAATCGTCAATTATTAGCAAATCGCTGTTAATTGCCTCCTCGTAAGTATCATCTGTGTTATATTTAAAATGCTCGGTTTCAATCTTTGAGAACAAATTAAATGCACTGCCGTATGTAACATCAAAGCCTTTATTTACAAGTTCATACATAATCGCAAGCGATAAATGTGTCTTTCCCACACCGGTAGGACCGTAAAAAATCAGGCTCTCACTGCTACTTGGCGAAAATTCATATGCATACGCCTTAACAAAATCTAAAATTTCGGTCATTCGCTTTTTAGGTTTTGCACCTTTTTCGGAAGACTCCTCATAATAATCAAGGTTAAAATTATCAAATCGGCAGTTCTTAACGGGCAGTGATACCGAATTAAGCATAATCTCGCCTGCTATTTTCTTAACGCAGGAACAAATTGCACCGCCGACATATCCCGTGTCATTACAAAGCGGACATTCATACAAAAAAGGCTTTATTCCTGCTCTTTTTTCAATTTCCGCTTTTATTATACTTTCTTTTGCCGAAGAAGCTTTAAGTTTATTTAACTTTTCTTCATCATTTGTAATTGCGGCAACAGAAAGCGCCGCACCGATTTTTGCCAAATTTATAAGCGTATCGGCATATTCTTTATCGGTTTCCTTAAGCGAAGATATTTTTAAATCATAATCGGCTTTTCGCTTTTCAAATGTATCCTTTTTTTTCTTAAAAGCTTCAGTATAAGCACTTTTTGTGTTCATAAGATACCTCAATCATCAGAATTTATCATTTTCTCATAAAGTTCAATATCATACCCTGCATAACTTATATCGGTTTTATTCGGCTTTTCGGGCTTATGATTTTCTACATAAAAACGAATATCCTCGGGTGTAATAAGACCTTCCTTGTGCCAATTCTCAATTATTTTTGCGCAATATTCAAAAATAAACTTTGATTTTGCATCGACACAGGTATCATAAGCAATAGACAAAACCTCATCGTTAAGTTCCCAATCATTAAACCAAAGATTAGAATATTTTGTTTCTTTTGCACTCGGTTTGCGATGTTCTATTCCGAAAGCCTTTTCTGTTCTTTTCCAGGCTAAATCAGACTTTATTTTTTCGGTAATAATTTTTTCGGCATCCAGAACGCTGTTAACACCCTTATTACTCCATTCCACAGCGGTTTTTTCAATAAAACGGATATTAAGTTTACCCTCATTAAAAGCGTATTGCAACAAAAACAAAACAACCGAAATATCAAGTCCCAAATCATCGTATATGTATAGCAATGTTGAAGATTCGTTAGTTTTAAGATTTCTGCCGAACTTTAACTGTGCTTCACTTAAAATGAGTGTGACATTTTTGTCTTCCAATCCGCGTCTGGCAACATCCTGCCTTGTAGGTTTAGCGTTTTTTACCACTGCTTTCGGTTTTTGGGTTTCGTTTTCAAGTGTTTCTCCCTGCTTTAAGATTACACCTTGGTCGCACCAAAAAAGCAAAGAATCTTCAATTTCACCCGTGGAAATTCCCAAATCTTCGGAACATTTTTCAATATTAAAGCCATCTGAAGAATGTCTGAAAAAATAAATAATTACCTTAATTTCCGTGCCCGAGGCAATTTTAAGGTAATTATCCGATATAGAGGACGGCAGAGAAAACGCACTCATAAAAGCGTTTGGATTTATAAAATACTTCATTTTCTCTGCTCCTTACTAAATTAGTTTGTTTCGGTATCAGAAACAAGTTTTCCTATAACAAGGTATCTTTCATTTTCCGCCGAAGTGCAGGTGCTTAAAGTAATAAGCCTGTCTTCGTCTGTGATTTCGAGACCTTCAACAACATTTTTTATACGGGTATTCGGGTTTTTACAAACCGATGCATACTCCATTCTTCCCTCTTTTGTGAAAAAACTGTATGCACTCAGCAAATGGCGGTCATCATGCACAAACGCCGAAACTATTTCATAATGCAAAATATGATTTGGAATATAAACATAGATATTCCTGTTGGTATCAAAAAAATTTCTGTCACGGAACTGTTTTAATGTGCCGAACATGGTATATTCCTGCGGCCATCTTACCGTGCTCATATTGTGACCGTAAATTATAGTATTGAAATCGGTAAAATCTTTAGAATTATGACGCTGGACATAAATACTTCCGTATTTCTTGCTTTGAAGTGAAATATCGTGATTTATATAAAAGTCCTCAACTTTATCGTCACCGCTCATCATAATCGGGTAATCAATGGGCGTTCCGTCCACCTTTAACCACGCAATAGCATCAACATTATCTTTTTTAAGTGAGTTAAAGTCTATCGGATTATCGGGTAATTTTTCTTCGGTTTTAACGGTTTGATTGTTTTTATACTTTTTATCCGTATTTTTGGGAAGAAAATACCCGCTGAAAAGATAAAATAACGAACCGAAAAACACCAAAACAAAAAATATCAAAAGAACAATCCAAACTTTTTTGTTTTTACGGTTTTCACTGTTTGACATAAAATCACCCGTTATATTTATGAAGTGCTTTTATCTCGGTTTTACCGCCCATATACGGCTGTAAAGCCTTTGGAATTTTAACGGAATAATTCTCACCGTCAAAACAAAGATTGTTTTCAAGAAGTGCGATAAGCATACGGGGAGGTGCTACAACAGTATTATTAAGAGTATGTGCCAAATACTTTTTGCCCTCCTTATCCTTAACACGGATACCGAGTCTTCTTGCCTGAGCATCGCCTAAATTGGAACAGGAGCAAACCTCGAAATACTTTTGCTGTTTCGGACTCCACGCCTCAACATCGTAAGACTTAACCTTTAAATCCGCAAGGTCGCCCGAGCAACACTCAAGAGTTCTTACGGGAACATCAAGGCTTCTGAAAAGTTCAACGGAATAACTCCACATCTTATTAAACCATTCCATACTCTCTTCCGGTTTACATACGACTATCATTTCCTGCTTTTCAAACTGGTGGATACGGTAAATACCGCGCTCCTCTATACCGTGAGCGCCCTTTTCTTTTCTGAAGCATGGCGAATAGCTGGTAAGTGTAAGCGGTAATTTTTCCTCGGGAGTAATAGTATCAATAAATTTACCTATCATCGAATGCTCAGAAGTTCCGATAAGATAGAGGTCTTCACCCTCAATCTTATACATCATAGCGTCCATTTCCTCAAAACTCATAACGCCTGTTACAACATTCGAGCGAATCATAAAAGGAGGAATATAATAAGTAAAACCTTTATCAATCATAAAGTCACGGGCATAGGCGGTAACTGCGGAATGCATACGGGCAATATCACCGCAAAGATAATAAAATCCCTCACCTGCCACTCTTCCGGCAGATTCTTTGTCTATACCGTCAAAAAGAGCCATAATGTCCGTATGGTAAGGTATTTCAAAATCGGGGTTTGTCTTTTCGCCGTATTGCTCAACTTCGACATTCTCACTGTCGTCCCTGCCTACAGGAACACTTTTATCTACAATATTCGGAATTTTCATTTGAATTTCACGGACTTTTGACTCAAGTTCGGTTTCTTTTTCCTCAATGGCTTTAAGTTCTTGCGCCTGCTTTGAAACAAGTTGTTTTTTTTCTTCGGCTTCTTCTCGCATACCCTTTGCCATAAGCATACCGATTTCCTTGCTTATTTTATTGCGGTTTGCACGAAGGTCATTTGCCTTGGTATTTGCCTCACATTTTTCTTTATAAAGAGCGATTACCTCATCAACAAGCGGTAATTTTTCGTCCTTGAATTTCTTTTTGATGTTTTCTTTTACAACATCAGGGTTTTCGCAAATAAATTTAATATCAAGCATTGATATTCCTCCGAATAAAATTTCATCAAAACATTATAGCATATTAAATGCCGTTTTGTAAAGAATAAAAAAGGGTGATTGCGTGGAAAATCACGCCAAAAAATATAAAGACACTTAATTTCAGCCTCATTCGGGGCAACCGAAACAGATGGGGTTTAATCACCGTATCGGTGAATATAAATTGCATTTTATGTCTTTGAAAGATATGGTGATAAAAATGAAAAAAGAAACTAAAAAAATTGATGAGGAAATACGCATAAAAAGTATAGACGGTCAACCCGAAAACTCATTTGAACTTATTAACAAATACGGAACTTATGAGATTCAGCCGACCGCCGACAGCGGTAACGAATATCCGAAAATCGCACAAGGTAAGCCAAAATCAAAAAATGTTAAAAACCCAAATCTTCATCAACCAAAATAACATTTATGCGTCCCTTGGTGCGCTGTTTTGCCGAAATTAAATATTCACAGCAAATTCTGGTATCAAGGTTGCATCCGTCACTCAAACTCGGACAATCGCTTTTCTCAAGCGAAATGCAGTGTCCGAGTTTTCTGCACGGATTATCAATATTAAGTCTTTCGCAGTTTTTGGGAGCTGCGGTTTTTTTAACCCTTAAAATACCCTCATTTACATCTTTGACGATTTTGTTTTTACCGACTATCATTATTACTTTTTCAGGTCCGAATGCTATTGCGCTTACTCTGTTTGCAAAACCGTCAACATTTACAAGTTCGCCGTTTTGCGTAATTGCATTACTCGAGCAAAAATAAAAATCACAGTCTAAAATATCTTTATAGACTTTCATTTTGTCTTGGTTTGCGGCACTGCTTTTATTGCGGTCGATGTAATTATAATTTTCACTTGTAATAATATCATAAACTCCCGACTCTCTTACGGACATCGAGCCTCCGCCCGCTACCGTTGCGCCGTCAAAAAGCATTTCCTTAACAATTTTTCTTGCATCTTCGCTATTCTCGGCAAAATAACCGTTCATATTGTTATTATTAAGTGCTTTGATTATCTTTCCGTAAAGTTCATTCATAACAGTTACCTCTTTAAATAAATCAGCAATACCGATATATCCGACGGGCTTACGCCTGAAATCCGGCTTGCCTGACCTATATTGGCAGGTCTTATTTTATTTAGTTTTTCTTTTGCTTCGAGCCTTAAACCGTAAACATCGTCATAATTTATATCTTCAGGTATCTTCCTGCTTTCAAGCCTTAAAGTTTCGTTAATCTGTGCTTGCTGCCTTAAAATATATCCCTCATACTTAATTTCGGTTTCTATCTTTTCGCAAACATCATCGTCAAGCTGCGGTCTTTCTTTATCAAAAGGTTTTAAACATTCGTAATCAAGCTGAGGTCTTTTAATCAAATCGGCAAGACAGGCACCTGTGGTAAGCGGTGCCGTTCCTCTTTTTTCGAGCAGTTTATTAAGGTCGTCGCTCGGAGAAAGATATGTCTCATTTATACGCTTGATTTCATTCTCTTTATCAATCTGCTTACTTAAAAATTCTTCATACTGAACATCCGAAATAAGACCTAATTCGTGACCTATCGGCATAAGACGCTCATCTGCATTATCCTGACGCAAAAGGAGACGGTATTCACTCCTTGATGTCATCATTCTATACGGGTCGGAACAACCTTTTGTTACAAGGTCATCTATAAGCGTTCCTATGTAAGACGATGCACGGGACAAAATAAGCGGTTCTCTGTTCAAAACACGCATTGCGGCATTTATTCCTGCTATTATTCCCTGCGCTGCGGCTTCCTCATATCCTGAGGAGCCGTTGAACTGTCCTGCACCGAAAAGTCCCTCAAAGTCTTTAAATTCAAGTGATGCTTTCAAAGCAGTGGGGTCAACACAGTCATACTCGATAGCATAGGCATTACGCATTATCTTTACATTTTGAAGTCCGTTTATGGTGCGGTAAAACTTAATTTGCACCTCCTCGGGCAAGGACGATGACATTCCCTGAAGATACATTTCTTCGGTATTTTCACCGCAAGGCTCAATAAAGAGCTGATGGCGTTTTTTATCGGCAAAACGCACTATCTTATCCTCAATACTCGGACAGTATCTCGGACCGACTCCCGAAATAACTCCCGAATAAAGCGGAGAACGGTGAATATTATCAAGTATTACTTTTTTGGTTTCGTCATTTGTGTATGCAATATGGCATACGACCTTATTTTGCGGTTTTTCTTTGGTTGAAAAACTGAACGGAACGGTTTTTTCGTCGCCCTCTTGAAGTTCAAGCGAAGAAAAGTCGATACTGTCCTTTAAAACTCTTGCAGGTGTTCCCGTTTTAAATCTTCTTAACGGTATACCGAGTTTAACAAGCGACTCGGAAAGTTTTGTAGCAGGAAAGCATCCGTCAGGTCCTGCAGGGTAGTTAACCTCGCCCACATAAATTCTTCCGCCTAAAAATGTTCCCGTTGCAAACACAACGGTTTTTGCCGAAAAATCGGCACCTAAATTTGTAATAAGATGCCATCTTTCGTCCCTCTTTTCTACGGCGACGATTTCGGCTTGCTTCACATCGAGGTTTTCCTGCTTTTCGACAGTATGTTTCATATATTCGCTGTATCTTCTTCGGTCAATTTGCGCCCGTAACGAATAAACTGCCGGCCCTTTGCCTCGGTTTAACATTCGGCTTTGGAGGGTATTTGCATCCGCCGCCTTGCCCATTTCACCGCCCAAAGCATCAAGTTCACGAACAAGATGTCCCTTTGCGGTGCCTCCGATTGAGGGATTGCACGGCATATTGCCAACCCAGTCAAGAGTTATAGTAAACATTATTGTTTTAAGACCGAGTCTTGCTCCTGCGAGCGCCGCTTCTATACCGGCGTGTCCTCCTCCGACTACGGCAATATCATAACTTTCCGCTTTGTATTCGGGAATACTCAATTTAAATTACTTCCTTTTTTCATCTATTTGCCTACGCAAAATCTTTTAAACACTTCATCGGTTACCTCATTCGTAACCCGTTTTCCGCTTAATTCAAGCAAAGCCTGCAAACAGTCATCAATACATACGCCTACAGCGTCTATCGTAACACCTTGCAACAACGCATCTTTCGCTTCTTTTATACTTACATACGCCCTTTCGGCACAGTTCCTTTGCCGTTCGCTTATAAGCACCGCCTCATTGCCCTCGATACATTCACGGTTAATAAGGTCGGAAATTTTAGAAAACAGTTCTTTTATTCCCGTATTTTCTTTTGCCGAAACCGTAACAGTGTTTTTGTTTTCAAAAAACTTAATATCGGCTTTTATGTCCAAATCGCTTTTATTTAAAATAATTATTGCATTATCTTCAAGTTTTTCAATTAATGAAATATCATTGTCATCAAGCGGAACCGATAAGTCAAAGACCGCCAAAACAAGCGAAGAATTGCTTAATCGGTCGAGCGATTTCTTAACCCCTGCTTTTTCGACTATATCTTCTGTTGAGCGAATACCTGCAGTATCCGAAATATTAAGCGTAATATCATCAAAGGTTACTGTGCTTTCCACAATATCTCTTGTAGTTCCGGCTATCTCGGTTACAATCGAGCGTTCGCTTCCGCAAAGCAAATTCATAAGGCTTGATTTTCCTACATTCGGTTTGCCTACAATCGAACAGTCAATTCCTTCCCGGATAATCTTTCCGACATCATAAGTATTAAGCAAATCAAAAAGCGTTTTTTCAATTTCGCTTAAAGTTTTTGCAAAAGTTTCGGTATTTAAGTTTTCTATTTCCTCATCGGGATAATCGGAATAAACCGATATAGATGCATCAAGTTCCAAAAGTTTTTCAACAATCGACTCTATCTTTTTACTGACTCTGCCCTCTTTGGCATTCCTCGAAATTCTAAGGGCAGTTTCGTTTTTGGCAGAAATTATTTCCATAATACTTTCGGCGCTTGCAAGGTCAAGTTTACCGTTTAAAAATGCGCGTTTTGTAAACTCTCCGTTCTCAGCCGGATATGCACCGCAAGATAAAACAGTTCTTAAAGTATCACGGGCAACAATCTTTCCGCCGTGGACGGAAATCTCAACGGTGTCTTCCCCTGTAAAACTTTTAGGTGCTTTGAAAACGAGCGCAACCGCATCGTCGATTATATTAACACCGTTCACAACTTCGCCGTAAAGCGCAGAATACCCGTTTAATGAAGAAAGAGATTTCCCCGAAAACGAGCGAAAACATTTATCGGCTATTTTAACTGCTTGGTCGCCCGAAATTCTTACAACCGAAATTCCGCCCTCGCCCGAAGGTGTTGATATTGCTGCTATCGTTCTTTGGGACATAAAATCTTCCTCCTTCTAAATTAAATATTTTAACACAGAAATTATCGTTTTGCAAGTAATATTACACCCAAAAAAGCTAAACAACGATATAATATCCCTGCCGTATTTTCGTTGATTTTACTGCTTTTTATAGCATAAATCAGGGCAGATGCTTCTTGCATCTGCCCGTCTTATATATAATACCCAAAACAAATTTTCATTACAACGACTTTGCGACGACATCAAGCAAAAAAGCAAATGAAGTCGCGCCGGGGTCTTGATGCCCAATGCTCCTCTCACCTATATAACTGGCACGGCCCTTCGTGGCGGCAATGGTCTTTGTATATTCGACGCCGTCAAAAGCAGCCTTAACACCGATTTCAAGCACCTCTTTTGCCGGTAAGCCTTCACCGTTTGCCTTTTTCATTGCATCAAGTGCAGGTATCATAGCATCAAGCATGGTCTTTTCGCCTTTTGCGGAGCGGCCCCTGGTCATAACTCCCTCAATTGCGGCCTGCATACAAGCCAAAAAGTCATTTATATCCATACTGTCTTTATTTGCGGTTACAATTCCCGATTTCATAAATGCTGTTCCGTAAAGGGGACCCGCAGAGCCTGCAACAGCCGAAACAACGGTCATACCCACCGTTTTAAGCACGGCACCGATGTTTTGTTCTTTAAGGCTGTCAAGTTTTGCTTCGACTGCGCTAAAACCTTTTGCCATATTTATTCCGTGGTCGCCGTCGGCAATCGCATTATCAAGTTCAGTAAGAAAATCTTTTTCTTCCTGCATTTTCTCATTCATTTTTGAAAGAATTTGTAATAAACCTTTTGTATCCATTTAAAAATCCTTTATATTTTCATAGCAGGAGTATCTGCCGGTGCATCTAAAAGTTCTTTAAGTTCCTCATCTAATTTCATAAGAGAAATCGAATATCCTTCCTGCTCTATCGAGGTCATATAATTGCCGACAAATGTTTTATGTATTTTTATGCCTTTTGCAGCAAGAACATCCTGCGCATGATTGTTTATAAGATAAAGTTCCATAAGCGGTGTTCCGCCCGAGCCGTTTACCATAAGCGCAACTTCGCTATCCGAATAATCAAAATCGGACAACAGTTTTTCAAACATCATATCGGTAATTTCGTTAGCAGATTTAAGTTTTTCTTTACGGACGCCCGGCTCACCGTGAATTCCTATACCAAACTCCATTTCGTCTTCCGAAAGCTCAAAACCCGGTTTTCCTGCTGCAGGAATAGTGCTGGGGTTTATTGCAACACCTATTGTGCGGACATTGCCGTTTGCCTTTTCGGCAACTGCTTTAACCTCTTTTAAAGAAGCGCCTGTTTCAGCCATGGCGCCTGCAATTTTATGAACTAAAACCGTTCCTGCAACGCCTCGGCGCCCAACCGTATATAAACTATTTTCGACCGCAACATCATCGTTTGTAACAACCATATCGGTATTTATACCTTCCATTTCCGCCATCTCGGCAGCCATTTCAAAGTTCATAATATCTCCGGTATAATTCATCGGAATCATCAAAACTCCATTATCCGTGGCAACAGCCTTTATTGCCTCATAAATGCGGTCTGCAGAAGGAGAAGTATAAATAGCACCTGCAACGGCGGCATCAAGCATACCCTTGCCGACATAACCGCCGAAAGACGGCTCGTGACCGCTTCCCCCGCCGGTAATTACAGCAACCTTGTTTTCGCTTTTTTCTTTTCTGACTATAACGCCATCGCACTCTATTGCTTTAATTTTATCGGGATACGCTTTAAATAATCCCTCAAGCATTTCTTTTTCTACATCGTTAACATCATTGATAAATTTTTTCATAAAATAACTCCCTGCATTTTTTAAATACAATATACCATACTTTCACACTTACTTAAAGTGCTTTCCGCATTACCGAATAAGATTTAATAAACTAAAAAACTTTATAAGAAATCATTATCTCTGCACTCTTGCACCTTTACCGGAAATAATATTTTCTACTTCTTTTTTGCTTGCCATTGAAGTATCGCCGGGCGTTGTCATCGCAAGTGCGCCATGTGCAATACCATAGTTTAGTGCTTCCGCCGGTTCTTTGCCCGAAAGCAAGCCATATACTAACCCCGACGCAAAACTATCTCCGCCTCCAACTCTGTCAAAGATTTCAAGAGATGGCATTTCTATTCCCTTATGCACCTTTCCGTCAGCAAAACAAATTGCGCTCCAATCGTTTACAGTGGCGGTTTTTACAGTTCTTAAAGTTGTAGCGACAAGTTTAAAGTTAGGATAAACCTCGGTGGCTTTCTTTATCATCTTGTAATATCCGTCAAGATTTAATTCTTTTAGATTTTCGTCATTGCCTTCAACTTCAAGTCCGAGACAAGCAGTAAAATCTTCCTCGTTACCTATCATTACATCTATATATTTTGCTATTTCTTTATTAACTTCTTGAGCCTTTTCGAGTCCGCCGATATCTTTCCAAAGAGACGGTCTGTAATTTAAATCATAAGATACAACCGTTCCGTATTTTTTAGCGGCCTTAACTGATTCTATAACTACTTCGGCAGTAGTTTCGCTGAGTGCCGCGAATATTCCGCCTGTGTGCAGCCAACGAACGCCTAAAGTGCCGAAAATATAATCCCAATCAATATCACCGGGTTTAAGTTTTGATGCGGCAGTATTTCCTCTGTCAGATACACCGACAGCACCTCTTATACCGTATCCTCTTTCGGTAAAGTTAAGTCCGTTTCTTACGGTTCTTCCGATACCGTCATAATTCATCCATTTGATAAGAGAGGTGTCTACTCCGCCCTGCAAAACAAAATCTTCTAAAAGTCTGCCGACTTCGTTATCTGCAAAAGCAGTTACAACAGCGGTTTTAAGTCCAAAACAACGGCGTAGTCCTCTGGCCACATTATACTCACCGCCGCCTTCCCACGCTTTAAACATACGCGAATTTTTTATTCTGCCTTCACCGGGGTCAAGTCTTAACATTATTTCACCAAGTGAAATTTCATCAAACATACATTCGTTTTGAGGTTTTAATTTAAGTTCCATCATTTTCACCTTTTTAATCTAATTTTTCAAGTGCTTCTTTTACAAAGAAACTACCGCCTATAGCCGCTATTTTATCAAAAGCTTCAAACTCGGCTATATTAGAACGGTCTACACCGCCTGTCGGTATAAACTTAACCTGCGGAAATGCGGCGGATATTGCCTTTATTGCTTTGAGACCGCCGTAAACATTGGCAGGGAAAAACTTAACAATATCAATACCTAAATCGAGTGCCTTAATAATCTCGGTAGGAGTAGCACAGCCGGGGTAATAAGGAACATTTCTTTCCTTACAAACCTTTGCAACATTTTCTGAAAGTCCCGGAGATACGATAAATTCGCAACCCAAATCAAGTGCCTGCTCGCACTGTTCGGCATTTATCACCGTTCCCGCACCAATAGACATATCAGGGTAATTCTTTATTGCGTACTCGATTGCTTCTTTTGCGCAAGCCGTTCTGAATGTTATTTCGGCACAGTTGATGCCGACATTTTTTAGTGCCGTTAAAATCTTATCCGTTTCGGATAATTCCTTAATTACTACTACGGGTATGTATTTTTCCATTTCAATCTCTCCCAATAAAAAATTATTTTATATACTTTCTACCTTTATAAGGTTTGTATTTCCCGAACAACCGTTTGTAACTCCGCCCGTAATGACTATCTTATCTCCGGACGATAGTTCCAAAGCATCAGCGGTAATTCTCTTTGCAGTATAAAACAACACATCAATCGAAGAAAACTCCTCGCATATTACGGGATGCACTCCCCAAGACAACGACAGTTTTCTGCAGGTCTTTTCGCTTGTGGTAATTCCTATAATATCCACAGGCGGTCTGAATCGTGATACCATTCTTACGGTTTTGCCCGAAAGCGAACATACCGATATAGCCTTTGCGCCTATATCAATAGCCATTCCGCAAGTAGCATGCGATATTGCATCTACAGTATCTTTAATCACAAATTCAGATTTTGAAAAGCGCTTTTTATAATTTATGTTTTTTTCTGTGTTTTCTGCTATTTTAGACATAGTTTCAACCGCTAAAACAGGATGATTTCCTGCTGCGGTTTCTCCCGAAAGCATTATGGCACTTGTTCCGTCATATACGGCATTTGCCACATCGGATATCTCTGCACGGGTAGGCCTCGGGTTAGTTATCATAGATTCAAGCATTTCGGTTGCCGTTATTACCCTTTTGCCCAAAAGTCTGCATTTGGTAATCAGCATTTTTTGTATGCCGGGCAGTTCTTCAAACGGTATTTCAACACCCATATCTCCCCGTGCAATCATTATGCCGTCGCATTCTTTACATATTTCATCAATGTTATTAACGCCGCTGCGATTTTCTATCTTTGCAACAATATCTATATCCGTAATGCCGTTTTCGGATAAAAAGTTTTTAACATCTATTAAATCCTGCGCTCTTGAAACAAAAGAACAGGCAATAAAATCAACATCGTTTTCGGCACCGAACAAGAGGTCTCTTTTGTCCTGTTCACTCAAATACTCCTGTTTCAATACTTTGTTAGGAAAACTCATACTTTTTTTATCGGATAAAACGCCGCCGTCTATGACCGTAGTGAATATTTGCTTATCTGTTACATCGGTCACCTCAAAGGAAAGCAAACCGTTATTAAGCAGTATCCTATCGCCTTTTGACAGTTCTTTTGAAAGTTTTTCATAACTGACGCTTACGGTTTTTTCGTTACCGATTATATTTTCGGTTGTAAATACAAAGGTGTCCCCCGAATTTAAAGTCACCTTTCCGTTTTCAAAGCAACCTATTCTGTATTCCGGACCTTTTGTATCAAGCATTATCGCAACCGATATTCCGAGTTCTTCCCTGACCTTTTTAATAAGTTTAATATTTTCAAGGTGCTGTTCGTGAGTCCCGTGTGAAAAGTTAAGTCTTGCCACATTCATACCTGCTTTACACATATCGGAAAGCGTTTTTTTATTATTGCAGGCAGGACCTACCGTGCAAACTATTTTAGTTTTTCTCATAATTATATCCCAAAATATCTTTCTGCATTGTTATAGCAAATATCTTTAACGATAGTTTCAAGTGTTTTTGTGTCATTCGGATATTCGCCGTTTTCTACCCATTCGCCTATTAGGTTGCAAAGTATTCTTCTGAAATACTCGTGTCTTGTGTAAGAAAGGAAGCTTCTTGAATCGGTTAGCATTCCTACAAAGTTGCCGAGCAAGGAAAGGTTTGCAAGTGATTTAAGCTGATTTTCCATTCCGCTTTTGGTATCGGAAAACCACCAAGCCGAGCCGTGCTGAATTTTGCCTTGCGCTTCTGTTCCTTGGAAACAGCCGAGCACAGTATCAATAAGTTCGTTATCGTTAGGGTTAAGCGAATAAATAATCGTTTTCGGCAGTTTGTTTTTCTTGTTTAAGGCATTAAGGAAGCCTGTAAGCGCCTCACCGCAGTTTTTAACCGAAATACAGTCAAATCCCGTATCGGCACCAAGCTTATTAAACATTATATCATTTGTATTTCGTTGTGCGCCGTAATGCAGTTGCATAACAATTCCCTTTTCGGCTATTTTCTCACCTAAAAAGAGCATTAGTTCGGTTTTATATTGGTCGGCTTCAAGTTGTGTAATATGTTCGCCGTTCATTACCTTCTTAAAAATATCGTTTACGGCAAAACCTGTTGTCGGCTCATAAACAACATAGTCAAGTCCGTGGTCGGTAGCACGGCAACCGTTTTCGCAAAAATAATCAAGCCTTTTTGCAAGAGCCTCTTTAACATCGTCGGCATCCTGAATTTTAATACCGCTTACCTCTGATAATTTTTTTATGTAATCCGCAAAACCTGCTTTATCTATATTAACCGCCTTATCAGGTCTGAATGTCGGGCAAACGGCAGTCTTAAAGGTTTTATCTTCCTTTAAGACTTTATGCCATTTAAGGTCATCAATAGGGTCATCGGTAGTGCCTATCATTTTAACATTTGATTTCTCAATTATTGAACGGACGGTCATATCGTCGTTTTGGAGTTTCCTATTGCAAAGGTCATAAACCTCTTTTGCAGTGTCGCCGTTTAGAATACCGTCAAAACCGAAATATCTTTTAAGTTCAAGATGGCACCAATGATACATAGGGTTGCCTATGGCTTTCGGCAACATCTCGGCAAAGCGCAAAAACTTTGTAAAATCGTCAGCATTGCCCGTGATTTCATTCTCAGGAACACCGTTTGAACGCATAAGACGCCATTTATAATGGTCACCGCCAAGCCATACCTGAGTAATATTATCGAATTTTCTGTTTTCGGCTATCTCTTTCGGATTTATATGGCAGTGATAGTCAATTATCGGCATATCCTTTGCGACATTATAAAGCTTTTTTGCCGTTTCGGTTTTAAGTAAAAAGTTATCGTTAATTATACCCATTTTAATTACCTCTTATAGCGTTACTCCGTCTTTGAATATCGCAAGCTCGGTTTTATCAAGAAGTTCGGATTTTGTCTGTTTGCCCGAACAAACATCTATAACAAAGTTAAAAAATTCGTCTTTTATATCTTCGCCGTCAAGAAGTCTGCCTGCGTTAAAATCTATCCAACTTTTCTTTTTGTTATAAAGAGGAGTATTGCTTGAAATCTTGATAGTAGGAACGGGACAGCCAAACGGTGTTCCCCTGCCCGTTGTAAACAAAACGAGTTGACAGCCACTTACCGCCAAAGCATTAGATGCCACAAGGTCATTACCCGGTGCTTGCAAAAGAGATAACCCCTTTGTTTTTATCGGCTCGGCATAGGATAAAACATCTTCAACTACTGCACCGCCACCCTTTTGAACACAACCGAGCGACTTATCCGCAATTGTTGTAATTCCCCCCGCTTTATTGCCGGGGGACGGGTTTTCGTCGGTTTTCTCGCCATATTTTATAAAATATTCTTTGAAGTTATTTATTAAATCAACCGTTTTATTAAATAACGCTTTTGTTCGGCATCTGTTCATTAAAATTGTTTCAGCGCCGAACATTTCGGGGACCTCGGTTAAAACTGTGCTTCCGCCTTTTGATATAAGCATATCCGAAAACGAGCCTACAAGCGAATTAGCGGTAATTCCCGAAAAACCGTCCGAGCCGCCGCATTTAAGACCGATTTTTAGTTTGCTTGTGTCCTGCAAAGTTCTTTCAAACTTATCGGCATACTCGCATAACTCTTTTACAAGCTCTATTCCCTTTTCAATCTCGTTTTCTTCCTCTTGAGCAATAAGGAATTTAACTCGGTTATTGTCGGTTTCGCCTAAATATTTTTTAAGTTCGCCTATATTGCCGTTTTCGCAACCAAGGCCGACAACAAGCACGGCACTTGCATTAGGGTGGTTAATAAGCCCTGCAAGATATTTAAGGGTATTTTCCATATCACCGCCTAATTGCGAACAACCGTAGGGGTGATTATATGAATAAATACCGTCTATGTTTTTTGTCTTAAACTGTTTTGAGCCGTTTTCTATTGCCTTTACTATCGAGTTTACACAGCCGACAGTCGGAATTATCCATACTTCATTTCTTATTCCTACATCGCCGTTATCCCTTAAATACCCCATAAAGGTTTTATGTTCGGTTGACGGAATTTCCTTAAACTCGGGATTATATGTATAGTCAAGTTTTCCTGCAACATCGGATTTAAGGTTATGAGTATGAATATGGCTTCCCATTTTAATATCCACTTTCGCAGAGCCGATAGGATAACCGTATTTTATAACCTTTTCGCCTTTACTTATATCCGAAAGAGCAATTTTATGCCCAATGGGAATATCGTCTAATAGGGTTATATTATCTATTATTTTGCCTTTGTTCAGGTTTTCGAGTGCTACGGCGACATTATCCTTTTCGTTTATCTTAAAGTATTTCATTTTAGTCCTCTAAAATATATTTTACAGCACTTGATGGGCTTTGCTTTATCTTAATAAGATAGTTCGTAACATCGCTTACAAAATTATCATATTTTGTTAAATCTTCGCCCCAGAAATCAACATTTGAAGCAATTACTTTTACATATTCTTCTTCTTCTTCTGCTTTCACTGAATTTTCAGCAAAGAATTTTAATATATCTGCGTTATCGTGAATAACATACTGCGTGCCGTCATTTCGTTTATTATAAAGCCCGTCTTCTCTTAAATCATTTGAGCAATAAAACGCCAAAAGACCTGCGAAAGAAAATGTTAAAAGTTTAGGTAATTGACCGTTTTTATTATAGTTATCCTTAAATGACGGCAAAACTCTCGCACGCCATTTTGAAACGGAATTAAGGGAAATTGACAAAAGCTCATGGTCGATAAAGGGGTTATCAAATCTTTCGTAAACGCTGTTTGCAAAGTCCCTAACCTCGTCTATCGGCAGTGGCACCATCGGTACAATTTCGGTATCTACAATTTGTCTTGCCATTTTACCGAAAACTTCGTCTTGCATCATATCACGGACTATATTTATTCCGCCAAGATAAGACACCAAAACACTTGCCGTATGTGCACCGTTTAGCACACAGACTTTTCTATCCTTATAAGGTTTTACATTGTCGGTAAAAATAACGGGCAGATTTGCTTTTGCAAAGGGCAGTTCTGCCGATATATCCTTATCGCTTTCTATTACCCAAAGACCGAACGGCTCGCCTATATCTACTAAATTATCCTCGTAGCCGAGTTGTTCGCAAACCTTATCTGCATAACCTCTCGGATAGCCCGTTACTATTCTGTCTACCAATGTTGAACAAAATACATTTGCACTTTCAAGCCAATTCTTAAATTCTTCGCCTAAATTCCAAATATCGCAAAGTGACATAACGCAACGCTTTAATTCTCTGCCGTTATAGTCGATAAGTTCAACGGGGAGCATAATAAGTCCTTTTTCTTTATCTCCCTTAAAATATGTAAATCTTTCAAACAAAAACTTTGTGAGTTTTCCGGGGTATGTTGCGGGCAGACCGTCAAAATGGTCGTTTTCGTCAAGAGTTATACCTGCCTCGGTGGTATTTGAAATAACAAAGCGGAGAGTATCAAGGCGAGCAAGAGCCATATATTCGTCAAAATCTTCCTTTGCGTCAAGCACCTTTTCAACACTCTTTACTATTCTCGGCGTATTTATAACCTTACCGTCTTTTCTTCCGCGAAGCAAAACAGTATATAAATTATCCTGCTTTTTGAACAAATCGAGATTACCAAATGAAATCGGCTTTACTATTGCAATATTGCCGTTAAAGTCGGTTTTTTCATTAAGAATATCTATAAAGTAATCGGCAAAAGCACGAAGAAAATTACCCTCACCAAATTGCATTACTTTAATTGGTCTATTTTCTCTTTTGACTTCTAAATCTGAAATGGTTTTCACTTAAATCACCTATTTTAATCATAAACTAATTTTATTATTTAGTCAAACCTTTAAATGTTTTTATCCATTCACGCTTTATAAGTTCGTGTCCCATAGGCGTTGGGTGAACTCCGTCTAAAAAGCTGAAAAAGTAAATAATTGCCATTGAGACCAAATATTCAGCATTGTTATAATGATACACCTCTAATTTACTTAAGTCAATATAAATATATTAAATATTCTTTTGCTCAAAGTAATAACGCTTTCGCTACACCGAAGCATTTATAAGAACAAATCAAAAAGTCAGACAAACAGACGGACACTTATAATGTGTGAGCCGATAAAAGATTTATTTTTGAAATAAATAGCAAAACCGCCTGAACACATTGTTCAAGCGGTTTGAAAAAGTAAAATCGACAACTCTCTGTCGAAAGTTGTCGATTTTTTTGGTGACCCATCGGGAATTCGAATCCCGGACACCTTGATTAAAAGTCAAGTGCTCTGCCAGCTGAGCTAATGGATCATAGACAGCCTATATATTATATCAATCTCATATAGTATTGTCAAGAAAAAACTTTAAAAAACATTTATTTTTTTAAAATATTTTGAGCCGCCGTTGAAGTTTGACGGCTCAAATTCAAATTATATTATACGAACGCGTATTACTCCGTCAACACTCATAATTTTTTCTGCCAAAGAATCGTTTAAATCAGCAACATCAAGCATTGTATAAGCATACTCGTTTCTTGATTTATTAAGCATATTTTCGATATTAACATCGTTTTCCGCAACAATAGCGGTAATCGCCGTTAACATTCTCGGTTTATTCTTATGAATGATGCAAATTCTGTGCTTTCCGCTTCGCGGCATTTTTATTTCGGGAAGATTAACGGAATTTACAATATTTCCGTTTTCGATATAGTCTTTTACTTCTTCAACTGCCATTTCACCGCAATTATCTTCCGCTTCAATGGTAGAGCCGCCAAGGTGCGGAGTAACCACAACGCCGTCAGTTCCGATAATTTCTTCGGTCGGGAAATCAGTTATAAATGATGCTACCTTTCCGCTGTTTAAAGCCTCTTTTATGTCGGTATTATTAACAACCTCAAGGCGAGAGAAATTGAGTATACGCACACCGTCTTTCATTTTGGCAATGGCATCTTTATTTATCATATCTCTCGTTGTATCATCAAGCGGAACATGAACAGTAATATAATCGCAGGTTTTAAATATTTCGTCAATATCATAAATATGAAGAATGTCATTTGCAAGATTCCATGCGGAAGTCAATGACATATACGGATCATAGCCCAAAACCTTCATACCCAAAGCACTTGCGGCATTTGCTACTCTTCCGCCTACTGCACCGAGTCCGATAACACCGATTTTCTTACCTCTTATTTCGGGGCCTACAAAAGCACCTTTACCCTTTTCGGTCATATTTATTATCTTATCGCCGTTGCCTTTTAAGGTCTTTACCCATTCAATAGACGGAATTACACGGCGTGAAGAAAGTATAAGCGCACCTACAACAAGTTCTTTAACGGCATTTGCATTGGCACCCGGTGTATTAAATACTACTATTCCCTTTTCACTGCAAAGGTCAATCGGAATATTGTTTGTTCCGGCACCTGTTCTGCCGATTGCAAGCAAATTATCGTTTAACTTTTCGCCGTGAAGTGACATTGCGCGAACTAAAATCGCATCGGGATTTTCAACATTATCACCTATATTGTAATTATCTCCGAATGTGCGAAGTCCCTTTTCGGAAACCTTGTTATATGTTTTTACATTATACATTTAAGAATTCTCCTCCTCAAATTTTCTCATAAACTCAACGAGTTTTTGAACGCCCTCATAAGGCATTGCGTTATAGATAGATGCTCTCATTCCGCCGACCGTTCTGTGACCTTTGAGGTTAATAAAACCGGCTTTTTTGCTTTCTTCTATAAACTTCTTATTAAGTTCTTCGCTATCCGTAACAAACGGAACGTTCATAAGAGAACGGTCTTCCTTTTCCACGGTCGCTTTAAACATCTTACTGTTATCGAGAAAATCATAAATAAGATTTGCTTTTTTGAGATTTCTCTCTTTCATACCTTCGAGTCCGCCAACGGACTTTATCCATTTGAATACAAGTCCCGCAATATAAATATTGTAACAAGGAGGAGTATTAAACAAAGAGTGGGCATCGGCATGCGTTTTATAGTTTAAAAGCGTAGGCGTAATATCCATAGCGTTACCCAAAAGGTCTTTTCTTATAATAACTATCGTAACACCTGCAGGTGCGACATTCTTTTGTGCGCCTGCATAAAGTAAAGCAAATTTGCCTACATCAATCGGCTCGGACAAAATGCAACTCGAAATATCTGCAACAAGCGGAATATCACCTGTATCGGGGATATAGGGGTATTTAGTGCCGTAAATCGTATTATTCATACAAATATGAACATAATCGGCATCGCTTCTGAAGTCCTCCCTACTGCATTTGGGAATATATGTAAAGGTTTTATCCTTTGAAGATGCAACTATGCGTGCATCACCGTATTTTGTGGCTTCTTCATAAGCTTTTGTAGCCCACTGTCCCGTAAGTATATAATCAGCCTTATGGTTTTTATTCATAAGATTAAGCGGAACCATTGCAAACTGTGTAAAACCGCCTCCCTGAACGAAAAGCACTTCGTAATTATCGGGAATATTCATAATATCGCGGAGGTCTTTTTCTGCCTCATCGATAATTACCTGATATTCGGGCGAACGGTGTGACATTTCCATAACCGACTGTCCCGTTTCGCCGTATTCAAGTAACTCCTTTTGCGCTCTTTCAAGAACGGGGAGCGGCAACATAGACGGGCCTGCACTGAAATTATATACTCTTGACATAAATCTGCCTCCAAACAGGAAAAAGTTATATTAAGTATTATATGATTAAGGGTTTCATCGGTCAAGAAGTTTGTTAAAATTTTAACTATATTATTTTAAAAATATGTTGCAAATCGGTTTTTATTGTTAGAATTTTAACAATACTTCGCCTTAAAAAGGCTTGACTACAAACCATAATCAAGCCCCAACATTTTATATTTAGCCCCTGCCATTTGGTTATACGGAATTTGTTCCCATTTTGAATCGCCGATAATTTCCTTTATTTTATCCAAATTATCCTTTGTATCGGTAATATCAGGAATAAGCGGAGTTCTTATAATATAGGGTTTTCCGATATTTTTAAGTATTTCAAAGTTTTTAAGAATTAAATCGTTATAAACACCCGTATACTTCTTATGTTGTTCCCTATCGGCAAGCTTTATATCCATAATGACAAAATCGAGTTTATCTATTACGGTTTTGAAAGTTTCACCGTCAGCATAACCGCTTGTTTCTATACAAAGGTCATAATCTTTCAGATTATCAAGCATTTTAAGTAAAAACCCACTTTGCATAAGCGGTTCGCCGCCCGAAAAGGTAAAACCGCCGAAAGAGTCACCCATTATTTCGGCACTTGTTTTAAGTTCTTCGGTTAAGGTTTTATCGTCTACTTCCTTGCCCGTAACGGTAAGACAGTTTTCGGGACAAATATGTAAACATCTTCCAAAGGGTTTACATTCTTCGTGCTCGCAAGACTTTTTACATAAATCGCAGTGCAGACACCTTGCCTCTTTATACATAAGTTGCGGTTTTGCGGACAGTCCTTCAGGGTTATGACACCACTTACATCTCAAAGGACAACCCTTTAAGAATACCGTTGTTCTTATGCCTTTGCCGTCGTGCACCGCCATTTCCTTAATATCAAATACAGTTCCTGTCATACGCTGTAAGCCTGTCTTGCTATAACATGGTCTTGATATTCTTTATCGAGTTCCACAAAGTATGCACTCCAACCCCAAATACGAACAACCAACTGTTTATGATTTTCGGGGTGAGCCTGTGCATCAAGCATTGTTTCTCGGTTTACGGTATTAAGTTGCAGTTGATGACCGCCTTTATCTATAAAGGTTTTTACTACCGTTCCGACCTTTTCGACACTTTCTTCATCGGTAAATAAACTTTGATGGAATTCGAGTGTCAGGGGACCTCCGTTTATTGCTCTTTCAAAATGAGGTTTTGACATAGAGGCTATAACCGTTAAAGGACTCTTAATATCGGCAAAAAGGGATACCGAGAAATTAGTTCCGAACGGCTCACCTTTTCTTCTGCCGTCAGGCGAAGCGCCCAATTCGTTTGCGTGCCACAAATAATACATAGCACTGCCAGTTCCTGCTCTATACTTACCCCCTCGGCAGTTTATTTTACCCTCTAAACTGTCGGCAAATGTATCAAGCAGTTTTACTACGATACTGTCGGCGTAATCGTCATTATTTCCGACCTTAACAGTTTCAAAACGGAGTTTATGTAAAAGTTCGGGACTGTTTTTGAAATCTTCGTCAACCGCCTTTATATAGTCCTCTGCCGAGATTGATTTTTCTTCAAAAACATACTTCTTTATTGCGGCAAGACTATCGGCGGCGGTTGCAATTCCCGTGCCGTGAATACCGAAGTTATTATATTTTCCGCCCGAATATATATCGCAGTCCATAACCACATTCATAAAGGGACTCGGCACAAACCAAAGGTCTTTGATATTACTGCAAATATCATCTGACATATTTTTGATTTCTTGCTTTACGCTATCTAAAAACTCATCAAAGGTTTTTGCTGTTTTAAGAGTTTTATGAAATGCTGTGTCAACGGCTTTCGGGAAAGAAAGAGCCGAAATATTGGCAACATCAGCACCTACATTAGGAATTATAAACTCCCAACAAGCCGCAACGGTATAGTTTACGGCGTCATTATGTTCATAGCCCAACTTTTCAAGTGCAGGGATAACCACATCGTCATTTGAATACTGCGGAAAGCCAAGCCCCGCCTTTGTCAAATGACTTGCAAGTGTATATCTTTCCTTTGGCGTATTCTTACCTACACGGAGATTTATTTTAGGGTCAATCATTTTATTGTTATAACTTGCTTTAAGGCAAAGTTCGGACAAAAGATTAAACACATCGTTGCCGTTCTCGTCTACTCCGCCTAACATCATACTTTGACCGTTATCGCCCTGCTGAACGCCTACATATATATCGCTGTCCTTATTAAAAGATAAAAAGAAATCTTCAAGCAGTTCGAGTGCTGTATCAAATGTATAAATACCCTTTTCCATATCGGCTTTAAGATACGGATAAATATACTTATCGAATCTGCCGACTGTGTTATGGTAGTTACCTTCAAGCCAAAGTGCATAGTGGATAATACGGAAAAACTGCAAAGCCTCTCTAAAATTTCGTGCAGGATAGCGAGGGACTTGTGTTAAAACCTCGACCACATCTTCTCTACCCTGTTTTTTTGCTTCTTCCAAATACTTATCCGAAAGCATAATTATATTATCTATTGCACGCTTGCCGTATTCGTCGGCGTTTTTTCGTTTTTCGAGCAAACCGACCGAAATTGTATCATAATAATTAGGCGAAAGGTTAGACATATATCCGAGTTCGTGGATATACTGATTACTCTTTATATCTGCCCACTCGTCCTCGGTAAAGCAATCGGGCAAATTAGCAACAGTGCGAAGAAAAACTATCTGCTCATTTTCCAAAATAACCGCTTTTTCCTCGTTGCACATACGCTCAAAGCGGTCTGCCATTCTCTCAACGGGAGAAAGTCCCTTTGCTTTATATTCCTCACCTAAATTCCAATCAACAGTATGGCGGAATTGATGATGCTTTTTATCCACAATAAAATCATAAAGCCTTTTATCCATAACAAACCTCACAGCATTTAATTTTATAAATATATTATAACAATAATCATTCTTATTTTCAAGAATGAAAATGCACTCCGTAAAACAGAGTGCATACATAATTTTATTTGATTATCTGAGCCTCGCCGCCCGTAACGGTATCGGCAGTAATAATAATTTTCTTGATGCTTGAGTCTGACGGAGTTTCAAACATTAGATTTTGAAGAACACCCTCAATAATAGAGCGCAAACCTCTTGCGCCGGTCTTACGTTCAACCGTAAGGTCGGCAATTTTTTTCAATGCTTCTTCTTCAAACTCAAGTTCAACATTATCCATTTTAAAGAGTGCAACATACTGCTTTATAATAGAATTTTTAGGCTCTGTCATAATACGGACAAGTGTTTCCTTATCCATACCTTTTAAGGCAGTTATTACCGGAAGTCTGCCCACAAGTTCAGGTATCATACCAAACTTAACAAGGTCTCTGTGTGTTGCCGCCTCGTTTAACGACTGTGCTTCCATACTCTTGGGTGATTTAACATCAGCCCCGAAGCCCAAACTGCTTCCGCCCATACGGCGTTCTATTACCTTTTCGATTCCGTCAAAAGCGCCGGCACAAATAAAGAGAATATTGGTAGTATCTATTTGTATAAATTCCTGCTGAGGATGTTTTCTCCCACCCTGGGGAGGAACATTTGAAACCGTGCCTTCAAGAATTTTAAGAAGTGCCTGCTGAACTCCTTCACCGCTTACATCACGGGTAATCGAAGCATTTTCGGATTTTCTTGCAATTTTATCAATCTCATCAACATAAATAATTCCGTGCTCTGCCTTTTCTATATCATAGTCGGCAGCCTGAATAAGACGAAGCAAAATATTTTCAACATCTTCGCCTACATATCCTGCCTCGGTAAGCGTGGTGGCATCTGTAATGGCTATCGGAACATTAAGAATTTTTGCAAGTGGCTGTGCAAGCAAGGTTTTACCCACACCCGTAGGACCTAACATCAGAACATTGCTTTTATTAAGTTCAACATCAGTTTTATTGTTTATGCGCTTATAATGGTTGTAAACAGCGACGGAAAGTGCTTTCTTTGCCTCGTCCTGTCCTATAACATATTCATCGAGTTGTGCTTTGATTTCGGCAGGTTTCGGCAAAACAAACTCATCATCTTTTTTGCTTTTTTTAGACTTTTTTGCACTTGTTTCATCATCAAAAAGCAATGACGAGCAAAACTCTATACAACCGTCGCAAATATATACGCCGGGACCCTCGACAAGTCTCGTTACCTCGTCCTGCGTTTTGCCGCAAAACGAACAGCGAATTTGCCTTTCTTCGTTTTTCAAGCGGATAATCTCCCTTATCTTTTAGTAATTACCTTGTCAATGAGTCCGTATTCTGCGGCCTCCGCGGCAGACATAAAGTTATCGCGTTCGGTATCCTTTTCAATAACATCAAGCGGTTTTCCTGTTCTTTCGGATAAAATGGTATTTAAAGTAGAACGGGTTTTCTTAATGTGGTTTGCGTGAATTAAAATATCGGTTGCCTGACCTTCGGCAGAGCCTAAAGGCTGATGAATCATTATTTCACTGTTAGGCAGTGCATAGCGTTTGCCTTTAGCACCTGCCGCCAACAAAAATGCACCCATACTTGCCGCCATACCTATACAAATTGTGCTTACATCACATTTGATATACTGCATGGTATCATAAATTGCCATACCTGCAGAAACCGAACCGCCGGGACTGTTTATATAAAAGTTTATATCTTTATCGGGGTCCTGACCTTCAAGATAAAGCATTTGTGCTATTATCACACTTGCCGATGCGTTGTCAACCTGGTCATTAAGCATAATTATACGGTCATTGAGCAAACGGGAGAAAATATCGTAAGAACGCTCTCCACGGCTTGTCTGCTCGATTACATAAGGAACTAAACTCATATCCATAACTGTTTCCTCTTTTCAAGATATTTTATAATAGGTCGAAACAAAGAAAACTTTATTCCGACCTAAAGAGTATTGACTAAAATTTAATTTTCAAACACGATTATTTATCGGTTGTTTTCTTTGTTGCCGTTTTTTTGGCAGTAGTTGTTTTTTTAGTTGTGGGCTTTGAAGCTGTTTTTGCAGGAGTCTTTTTTGCCGCAGGTTTTTCACTTGCTTCTGCCTTATCAGTAAGAACAGCATTTTCTTTAACAAGGTCAATAGCCTTTCCTACTGCTATATCCTTTTCAACCTCTTCGGCAGGAATTGCTTTCTTAACCTGTTCTACATCAACACCGTAGTTCTCGGCAAGTTTCTTATACTGCTCTTCAATATCTTTTTCATCGGCAGTAAGTTTTTCAAGTTCAACAATCTTTTCAAGAGCCAAACGGTATTTAACCTGCATCTCGGCTTGCGGACGGAAAGACTTTCTGAAATCTTCTATTGAACTGTTTGTATACTTAAGATAAAGGTCAAGATTCATACCCTGCGACTGCAAACGGTAAGCAAAATCTTCAACACAGGCATTTAAGCGGTTTTCAAACATTGCTTCGGGAATCTCACCCTTGATACCGTCAACAATCTGCTGAACAAGTTCATTTTCAACAGCCTCATCGGCGGCCTTTTTCTTTCTTTCAAGCGCTTTTTTCTTAATATCTGCCTTAAGGTCTTTTAAGGTATCAAATTCGCTTACATCTTTTGCAAACTCATCGTCAATCTCGGGAAGTTCTTTAACCTTGATTTCGTGGAGTTTAATTTTAAATACTGCTTCTTTTCCGGCAAGTTCTTTAGCGCCGTATTCCTCGGGGAATGTAACATTTATATCAAATTCATCATTAACACTCTTGCCGATAATCTGGTCTTCAAAACCGGGTATAAATGTATTTGAGCCGAGTTCCAAAGCCTGTGCTTCAGCCTTTCCGCCGTCAAACGCAACACCGTCGGCAAAACCTTCGTAATCAATGATTACGGTATCACCCTTCTTTGCAGCTCTATCGTCAACGGAAATCATTCGGGAGTTTCTGTCAGCCATAGCGTTAAGTTCGGAGTTTACCTCCGCAGCCTTAACCTCTACAACGGGTTTTTCAGCCTTTAAGCCTTTATATTTTCCTATTTCGATTTCCGGATATGTAGTAACGGTTATTTTGAAATCAACGCCGTCCTCTTTGGAAATTGAAACAAGGTCAAAATCCATTTTGTCTTCAATAGTCTTAAGACCTGATTCTTTAATTGCTTCTTCTACAACATCACTGTAAATAAGGTTCATTGCGTCTTCATAGAACACCTCTACGCCGTAGTAAGTTTCAACCATATGAAGCGGTGCTTTACCTTTTCTGAATCCCGGAACATTTATTTTCTTTCCGTTTTTCTTATAAGCCTCTTTTATCGCCTCACGGAATTTTTCACCGTCAACCGTAATTTCAAGGCTATACTTATTTGTTTCAAGTTTTTTTGTTTCTTTTAAACTCATTTATACATACCTCCGAACAAATTCGTACTATTATAACACACCAAAACCGAAATTTCCACTATATTTTTAAAAAATATATATTTTTAACACTAAATAATAAGTTGCGGAACAAAATTGACCAAATCACACGAAGTCACACGGCATTTTATTCCCTCAAATTCAGAAATTATATTATTGCGTCCTATGCCGTGTATATGCCCGAAATAAACCTCTTTTATATCATACTTTTTCAAAACTTCAAATATTTCATTCGACACATAATCTCCGTAAGCAAAAGGGTAATGCAAAAAAACTTTGATTTTACCGCCGAGTTCAAGTGCCTGTTTTATTGAGGTTTCAAGCCTTCCGCATTCTCTCAAAATGACCTTTTCATCAAATTCTCCCGTTCCGTCATACACCCAGCCTCTCGAACCGCAAACAGCAAAATCGCCGACTTTATATGCATTATTATAGAGAATTTTTACAGTGTCAAAATTATTGTCTTTTAAAAAGTTATCAATTTTTGTTTTTGTGCTCCACCAATAATCGTGATTTCCTTTTAAGAGTATTTTTCGCCCGTTTAATTCATTTAAAAATTCAAAATCGGGCAGGGAATCTTCAAGTTTTAAAGTCCAGGAAAAATCTCCCGCAATAACCACAGTGTCATCTGCCGAAACAATTTTTTGCCAATTATCTTTTAATCTTTCCGTATAATTATCCCAACCGCCGAAAATATCCATCGGCTTATCAGCACCGAAAGGCAAGTGCAAATCGGATATTGCAAAAAGTTTCATAAATCTGACACCTTCTTTATGAATAAAACTGAAAAAATCACAAAAAATAATACTGACCTAAAGGTCGGAAAGGAAGAATTTATCATGGAAAATTGCAACACAGAATCTTGCGTTAAATGCAGTGTTAAAAATTGCATTTATCATTCAAACGAAAACCTTTGTCATGCAGGAAACATTCAAATCGGTAACTCAACTGCTTGCAGTTGCAGTGAAACCTGCTGTGATACCTTTAAGGCAAAAGATTAAATATTTAATCTCAAAAGTATCCGGCTATACAAATAGCCGGATACAAGCGTTGAATTTACATAAGTGAAAGTGCAGATTTTACTGCATTGAACATATCTTCCTTTGAATAAACATCGGTAAAACGAACTGTTGCATTTTTAAGTTTTGCAATGGGTTTCGGAACATCCGTTGAAGTCACAAGTGACAGTTTATCAATTATTTCAAATTTATCGTCGGCTATTTCCTCGCCTATTGCCGATAAAACACTATTTGCAAACTTATAAGGCGAAGCGGTGGAAGCAATAACGGTGGGCTTCTTATCACCCGTTTTGTTTACATATTTTTCATAAACATTTACAGCAACCGCAGTATGAGTATCAACCAAATAACCATACTCCTTGAAAAGTTTGTTTATTGTCTGTGCCGTTTCCTCATCGTCACAGTATTCACCGTAAAATTCATCTTGAATTTTTTGCTTTATTTCGTCCTTTACGGTGTATTTGCCGAACTTCGACAAGTCTTCCAAAAGCGAAGCAATATATTTATCATCATTTCCCGAAAGGATATAAAGAAGACGCTCTAAATTGCTCGAAATCAAAATATCCATAGATGGTGACGATGTTAAATAAAAATCTCTGTTTTTATCATAAACGCCTGTATTTATAAAATCAGTTAAAACCTTGTTTTTATTTGAAGCGCAAATAAGTTTATCAATCGGAACGCCCATCATTTTAGCATAATATGCCGCTAAAATATTGCCGAAATTACCCGTCGGGACGCATACATTAAAACCGTCTTTTAAATCTTCACCGCTTTTAAGCATATCTGCATACGCCGAAATATAATAAACTATTTGCGGACAAAGTCTTCCCCAGTTGATTGAGTTTGCTGAAGAAAACTCCATATTGTTATTACTTAAAAGTGCTTTGAATTCTTCGTCGGTAAATATCTTCTTAACAGCACTTTGGGCGTCATCAAAATTACCTTTTATCGCACAAACATGAACATTTTTACCCTCTTGCGATGCCATTTGAAGTTTTTGCATATCGCTCACGCCGTTTTGCGGGTAAAACACTACTATTTCCGTTCCCTCAACATCTCTAAAACCTTCAAGCGCCGCCTTGCCCGTATCACCCGATGTTGCAACAAGTATAACCGACTTTTTGCCGTTTGATACTTTTTGGGCAGATGCTATCAAAAGATATGGCAAAATCTGCAAAGCAAGGTCTTTGAATGCGCAGGTCGGTCCATGCCATAATTCAAGAACATTCATACTCTCTCCGAGTTTTGAAATGGGAGCAGGAATATCATTATCAAAAGTTCCTTTATAAGCACCCAAAACGCTCGTTTCTATCTCCGCTTCCGTAAAATCAGCAAGAAAATATTTTAAGATATACTTTGCTCTGTCTATATAAGACAAATCTTTAAGTTTGCTGAAATCTTCGTCTTTTAACTGCGGTATGGCATCGGGAACGAAAAGTCCGCCCTCTTTCGATATACCGTGTGCTATGGCAAAAGATGCACTTACACGATTGTTATTATCTCTTGTGCTGATATAATTCATTGAACTTCCCCCAAAATTAACTAAACACATTATAAGACAATTACGCTTATTTGTCAAACTGTTTAAAGTAATTATAAGCATTTTTAAAAAAGAGTTTATTCAACACATTTTCACTTATGTTTTTATTAAGCAAGTATTTATAAAGTTCAGGAATACTGTTTGCGTTCAAAGGGGTATCGCACCCGTCAAAATCACTGCCTATCGCAACCGAATCTTCAAAACCTTTGTTAAGGCAAAAACAAACATTACGATAAAACTGTTCATAAACATCCGAAGAGCCTAAAAACTCAGGGAACAGGCAAAGTCCGACTATTCCGTTTTTTTCGCTTATCAGTTTTATTCTGTCGAATGTCAAATTTCTATTATGCGCTTTCACTTCATAAACACAAGAGTGCGTGGCAATCGGAAAATCGGCAATTTCCACTGCTTTATAAAAACTTTTTGAATTCAAATGAGATAAATCGGCAGATATTTTATAACGGTTTAATTCTTTTATTACCTCTTTGCCGAACGGCTTTAAATCTGCATCCGATTTTGCTCCGCCTGCAATTTGATTTTCGCCGTTCCATGTAAGAGTAAGCGCAAACACGCCGTCTTTTTTAAGCGTTTCAATTCGGCTTAAATCGTTTTCTATCAGTCTTCCGCCCTCAACAGTCAGGACGGGAAATAAATTTTCAGGCTTGTTTTTCAGTATTTTGTCATTATAAACCGAAAGGCAGTTGTTATAATACTCAAACGGCTTTTGAATATTATCGTCAATAAAAACCGCAAAACACTGATACCATTCACTGAAGTGTAAGGCACAAAAACGGTTTACCGATAAACTTCTGTTGTCAAATTCTTTGTTTTCATCATAAATTTTTGCAACCGTATCGCAGTGCAAATCAAAATATTTCATAATTTTAAAATGCCGACTCCATATAGTTTATTGTAAAGGTATCGTCAAAATCGTCATATGTCACCTCGGCAACATCAAAGCGCGGCGGTTTATAGGTTTCAAATTTATTTAAAAAATCAGCGGCGAAATTTCTTATTCTCGTGATTTTGGCATTATTAACCGCCTCGGAGCCCTTCACCATTGCATCGGCAGAACGGGTTTTTACCTCTACAAATACAATATAGTCTTCGTTTTCGGCAATTATGTCGATTTCACCGAATCGGTTTGAGAAATTTCTTTTAATTACTATATACCCGTTTTTGCGAAGATAGTTTTCGGTAAAATCTTCGCCTTTTTTACCGAGTCCCGTTATCTTTTTATTTGTATACATTTTTAAGAAATGAAAGACGGTGAATTTCACATACACCGTGCTTATTTATGGCTTCATAGTGTTCTTTTGTTCCGTATCCCTTATGCTTTTTAAAGTTATATTCGGGATATTTTTCATCGTATTTAAGCATAAGTCTGTCCCTTGTAACCTTGGCAAGAATACTTGCCGCGGCTATCGAAGCAGACTTTGCATCGCCCTTTACTACTGTTTCGCACGGTAATTTAATGTTTTTTGGAACTCGGTTGCCGTCAATAAGGCAATAATCGGGTTTTATGGGCAGTGACTCGATTGCCCTGTTCATAGCAAGAAATGTTGCGTTTAATATGTTAAATTCCTCTATTTCCTCAAGTGTTCCGTAACATACCGAATAGGCGGTTGCGTTTTTTATTATAAGGTCATAAAGTATTTCTCTTTTTTTCTCGCTTAACTTTTTTGAATCGTTAAGTCCGTCTAACTCCAACCCGTCAGGCAATATGACTGCGGCGGCGCATACAGGTCCCGCAAGAGGACCCCTGCCGGCTTCGTCAACACCGCAAACGGTATTATAACCCTTTTTATGGGCTTCGGTTTCATAACTGAAATCAGGCATTCGGCACCTCCAAAGTTATTTTTCCGAGTTTGCAGTTGCGAAACTCCTCAAGCAACATAGCGGCAGCCCTTTCGGTATCCGCCTCTCCGCCCCTTATCATCATACCGCGTTTTTTTGCAAGAAGACAAAGATTATCATAAGATTCTTCACAAAACTCCGTGATTTTAAATCTATCGGTAAGCATTTGCGGATAATTTTCAACAAGTATTTCGATAAGCCGCATTGCAAGCAACTCGGTATCTAAAATTCTGTCGGTAACGGCTCCCGTAAACGCAAGGTGTTCCCCTACTGTTTTATCCTCGAATTTCGGCCATAAAACACCCGGTGTGTCAAGCAGTTCAAGTTCTTTATCAACCGTAAACCACTGATTTCCCCTCGTTACTCCGGGACGGTTTTCAACCTTGGCTCTGTTGTTACCGGCGAGTTTATTGATAAAAGACGACTTGCCTACATTGGGTATTCCGACCGCCATAACTCTTAACGGTTTTCCGATAAGTCCCTTTTCTCTGTTTTCTTTAAGTCTATCAGCCAAAACGGTTTTAACTGTTGACTTAAAAGTGTTAATACCTTTGCCCGACTTACAGTCAACCGCAATGGCATAAATGTTTTTTTGTTTAAAATACTCTATCCATTTTATCGTAATATCAGGGTCTGCCATATCACATTTATTAAGCAAAATTATATGCGGTTTATCACCAATAATACCCATCAGGTCGGGATTGCGACTACTGATGGGTATTCTTGCATCAACTATTTCAACAACCGCATCAATAATTCTTATAGTTTCGGAAATTTGGCGTTTTGTCTTTGCCATATGACCGGGAAACCACTGAATATTTTGCGTATTGCTCATTTTATACCTCCGAATGCGGAAAACGGAAAAATTCTTAAAAATACTTTTCCTATGATAAAATCTTCGTTAATCATTCCGTTACCTAAATTTCCCATAGCGGAACTACGGCTATCAAGCGAATCGTTACGGTTATCACCCAAAACAAATACACAACCTTTAGGAACTGTAACACCTTTTTCGAGTTGTTTTGCCTGATTTATATCAACAGTATTGTTAGTCGGTGTTGCTGTGTAAGGTTCGGAAAGCGGTTGGTTATCAACATAAACAACACCTTCTTCAAAATCAATTGAAACGGTTTGGTTTTCGGTTGCGATTACACGCTTGATTATCGGTTGGGAATCGTGTTCCGTTTTGTTATGCTCACTTAAATAATTTCGGGAAATCACCACAACATCTCCGTATTTCGGAGTATATCCTAACTTTGATATAACAACCTTTTCACCGTTATGAAAAGTGTTACGCATAGAGTTGCCCTCAATGGTTGCAACTCTGAAGAACACCGAAAACAGCAAAATAACAACAGCAAATGCTATCGTGATAACATCAAGCCAATCAAACAGTTCTGTTTTGAATTTTTTATTGTTGGATTTTTCTTCTTTAGTTTCATAAACATAATTTGAATTATAGATATGATATTCCCTTAAATCGTGCTTATGTCTTCCTGAATCAAAAACAGAAATGATACCCACCTCGCCTCTTTGAAAATTTTGGGGGACAAAAATGTCCCCCAAAAGATTAGCCTATTAACTCTTTAACCTTAGCCGCCTTACCTACTCTGTCGCGCAAGTAATAAAGTTTTGCTCTGCGGACTTTACCCTTACGGACAAGTTCAACCTTGGCAACTATCGGTGAATGAAGCGGGAAAACACGCTCAACACCTACACCGTAAGAAACACGGCGAACGGTGAAAGTTTCTGCTATTCCTGTGTTGTTCCTTGCAATAACAGTTCCTTCAAAAACCTGTATTCTCTCTTTTTCGCCTTCTTTGATTCTTACATGAACCTTAACAGTGCTTCCGATTTCAATTTTGGGAGCATCTTCTTTAAGCATATCTTTGGTTAATTCTTTTATAGCATCCATTGTAATATTTCCTCTCTTAAATATAAGATAATAGAAGTTCATAAATCATTTTGACCAGAGGAACATCCGTTTTAATGTCGTTTAAATTTCGGCACCAAACCCACCTTGAGGTAAGGCGAAATTATTTTACCATACTTGCAACTTCGGCAGCGAAATCGTCAACACGCTTTTCGATACCTTCGCCCTTTTCAAAGCGAACAAAGTCAACAATCTTAAATGATTTGCCCATTTCTTTTGCAGACTTCTCAACATATTTGCCTACTGTAAGGTCATTATCAATAACAAACTGCTGTTCTACAAGGCAGTTTTCCTTATAATACTTGCCAACCTTACCCTCAACGATTTTTGCAAGAACTGCATCCGGCTTATTAGCCATCTTGGGGTCTTCTTTCATTTGCGCTATCATAATTTCTTTTTCCTTGTCAAGAACACTTGCCGGAACGGAAGCTTCATCAAGGAATGCAGGATTCATAGCGGCAATCTGCATTGCAACATTCTTGCCGACTGTAATAAACTCAGCATCGTTTGCGTCAATATCGCCGTCAAACTTAACCATAACACCGATTTTTCCGCCTGCGTGAACATAGGAAACAACATTTCCTTCATAACGGGCGAAACGGCGGACTCTAATGTTTTCACGAATCTTAAGGAATAATTCCTGAACCATTTCTTCAACGGTCTGACCGTTTTCCGAACACTTAAGAAGTGCATCAAGGTCAGCCGGATTTTGAGATGCAACAATCTTTGCAACTTTAGAAGCCAAAGCCTTGAATTCTTCACCGTTTGCAACAAAGTCGGTCTCGGCATTAAGTTCAACTACAACACCTACACCGTTTTCAACGATTGCGCAAACTGTTCCCTCAGCTGCAACACGGCTTGCTTTTTTAGCCTGAGAAGCAAGTCCCTTTTCGCGAAGGAAATCAACTGCGGCATCCATATCTCCGTTGCACTCGGTTAAAGCCTTTTTGCAGTCCATCATACCGCAACCTGTTTTTTCTCTTAAAGCCTGAACATCTTTAGCAGTAAAAGCCATTGTAATTTCCTCCTATATTATTCAGCATCCTCTGCAGGTGCTTCTTCAGCCTCGGTTACTTCCTCGGCATCTTCTTCGGTTTCTTCTGTAGCGGCAGTTCCCATTTCGGTTCCCTGTCTACCCTCAATAACTGCGGCAGCCATTGTTTCTGCAATAAGTTTTACTGCACGGATAGCATCATCGTTACCGGGGATAACTGCATCAATTTCGTCAGGATCGCAGTTGGTATCAACGATTGCAATAATCGGAATACCGAGTTTCTTAGCTTCCTGAACGGCAATTCTTTCCTTGCGTGGGTCTACTATAAAGAGTGCGCTCGGAATCTTTGTCATATTCTGAATTCCGCCGATGAACTTTTCGAGTTTTTCGATTTCAAGCTCAAGTTTTACAACTTCCTTTTTGGGAAGAAGCTCAAATGTGCCGTCATCACGCATTGCACGAAGTTGTTCTAAACGGGCAATTCTTGTGCGAATTGTTGAGAAGTTTGTAAGCATACCGCCAAGCCATCTCGCATTAACAAAAGGCATACCGCAATGTTCTGCCTCTTCCTTAATGGAATCCTGAGCCTGCTTCTTTGTGCCTACGAAAAGAATATCGCCGCCATCAGCCGCAATATCACGAACGAAGATATATGCTTCGTTGAGTTTCTTAACGGTTTTCTGAAGGTCGATAATGTAAATGCCGTTACGCTCTGTGAAGATGTAACGAGCCATTTTCGGGTTCCAACGCCTTGTCTGATGTCCGAAATGAACACCGGCTTCAAGAAGTTGTTTCATTGATACTACTGCCATAATAAATTCCTCCTGAGGTTTTACCTCCATCACGCAAAATGCTCGGTAAATCGCCGCAAGTATCAAACGGCGACACCGTTACCGATAAAGCGTAATGTGTGTATTATTTTGCCATCATTACACGATAGCTGATAAAGTATACCACATACAAATACAAATTGCAAGTATTTTTTACAAGTGTTTTTTATTTTGTCAACGAATATACAGTGTTCGCGTATCTTTATGCATATAAACATTCAAAACAAGTCCGACGCCCATAAACATACAGACAAGCGATGTTCCGCCCGCACTGAAAAACGGCAGTGTAACGCCTATTACCGGCATCAGATTTATGCACATTCCGACATTTATGAGTATCTGCGCAAAAATCATTCCGAAAAAGCCTATGCAAATAAGTTTTCCGCTGTCTTTCCGGCATATAGACGCAACCCTTAAGGCACGAATGGCTATCGCCGCCAAAAGAATAAGAACGGCAAGAAGTCCCAAAAGTCCGAGTTCTTCACCTATGCTTACAAATATAAAGTCGTTTTGTCCTTCCGGAACACTTCCCGACTGAGTCAATATGCCCTTAAAGAGTCCCTGCCCCGTAAGTCCGCCGTTTGCAAGTGCCATTCTTCCGCGATATTGCTGGTATGTAGCACCCTGTATATCCGATTCAATATCAAAAAGGCTTATAATTCTTGTCCGCTGGTCTTCGTTCATAACAAAGAAATAAATGAGCGGCGAAGCAACCGCAAGACTTACAAAAGCCGTAAGAAAATATTTCCACGAAACACCTGCGGCGCAAAGCATACATAAAACCATAATTGCAAACACAAGTGCCGTTCCGTCGTCGCCCTGAAAATGTATAAGCAAAACGGGAAACGCACCGTGCAGACAAACCGGAATTAAATATTTAAGTTTATTTATATTTGGTTTTATAACACTTAAATGAGCCGAGAAGGTTATAATAAAACAAATTTTTAAAAGTTCGGCAGGCTGAAAGGTTGTAATACCCAAATCAAGCCACGCTTTATCGTCTGTTCCCTCGGGTGCAAAGCCGATAAAAAATGTAAGGACAACCGGAACAACACCCAAAAGAGCAATCAAATACCAACGGTTAATAAATGTCTGGAAATCAAAAGCCGAAATAATAATCGCAACGATAATTCCCAAAACAAGAGAAAGTCCATGCACTAAAAACGGTCTCACAGAGCCTAAATATCTTGTAGAACTGAAAACCGCCACACAACCGTAAAGCGAAGCAACTATACAGAGTGAAAGTAAAATTTTATCTGTTTCACGAAAAAAGTCTGCAACTTTTGAAAACAAAGAGCCCATTACTGCACCGTCCTTTTTTGTTCTTTGATATACTTATTATAGAATTTTATTATGAAAGGTATTGATACTATGCAGGTCAGAAAATCGGATATCGGCTGTGTTGCCTGAACACCGACTTTTCCGATAAACATCGGCAATAAAAGTATTAAAGGAACAAAGAATATACCCTGCCTGCAACACGCAAGAAAAGTAGCCTGCTTTTTAAAGCCCAGACATTGGTAGGTTATATTCACATAACTTGAAAAGGCAAGAAACGGCATAACAGCACAGGCGAAATAAAGCGTTTGCGTGCCGATTTCCACAACACCGCCGTCATTACTGAACCAAGACATAATCGGGCTTGCAAACAATGCAATAAATACTGCAAGAAGCACACAAATTACCGAGCCTAAAATATTTGTAAACTCAAATGCCTGCCAAGTTCTTTTTTTATTACCTGCGCCGAAATTATATCCGGCAACCGGTTGAAAGCCCTGCCCTATTCCGAGCACCAGATTACGCACAAGAACATAAACCTTATTTGCAATGGTTATTGCCGAAACAACCGCATCTCCGTAAACAACCGCCTGAACATTCAAAAGAGTTGTTGCAAGCGCACCCATTCCCTGACGGAAAATCGTGGGAAGACCGGTTGAGATGATTTCGGTGTAATCGTTTGATTTTCGGCTGACCTTTTTAAAAGATATATTCACAACCGACCGTTTAAGCACATAAACCGCACCGAGAACTATAAAACTTATCGCCTGACTTATTGCCGTAGCAAGAGAAGCGCCGCCGGTTCCCATATTAAACTTAAATATCAATATCGGGTCTAAAATCATATTTATAATTCCGCCCAAACCCATACCTATCATAGCAAATGCGGTTTGACCGCCCGAACGCATAACATTATTAAGCACGAAAGTAGAACAACTCAGCGGTGCGGCAATAAGTATGTATTTTGCATACGGCACGGCATAAGGCATCATTGTTTTTGAGCATCCGAGCATTTTTAATACGGGTTTTAAAAATGCAAGGACACTGACCGTAACAAAAAGTCCTGCAAAAAACGAAACAAAAAACGCACTTGAAGCATACATATCCGCCTTTTCGGTTTCTTTTTTGCCTAAATGGCGGCTTACAAGACTGCCTGCTCCCATACTGAGTCCGTATCCTACCGCTTGTATAACTGCCATTATAGAATAAACAGCACCCACTGCGGCAGAAGCCGATTTATTTATGTGTGAAACAAAATAAGTGTCCGCCGTATTATAGATTACGGTTATCATCATACTCACGACCGCAGGAATCGACATACCCACTATCAAACGCGGTATCGGTGTATTTATCATTTTATTATATTGACTTTTTGCAATATCCGATTCCACGATTTTCACTTGCCTCACATAAATTTATACTTATTCTACCATAAAACGATATTTTTTTCAACAAAACACTAAAAAGTAAAAGGTTTCAAAAAATGAAACCTTTTACAATGCAAACAAAATTTATTTTTTTATCTAAATACTTCCGCCCGTAAATCTAAGCATTCTTTCAATCAAACTTTCATAGGTGGTTAAACCTTTTTCGATTGAAATGCCGAGATATTTACAGTTAAACACTTCAAATTCTTCTTCTGAGCAGAAATCTTTAAACATTTCATAAGGCACAAGCCCGTAATTTTCTATATCTTCCTGCATTTTTGCTTCGTCGAACTTCATATTTTCGTCGTAATCAAAATAATTGAACAGTCCTTCAATTTCATCCGACATAGCCAAAAAGCCGTTGGCAACATGGTTTATATCATATTCCGACAAAACGCTGTATGCTTTTGTTTTTCCTCTGCTTAACTCATAGGAAGTAAGTTCAACAAATGACATTGAATCTACACAGAAGAATTTATGACCGACATAGTTTTGGACATTGTCCTTATTGATTTCCACATACTTATTTTCCTGCATATCGTAGAAGCAGTGTGCCTGCAAAACGGTAATTTCGGTTCCGTTTTCAAAATGCAGTTTGGTTATATCGTATTCCAAATTGGAATAATAGATATATGCAACGGCAGAACTGCTTACATAACCCGTATTATGATTAAATGTTACGATATTTTCACCGACACTTAATTGGTCTACACGCTTTTTGGTGCCGTCTGCCATACTGATAAGAGTATCACCTGTAAAGCACTCAAGTCCGCCGGTTTCTCCGTCGACAGTTATGCTTACATTGGCAGCAGGCATCGTGAATGTATAGGTATGCGAAGTTTTATCCAAATCACTGTAATTTAACAATGTTTGTGTCTTGTTACTTGAATCTTTATAAGTGGCCTTAACACTCGATATTCCGTCTTCATCCTGAACGGTTACAGATACATTCTGACCTGCATACGCTTCGCCGCTCGGACTTGTCGAACAGGTTGCACCGTCATCGGTGCTTATGGAAATAGTATAATATTTGGTATATTTAACCTTAATATTATTGGTCGGTTTCGATGTAATCGCTCCGCTTGGGAGATTTTGCCAAGCCGGACTTTTACACATTGAATCATTGGCGGTAGTATTGACAACAAGTGTAGTTGAAGTTCCGCCCGGCATACCGTCTATACCGTAGCCGCTCGGTGCAGTAAAGGTTATCTTTCCGCCGTCTTTTGCGACGGTGCTTCCGTAAGGAACGGAAACATTGTTTTTTGAATCGTTTACAGTGCAGTTTTCGGTATCAATGGATATGTCTATCATTTTGCATTTCCAATGTGCATAAAATGTAGCCGAGCCGCCGGTATATGATTTGGTTTCTCCGCCGTCTCCGATTTTGTTTCCTCCGGTTTTGGAAGTATACCAACCGATAAATTCTTTGCCCGCAGGTGCCGTGGGGGCGCTCGGCAAATTGAGTGTTCCGCCTGAAGATGAGGTTTCCTTTACTTTTCCCTGTGAAAAATCAGGCACAAGAGTTACGGCATTATCTTTTGTATATGCGGCGCCAAAACCGTAAGTATCACTGCTGTTTTTATCTTTCCAACGGGTTGATTCATATTTTGTTTCGGAAGTCTTTTTAACGGTTTTATCGCCCGGAGCATTTCCGCTTCCGCCGTTTATATCAAACTTAACCGTTACATTGTCACTGCTTTGGACAGTTTTATAAAGCACCGTGCTCTTTAAATTCGTATCAATACCTTGGTATTTATCCTGGCTTTCGGGCGCAGTTCCCTCGGTAGCGTCCCCTTTCTCATATTCGATTTTATATATAGGACGCGGCGACCAGTGGGCGTATAATGTAATATCATTTTTAGGAATATACTTTTCGTCCTTTTCGCCGACTTTTTTGCCGCTATCGTCCGCAGAAGTCCACCAAGCAACAAAATAATGAGTATTACTTGAAGCGCCCGGCAGTTTATCAATTACGCCGCTTAAAGAAGATTTTTCAAGTTCGCCCTGACCGTTTCGGTTAAATGTTACGACATAATCGCGCCACATTGCAGTAAGCGTAACATTAGATTTAGGAGTAATTACCGTTCCGCCTGCAAGTGTCGCTCCGCTGCTGTGTCCGCTGACACTTCCGCTTTGTATTTTCCAATTTATGAACTCGGCTCCGTCTTTTTTGATTTCCGAAGCGGCAGGCAGTTTTATGGTCTTGCCTCTTTCAACCAAATAAGGACCTCCTGCATCGGAGCCGCCGTTTGACTGATATGTAACCTTATATTCGGTAGGCTTTACCACAATACCCGAAATTGAGCCTACTATACTTCTCCAAAGTCTTTTTAAAAGACCGCCGTTTCCTATTTCGGTGTAATCGTTATATGCGCCGTTCGGGTTTACAGTCCATTCCTTGATTTCAAACTTTGATTCGGGACCTGCGCCCATTCTTATAATGAATCTTTTTTCATTGTTATAAGTTATTTCTTCATTTACGGCAACCCTTAAAGCAACAGCATTATTTTGGTCTTTTACCGTAAGGAGATAAACATTACCCTTATCTCTGTATCCCTCAAGGAATTTTCCGTCTTCGGTATGCTTGGTGTTTACAGTGTAGGTATACCCGTATTTATCGTGGCAACGACTGAAAAATTCCCGTGCGTTTTGGTCTAACCACGCATAACCCGAATAGTCGGTTTCGTTTCCCGTAGGGAAATCTTCCTTATAACCGAGCGAACGCAAAAAATATTCGCCTATCTGATTTAAATCTGCATCTGCCTGCATATTTCTTTTTTCGGTCATATTGGCAGATGTTGCAGTTAAAAGCAGTGTGAGCAAAAGGGTGCCTAAAGTGGCAATAACAAGACCGAAAACTACAGCCCATATCATAGCCGCACCTTTTTTTTGCTTTTGATTTTCGGATGTCATTACCTCATCCCTTTCTGTAATTTATTATAAGTTCGCCGCTTGAAGGCTCATTCGGACTCGCATTATCGGCAGGCTTCCATGCATTAAATTCATCATATTTCATTGTCCAAATTTTTATCACAGGCTCAACCGACACATCTCCGACATACTGTGAATATGTTACCTTTGCGACCATAACATGTCTTCCGCTTGAATATGAATAGTATCTTGTTCTTGCGGTCGGTTTGATTTCATCAAGCTGTTCGCCGATATTTTTAACCTCTTTGAAATCATCCTGCATATTTTGCGAATTTTTAATTGCTATGCTATCGGCATAAGAAACAAAAATAATCTGACCGTTGGCAACAAGCTGGAAGTATGTATTATCGCTTGCGTCTGTTCCCTTTCTTATCGAAGCAACACCCGACTGTTTGAGCGAATTATCAGGATGATTATAAAGCGAATAATATGCACCGTCCGCACTGACAATATCGCTCTTATCCTGACTGTAAATATCGCTGTTATTGTATGTAAATACTACAGATTCGGCATTAGAGGAATCTAAAAATTTAATTTTATGCTGAGTATCATCGAATGTAACAATATTAACGGGAATATCGCCTAAAATCTTAAAATATTTTTGATTTCCCGATGCATCGGTCCCACGCAAACCAAACCCGAGCGCAGTAAACGGTGTATTAAAGTCATTCCCCGTATACTCAAAAAGCATTTCACTGTCATTGTAAAGCTGTGCCTTTCCGTCCTTTACAAGAGCATAGTGAATCTTGGAATCATGTCCTTCTTTTAAGGTGAATTCCGTATAATCAAGTCCGCCCTGCTGAGACGGTGTGTAATTAAAGGTAAAACAGGCATCTTTGCCTTTTGTATCACTGTTACCCGCATTTGCGTAAAGAATATAGGGTAAATATTGCCATGTCAGTTTATATCCGCAAATACTGTCTTTTTCGCCGACGAATGATTTATTATTATCATTTTTAAAAGTATGCCAGGTAGTATCGCCCGAACCTTCATAACGGTATGTTATCAAACTGATAATGGCAGGATCGGTTTTCCAACGGTCATAACTATCAGATGTATCAAAAACCTTACCACTGCTAAACTGTAACTTAAATTTGATTCGCAAATTATGACCGTTGTCTTTTACATTTGTATTATCAAAGTTATAAACATCGCAGGATAAATCTCCGTCGATAGTTCCCGTCATACCGCCGGTAGTATGTGTCATTGAGACAGGTCTTAAATACCATTTTTTCTCAAATAAATATTTTTCCAAGTCATTTAAAGGAACATCTTTTACCTCTATACTCCCGTCTGTATTCTTGTATGTAGCAGTTTTGCCGTTCGATGTGACTGTTATTTTCTTTTTTGAATTATTGCCGCTTGTTGCCGTCGAATAAGCAATATAATTAGTAGTTAATTCGGAAATACTTGGCTTATTAAAAATTTGAAAATTATATATTCCGAGCTTTTTAAGTGAGTTACCGTTTGCAGTTGTTTCGCCGCAAACATCCCTCTCGTATTTTGATGCATCGGTATATGTAAACGATATCATAGATGTATCACCGTCAAAAAAGTCCACCTTTTTTTCGGTTTCGTAGGTTCTGATTTTGGTGAACGGCACGGGAACGGGCGTATTTGAGCCGTCAAATTCAAGATGTGTATCGGGCGTGAGGGTGGTTTCACTGCCTGTTTCCTTGCCGTTTTTTTGAAGTTCCGACAAATGTTGCTCGAAAACATCAAAATCTTCCGAGCCTTTAAAGCAGGCAAGAACATTATCTGCCATTTGGAGAACATTAAATTTATTCCACTGGTCGTTGGTTGAAGTAATTACGGTTTGCACTATTGTTATGGCAAGCGTGCTTATCATGGTGATAATAAAAATCGCAACTATACATTCAACTATTGTAAAGCCTTTTTTATTGCTTTTGCGTTTCATAAATTCGCCCTCCTCTCTTATACTTCTGCCGGCGAATAACGGCTTCTCGGCGACTTTGAAAGAATTGAGAAAAGCAGATTTTCCCAGTTTCTGTTGTCATTGAAATAAACCGTGCATTTTATTACATTTTTAACTTCCTTGCCCGATTTATCCTTTATTGCGGTCTTATCTTCGGTTTTAGTGAAATCGTATTTTAAAGTAGTTACCGAATTTAATGCGTATGCCTTATATACCTTTGTATCGTTATTCATCTTCCAAACAAACTTTCCGTTTTCAATAAAAAGTTTATCCACCTTGCCGTCTTTGGTTGCTTGCAAAACACCCGAGCCGGAGTCGGACGGAGTAATGGTATACTGACCGTTGTCATAATACTTTACCCATTCATTAGTGATACGGCGGATATTATTTATATCGTTCATTGCATTTCGGTTGCGAACAAGCGAATATGTATCTTTATTATACTGCGCTATGAAGCCGACCGCCATCGATACAACAATTCCGATAAGCGCAATTACTATACTTAACTCAACAAGTGTAAAACCCTTTTTAGATTTTAAAATATTATTCATCGGTTTTTTCCTCCGTTATTATTGGAAGTTTATTGTTTTTAGGCTTTGCGGTTGCTTTTTTGATTAAATAAATGCAGTAAACAGCACAAACAAACAGTGCAAAATAAAACACAAACGAAAAAACAGTGAAAAAGACAAGTGTTTTTTCGCTCATTAAAAATAAAAGCACGATAACATAAATGACCGACAAAGCAGTAAGACAAAAAAGAAAGATAAGCGGTTTTTTGATTTTCTTTTTTTGTTCTGCATCAAAGTCAACTTTCTCATATTCGATTATATTCAATGCCGTTCACTCCAAAAAAGCAAAATTTCCCTTATATTCTTTATAATTATACAACACTCAGCATATAAAATCAATCACTTAAATTAAATTGACTTATATTGCCAAATCGGGTATAATAATATATAAATAAAATATTGGGAGTGTTTTTTATGAATAAATACCAAGGCACAAAAACAGAAAAAAATTTGTATGCTGCTTTCAACGGAGAATCTCAGGCAAGAAACAAATATACCTTTTTCGCTTCAAAAGCAAAAAAGGAAGGTTTTGAACAGATTGCCGCACTTTTTGAAAAGACCGCCAACAATGAGAAAGAGCACGCAAAAATGTGGTTTAAAGAGTTAAACGGTATTGGTGACACGGCAGAAAACCTATCCTCTGCCGCCGGCGGCGAAAACTACGAATGGACCGATATGTATGAAGGCTTTGCAAAGACCGCAGAAGCAGAGGGATTTGAAGACTTGGCAAAGAAATTCCGTCTTGTTGCCGCCATTGAAAAGCATCACGAAGAAAGATACCGTGCGCTTCTTAAAAATGTTGAAATGAACGAAGTTTTTGAAAAGAGTGAAGTTAAGGTTTGGGAGTGCCGCAACTGCGGTCATATCGTTGTAGGCACAAAGGCTCCCGATGTTTGTCCCACATGCAAACATCCGCAGTCTTACTTTGAAATCAACGCTGAAAATTACTGATAAAAAATGTCATAAAAGCAGGTAATGGCAAAACGCCGTTATCTGCTTTTGTTTTATTATGTATTCAGACCACCGTAAAATTTATTAAAATTTCAAATTACTTTAACCTTTGTCTTGACAATACAACAACCTTATAATATAATACTTTAGTCGGATATTTTCCGGCGCCTCTTAATATACGGAGACGTATCGAAGTGGTCATAACGGACATGACTCGAAATCATGATGCCCCTTGAGGGACGAGGGTTCGAATCCCTCCGCCCCCGCCATGTAAACCCCGCTTTTGACAGGTAGACAAAAGGGGGTTTTTACAACGAAATAAATTCCTAACGGGATTTGTGAAATGCCTGCGGGCGTGGGTGGATTTATTTCATTTCACATTGCGAAGTAAAACGGAGCAATATTTCACAACGCCGAGAAACGAGGCGATATTTCACTTATTATCCACGAGAGTTCAACACCATCCACCGATTTGTCAAAAATATTTTTTCGTAGTCCTATTACAACAAAGAACGCACTTTTGTCTGCCAAAAAATGTGTTCTTTGTTCATCCAAGCCGCAGGCTTGGTATATCATCAAAGGCGGCTCGCCGCCTTTGTATCTCATCACAGCGTTAGCCTTGATTTATTATCAAAAATGAGTTATAATGAACATAACAAATCCGAATTTGCGGAGATGAAAATATGAAGCCGAATCCAAATATAAAATATCCAATTCCAGGGTATGAAAAAGAAATTTATGTTAAAACCGCCGTTTCAAACCCTAATATTTCCGTTGGTGATTTTACCTATATTGCAGATTCCGAGTTTGAAAGCCATGTAACGAATTTTTATCCTTGGAGTAAAGACAAACTGATAATCGGTAAGTTCTGTCAGATTGCATCAGGCGTTGAGTTTATCATGAATGATGCCAACCACCAAATGAATGCGGTATCTACTTTCCCGTTCTATACGCTTGAAGGCTGGAATATGGAAGCGCCAAAGGCTGATGATATGCCGTTTAAAGGCGATACTGTTATAGGTAATGATGTATGGATAGGACAGAATTCCGTAATTCTTCCGGGCGTTCACATAGGTAACGGTGCTATTATCGGAGCAAACAGCGTTGTAGGCAGTAATGTTTCGTCTTACTCTGTTGTTGTAGGAAACCCTGCCAAAGAAATAAGAAAACGCTTTGACGAAGAACTTATCGGTCTTATGGAAGAACTAAAATGGTGGGACAAACCGATTGATGAAATCAACAACCTTATTCCGATACTTACAAGCAGTAATCTTGTTGATGTAAAAAACAAAATAAAAGATATATTAAACAAATAATTTCGGTTTAAATTTGTTATTTTATGTGATATAATTATTTACAATTTTTTGAAAGAATGTGATTAAAATTAAGAAGGTTGCTAAAATTTCCGAACTTAACTGGATGTTCGGAGTGGTGATTGTTGCGCTCGGCGTTGCGTTTTGTTCCAAAGCCGATTTGGGCGTTTCTATGATTGCCGCTCCCGCTTTTGTTTTGTATGATGCCGTAAAAGCCTTTTGGAGCGGTTTTTCAGTCGGTATGCTCGAATACATATTTGAAGGTGTTTTACTTCTTATACTCTGCATAATAATCAAAAAAATCACCTTGAAATATTTACTTTCTTTTACGGTTGCGATAATTTACGGATATATGCTTGACTTATTTCTTTTAATTTTGCAAAATGTTACTTTAAGCGATGTATGGATGCGTTATACTGCACTGATACTCGGCGATATACTGACGGCATTCGGTGTTGCCTGCTTTTTCAGAACATATATGCCGTTACAGGTTTATGAACTTTTCGTCTCGGAATTTTCAAAGCATTTCAAGTTAAGTATTAACAAGGTAAAATGGAGTTTTGATATATCGTTACTGATAATTTCTATAACCCTTGCAGTTTCTCTTTTATCCGATTTTAAAACATTTGATTGGGCTCAGATTTATTGCAAAAGTTTTCACAACATCGGACTCGGAACGCTTATTACAACCGTAATAAACTCACCGCTGATTGCTTTTTTCGGAAAAATTCTCGATAAGTTTTTTGAGCCTGCTCCCCTATTTCCAAAACTTGAAAGTGCGTTAAAGAAATAATTATGCAAAACGGCCTCGGTCAAACCGAAGCCGTTTATTCTTTTAATATTGAAATTTTACTGCTCGCTTGCGTTATCTACATCGGCAACTGTAACATTCACTCTTGTAACGGCGGTGCCGGTCATAGTTTGAATTTTATCCTTTACATTTTCCTGAACAGCAGATACTGTCTCGCGCATTTTTGCATCCTTTTTCAGTGAAACGAACACATTGATGTTAACTGCTCCGTTTACATTATCTACCTTAACGCCCTTAAAAGCATTCATCGTTTTAAAAGCGCCTTTCTTTGAAATGCCTGCTACGCCCTCTATTTCACAAGCGGCAATTTCAGCCATTTTTTCAAGCACTTCATTGCTTACGGTAATTTCAGTATTATTATCCTGCATAATAGGGTTCCTCCGAATCCTTTTTTTCTTATTGTAACACATTTTTCAAAAATTACAACTATTTTACCGTAACAATTTTAATATTTGCAAGATTTATATTGGTTTGTTTTGTAACTATATCTTGTATTTGAAGTGTTTGGGCGCTTGTCAAACCGTCCGATTTTACCACAATATCAATACCGTTGTCATTTATTACGGCAACGGCTTTTTTAAATCCTTTTGCCTTTAAAAGTGTTTCGATATTATTCGCATTTTCTATCCTTGCGGCAATATCCCTTACCTTATCTGTGGCAGACTGTTTATCCTCGGCAGTAAGATTATCCGATTTCAGTGTTTCTTTAACCGATTCTTCGGCACGGGTAAGCATTTTTTCTCTTTCTTCTTTCGCTTCAACAAAATAATCGCCCTTTTGGTTGACAGTTGCAGATGTCGCCACGGCTTTCGACCCCGTTTTGCTGACAAATGCCGTTTCACCCAAATACTTTTCTTTTGACGAAAATCTCATATTGAGCCATACCGCACCGCCCAAGCAAACAACCATTAAAAATGCTATTACCTGATTTCTTCCGAACACTTTGCCTTTTTTCATAAAAATCTCCCGTTTCATAATAATTTAATTAAGTTTATCCGTTATGTAAACCCGTTTTGAAGTAACATCAAGCGCCGCTATCACGGCACTTTTAATGCGGTCTTCGACGGCTTCGTCGCCTCCCGTATCACAAATGATTGCAACACCTCTTATTTCGGGCATATTTTCAGTAACTACGAGTGCCTTTTCTTCCCCGTTTGACGCCTTTACGGTTATATGCGAAGACTCACTGCTTTTTCGGGTTTGTGTGGTCTTTTCGCCGTCGGTCAAATCGCTGTCGGTCTTAACATCATCGGCATAAGAATACCGTATTCCGCTTTGCAGGGTAATAACAACCGTAGCATTTTTATCCCCCGTTATACCTCTTACAACCGATGCAATACTCTTTTCAAGTCCTTTTCGGTATTCCTCATTGTCAAATGAATTTCCGTTATTTGCTTTTAATTCTTTCCCCGATGGTAAAATTGACGAAAAAGCGATAAGCAAAATGCCCGAAAGTCCTATGACGATAAGCGTTTTCGGTTTTTTGAAATTTTCAATCAAACTTTTCAGTTTCTCATTCATTTATTACTTCTACCTCATATTCACCGTTGCCTATGGTTTCCTCTATCTTTTCCTTTTCTTCGCTTGTAAAAACAGTTATCTTACTAATAATTATGTCGCCGTTCTGCGTTTTATCCGTAAAAACCGAAATTTTATCAAACTTTATATTATTATTTTTCAGTGCTTTTTCGATTATCGCTTTGGCAGTTTCTTCGGCGGCACTGCTTTCGGTCTTAAAATCAATCTTGTTTTGAGGTTTAATATTCAAATTAAAGGACACACTGAAAATTCCTAAAAAAGCGCAAATCATACAAAGCGAAACAGCATATTTTACCGATTTTGAAAGTTTTCCGTTTGGAAAAAGAATATATATACCGCCCAACACCGCACAAACAATACAAAAAGATATAATAAACTGATAAAATTCTTTCAAAGTTTCACCGCCGATACCATAAGACTTAACGAAATTATAAAAAGTCCGCCCGAAAAGATAATTATTGCAATTATCACCGATAAAAGCGAATCGGTCGCCTTTAAAAACGATGAAACGGCGGTTATACCGAAAGAACCGGCAAGGCTTGAAGAAACGCTTATACTTATTTTCCAGACAATCAGTTCGATAATAAGGGGTATAACGCTTATTGCCACCACGACAACACCGTATATTCCGAAAGAGGATTTGACAAGACTCATCGAAGAAAATATTGTTGCCGCAGCATCGCTCAATGCAGTTCCGACTATGGGAACGCAGGTCCCTGCTATGAACTTCGTTGTTTTAAGCGCAAGAGAATCGGCGGCACTGTTTACCGAGGTTTGTATTCCGAGTATACCCACAAAAACCGTAAAGACAAACGAAAGCACCCATACAGCAACTTTTTTAATTGCAGAGGTAAGTTCGCAAAGCGATTCAATGGGCGATATTCCCGAAACAAGATTAAGACTTAAATATCCTCCCATAATCGGCAAAACAAAATCAGAAGCAAAAAACGAAACCGCTTGAGCCGAAAAAAGCAAAAGTCCTCCCGAAACGGTTGCCGTTACCGTGCCTCCGCAAAGATAGACAGCGCCCAAAAATATCGGTATAAACCCTATCATAAATGTGCTTATATACTTAATTGCGGAAACAGAAGCGGTTATGATACTCCAAATATCATATACCACCGTAAGCGACACAAGAAGTATCACCGCTACCGTAACAGCCTTTTTCGTGCCCTCGTTTTCATTTAAAGAAAGAAATGCAGATGTAAGTAAAATTACCGCAACAACCGTAAGTCCCGCCTTTAAAGGCTTTTTTAAGCCGTTTTTAAAAAGCGAAAAAATGTATTTGAAAACATTTTGATACGAAAGTTTATTTACCCAGGAATAATCTTTTATATCAATACCGTTAGTGTCAAAAAACTCTTTTGTGTTGCCGTCTATTATTTCCGAAAGTTCTTCGCCGTTTGCTATCGAAAACGAATTTATATAATCTTCGTTTGTATCGGCATATGTATAAAACGGAAAGATTAAAAACAGCGAAGTTGCAAACACAAGAATTAAAATCTTTTTCATATTCCCGTAATTTCGGTTGCCGTTTCGATTATTGAATTTATAAGCGGAACGCAAACAACAAACACTGCGCACCGTCCGGCAAATTCTGCTTTTTTTCCAAGTGCGGTTTGACCGAAATCACAACAAGTGTCGGAACAAAATTCCGCAAGGTATGAAATAACGAGCACCTTTATCACCGTCTTTATTATTCCTTTGTTTCCGAGCGAATTTTCGTATAGTTTAACCATTGAATTCACCGACGGAAAAACTGCTTTTGCCACCATAAAAAGCAACACTGCCGATGCGCCCGCCGAAACCAAGAAACCGAATTCCTGCCTATCAGATTTAAGCACTAATACAAGTGCGGAAACTGTTATTGCGGTTATTGCAACCTTAACAAGTATTTCGGTCATAGTCCGAAAAGTCCTTTGATTTCGGAAAAAAGGTCTGCTATTGCCGTAACAATCATAAGCAACACAACAACAAGTCCCGCAAGGGTTGTAAGCATCGCCTGTTCTTCCCTGCCGAAACGGACAAGTAACAAATTAAGCACCGTTACGATTATTCCTATTGCGGCTATTTTAAATATAAAATCTACATTCATTCTTATTCTCCTAAATAATGATGACCGCCACTGCTATTCCCGCACTTAAAGCCACCGTTTGACACACCTTTGATTTTGCCTTATATTCCGTTTGTGTTTGTTCATATCTGTCATTTAAAATTTCAAGATATGTTTCGATTTTTTCACATTCCCCTGCTCTATCCGACACACCTAAATCTTTTAAAAGATTTTTTACGGTAATGGCATCTTTTTTAAAAAAACATTCCTCTTTAACGGTAGGAATAAGTCCTTTTGAGTTTATATACTGCGTATCCTTAAAAACATTATTTATTATCGGAGAAATTTCGCCCGCCCCGAGTCTTATTTGATTTCGCACTTCTTTGAGTTTTATGCAAAAATCAAACAGTGTATCCATTTTAGATTTGTATTCAAAAGTTATGTATAGGCTCACTCCCCACGAAGCAATCACCATAAGTATTGCGCCCGATATTTTAAGTAAAATAAGCATTTATAATTTCCTCTCTTTTATAAATTTTTAACTCTCCGCCTATAACGCGTGGCATCATAACAATAATGTCAATCGCTCCCGACAAAACAAGATTTTCAGTGACTTCGCGGTATGCAACATCTTCTATTTTGCCTATATGTGCAGTCGTAATTATGTCGGTCCCTGCATTAAAACCGTTTTTGACGGAATTCAGTTCTGATATGTTGCCTATTTCGTCGAATGCAATGATGTTCGGAAACATCGTTCTGAGTGCGCTTTCTATTCCAAGCGCCTTATTTTCGGTAATGTAAACATCGGTATTCGGCCCCAAATCGTAATTTGAAACTCCTCCGCACGACGCTGAAATTTCACCCCTTGAGTCTATAACCGAAACCCGTTTGCCCGACAGCGAATTTAACCTTATCAAATCACGAAGCATTGTTGTTTTACCGCTTCCTGCCGCCCCTAAAATCAATGTGCCGTTTTTACATTTTTCAAATATTTCATCGGCGCAACCTTTAATTTGCCGTGCTATTCGGATATTTATGCCCGATATATCGTAAATCATACCGTCCTCAGAAACCGTTCCGCATATTCCTGCACGGTGTCCGCCGTTCATTCTGATAAAACCGTTTTTGATTTCGGCTGTGTGCGCATAAACCGAATGATTGGTAATAAGCATAAAACATTCGTCTGTTTCCTCTTTACTGCATATGTAAGAGTTTTTAGGAAAAACCGAGGTTTGTCCCTCTTTTGTAACAAACACGGGCTTCCCGCCCACAGTTAAACAAAGCGGCAGGTTACTTCTTATTCTGATTTCCTGCGTATTGTTTTTTATGCTTTCGGGCAAAGATATTATTATTCTTCTTATTGTTTCACATACACCGCAAATCGCACTGTCAAAAGGTGTTTGCATAACTTTTTCACTTCCCTTACAAATTTATGAGAAGTTTGTCCCGTTTAGAACATAAAGGGCAAAAAAATACCGCCTCCTTAAAGGAAGCAGTATTTTTAATTTTATTTAAGTCTTTTAAGCGGAATTCGCAAAAGCGACATAACCGCTATCGCAAGAACGGTATTCGGCAGCATATAAAGTCCGTTATATACAAACGAAAAGAGAAAAGCGTTTGAGGTTGAAAAGCCTGCTACCTGTGTTTCCACCGTTATTGCATAAAGAGTTATTCCGCTGATAAAATGAACTGTAAATCTTGCAAGACAACCCAAAATAACCGAAATTTCAATGAACTTGGGTTTTCCCTTAAATATTCCTGCAACGCCCAAAGCGGTGTATGCCATTAAATAATCAAGCAAAACGCTCGGCAACCCGTAACCGAACTTTCCGCCGACAAGACAGTATAAAAGTCCGAAAGTGAAACAACTTAAAAAGCCGTATTTTACGCCGTGCCGATAGCAAATTATGAAAAGAGGTATCATAACGAAGTCCACCGAGCCTCCGAAAGCACCTATCTTTATTTCAAAAAACGAAACAGACAGCGCAACAGCCACAAGCACCGCACACTCACAAAGCCGATAAAGCGGTTTTTTTGAATTAACCATAAATAACACTCCGAAAAAATAAAATTGCCACAGGAAAACCACCTGCGGCAATACTGGACTGATAGTATTTCCCTACGGCGGCATTATCCGCATCAGGTTATAGGTCGAAGCATAGCAAAAGCAACTTCCTCTCAGCCCGACTTAATCGAGCCCCCTTGTTTTCAACTGTATATAGATTATAACTCCATAAAGCGATATTTGTCAACGGTTTTTTATTCATCACCGAAAACATCATAGTCTACCGAAAAACCGTCTTTTGAAATCTTTAAATCTCTTTCAAAATCTAAAAGTTCCTTTTCTATTTTCGATTTATCGGGTAAACCGTAACCGTCATCATAATCATCATAATCGTTTTCGCTTATTGAATCGGATATATCGTCTTTTTGCCACACATTTATAAGTTTTTCGCCCTCGGGATATTCGGTGTTACTCGGGTGTCGTCTTATATAAATTTCGGCAGAAAGATAGTAAATCAAGAACAAAACAAGTGTTATAAGTGTTACATAAATACCGGTTTTAAGCCCCGGAGTGTGATAATTAAACCTTATTGTGCTTTTGCCCTTTGGCACAATAACCGCCATAAAACCTTTGTTTACCTTTTCAACGGCAACATTCTCACCGTTTACGGTAGCCGACCATCCCTCATCGTAAGGGACAGAAAAGAAAACAAGCGAACGCTTATTTCGTTCTACCTTTGCGGTAAAACCGTGATTATCGGTTTTAAAAGATTTTGCAGATGTTTTTGCAAGTCGCTTTGCATCCTTTTCCATAGTTGCATCGTCAAATTTAAGCGATACTCCGTCTTTATTTTCCACGCCTGCTTCGGATAAATCTTCAAGGTAATCTTTATATTTGCTTATTTGTTTTTTATCAAGCAAAACCGCTTTGAGCATTATCCTGCTTTTAATATTTCCCGTATAATCTTTCAAATAATCTTCGGTCACATAATAATCGTATGAGAAACCGTAAGGTATATAATTTGTGTTTTTATAAACCTCAAAACCGCCCGTAGACTTATAATACTTATACCCGGGCATTTTGGTTTTTCCGTTTTCTGATATAAAACTTTTGCCGTCAGTTCTGCTTAAAAGATATTTCACCGACAAAAGCGGTCTTATTGCAGGTATACTGCTTTCGGGACGGCTCGCAACCGAACGCTCTGCGCCCAAATAATCGTAAAATTCCGTAATCGACGGCGGAACTACCGAATGAAAAGCATTTATTGAATCAAGTCCCAAAAACATACCGGTATTATCCACACATTCGTAGGTATCTATGCGGAAATTGCTGTTATCGTCAAGGAAAACTTCGCCCTCAATCAAATCTTTTATCATTGTATTTTTAATATCATAAGAATGTGTTCTTCCGCAAGCAACAAAAACATTTGCGTATATAACAGATATTATACAAACGCATACCGTTGATGCGGTCAAAAAAGTTTTAATTTTTTCCTTTCTCACACTCAAAAGAATATAAAGTATTATAAGCGACACAAACGCGATAGCCACCGAAACCCAATATCTTACAATATATGTCAGGTCGTCGCCCGTAGTGTAAAGACCGAAGATAATATTTCCGTCATCATTTTTTTGCGGAAAAAGTCCTATAACAAGTGCAAATGCAACCGTTATGCCGAAAGTCCATCGGAAACCCGAAGAAAAATCAACCGATTTATCTTCCGAAAGAGTTGCGGTTGCAAGGCACATCAAAAGTATCGGCATATAAAACCATCTTGCATAGTAAGCGGTATTAAATGCATAAAAAGCACTGTTTAATATCGGAACCATTGCCATAAATATACATATTCCGATTACTCTTTTAAGCCATGAGCCTTTTTTATACATAAAGAGTGTAAACACACCCGTCATACTGAAAATCGGCAGCCAGCCGCCAAGCGATGCCCATTTTACATCAGCACCCGGAAAGAATACCGGACGCGCCGGCAGGTCGGGCGGAAAGAAAAAACATTGCAAAATATTCAGATATATCTGCTCTTTACCGTAGGTTATTGCGTTCCAGCCAAGTAAAATGCTTGATATTCTCGAATTTCCCGTAATCGCATAAATTGATGGCAAAAGCAGTATTGCCGAAAGCAACACACCGATTACCGCTTCAAAAACCAAGACCGTAAATCTTGAAAATTTCACCTTAATTGCACCCGAAAAAACACGGACGAAAAAGTAAATGATTACAAAAACAACCATTCCAAAGAAGAAAAAATAATTTTGAAAGGCGCAAATTGCAACCGTTAAAGCAAAAACTCCTCGCTTATTTTCGGTTATCAACAGTTCGGTTGCCAAAAGCAAAAGCGGAAAACAAATTATTGACTCGTGGAAATGGTTAAAAAATATATTATAAACCGAAAAGCCAGAAAAGGCATACAAAAGTGCGCCGAGTCTTGCAGATTCGGGTGTTCTTGTAAATCTTCTTATATAAACATATGCCGTGAATGCGGCACAGCCGAATTTAAGTATTAAAAGCGGACCCATAAGGTAAGGAACAAAACTGTTCGGAAAAGGAACAGTCAACCAAAAAAACGGACTTCCCAAAAGATAAAAACTGTAAGAGCCTATAAAATCAGCGCCTAAGTCGGTATTGAAATTCCATCCTATATTCCCCGATTTTATCATTTTATGACACATTTTATAAAAAGGTATTTGCTGAACATTAAAGTCGCCGAAAAATACAAAATAACCTTTATTTATAATCATATACGGCAAAAAAATAAGCGAAGCGCAGAGCAAGGCTATCAGGAATGTTGATAACTTTTTTTCACTTCTCGGCATAAGTGTTATTTCTTTTTGCGCCGAAAATTCCATTTTTTCATCTCCTTTAAAGTCCTTTAATTGACACATCAAACACTTTATATTATAATTATACCAAAATTATGCATAATATTCAACCGCAAATAAGGAGTATCGAAAATGTCAAACCACTATTTTGCCTATTTATCAAGAATGAAAAACATTTACCGTTGGGGACTTATGAGAAATTCCCGCCCCGAAAACCTATCGGAACACAGTTTGGAAGTTGCAATAATCGCACATGCCCTCTGTCTTATAAAAAATGAAAGACTTTGTGGAAATGTTGATGCCGAACATATCGCCGTTGCCTCTATGTTCCACGATACTTCGGAAATAATCACGGGTGATTTGCCTACACCTATAAAATACTATAACCCCGAAATCAACAAGGCATACAAGCAAATAGAAAGTATTGCGGAAAATAAACTTATTGATATGTTGCCCGATGATTTGCAAAAGCATTACAAAGACCTCTATAATCTTGATGAAGAATCGGAAAAAATAATAAAAGCCGCCGATAAAATCTCGGCTTATATTAAATGTATTGAAGAAACCAAATCGGGAAATTCTGAATTTAAAGAAGCACTTGAATCTACGAAAAATGCCGTCAAATCAATGAATCTTCCCGAAGCGGATATTTTTATGGACGAGTTTATACCAAGCTTTCTGCTTACCCTTGATAATCAGCACTGAATATTAAAACATATCTTTTGCAGATTTTGCAGATAAAACCGCCGGCTGAAAACAGCCGGCGGTTTTTAAATTATATTTCCTTAAAAATAGTAATTATGTTTTTATTATCTTTGCGCTCGTAGATTACATTGTTCATGGTTTTTTTAACAATGAATATTCCGAGACCTCCTATTCCTCTCTCCTCTGCCGAAAGGGTTACATCGGGGTCATCATTCTCAAGAGGATTAAAAGGAAATCCCTCATCTATAAAGGCGATTGAAACCGTTGTGGGATTTTCGGTAAAGTCTACCTGAACGGTAGCAGTTCCGACACCGTCCTTATAAGCGTAACTTGCAATATTTGCGAAAATCTCATCGATTGCAACATCTATTTGGGTTTGTGCCTTCATAGAGCAACCGCGCAGTTCGATTTCTTCATTGACAAAATCGGTTACTGCGTCAACATTTTTCACAACTGCATCAACTGTAATTTCTTTCATTATTCTTTCTCTTCCATCTTTGCCTTATATTCAACACTAAGCATCGTAATATCGTCAAATTGCGGTGCTTCGCCTACAAACTTATCAATATCTTCCTTTACTGCCGGAAGTATCTCATAAGGTGTTTTATCCTTAACCTTATTAAGTATCGCAGTAAGCCTATCCATACCGTAAAGTTCATTGTTTGCGTTGGTAGCCTCCGTAACACCGTCGGTATACTGGAATATCTTATCACCCTCGTCAAGTTGGAAAGTTCCCGCCTGATACTTAATTCCTTCCATACCCGCAAGAACAAAAGCGGCTTTTATTTTATGGAATTCAAAATCGCCGTTCTTATGACAAATATACGGCATTTCGTGTCCTGCATTAACAAATGTGAATTCACCTGTAACAAGGTCAAGCACACCTTCAAACGCAGTTATGAAAAGTCCCTCACTGTTTGACTGGCACAAAAGATTGTTAACACGGGTAAATACCTGTCCCAAATCTGCATCGGGAACTGTATGGTCTTTGATAAGAGTTTTACCGATAACCATAAACAAAGCCGCAGGAACACCTTTACCCGAAACATCTGCCATTACTATTGCAAGATGGCGGTCATCAACCATAAAGAAGTCATAGAAGTCGCCTCCGACCTCTTTTGCCGGATTCATAGTTGCATAAATATCAAATTCTTTACGGTCGGGGAATGCCGGGAAAATACAGGGAAGCATTGACTTTTGAATATGGTTTGCGACATCAAGTTCGGCTCCGATACGCTCTTTTTCGGCAGTTACGGCGGTAAGATTTTCCATATAATCATGGATATCCACACGCATTTTATCAACCGAAGCATAAAGGTCGCCTATCTCGTCTTTTGACTTAATGGTCAAATCAGAACCCTGTGTATTATTATCTCCCGAATAGTTATCATTAACAAAGCTTTTTGCAACACTTGCCAAACGCTTAATCGGTCTTACTATATTCCTGTCAACAACAAATATGAATATTGCCGAAGCAACAAGTGTGATTATAAGAAGTATGGTTGCAAGACTTTTAAGGAATGAAATTCTGTTTGCAACTACATAGTCCATTGATATATCTACATAAGCATCTGCAACAATATGATTATTGCTGTCATAAATTCCGGCAGCAGCCGTGCACAACCAACCGTATTCTTCATAATTGGTAATATATGCCGGAAAATCATAAGAATTTTCCTCAACCATAAGTTTGCGGTTGCCCTCTTCTATGGCATCTGTAGTTCCGGGAAGACATGCTTCCTCTTTAGATGCATCGCAGATATATACCGCCCGCTCAGTTTTAAGGTCCATATCAATAATATAAATGGACGCAACATCATTCTCGTCGGCTATATTTCTGAGCATAGTATGAACGGTTTTCCATTCATCAGTTTTTGTAATTGCATCAAACTGTGAAAAATACAATTCGGTATCTTCTTCCGACATATTATCGAAATCTATATTGCCGCCGTTTTTCTTTACTTCGGCATAGTAGACATCCATAACATCCTTTGTCAGTTTTGAAACTGCTTCCTTATCGAGCGTTACCGCTTCGGTGTGGGCAAGATTTTCGGTCATATTTTTGAACTGGTCTTCCATTGTGTTCTTATAAACCGTATAACTTACTCCTACCGCAGTTGCCGAAAGTATCAATGCTATCAGCAACAATAATGCTCCGATTTTAAATCTGATTGACCTTCTCATAGCTTTTTTCCTCCTGATTGGTTAATAAACTTTTATTGCGATTGTATTAAATCCGACATATTTTCTGTAAAGGAATTCTTTTGCACGGTTTTTAATTACTATCATACCCATAGCCGCCTCGTCAAAATCTTCCTCGTTTACTTTACCGCCGTTAAGTTGGAAAGGATTGAAACTGAGTCCGTTATCCCTCAAATGAAGTTCTATACTTCCGTTAGTCCTGCAAACAGCGGTAACCTGAATATAAACCGGTTCAGATTGGTTATTGTTTTTATTGTGTTCCTTTATCGCAAGACAAACTTCTTCGGCTGCCATTCCTGCAAAGAAGCAAGCCTTTGCAGGTGCATCCCAACCCTCACAGGCTTTGGTTATTGCCTCGGAAAGTCCGGAAATTTCGTTGTTTGTGTTCTCTATTTCATAGACAAATTTTTTACGGTCGTTTATATGCATATTCTCGCCTTTAAACAACCACCAAACAAAGAATATAAGCAACGATGCCACTTCTGTTACGGGGTAAAAATACCAAATATATTTAATACCGAGTGTCGCAAAAATCAAAGTGCAGGGCAAAAGGACAACCGTTCCACGCAAAAGCGCCAAAACAAATACATTCTTTTCAAGATAGCAAGACTGACAAAAATTCTCAATCAATATGCTGAGTCCTGCAAAAACAGCACTTAAACAGTAAACCCTTAAAGCGTATGAAGCGGTCGGAACAATAGAATTTGCGGTCAATCCGAAAATATTGCATATCGTTTTCGGGAAAATTGCAATAACTGCTATGACTAAACCGCCCGATAATACTCCGCTTATTATTCCGAGTTTTCCGGTATGTGCAATTTCTTTTTCATTACTTTCGCCGTTATAGGTGCTTAAAAGCGGCTGCATCGCATTTGCAGAAGCGCGGAATACATAATATGTAAGGAATGTTATGGTTTGCAAAAGTTCAAATACCGCAACACCGTCAGCCCCGCTGTTCTTAATAAGAACATTGTTCATAATAAGCAGGAATACAAACTGACATATATACTGAATTGAAATTGAAAAACCGTTTTTAAAGTATCGTAAAGTTTGTTTAAACTCAATATTTGTTTTAACAAGGCGTATAAATTTGTTTTTCTTACTCAAAAGCGTAGGCAAATAAATAAGAGTTGCTATAATTTGTCCTGAAAGTGTGGCAAGTGCCGCACCGGAAGTTCCCCAATTAAATATTAAAACAAAAATAAAATTCAATACTACATCCGAAACATTTGCAAGCGTAAAACCGAGAGTCGCAATGTTTTGCTTGTTATCGTTACGCATAAAGTAATTGAGTATAAAATTGAGAAAATAAAACGGTATCGCGGCACTGATAATACGAAAATAATTTTCAGTAGCGTTATAAAGTGCGCCGTCAGCCTTCACCGTTCCCAAAACCCGCAATATCGGAGATGTAAAAATATTTCCGAGTAACGCAAGCAATACACCGAGCATTATAGCCGGTTTAATCGTATTGCTGAATGTTTTTTTCGCTCTTTCTTCATTTCCTTCGCCCAGATAACGGGCAAAGAATGTTGAGCCGCCGAGTCCCAAACCGTGCATAATAAGATTGATTACCATAAAAATCGGCAAACAAATACTTATTGCGGCAAGTCCAGTAGAGCCCATTTTTTGTCCTAAAACAAGGGCATCTGCCATATCCGCAAAAGCAAGACCAAATGCCGAAATCAGTTCAGGAAACCACAAACGCATAAAAATCGCTTGGGTAAAATTTTGCTTATTTTTCATACTTTCCTCACATTCCAAAATTCTATCATTTTGACGGGTGCTAAACTTTTTTTCATAAAGCGCAAACCCTTTATATTTAAATCTTCTTCAAAATTTACATACTTGTATTTTTCATTCAACAGTTCAAAGAATTTATGCTTTGCGGAATAGGAAACTCCCGAAAATCTTATTGATTCCTGCGCCACGCAAACATCAAACATTTCGCTGTTTATCGCAAAACCTCCGATTACTCCGCATAAAACATCGTCAACATATGTAAGATAAATTTCGGTATCTATTTCTTTATGTTCTGATAAAAGAGTCTGAATAGCATTATTTGAGTCAAACCACGAATTCTCCGAATGAGTGCATAAATCGGTTATTTTGACAGCATCTTGAAGATTGCTTGCATCTAAAGGTTTCAAAACCACCCTATGCTCCCTATCGGCTTTATGAAGTTGCGTTCTCACACTTGCATACGGTTTTCCGCTAAGCGTCATATGACCTTTTATATCATAGATATATTCATCGTCGCCCTCGGAACGCAAATACTCAAATTCGTTTTGGAAATACTTTTTAAGCATTGATATTTGCGAATCATCGGCATATATAAGCGAAAAGCCTTTTTCGTCCTTGTGCTCTTTAATGAAATCTATACAAGCCGATTCTTCGCCTATCGGGAAAAACCATACATTATCTCCGCGGCATAAACAGTTTACCGTTGCAAAATCTTCTTTAAGAACAATGCGTAACTTCATGGCATTACGCCAAATATAGAGCGACTGAAATGCCCACGCCGAAGAATAATTATTTGATATTTTTCTTAAAGCATTAACCTTTTCTCTCATATCAAGCGTTATCGGCTCACCTAAAATTTTAATACGCGGTGCGGTGATATACGAGCCTCCGCTTGTAACAAAATAACGCTGATTTTGCGGTATATCCGATTTGTTTTTAAGCAATACACCGTCTATCAGTTCGTATTTGCAGTCATTTTCCTGCCATACGCATTCATAACCGTAAAACGCTCTTAAAATACGGTCAATCTTTTCATCAGGCATATCGGGTGTAACCATCCAGTCCTTTTCGGTCGGATTACTCCAATACTCCGCATTTTCGGAAGGTTGCTCAAAAGCATTGTCATAATATGTATAAAAGTCTTCAAAAAGTTTATTTATGAGTTTTCTTATTATGACCGACTGTTTATTACAAAAAGTTTTAAGATTTTCGTCTTTCTCCACCTTAAATTCTTCCTGCAAAATAATATTGCCTTCATCCATTTTATCGGTCATTATATGCAATGTGACGCCACTTGACTCAAGACCTTTTAAAATGGTAACCGGCATCGGCCACGCACCTCTGCCGGTAGGCAAAAAAGAGGGATGAACATTCACTATAGGCAGTTCTCCGCTTACGGGAATTTTATGATAATAACCTGCACAAACCAAAACATTACAACCGATAGATTTCAAATTTAGAATATCCGACTCTGTAATCCGATTATCCGTCCACTCAATATTGTTGCTTTCGGCAAGTGAAATAACCTCGGTGTTAAATTCGGTTTTGTTATCAGTTTTGCAGACAAAAATCTTAAGTAATTCAACATTTTTATTTTCAATAAGTGTCTTAAGAGCTTCATCGAGAAAATCAATTCCTATGTAAGCCGCCTTAATCACACTTTCAAAATGTTTTACCAATTAAAAACACAATCCTCAATATATAATTTAACTATTCTATTATACCACAATAATTTGAAAAGTCTACTCGATTTGACAAAAATTTCATATTTTTCGTGATTTATAATTAAAAAACAAAAACAAACTTCCCTCAATAATATTAAATATCAACATAACCGCAGTAAATAACTCTTTATCGCTATTGACATTTAAACTTTTTTTTGGTAAAATTCTGTTTGTTGAATTAAATACCTGCCCCTGTAGTTAAATGGATATAACAAGGTCCTCCTAAGACTTAGTTATCGGTTCGATTCCGGTCAGGGGTGCCAAAATCGGCAACTTTCGATAGAGAGTTGCCGATTTTTTGAAAATATAATTTACAGTAAACAGTAAACAAATTCAGCACGCAAATATTTTTTCGTCCGGCTACATAAAAACATTTGCGCAATTTCAACAAATACTTGTATATTTCTGTTTTGTTTGATATAATACACTTAAACTCTATATAAAGGAATGATAAAATGTCTGTCGGATTCAGAAAAAGTTTATTTGGTTTCAACAGTGATGATGTTATGGAATACATTTCCAAAACACACAACGAGTTCGTCCAAAAGGAAACTGTTTTAAATGAGAAAATAGAGAATTTGAATACCGAGCTTGACGATGCAAAGGCTCAAATTTCAAGCATTATTGACGAAAAAGAACAACTCGAAGCAAAACTTAAAGAATACACCGATAAATACGAAGAAATCGAGCGTTTATCACAAAATATCGGAAAGCTCTATTTGGTAGCCGAAAACAATGCAAACTCGGTTATGGAAAGTGCAAAGCAAAGCAAACAAATTTCGGCTGAAGAAATTTCCAAAAACATAGCGGTTGCCGACAGCACTTTTGCTTCCCTTTCGGAACTCAAAGAAGAAATCACAAAAACTTCCGCCGAGTTTTCCGCAAAACTTCAGGAACTTATGCTGTCGCTTGAAGCCACTAAAAACAATATAAGATTAAGTAATTTATCTTCGGAAAAGAAAATTGAAGAATACGAAGAATTGCTCCAAAACATCAACGCATAATAATATGACATACAATATTGATACAAAAGATTTAAAAGAATTTTCAGAAAAACTTAAGGTCGGGGATAAAGTATTGTTATCGGGCACGGTATACACCGCCCGTGATGCCGCACACAAAAGGTTTTTTGATATGATAGCATCTGACGAGCCTCTCCCCTTTGATATAAACGGAGCGGCAATTTACTTTGCAGGACCTACGCCGACGCCCGACGGCCTACCAATAGGCTCCTGCGGTCCGACTACCTCGAGCCGTATGGATAATTTTACACCGAAACTTCACGATTTGGGACTGATTGCCACAATAGGTAAAGGCGAACGCAACAGTGATGTTATTGATTCGATAAAGCGAAACAAAGCGGTCTACCTTTGTGCAATAGGCGGTGCAGGCGCACTTGCCGCAAAGCATATATCAAAATGCGAGGTTATCGCTTTTGAAGATTTGGGGTGTGAATCGGTCAAGAAACTCACATTCGATGAATTTCCGCTTATCGTGGGAATTGACTCAAACGGCAACAGTATATTTAAAAGGTAAACAGCAACATAAAAACGGAAGTCTTTTTCGACTTCCGTTTTTTATTTTAAATAATCATAATTAAAAGTATCAGCGTTCGGACAACAAGTGCGGCGATATATGCGATTACGCACTGAAATACAACAGTCCATACTGCCCATTTTCCGCCAAGTTCGCGTTTTATTGAAGAAACTGCCGCAATGCAAGGTGTATACAATAAGCAGAACACAAGCAACGCCACAGCCGAGAGCGGTGTAATGAGGCTTGTAAGCGGCATTCCGCCGAGCAAAACCGAAAGCGTTGAAACAAAACTTTCCTTCGCCATAAAACCTGCAATCAGTGCCGTGGAAATTTCCCAATTATCAAAGCCCAAAGGTTTAAATATCGGTGAGAAAAGTCCCGCTATCCATGCCAAAATGCTATCCTTTGAATCGGAAACAAAATTAAACTTGAAGTTAAAACTTTGCAAGAACCAAACAATCACAGAAGCAATTAAAATAACCGTAAAGGCTCTTTGCAAAAAGTCTTTTGCCTTTTCCCACAAAAGATGCACAACATTTTTAGGCGTAGGCAAACGGTAGTTCGGCAGTTCCATAACAAACGGAACGGCTTCGCCCTTAAACAAAAACTTTTTTGAAATCAAAGCCGTAATAATACCGATAAAAATGCCGAACAAATAAAGTCCTATCATTACAAGTCCGCTGTATTTCGGGAAAAATGTTGCCGCCAAAAAGCCGTAAATAGGCAGTTTTGCCGAACAACTCATAAACGGAGTAAGCATTATAGTCATTTTACGGTCTCGGTCACTCGGCAAAGTTCTGCTCGCCATAACACCCGGAACGGTGCAACCGAAACCTATAAGCATCGGAACGATGCTTCTTCCCGAAAGTCCTATCTTTCTAAGCAGTTTATCCATAATAAAGGCAACTCTTGCCATATAACCGCTGTCCTCAAGCAAGGAAAGGAAGAAAAACAGTGTAATAATTATCGGGACAAACGAAAGTATACTTCCAAGTCCGCCGAAAATACCGTCTATAACTAATGAATGTATTGCTTTATTGACATGTATTGTGTTAAGAAAACCGTCAACAAAGTCGGTAAGTGCAACTATGCCTATATCAAGCAATTTTTGGAGTGCAGAGCCTATAACATTAAATGTAAGCAAAAACACAAGTGCCATAATGATTATAAAAGACGGTATGGCGGTATACTTGCCGGTAAGTATACGGTCTATTCTATCGCTTCGGACGGTTTCTTTACTTACTTTAGGCTTTACGACCGTTTTTTGACAAAGTTTTTTGATAAACGAAAAACGCATATCCGCTATGGCGGCAGAACGGTCAAGTCCTCTTTCCTCTTCCATTTGCAAAATTATATGTTCGAGCATTTCTTTTTCATTGTTATCAAGATTAAGTTGATTAAGAATAAGTGAATCGCCCTCAACAAGTTTGCTTGCCGCAAAACGAACGGGAATTCCCGCAGTTAAAGCATGGTCTTCAATAAGGTGCATAATGCTGTGTAACGCTCTGTGAACTGCGCCGCCGCATTCATTCTTGTCGCAAAAATCAGTTCTGCCCGGTTTTTCCTTATATTTTGCTATATGTATTGCGTGGCGGACAAGCTCGTGAACACCCTCATTTTTAGATGCCGAAATCGGAACAACCGGTATGCCAAGCAACTGCTCCATCTCGTTTATATGGACTGTTCCGCCGTTACCCTCAACCTCGTCCATCATATTCAGTGCCAAAACTATCGGAACTTCAAGTTCCATAAGTTGCATGGTAAGATAAAGATTGCGCTCTATATTATTTGTATCGACTATATTTATGATGCAGGTGGGTTTTTCTTCTAAAATAAATTTGCGTGATACGATTTCCTCCGCCGTATAGGGTGACAAGGAATAGATACCCGGAAGGTCTGTCACAACCGTATCAGTATTATCTTTAATTTGTCCGCTCTTGCGGTCTACCGTTACGCCGGGGAAATTGCCGACATGCTGATTTGAGCCCGTAAGCGCATTAAACAAGGTGGTTTTACCGCAATTTTGATTGCCCACAAGCGCAAAGGTAAGTTTTGTGCCTTTTGGGTATGGCTCCTCACCGGTCTTTACATGGTATTTACCCTCTTCGCCTAAACCGGGGTGAAATACCCTATCCCTTTTTGCAATTCTATCGGCATTGACTTCGCTTACAGAATCTATTTCCTCAATTTCAATATGCTTGGCATCGTCAAGACGGAATGTAAGTTCATACCCGTGAATTTTAAGTTCAACAGGGTCACCCATAGGCGCATATTTAATGACCGTGAGTTCTGCTCCCGGTATTACACCCATATCCAAAAAATGCTGACGAAGTGCACCCTCTCCGCCGACCGATGTTATCAATGCACTTTTACCTATTTTTAATTCATTAAGTGTCATTATCTATCCTCGAAAAAAATTTTAAGCCTAAAAATGCCCGAGAGACAAATACTCTCGGGCAGATAATTTTTATCAGTCTTTCTTAAAGAAACTCATAACATCGCCGTAAGCATCGTCTTCGTCATCTGCCGAAGCATTGCTGATAAGTGCGGCAAGGTCATCACCGTTCTTCTTTAATTTCTGATCGCCGAGTCCCGTTGCAACAACAGTAACACGGATAGTATCTTCAAGGCTATCATCAAGTTGAGCACCCCAAATGATAGTTGCATCGGGATGAGCCATATCGGAAATGATTGAAGATGCAAGTTCAACCTCTTCAAGACCGATATCATCGGAACCTGTGATGCTGATGATAACACCGCGGGCGTTATCCATACTGGTTTCAATAAGCGGACTTGTTATAGCCATTCTTGCCGCCTGCTCTGCTTTATCACGACCGGTTGCAACACCTACGCCCATATGTGCGTAACCTGCATCTGACATAATCGACTTAACATCGGCAAAGTCAAGGTTAACAAGTGAAGTGACATTGATAAGTTCGGAAATGCTCTGAACACCCTGACGAAGAACATCATCAGCAATGTCAAATGCATTTTTGAATGTAATCTTCTGCTCCGAAACGAACTTTAAGCGCTCATTCGGAATAACAACAAGGCTATCTACATTTTCGCTTAAGTTAGCAATACCTGCTTCAGCCTGAGTCATACGCTTTTTGCCCTCAAACGGGAAAGGCTTTGTAACTATACCAACCGTAAGTATACCGAGTTCCTGAGCGATTTGAGCTACAACGGGAGCAGCACCTGTTCCTGTTCCGCCGCCCATACCTGCGGTAATGAATATCATATCGGCACTGCGAATGGCAGCGGCAATCTCATCACGGGATTCTTCGGCAGCGGCACGGCCGTTATCAGGGTTACCGCCTGCGCCCATACCTGCAGTGGTTTTATCTCCTATCTGAATTTTAGTATCGGCTTTTGAAAGGAAAAGAGCGGCTTTATCGGTATTAACTGCGACAAACTCTACTCCTCTTACACCTGCGGCTACCATACGGTTTACAGCGTTCCCGCCGCCGCCACCTACACCGACAACTTTTATTTGAACTACATTTTCCATTTCTTCTGCTACATCAAATGGCATTTTTATTTCCTCCGTTTTATGTAATTTTGTTATTTGTATCGATTATTCGATTACATAATAACATATAATTTTTTAAATTTCAACACTTTTATTACAATTTTGTAATATTTTTTTAATTGCCTGTATTTTTAATGAATGTCCCCTCTCTTTTTTCGGAACTCCACATACTCAAATTTATAGTTCCCGACTCGTTTTGTGCTATATTTTTTATCATACTTTTAAGGTGGGCGCACTTCTTATCAATATCGGCATATACTCCGAACAAGACAGTAAATCTGCCCGAAACTCCCATTTTTATATCGTTTTTATTTGTCACATCAACAAAATCTATTTTTTCGCCCGTGCTTTCGATTTCGGATATAAGTGTATCAATTATTTCCTTTTCGGCATTATCCTTAAAAGTAACGGTGCCTCCCACTTCACAACTTGCGCTCTTACTTTTAATTTCAAATATTTTTTCGGGCAATTTGTTGTATTTATTTAAAACATTTCCATTCTTGCTTACCGTAAAATATGTGTTACCTATCAAATACGACGCATATTCTTTTGCATCGGTAACCTTAATTTGAATTGTATCGGGCAGACTTCTTACAAATTCAATTTTGTCTACAAACGGCAACGACTTTCTTATTCTTTTTTCAGTTTTTTCTTTTGAAACGGTGAAAAGGTTTTTATCCATAACCTGACTTTTCTTTGCTATTTCTTCGGAAGAATAAATATTACTCCCCGTTACCTTAACCGTTTTAATCGGAAACAAAACCGTTACCGAAAGCACAACGCACACACTCAAAGCAAAGATTAAAAATATGACAAACGCAGTCTTTAAATGCTTTTTTCGTGCAATTTTCTGTCTTTGCTTTCTTCGTGCTTCAACATCTGAATTTGCCATAAATTAAACCTCCTTAATCTTAATATATATGTGCTCCCAAAATTTTTAAATCACGGACGATATCTTCATATCCCCGTTTAATATATTCTGTTTTGAAAATTTTTGATTTTCCTTTTGCCATAAGCGCCGCTACAATAAGCGCCGCGCCGCCGCGCAAGTCAGTGCATTCGCATTTTGCACCGCAAAGATTTTCTACTCCCTCAATAACTGCAACTTTTCCCTCAAGCCGTATATTTGCCCCGAATCTTTTAAGTTCTTCTATAAAACTGTATCGGTTTAAAAAAATGTTTTCTACAAAAACCGTAGTTCCGCAAGAGCCTGAAAGTGCCGAAATCAGCATCGGTCCCGCATCGGTGGGGAATGCCGGATACGGTAAACTCCGAACGGTAGATATTCCTTTGAGTCTGTTTTCGGCGGTTATTTTTAATGATGTGCCGTTATCCTTAAAACTGCAACCCGCTTCCGTAAAAGGAGTAATAACGGCTGTTAAATGCCTTGTGTTCACACTGTTCAGTTCAATTTCTCCGCCGGTTGCCGCAACTGCAGATATATAGGTCGCCGCAACTATTCTGTCGGGCATAACCTTATGTCTTGCGCCGCTTAACAAATCAACACCGTCAACAACCACTTTATCGGTCCCTGCGCCGCTGATTTTCGCCCCCGCCGAGTTTAAAAAGTTTGCCAAATCTTCAATTTCGGGTTCCTTGGCACAACCTGTTATTTCGGTTATGCCCTTTGCCGTAACCGAAGCCAAAATTAAGTTTTCGGTTGCACCTACGCTCGGAAAAGAAAGGTGTATCTTTTCCCCTTTTAAACCTTTTGTAGCATCAAAGCAAACATATCCGCCGTTTTCAAAAACACAGGTCCCGAGTTCTTTCAGCGCCCGTATATGCAGGTCAATAGGCCGAGGACCTAATTCACAGCCGCCGGGAGTACATATCTCCGCTTTTTTCATTCTGCCGAGTATTGCCCCCAAAAACAACGACGAAGAACGCATTTCTCTCATAAGATTATCGGGCACACGATAATTCTCAATGTTTGACGAATCAACCGTTAAAACATTATTTTTAAACTCGCAGTCGGCACCGAGGACTTTAAGAATATTTACCGATGCATAAACATCGGAAATTTCCGGACAGTTTTCTATCACAGACTTTCCGTTACACAAAACCGTTGCGGCAATTATAGGCAATGCCGCATTTTTAGAGCCTTGTATTTTTAAGTTTCCGTTTAATCTATGTAAACCTTCCACCGTTATTTCAGGCATATAAATACCCCCAAAGTTATAAATACACTTTATATTATGAGGGTATTTTGAAAATGTTAAACCTTTGATGCGGTATAAAGTTTCATAATAACATTATATATTCTTTCGTTTGCGTCAGGTATTCCGCATTTTTTAGCGCACTCCGACATCTTTTTAAGTTTCGGCTTATTTTCTATAAGCAAACTTACGGTTTTAATAAGAGTTTCTCCGTTTAAATCTTTTTCTTCGATAATATCTGCCGCACCGCCGCGCTTTAAGGTCATTGCGTTATGGAACTGATGATTTTCCGCAACGAAAGGAGAAGGAATAAGAACAGACGGTTTACCGCAAAGCGAAAGTTCGCTTAATGTAATTGCACCTGCACGGCATATTACAAGGTCTGCCGCCGCAAGACATACATTCATATCGTTTATATATTCTCTGATTTCAACTTCTTTCGCAAGTTCTATGTTTTCATCTTTAAGATGATTATTCATAGCCTCAAACCCGACCTTGCCCGTTCCGTGAATATGGTAAAATTTACCCGTTCCGTTATGCCATTTTATAAGTTCTTCGCAAGCCTCGTTTATGTGTCTTGCGCCGAGCGAGCCGCCAAAAGACAAAATCATCGGTCTATCGTCAAAGCCTAAAATATTCCGTGCTTCTTCACGGCTCATCTTGGCAACCTCACTTCTTACGGGATTACCCGTAATTGTCGGCTTTTTGGAGAGTTTTAAAAACTTTTCCGCTTCGGGCATTGCAAGCATTACGGCATCGGCATTGGTTGCAAGCATCTTGGTTGTAACACCCGGAAATGCATTTTGCTCGTGAATGGCAGTTTTTATTCCAAGCTTTTGAGCCTCACGCAGAACAGGTCCGCTTACATATCCGCCCGTTCCTATAACTATATCGGGTTTTAACTCTTTTAAAAGTTTTCTTGATTTTGAAGAAGCGGTAACCGCCTTTGAAACGGCACTTATATTTTTCTTTATATTTTTAACGGTGATTTTTCTTTGAAAACCCGCAACCTCAATAGTATAAAAATCATATCCCTTTTGCGGAACAAGTTTACTTTCCAATTTATCCGGAGTTCCTATATAACTGATTTTTGCTTCGGGGTGGCGCTCCTTTATATAATCTGCTATGGCAAGTGCAGGATTTATATGTCCTGCCGTGCCTCCGCCTGCAAAAAGTATATGCATAATATCACCCTTTATTTATTTTTGTTTGCCCCTCTTGAAACGGACAAGACTATTCCCATTTCTGCCAAAAGTATCAAAAGCGAAGTGCCTCCGTAACTGAAAAACGGAAGACTTATACCGGTATTCGGTATCGTGTTTGTAACAACCCAAATATTCAGCATTGCCTGAAGTCCTACCTGAAATGTAAGACCTATACTTAAAAGTGAGCCGAATTTATCTTCGGCACGCATTCCTATACTGAAACCTCGCCACACAAGCAGAGCAAACATAACAACTATAAATACTGCACCTACAAGCCCCAATTCCTCGCAAACGATAGCAAAAATAAAGTCGTTATGCGGTTCGGGAACCCAGAGGTATTTTTGTCTTGACTGTCCTATTCCTCTGCCCAAAATTCCGCCCGAGCCTATTGCCAAAAGCGACTGAATGGTCTGAAAGCCTTTGCCCTTAGCGTCAAGCCACGGATTACGCCAATATTTCACACGGTCGGAAGCATAGCCGATTACACCCGTAGCTATTGCAATTCCGCCGCCGCCCAAAATCGTGGCTGTGCCTATAACAATGTATCTTGTCTGCAAACCGCCCACTATCATAAGCACAACACCGATAGAGCCAATCAATACCGTAGCCGAAACATGAGGCTCTAATATGACAAGTCCGCAGGTCAACCCCAATACTATTATGAGAAAGATTATAAATTTAAAGTTTTTCATTTGTTCCTGATTCGCGGCAATAAGCCGTGCAAAGACAAGAACTATCGAAAATTTTGCAAGTTCGGACGGCTGAAAATTTATAGGACCTAACACAAACCATCTTTTAACGCTTGTTCCCGACACCATCGGGTGATAAATAAGCAAAAATATGAGAAGTGCAATAGTTACGAAATAAATAAGGAAGGAAAGTCTTTGCCAGATGTGGTAGTTTATTTTTGAAAAGACAAGCATAATAATTACGCCCACACCGGCAAAAACCGACTGTCTTATAATAAAGCGGTAACTTGTTCCGTAATACTCATACGAATATGCATAGCTTGAAGAAAAGAGCATTACAAGTCCTATTGTAAGAATTATAAGCACAAAAGAAAGAAATGTTACATCAAGCGGTCCCGACTGAATAAGTCCGGTGCGCTTTTTTCTTTGAGCCTTACCGTCTGACATAAAAATTCCTCCTTTCAAATATTATGCATTAAACATTAACCGTATATCGCAATTATAAACATTAAAAGGCAACCTACGAATGTAATTGCCGAGAAAAGCAAAACAACCGACTGTTCGGTGAAACCGCTCATTTCAAAATGATGGTGAAGCGGTGCCATTTTGAAAAGACGCTTTTTTGTCTTTTTGAAATATGCAACCTGAATTATAACCGAGAGCGCCTCAATAAAGTAAAGGCAACCTGCGAGTATTAAAAGCACGGGGCGGTCTATTCCGAAAGAAAGCGCAACTACCATTCCGCCCAAAAACATCGAGCCGGTATCTCCCATAAATACCTTGGCAGGTTTTGCATTCCATACTATAAAACCGGCGCAGGCACCTGCAAGAGCCGCAGACAGAACATTTATCGTTGCAATTCTCAAATATCCGGCAACAAGCATAAACGCACAGGCAACAACAAGTGTTACGCTTGAAGCAAGTCCGTCAAGTCCGTCTGTCAAATTAACGGCATTTGTGAAACCGTATATAAACATAAGTGCAATAGGCCAGAATATAAGACCTATGCCCGAAGAAATATCAACATCGCCCACAAAAGGAATATAAGTGGTTTTCATGCCTGCAAAGTTAAGACAAACAAGGTATCCTGCCGATACTGCCAGTTGCAAAAAGGTCTTTTGCTTTGCCGTAAGTCCCAAATTGCGTTTTTTGACAACCTTTATATAGTCATCAAAAAAGCCTATTGCCGACATACAAAGCGCCATTCCGAGTCCTGCAGAAAACACTGAAAGGCGGTAAGAATCTTTTAGTTCGGCAAAAAATCCCAATTTCAATACCGAAGCCACAGTAATCGTTACTGCAACGGTTACGAAGATACCGAATATCATCATTATTCCGCCCATAGTGGGTGTGCCCTGCTTATCTTTGTGCCATTTAGGGCCTATATCAAGTATCGTTTGTCCGAATTTAAGTTTATGCAAAAAAGGAATTACTATGTATCCGAGCAGCGCAGTAACCGCAAATGATATTACTGCGGCAACAACCGGTAAAAACTTTTCCATTTAAACTTCGCTCCTTTTATATATTTTTAAGTGCTTCTGCCACTACTTCCCGTTCGTCAAGGTGAATGGTTTTATCTTTCAATATCTGGTAGGTTTCGTGTCCCTTGCCTGCAAGAACGATTATATCATTTTTTTGCGCTATTGAAATTGCATATTTTATAGCTTCTATGCGGTTTTCAATAACTTTTACGGGCACAGAACTTGTATTTATTCCCTCTAAAATATCTTCAATTATCTTTGAAGGTTCTTCACTTCGGGGGTTATCGCTTGTCACTATAACATAATCGGCATTATGAGCCGCAACACTGCCCATTATGGGACGCTTTGTTCTATCACGGTCGCCGCCGCAGCCGAACAAAACTATAAGACGGTTTTTTTCGCACTCTTTAAAGGTTGAAAGTATGTTTTTAAGTCCGTCGGGGGTGTGGGCATAATCTATTATTACGGTATAATCTTTTCCCGTATAAACAACCTCTGCCCTGCCTTTAACTCCTTTTAAAGAAGCAAGTCCGTTTACTATATCTTCTATGTTTATTCCGAATTTAATCGCAGTAACGGCTACAGCCATTGAATTGAACACTGTAAACTTACCGCCCGTATTAACTTTTATTTGGTTTATCGAATTGTCACTCACAAGCGAGTATTCAACACTGTCGGGACGGTAGTTTATGCCTTTTGCACTGTAATCGGAATCGTTGTTATCCGAATATGTTACTATTTCGCACTCAAGTCCTTTAATAAGACTTTCCGCAAACTTGTCGGCACTGTTTATAATTGCAGTTTTGCAAATTTTAAACAGTTTCTTTTTTGCCTCAAGGTAATTTTCCATTGTTTTATGATAATCAAGATGGTCTTGCGTAAGGTTTGTGAATATCGCCGTTTCAAATTTAAGTCCGCAAACTCTGTCTTGAGCGAGTGCGTGTGACGAAACTTCCATAACCGCATATTCACAACCGGCATTTACCATTTCATAAAAAAGTTCATTTAATTCGTAAATTCCCGGTGTGGTATTATGCGATTCTATTACTTTTTCGCCAATCATATTCTGAATGGTGCCTATAAGACCTACCTTATACCCTGCGGTTTCAAGCACCTTTTTAAGCATATATGTTACGGAGGTTTTTCCGTTAGTTCCCGTAACGCCGATAAGTTTCAGCTTTTCTGCCGGTTTATCAAACCAAATTTCACACATAGATGCAAAGGTATCGTGAGTGTTTTCGACTATTATTTGATTATCAAGTCCCATATCGCGCTCGGCTATTATAACCGATGCACCTTTGTTTTTTGCGTCCAAAGCAAAATTATGACCGTCGGTTAAAGCACCCTTTATGCATACAAAAGCATAGCCTTTTTGCACCTTACCGGAATTACTTGTTATACCCGTAATTTGCAGTTCGGCAAAATCGCCCGAATAGTTTTTGATAAGTTCTTTGACCAACATAATACAAAATACCTCTTTAATTGCTGTTTATCAGTTGACTGCTATATCTGCATTTCCTTCATCGAGGAAATTGACGGTTATTACCGTTCCCGGTGCTACGCTTGTTCCCGGCGCTATGCTTTGAGTCATAGACTTAAGCGTATCGGACGAGGTGTTGCCCGAAAACTCAACGTTAACTCCTGCCTTTACCGCCGTAGCGTTTGCTTCGCTTGCGGTAAGTCCCGTAAGTATCGGAACAGTTACATTACCTGCCGCAGTTTCGTCGGTATAAAGTATTACCGTTCCGCCCTTATAAATACTTGTTCCTGCCGAAGGCAACTGTTTTACGATTTTTGCGCCGTTACCTACGATTTTATAAGAAAGATTGAGTGCCGACATTCTATCTCTTGCCGAAGCAACATCTGCACCTGCAAGATTAGGTATGCTTACCGAAAGTTTTGAAAGTTCTTCTGCCGAATACTGCGGTTCATGTCCTAAATACGGAAGAATGTCTTTCATTATCTTTGCACCAACAGGTGCTGAAATTGTTCCGCCGTAATATCTTCCCGACATCGGTTCATCGAGCATAACAAATACTGCTATATCAGGGTCGTTTATCGGTGCAACACCGACATACGAGCCTATATAAAGGTTACTTTTACCGCTTGAAATAATCTGGGATATTTTTTGCGATGTTCCCGTTTTACCGCCGACTCTGTAGCCTGCAACTATACCGTTTCTTGCACCGTTTTGAATAACAAATTCCAAAAATTCACGGAGTTTGAGCGAAGTGCTTTTGGATATAACCTGTCTTTTATATCCGCCCGACATGGTTTTAACGACATTTCCGTCTTCGTCAACTAACTTCTGAGCGATATGCGGTTTAACAAGATAACCGCCGTTTACAGCCGCCGCCGCTATGGAAATCATATGAAGCGGAGTTATGTTAAATGTTTGACCGAATGACGAAGATGCAAGTTCGGTAGGTCCCATTTTGCTTTCCAAATGATAGTTAGGTGAGGCTTCTCCGGGGAGGTCGATTCCCGTTTTTTCTGTAAGACCGAAAGCCTTAAAATACTTTGAAAAAATATTAGTGCCTATTCGCTGACCTATCTGTATAAATGCAGGGTTGCACGAATTTGACATTGCCTGCGCCAATGTTTGAGTTCCGTGTCCCGATGTTTTATGGCAGTGATATGTATTGCTCGCAACCATATAAGTATAGTTGCAGGTGAATGTGCTTTTTGCCTCTACTACGCCCTCCTCGAGTGCGGTGGCGGCGGTAAATATCTTAAATACCGAGCCCGGCTCGTAGGTATCAGAAACCGATTTGTTTCGCCATTGACGGTTTAAAAGTTCGCTTTTGAGTTTTGACTTTTCTTCATCTTCCGAAACAGCATCAAGCCTCATTTTATCAACGGTGGAAAGAGCAAACGGCTCGTTTGGGTTAAAGTCTCCGCTTACCGCCATACCGAGTATTTCGCCGTTATTTACATTCATTACTATTGCGGCGCCTCGCTCTGCGACCTGATCCTCCGCAACAGCATCGTCAAGATACTTTTCGCAGGTATACTGAATATAAGAATCAAGTGTTGTTACCACACTTTTTCCCTTTTGAGCCTCCTGCATCATTTGATAGGTAAAAGGCATATCGGTCCCTTTGGCACTCTTTGCGGCAACTACCCTTCCTGCTATTCCCGTAAGTTCGTTATTGTAGTAACTTTCAAGTCCTGCAAGTCCCTGATTATCGTCGCCCACAAAACCCAAAACCGTAGACGCCAAAGTATCGTTAGGATAGTAACGCTTTGTTGTTTTGTCAAGTCCTATATAATTAGAAAGGCTCAGTTTTTTGTTCTTCGTGATAAATTTTCTTATTTTATCTGCAGTCGATTTTTCAACCTGCTTTTTCAAAATGACATAATATGTATTTTTCTTGGTCTTATTGTAAATTTCGTCTTCTTTAAGGTCTAAAATCGAAGCAAGACCGCCTGCAATCTTTTTTCTGACCTTTTCCGCTTTGTCGCTTTCAAGTTTTTTAAAGCCGTTCGGTGTTATATAAACCGTCCACGCAGGAGAAGAAGTGGCAAGTGTTTTCATATTACGGTCATAAATATCGCCGCGCGGAGCCGAAATAAGTGTATCGTATAACTGCTGTTCCGATGCCATCGACTGATATTTTTCGCCCTTGATAATCATTACATTTGCAAGACTTGCCGTTGATACCAAAACCATAACGAGTAACATAATCACCATAACTATTACTGCTCTGCGAATCATTTTTTTATTCGGTTTTACAGACATATCGGTTACTCTCCTTTTATGATTTTCGGCGTCTTTTAAGAGGTCAAAACGAGAGTTAAGCCCTCTTAACTCTCGCGTGATTATTCTTTACATTATATTATATATCCGACAAGAATATATCAGTCTTTTGACGCAACTGTTTCTCCGCCTTTTTTCGATGCGGTATTGTTTTCATTTATTCTGATATATTTTACCTGAGATTTATCCTTTTTTTGCATACCCATTTCGGTCGCTTCGAGTTCAATATTAGAATACGATATTCTGCGCTCAAATTCAACCTCTAAACTTGTTTTTTCGCTGTCAAGTTCTTCTATTTTTGTTTTCGTTTCATTTATTTTAGAATTTACCTCATTAAGCTGCAGACGCAAAAATATATTTCCGCAAAGTGCCGCGAGCATAAATACAGCCGTCATAACCGCAAATGCCGAAACAGACATTCTTCTTGCCGCCGCTTTTGCCTTAGGTCTTGCAGCATTTTTCGGAAGCGGAACTATATTACTGTATTCTTCCTTTTTCTCCCGAGGCATAAACATATTAAAATCATAAGCCAAACTGTCATTGTAATACTTAAGATTATCCATCTATTTTTTCTTCCCTTATTTTAAAGTTTAATTATCGTTCTCAGTTTTGCACTTCTGCTTCTTTGGTTTTCGTTTAATTCTTCTTTCGATGCCGTAATGGGTTTTTTAGTTAAGAGTTTACCTTTAGGCGTTCTTCCGCAAACGCAAACCGGCAAATCGGGCGGGCATATACAACCGGTGCAATACTCCTTGAATTTTTGTTTAACCATTCTATCTTCTAACGAATGAAAGGTTATTACAGAAAGAGCTCCTCCGCTTTTGAGCAACTCAAATGCCTTGTCAAGAGTTTTTGACAAACTTTCAAGTTCGCCGTTTACCTCAATTCTTATTGCCTGAAAACATTTTCTTGCCGGATGACCGTCTCTCTTGAATTTTGCAGGCACCGACCCGGCAATCAAATCGGCAAGTTCGGTTGTTGTTTCGATAGGTTTAATTTCTCTTTGCCTTACTATCTCACCGGCAATTCTATACGAAAATTTTTCTTCACCGTAATCACTGAATATTTTCGAGAGTTCTTCACGGGAATAATTATTGACAACATCGTATGCGCTTAATCCTTCTTTACTCATTCGCATATCAAGCGGTGCCGTCTTGTGATAAGAAAAACCACGCTCGCCGTTATCAAGCTGGTAAGAAGACACGCCCAAATCGAGCATTATTCCGTCAACTTTTTCTATGCCGATATTTGCAAGTTCGGCATCCATATTATCAAAATTACTGTGAATGACGGTGGCGTTATAATCTTTAAGGCGTTCTTTTGCCGTTAAAACTGCATCGGGGTCTCTATCAAAAGCGATGAGTCTTCCGCCCGACAGCCTCTTGGCAATTTCAGACGAATGACCTGCTCCGCCCACCGTTCCGTCAACATAAATTCCGTCGGGTTTAATATTTAATGAATCTACCGTTTCAAAAAGCAAAACAGACTTATGTGAAAATTCCATAACTAAAATTCCAGTGTTTCAACAATCTCGGCAATAGATTCCGGTGAATACTGCGAATTTTCCTTTTCCCAAAATTCCGTGTTCCATATTTCGAGATTGGTATCCATACCTATAATATGTGCTTCGGTTTCAAGAGAAGCGTATTCACGGAGACTTGCCGGAATGAGTATTCTCCCTTGCGTATCAAACTCGACATTGAATGCGCCTTCATACAAAAATCTTTTTACAATACTCGATTTGGCATTCGGGAGATTACCGATTTTTTCTACAAGTTTGTCCCATTCGTCAAGAGAATAAACACAAAGGCATCGCTTACCGTAAATTCCACGGCAAAGCATAAATGATTCACCGAGTTGGTCTCGCAGTTTTGCCGGTATGGCAAGCCTGCCTTTTTTATCAATATTATGCTGATATCCGCCGAAAAGCACCGCTTGCCACCTGCCTTTTTAACAATTTAAGTGATTTATCCACATTTTCAACACATTTATCCACTTTTATTGAATTAGGATGCACTTCTCCACACTTTTATTGTATTATAATGCCTATTTTTTAAAAAATCAAGAGTTTTTTTAAAAAAACAAAAAAATCTGCATAAAAAATGCAAATACCGAAACATTTAAACTCTATTTCGGTTCAAATGTTTCGGTATATAAAAAAATACAGCCGAATCAAAATGACTCGACTGTATCAAAAACAGTTTAAATATTATTCTTCTGCGGGTGTTTCTGCAGTTTCTTCGGCAGGAACTTCCTCAACGGGAGTTTCTTCAACGGGTGCCTGCTCAACAGGAGTTTCCTCTGCAGGAATTTCCTCGGTAGATGCTACAACCTCGTCTTCACCCTCGTTTGCCTTTTCTTCCTGACTCTTTTCTATCAAAGCACGGATAGAAAGACTTACACGCTTTTTCTCGGTGTCAACAGCAGTAATCTTTGCATCAACCTCTTGACCTACGGTAAGTTCATCAGCAGGTTTATTTATATGCTTGTCCGCAATCTGCGAAATGTGAATAAGACCGTCAACACCCGGAATTATCCTTGCAAATGCGCCGTAAGTTGTAAGGCTTACTATCTTAACATTAACAACATCGTCTACGCTGTAAGCGTTGAGAAACTTATTCCAAGGGTTATCCTCGGGGTTTTTAAAGCCCAAAGAAATCTTCTTCTTTTCTGCATCTATGGCCTTGACATAAACATTGATTTCATCGCCCACCGAAACAACCTCAGACGGATTTTTAATTCTCGTCCATGAAAGTTCCGAAATATGAACCATTCCGTCAACTCCGCCTAAATCTACAAACGCGCCATAGGTTGTGATAGAACGGACAACACCTGTAAAGCGGTCGCCGACTGCGATTGAGTTCCAAATCTTTTCTTCCGCCGCCTTACGCTCTTCGCGAAGAACGCTTCTGATTGAGCCTACGGGTTTTCTGCCCCTTCCGATATCAATGATACGGAATGAAACTTCTTTACCCTTTAAGTCTTCAAAAGATTCACTCTTTGACATTGTTGCCTGAGATGCAGGAATGAACACGCGAACATTGTTTGCATAAACAACAACGCCGCCCTTAACTACATCACAAACCGTGCCTTTTAAAACTTCGCCCGACTCTTTGGCTGCGATTATATTATCCCAACCGGCAATAGCATCGTAGCGGCGCTTTGAAAGCATTGCGATTCCTTCCTGGTCATTGATTTTCATAATGATAAGATTAAGATTATCTCCGACCTTAACTTCTTCCTCAAGATTAACGTTTGGATCGAGTGAATATTCCGAAGCTGCTATGTAACCCGTAATTCCTCTGCCAAAGTCTACTTGAACTTCGGTGGGATTTACAGCAAGCACGGTTCCGACTACTTTTTGATCGCCCGTTAAGTTGCTTAAAGAAGCCTCAAATGCTTCCTCATCCGTCATTTCCTCGAAGCTTTTTTGAACAGTTGTTTCACTTACCTCCGTCTGTTCGTCCACCGGTTGTAAAATTTCCGACATGGTAATAGTTACCTCCTTTATGATACCCGCCGGCGTAGATGCACCGGCGACAACTCCAACCGACCTTACTCCTTCAAACATTCGGGGTGAAAGTTCATCCGCCGTTTGAATTAAAAAGGTCTTCCCGCAGGACGACTTACACACCTCAAAAAGTTTTGCGGTGTTAGAACTTTGCCTTCCTCCTATAACGACCATAGCATCGTTATTTTGCGAAAGTGTTCCCGCCTCATCCTGACGAGCCGAAGTAGCACTACATATTGTATCAAAAATTTTTGCATTTGTATATAGTTTTTTTAATTTTTTTTCAATATTTGCCCATTTTTTTGCATTAAATGTGGTTTGAGACACCACACTTATGCTTTTTTCGTATAAATCGGGGTTATCTTTACCTATTTTTTCAAGTTCTTCTTCATCGGAAAAAGCATATGTTTTATTCTTGGAATGTCCCATAATTCCGATAACTTCACTATGGTTTTTATCTCCTGCGATAAATATGATATCGCCTTTTTCGCTTTGCTCTTTAACGATTTTATGAATTTTCGCAACAAAGGGACATGTTGCATCAACAAAATCGACCTTTAATTCTTTCGCAAGATTTATTACTTCTTCGGGAACGCCGTGCGAACGGATAACAAGTGTTTCGTATTCATTCACTTCATTCGGAGAGTCTACAATTCTTGTCCCCTTTTGGGCCAACTCATCAACCAACTGCGGATTGTGAATAATCGGTCCTAAGGTGCAGACCTTCTTACCGCTGTTAAGCAGGTCATAAACCGTGTTTACCGCACGGTTTACGCCAAAACAAAAGCCTGCGGTTTTTGCAACAGTAATCTTCAAAACATCAAAGCCTTTCCTTTATCATTGAGGATAAATTGGCAATAGATTCTTCGAGTGTCATACCCGTTGTATCAAACATAATAGAATCTTCCGCCGGTTTAAGCGGTGCTATTTCTCTGTGAGAATCGTTATAATCTCTCGTAACTATATCATCATATACAGTTTTATATTCAACCTGCATACCCTTTTCGATAAGTTCTTTATACCGTCTGTTTGCTCTTTCTTCCGCCGATGCGGTCACAAAAAATTTAAGCGTTGCATCAGGAAGCACAACCGTCCCGATATCTCTGCCGTCCATAAGAACATTGTTTTCTCTTGCAAGTTTTCTTTGCATCTCGAGCAAAAAGGCACGAACCGGCGGTTTCGCCGAAACTGCAGACGCCATCATAGATGCCTCGGGCGTTCTTATTTCTTTTGAAAAATCTTCTCCGTTTAAAAACACCCTTTGTTCGTTATCAATAAATTTAATATCAACGCTTATTTGTTTCAGTTCGTTTTCAATGTCGCAATTAAGATTTGTGTCTATGCCTTTTCTTATAAAGTGAAGTCCTACCGTGCGGTAAAGCGCACCCGTATCAACATAGATATACCCGAGTTCTTTGGCGACACCCTTTGCAACTGTGCTTTTTCCTGCTCCTGCAGGACCGTCAAGTGCTATTGAAATCATAATCTTTATTCCTTTCCTGCCGATTCTTTTCCGGCAACAAAACCCGTTGAAAATGCAATCTGAAGATTGAATCCGCCGGTATAGGCATCAACATCTATCACTTCGCCTGCAAAATAAAGTCCCTTAACCTTTTTTGAGGACATTGTATTTGGCTCGATTTCTTTTACGCTTATGCCTCCGCTTGTGATTATTGCTTCTTCAATAGGTCTTTTGCCTATTATATGCAATTTGAGTCCTTTTATAATCGAAACAAGCGTTTCTCTCTGCTCTTTCGTTATTTGATTGACCTTTGTGCGAGAGTCAATACCCGAAAGTTTTATTATTACGGGAATTAAACTTTTAGGCAACAGTGCATCAAGCGAATTTATAAAATCTTTATTCAGTTCTTTTTCGAAATCACGCAAAATTCTTTTATCGAGTTGCTCTGCCGACAAAGCCGGTTTTAGGTCAATAACCGCCGTATAGTTTTTATTACCGGTATACTTCAAATGCGCCGAAGCTGAAAGAACAATCGGTCCCGATATTCCGAAATGAGTGAAAAGCATTTCGCCCATTTCCCCGTAAACCGGTTTTTTCTTGCCGTCTTCAAAAAATGAAACATTAACATTTTTAAGCGAAAGTCCGGAAAGTGCCGAGCAAAAGCCCTCGTGACAAACGAGCGGAACTAACGACGGTGATATTTCGGTAACGGTATGACCGCATTCTTTTGCAAATCGGTAGCCGTCCCCCGTGGAGCCGGTAAGCGAATAGGACATTCCGCCGGTCGCAACAATTACGGCATCGGACAAAACCTCACTGCCGTTTTTAAGCAAAACTCCGAAAACCTTACCGCCGCTTACAAGAATTTTCAAGGCAGTTTCGTTTACAAATTTTACGCCGACAGATTTTGCCTTATTATTCAGTGCATCTACTATATCAACCGCTTTGTCGGAAACGGGAAAAACCCTATTACCCCGTTCGGTTTTAAGCGGAACACCGCAGTCTTCAAAAAATTTTATTGTATCAAGTGAAGAAAATCTCGAAAATGCGGAATATAAAAACTTTCCGTTTTTGGAAACATTTAAGATAAGCGTTTGCAAATCGGCATTATTGGTGACATTGCATCTCCCTTTGCCGGTTATCATAAGTTTGCGTCCGACACGCTCGTTTTTTTCTATAAGAGTTACATATGTATCGCTCTCGCCTGCCGCAGTAATTGCCGCCATAAGACCTGCCGCACCGCCGCCTATCACGGTTATTCTTTTTATCTTCCTCACCTTCGTCTTTTTGCAAATTTAAATTATGCCGCCGAATACACGGCGGCATAATACTACTGTTTATCATTATCAAGCAACAAAAGCAACTGATTTATATTGTCAATTTCATATGTAGTTTTATATTTCGGCTGATTTCTTAACGGGTTATACCAACAACAATCAAGTTTTGCATTATTTGCGCCTAAAATATCGGTTGACTGTGCATCGCCGATAACCAAAACTTTTGAACGGTTGCTTTCGGGAACACGCCCGAACACATAATCAAAATATGCCTTGCTGGGTTTTCTTAAGCCCAATTCTTCCGACACAAACACATTGCTGAAAAACTTTGCAAGTCCCGAACTTTCAAGACGCTTTCTCTGAATTTTAGAATAACCGTTCGCCGTAATATACATACGGTAGCCTCTTTCCTTTAAGGCGGTTAAAACCTTAAGGGCGCCGGGCACAATCTTATGCTTTTTTTGCATTTCTTCAAAATAATCGTCAACCATATCCTGCTTTTGCTCTTTTACGCAAAGCATATCAAGAAGCTGAGAAAATTTATTCGTAAACTCGGCTTTGGCATCAAATTCACCCAAAGTGTAGGTTTGCCACTCAGTGCGGTTTTTATAAAAATCCACAACATCGTCACTGAAAGGAATATTGTATTTTCCGAAAACTTTTTCAATAGTTCTTATTTCATCGCCCGATGTATCGAGCAATGTATCGTCTAAATCGAAGAAAAGAACATTGTATCTTTTCATACCTACTCCTTAAAACAAAAATACTGCAACATACTACTGTATATTAACACAGTCAAGTAAAAAAATCAAGTTTTATTTTAAGAAAGATTTAAATTTCGGTCTTACTCTGTAAATATAGAAGGCGCTTACTCTTACTAACGCAATATCATAAAGCACAAATGCAACATTGCAAAGAATGACAAAAATGACCGCTCCCCATTTCCCGAGCACTCCGAAATCGTCCACATCTATATTGGTTAAAAATTTCAAAATAAAATAAACCGCCGTTACCGAAACATTAAAAGACAAAATTTTGATTATCCATTCAAGAACTCTGTTTCCCGTCTTTTCAATGATTGACTTTAATATCGGGTAATATCCGAGAAAAAGGATATAAAGCACCTTTGATTCAGGCTCAGCAACAAGCAGAATTATAACCGAACTTGTCACATAACCTGCAAAAGCATAAGGATACCCTATTTCTATAAGCGGTATCATTGTAAAGAGTCCTGCTGCTGCAGGAACGGCATAGGTGAAATACGGAAAATATCCGAGCATCATAAATACGACCGAAAGCGCCGAGCATACGGCACACAATGTTATTTTAGATGTTTTTTTCATATCAGCAACACGGTATCAAATCTCCGCCCATACATTCGCAACAGCAGTCGGCACAAATAAGACTTTGGCACAAATCACAGGTGTTGCAGTCACCCGCACCGCCATAGGAAGAACGGTAAGGATTATATTGCGAACCGCTTTGCTTTTGTGCATTATGCATTGCGTTTCTGTATTCGGCATTTGAAGGGTCCATACGGGTTGCGGTTGCAAAACTCGTATAAGCCTGGTCAAACCAACCGCGCATATAAAGGACTCTTCCGTTTAAATAATACCATTCGGCGTTCCTCATATTCGGTGCTACACCGTCAAGAATTTCCTGAGCCTGTTCGTATCTTCCCTGATTTATAAGCGAAATTACTTCGGGAAAAGAGGAAGTTGCCGAACTGTAAGCGTTTTGGGTTTTTCCTTTTCCAAAACGGCGTTCCTGCATAATGGAATCATATGCATCGTTAATCTCCTGCATTTTTTCGCCTGCAAGGTCCGAAAGCGGATTATCTGCATAATTATCGGGGTGGTATTTTCTCGCAAGCTCCCTATATGCATTTTTTATTTGTTCCTCGGTCGCGCCTCTTGAAACGCCTAAAACTTCATACGGGTCTTTCATTTGATTTCTCCTTTTTTATATGTATCTTCAAGTCCTAAATAAATAATATTTCCAAGTATCGTTTTATATCTTTTAACATCAAGCAACTCAAACGCCTTTGCCGACTCATTTATACAGTAATAAATCTGCCGTTCGGCTCTCTTTATTATATCAGCACCGTCAATAACATTCAGTATATTATATGAGCCGCTTTTTTTATCTTCTTCTCTGTCAAAAATCGCGTCGATTAAATAAACATACTTGCCCATACAGTATCCGAGCCTTTTTAAAACTCTCTTTTGATTTTCGTCCTCGCTGCAAAGTGCAAAAATTTGTGAGAGTGCATTGGCAGTCGGGTCGCAAATTTCATCAAGCGAACTGCAGTTGCTTTCTTCAAGCGATTTTTGCTTTAATATATAATTTGATATGATTTCTTCAATTTGAGGATACTGTGATTTTGCTTTTTTGAAGGCACTTTTATAAATTGGTTTTAAAAATACATATCCTAATTTTTTAAAGCCCTTTTCATCGCTTATATTGTCAAGAATTTTATAATATAACATTATCATTGCGGCGCTTGACGGCATATCCAGAAATTTTGTATCTTTTAAATAGTTGCATTTTTTTGCAGGGTTAAATGCGCATCTGCCCATCGTATATCCGCCGCACTCGTTTTTAAGCGACATATTGAGAAGTGCTAAAAAGGTAAAGTCATAACTAAGCGTCAGGCGTGACAAAAAACCGTAATTTTTTCCAAGCCTTTTGCAAAGGGAACAGTAAACGGCTTTATAGGTGTCGTATTCCTTTATTTTAAGTTCTCCCTTTGAAATTTTTATATATCCAAACACCTATTTCACCGCACTTTCACAATTTTATTTTATACCTTTTGACACCTAAAATAGTTAATAATGTGTAAATTAAAGCATTTTTTGAAGAAATTTTCCCGTATAAGATTTTTTGCATTTGCAAACTTCTTCGGGAGTTCCCGAACATACAAGCGTTCCGCCTTTATCTCCGCCCTCGGGCCCTAAATCTATAATATGGTCGGCAACCTTTATAACATCAAGATTATGCTCGATAACAAGCACCGTATTTCCCGTATCAACAAGCCTTTGAAGTATATTCACAAGGCGGTGGACATCAGCAGTATGAAGTCCCGTAGTAGGCTCATCAAGAATATATATGGTTTTACCCGTTGAACGCTTTGAAAGTTCGGTGGCAAGTTTTACTCTTTGTGCTTCACCGCCCGAAAGCGTAGTTGCAGGCTGACCTATTTTTATATAACCGAGTCCGACATCATAAAGAGTTTTAAGTTTGTTATATATTCTCGGAATTGCCTCAAAGAAGTGCATGCCCTCTTCTACCGACATATTAAGAACATCATAGATATTTTTATCCTTATACTTTACATTAAGGGTTTCCTTATTGTATCTCGTTCCGCCGCAAACATCGCACGGAACATATATATCAGGCAAAAAGTGCATTTCTATTTTTACAATGCCGTCTCCGAAACAAGATTCACATCTTCCGCCCTTTACATTAAACGAAAATCTTCCGGGCGTATACCCTTTTGCCTTGGCGGCAGGTGTAGATGCAAAAAGTTCTCTTATATCGGTAAACACACCCGTATAGGTTGCAGGGTTGCTTCGGGGAGTTCTTCCTATCGGAGATTGGTCGATATTTATTACCTTATCGAGATTTTCAATCCCCTTAATTTCCTTATACTTTCCGGGTATTGTTTTGGCTTTGTTGAGTTTATTTGCAAGTGCGTTATACATTATATCGTTTACAAGCGAAGATTTACCGCTTCCCGAAACACCCGTTACAGCAACAAATTTTCCAAGGGGTATATCCACATTTATATTTTTAAGATTGTTTTCTTTTGCTCCCAAAACCGACAAAAACTTTCCGCTTCCGTTTCTTCTGCTTTCGGGAACGGGAATTTTCTTTCTGCCCGTAAGATAATCAGAAGTAACGGACTTTTTACAAGATTTGAGTTCTTCGGGCGTTCCCGTAAACACAACGCTTCCGCCGTGGATACCGGCTCCGGGACCTATATCCACTATATAGTCCGCCGCACGCATAGTATCTTCATCGTGTTCCACAACTATAAGCGTATTGCCTAAATCTCTTAATTTTTTCAAGGTATTCAAAAGTCGCTCATTATCCCTTTGATGAAGACCGATACTCGGCTCATCAAGTATATAAAGCACTCCCCAAAGCGCCGAGCCTATCTGTGTGGCGAGGCCTATTCTTTGGGCTTCGCCGCCGGAAAGAGTCCCTGCCGAACGGGAAAGGCAAAGATATTCAAGACCTACACTTGAAAGAAAATTGAGTCTTTCACGGACTTCTTTTAAAATAGGCTTTGCTATCATTTCTCTCCGTGCATCAAACTTTAATGTGTCAATAAATTTTATAAGTTCATTTACCGACATATCGCAAAAATCTTTTATGCTTTTTTCTCCCACCGTTACGGCAAGATATTCGGGTTTTAAACGGGCGCCGTGACAGTCGGGACAGTCGCTCTCATTCATATAACTTTCTATCTCGGCACGGGCGCCGTCGCTTTTAGTATTACCGTATCGGCGTTCCAGGTTATTGATAACGCCCTCAAAAGGCGCACTGTATCTTCCCGTTCCCATAAAGGAAAGGCGCTCAAGATTTAACTTCTCATCGCCCGTTCCGTAAAGAACGGCATTTTGCGCTTTTTTCGGTATGTCTTTCCAAGGAGTATTTATATCAAAACCGTATTTTTCGGCGATACCTTTATAATACATATTTGCTATGCTTCCCGAATCGGGGTTAAACCATGAATTTACACCCCAACCTGATGCCTTTATGCATCCGTCAACAAGTGATTTGTTTTCATCGGCTATTACAAGTCTCGGGTCAACCTTCATAAACACACCTATTCCGGTGCAGGTCGGGCAGGCACCCACAGGACTATTGAACGAAAACATAGTCGGTGTAAGTTCGGGTATGCTTATTCCGTGTTCTTCACAGGCATAACTTTGGGAAAATTTTAGTTCTTCTTCGCCCACAACATCTACACAAACACTCCCTTTTGAGAGGTTTAGTGCCGTTTCGATACTGTCGGCAAGGCGTGAACGGATATCCGCTTTTATTACAAGTCGGTCAATTACAACATCAATGTTGTGTTTCTTATTCTTATCAAGATTTATTTCTTCGGACAAATCATAAATATGCCCGTCAACGCGGACTCTGGTATATCCCGATTTGCGGATTCCGTCAAGTTCCTTCTTGTATTCACCCTTTCGGTTTCTCACTATCGGCGAAAGTATCTGAATTTTACTTCCCTCTTTAAGTCCCATAACAGTATCGACTATCTGGTCAATAGGTTGCATAGTGATTTCTTTGTTGCAAACGGGACAGTGCGGAACACCCACACGGGCAAACAAAAGTCTTAAATAATCATATATTTCGGTGACAGTTCCCACAGTGGAACGGGGATTTTTGGAGGTCGTTTTTTGGTCTATGGAAATGGCGGGAGAAAGTCCCTCAATAGTATCAACAGCAGGTTTTTCCATCTGACCTAAAAACTGACGGGCATAGGAAGAAAGCGATTCAACATACCGTCTTTGCCCCTCGGCGTATATTGTATCAAAAGCAAGCGATGATTTACCGCTTCCCGAAAGTCCCGTAAAAACAACTAAATTGTTTCTCGGTATCTCAACATTTATGTTTTTCAGGTTATGTTCTTTTGCACCTTTAATGATAATTTTTTCGTTTCCCAAAGTTTTTATCCTCCAAACAAATTACACACAATTATTTTACGATATTTTTTTAATAAAGTAAACAAAAATTTCAATTTCACTCACTTGAAAATATTCCCGAATTATGATAAAATAAACTGCGTCGAGGGGAAGTCGGGTGAAATTCCCGCACGGGCACGCCGCCGTGATATGCAAAATAAAATTTTGCAATATATTCCTGCCGCAAAGGAAAGAAAAGTCATTGTGTTTTCACGAGAAGACTTGCAAAATCTATGCATTTTAGTCGAAACACCCAAGACGCCAAGCCTGTTTTTTGTCTTAATATTGCGAGCGCCGATAGAGAATAAAAAAACGGTTAATAATATAAAAGGAAAGAAAGTTATGAAAAATTCAATAAGATGTATTTTTTCAAAAGCAATTTTACTTGTGCTTATTGCGGCTATGGCACTCACATTTTGTTCTTGCAAAGACGCTGTCAAAAGCAAGAACTCATCGGAGAGCGTAACAAATTCGTCATCCGTTTTAACGGTGGGCGAAGGCAAAATGAGTTTTGTTTTTCTTGTTACCGAAAAAGACGGAAAGCAGACAAAATTCTCGGTAAAAACCGATGAAAAAACCGTAGGCGAAGCGCTTTTAAAACTCAAAATAATAAGCGGCGACGAAGGTGATTACGGTCTTTATGTAAAGACGGTTAACGGCATATCTCTTGATTACGAAAAAGACGGACTATACTGGGCATTTTATACCGACGGACAGTATGCTCCGAAAGGTATAGAACTTACCGAAATCAAATCCTCGTCCGTTTATGAATTAAAAGCGCAAAAATGAAGCTTAAAAAACTAACCTATTTTGAAATTGCACTTTTCCCTATTTTAGCCGGAATAATGCTTATTTCAAAGGTAATGCTTGAATTTTTGCCGAATATTCATATGCTTGGTATGCTTATTATGGTTTATACCGTAACATTTCGAGAAAAAGCCTTAATACCGATATATTTGTTCGTGTTTATTTACGGCATAATATGGGGTTTTAATATTTGGTGGATACCATACCTTTATATTTGGACAGTGCTTTGGGGTGTTACAATGCTGATACCCAAAAATCTTCCCCTTAAATTCCGTGTCCCGATTTATACTGTTGTTTGTGCGCTTCACGGACTTTTTTACGGAACTCTTTATGCTCCGTTTCAGGCTATCGCTTTCGGACTTAATTTCAAAGGGACTCTTGCTTGGATACTTGCAGGTCTGCCGTTTGATATAATGCACTGCGCAGGAAATTTTGTTTTCGGACTGTTTATAGTTCCGCTTTCGGATGTTCTCAAAAAATCAACAAACAAATTTATTTAAAGGAAAATTCTATGAAGGCTTTTTTCACTGATTATCTCGGAACAATTCTTGTTTGCATCTTAATAGTTTTGGCACTCTTTTTTGCAATCAGAAGCATATACTTAAACAAAAAGAATTCAAAAGGTTGTGCAGGTTGCGAGGGGTGTGCTTTCAAAGGTAACTGCGAAAGAAAATAATTACCATTTTTTATTGCTAATATTTTACCCTTTATACTCATACTATATAATGGGTGATAAATATGGTATTCAAATTCAATTTAAAAAGGTGTATTATTTCTTTGCTTATACCGCTTGCGGTCGGCGGACTTTCTTCGCTTATAACGGGAAAGGATATGAAGATTTACGATGAAATCGTCCGTCCTCCTCTGTCTCCGCCGGGCACTGTTTTCCCTATTGTTTGGGCGGTGCTGTATGTCCTTATGGGGATTTCTCTTTATCTCTATTGGAACACCGAAAACCGTTATACCGACAAAACAAGCGGTTATGTGTTTTTCGCATTGCAGTTGTTTTTCAACCTTTTGTGGAGTCCGATGTTCTTTTCGGCAAAACTTTATCTCTTCGCTTTCATAATACTTCTTTTAATGATTGCGTCGCTAGTGCTTATGATGACAAGATATTACAGCGTATCAAAATGCGCCGCAGTGCTTCAACTGCCATATCTTTTGTGGCTTTTATTCGCAGCATACCTTAATTTCGGAATATTCCTATTAAACTGAAAAAAGCACGGACTTGAAATCTCAAGTCCGTGCTTTTATTTATCTTTGCGCCATAACGCTTTCAAAATATTCAAATGTGCTATCTTTTACAGCATAAATTTTTTCTTTCTTATTTTCGAGGGAAACGCTTTCTTTTGTAACGCTGAGTATTTCCGCTTTCGAAACTTCCGCTTTTCCCAAAATAAGATTTACGAGTTCCTTATATTTAATTTCACCGTCTGCCGTAAGTATATTACTGAGTCTTGCCGACTCCAACACTATTTCACCAATGATTTTTGAAGCAAACTCTACATCTTCTTCAAGTTTAAAGTCAGGTTCTGTCACCTTTTTTTCAAGTTCCGAAAGTGCAGGAGAAACATTTTCCTTTACTTCTTCCCCGACCTTCCCGGAAAGTTCTTTTATTTCATTATCTTTCCGTTCAATTTGACGTTTTAAATACTCGATTTCTTGATTTGCCGTATTAAGTTTTCTGAAAAGCACTTCGTTTTGTTCTATAATTCTCTTTTTACGCATCTTCGCTTTTCTCCTTAACGGTATCATAGAATTTATCCGAAGAATAATCGTCGCTGTCTACCGAAAGATTTTTTCTTTTCAGCACATCATTTAAAGTTACCGAAGCAAAATAATAAATTATGGCAAAAAGCGGAACGCCGATAATCATACCGATTATTCCGAAAAGTCCTCCACCGACAATAATTGCAAAAATAACCCAGAATGTTTCAAGACCTGTTTTATCACCCAAAATTTTCGGTCCTAACACATTGCCGTCGAATGTTTGAAGCAGAATAATGAATATTATAAAGTAAAGTCCCTTTATAGGACTTGTTATCAAAATAAGCATTGCACACGGAATAGCACCTATGTAAGGTCCGAAAACCGGAATTACATTCGTAACACCGATGATAACCGCCACAAGCATAGTATACGGTATTCCCATAATAAGACAGCCGAAAAAGCAAAACAGACCGATTATGAGTGAATCAACAAGTTTTGCAAAAATAAAACCGCTGAAAACAGCATTGCTTTTCTGAAGCCCGAAAAGAATACGCTTAAAGGTTTTTTCTTTGCAAACTGCCGCCAACAGTTTTCGTGACTTATTGCCGAAACGCTTTTTATTATAGAGAATATATATTGCTATCAAAAAGCCTATAACAAAATTCTTTATGAAGTTAATAACACTGAAAACACCCGAAGCAAAGTAACCTGCGACCTTATTCGCATATTCGGCAAAATCGGTTTTGAGCCACTCTTTTTCATAAACAAGTGCTTTTTCAAAGGCGTTTTTCACGGTTTTATTTGACTTTAAGACATGCTCGCCCCAATTTATTATAGCATCTATCTTCTCGGGTATAATTTCAATTACATCAGAGACACTTGAAACAAGAGACGGGATAATCAAAACAACGATTCCTGCAATAACAAGCACGAATATCAATAGCGAAAGGCAAACAGCAATCATATTGAATGCAGGAGTAATATCGGTTTTTCCCTTGCGCCATTTGGGAAACAGTTTCAAATTAAACAAGTCTACAATCGGGTTTAGAAGATACGCAATAACAAGACCGAAAATAATCGGTGCAAAAACACTTAAGACCTTTTTTATGATGTTTGCTACGGAATCAAATCTGTAAACAAGAAAAAAGAAAAGAATGGAAGCAGCAATTACAAGAAACGCCGTAATGCCTCTGTAAAGATACGATTTTTTTATATCCTTTGTATTCACTGCTTTCACCTCTAAAATAATTTTTCTTTGATTTTTTTAATACTTATACACAAAATGACAAGTATTGCAATTGCCGACAAAGCGCCTAATGAGTCAATCAAAACATCTCTTAACTCACAACTTCTTCCGGGAATAAAATACTGATGAATTTCATCGCTTACGGCATACAAAACGCAAAACAAGTATGCAACGGCAGTTTTTATCCAAAATCTCGGTTTTTTATAGGTTATAACCGATAAAAATGACAAAGCGCCGAGCATAAAATAGAGCGAAAAATGTGCCGTTTTCCTCACAACAAACGAAAAACCTTCGATTATTTCGGTTTGTTTTTCACTCGAAAACTCTTTAAAATGCGGATAAATCACGCAAAAGACTTTGTATGTAAAGCCTTGGCTTGTGCCGTCGGATTCGGTTGCATCTTGCCCCGAAAGACAAAAAATCGTAACTGCCAAAGCAAGAAGCAACAAAACCGATACTATTCTGAAAACCTTAATTTTCATTATCTTTGATAAGTAAGTCCGGCAGGATCTATCCAAGAGCCGTTTTTAAGCACGCCGAGATGGAGGTGATATCCGGTAGACCAACCCGTTGTGCCGACATATCCCACAACCTGACCGCGTTTAACCTTTTGACCGGGTGAAACGCAAATTCTTGCGGCATGGGCATAATATGCAGAATACTCTGCACCGCCGATTGTTCCGTGGTTAATAATGCAGTAGTTGCCGTAACCGCTTCCGCAACCGCAGCTTCCGCTCTTTTTATAGTTATGAGAACAGGTATTGTTGACATAGGAAACATAACCGTCGCTTATAGCCTTTATCGGCTGACCTGAAATACTACCGCCCGAAATATCAATACCGTTATGATGTCCCTTATGAACCGAATCGTTACTTGCAAAGCCTGCCGATATATTATAGAAACCGCTTACAGGCCAAAGGAAAGCGCCACTGTCGTTAATAAATGACGGAGTCTTTACACCGCCGCTTGTGCCTCTTGCACGGGCGGCAATAGCAGCATCCTCTTGCTGTTTCTTTTTGCGGAGTGCCGCAAGGTCTGCCGAATCTTTATCATATATCGCCTTTGCCTGAGATTCTTTTGAACGCAAAGCCGCCTGTTGTTTTGCAACTTCGTCTTTTGCCGCCTGTTCTTTCGCAAGCAGTTTTTCGTTTTCTTCATTTTTGGCATTTATTTCTTTAATATTCTGCGCCAAATCTTTCATCATAGACTTATCCCGTGCAGAAACACTTGAAGTAAGTTGCGAAAGCTGTAAAAACTGTGAAAAACTTCCGGCTCCCAAAAGTATATGAAGAAAACTCTCGTTATTTGACATTTTTATTGCACGGATACGCTTTTTAAATTCAAGTTTATCCTTTTCTATCTCTTTTTCTTTTTTGGAAATCTCCGCTTTGTTGGCGGAAATTTTGCTGTTCAATGAGTAAATTTTAGCATTATAATCGGCTATTGTACGATTGATAACGGTTATCTCATTTCTGACAGAATCAAGCTTTTTCTTTGACGAATCGGCCTTTTGCTTTTGCTTGTTTATATCTGAATTTGTTACGGCATAAACATTCAAAGCCGAACCGCAAATCAAACAAAATGCAAGCATCAAAGAAATAAAGACAGATAAAATCTTTTTTAATTTCATTCTGATTTTCTCCTTAAATAGCCGAAAATTCGCTACCCTCTTTACGAAGGTATTTACTTATCATAATTATACTTCCGATGGCACCTGCAAAAACACCTATTCCGGCAAATATAGCAAGAAGAATAAGCGCCATATCGGAATATTTGATTATATCTGTAGTGCCGAGAGTTGAACAAATAGCCTCGGTTGCAACACGGTAACAAAAATAAAGCAAACCTTCGGAAATCACTGCCGAAATCACACCTATCGTTATGCCCTCTACTACAAACGGGAAACGGACAAACGAATCGGTTGCTCCGACCGCTTTCATAATGCTTATCTCAAGTTTTCGGTTATACATTGTAATTCTTATTGTGTTTGAAACAATTACAAGCGATATAATCATAAGAATTGCTATTATCCAGAAACCTGCGATGCCGAGTCCTTTCTTTATCGCAGTTATCTTATCGGCAAGGTCGCTTTGAGACTGAATAACATCAATGCCGTCAAGTTTCTGTATTTTTTCAATGGTCTTATCAAAATACTGCATATCTTTCATTGTGACCTTAGCGGCGCACGAAAGAGGATTGCCGTATTTTTCATCAAGAAAAGTAAAGTATTCCTCCTGACCTTTAAGCATATCTTTTTTAATGCTCTCAAGTCCCTGCTCGCCTGAAATAAACTCGACCGATTCCACATTATCAAGTTTTGCGATTTCTTCACAAAGTGCCTTTGCTTCTTCTTCGTTATGTATGTAATAATCGCTCGGTTTTATACCGTTTTCATCCGCTTTTTCTTCACTGTTTTGAGGTGCTGCATCTGCCTTTTCTCCGTCGCTGTAAAACGCCCAGGAATAATCTTTCATATAAGCCATTGCAACATTTTGCTTTTCAAGATTTCCGAGTGCCAGCTTGACATTTTCGGAAATAAGGATTGCAAGTCCTATCGCAACCATGCACGCAATTAAAACACCGACTGACGCAACCGTCATAAGCCTGTTTGCCCAGGTGTTTTTCACGCCCTCTTTTGTAAGGTATCTTACACTTGACATCTTCATTCCCAATCACCTCCGGCAGGATAATCGGCAACGATTTTGCCGGAATTCAGCATAATTACACGGTGTTTGAAATTTCTGACTAAATCATGGTCATGCGTAACCATCAAAACGGTTGTGCCCTGCTTATTTATCGCAGTAAGCATAGAAACAATTTCATAAGACATATTCGGGTCCACATTGCCGGTAGGCTCGTCCGCAATAATAAGCGAGGGATTATTAACAAGCGCACGGGCAAGTCCTACACGCTGTTGTTCTCCGCCCGACAGTTCATTAGGCATAGAACGGGCTTTTTCACCGAGACCTACGGCACTCAAAGCCTTTGTAACCTCTCGCCTAATAAGTCTGCTCGGCGCGCCGACAACATGCATTGCAAATGCAACATTATCAAAAACGCTCATTTTCGGAATAAGTCTGAAATCCTGAAAAACTATTCCCATAGTTCTTCTTAAAAGCGGAATGTTCTTTCTTCTCATTTTGGTAAGGTTATAACCGTTTACAAGAATTGCACCCGTATTGGCTTTTTCCTCACGCATAATAAGTTTCATAAATGTGCTTTTTCCTGCTCCCGAAGAACCTACAACAAATACAAATTCACCCTGATTTATTTTTACATTTACATCGTTGAGCGCGTGGGTTCCGTTTTGATAGGTTTTTGATACGCCTCTGAATTCAATCGCCGGCTTACCTTCTGCACCGAAAGAACGCAAATTTTTAGCATTTTCAGGCATCTTTATTTCTCTCTTTCAATCAATACTTCATAGGTGTGCTCTTTAAATACTTATTAACCATAAGAGCTATTTTAAATACGATTGCATGGTCGAACTCACGAAGGTCAAGTCCGGTAATCTTTTTGATTTTTTCAAGTCTGTAAACAAGCGTATTTCTGTGAACGAAAAGTTTTCTCGAAGTTTCCGAAACATTAAGATTGTTTTCAAAAAATCTTTGAATTGTGAATAATGTTTCGTGGTCAAGACTGTCGATAGAGCCTCTCTTGAAAACTTCCTTCAAAAATGTTTCGCAAAGAGTGGTGGGAAGCTGATATATAAGACGGGCAATACCTAAATTATCGTAAGAAATTATAGTTTTTTCGGTATCAAATACCTTTCCTACTTCAAGAGCAACCTGCGCTTCTTTAAAGGAACGGGCAAGGTCTTTAAGATTATCGACAGTTGTTCCTATTCCGATAACGATATGAACAAAAAGTTCACCCGAAATGGTATCAGCTATGGTGGAAGCCAAATTTTCTATATCTTTTGACTCAACACCGTTCTTAGTTTCCTTAACTATTGCAATATCGGTTTCATTTATACTTATTATGAAATCTTTTGTCTTGTCGGGGAAAAGATTTTGCAAAATATCGTAAAGCGAAACATCGTTTTGCTCGAGTGCTCTTACCAAAATTACCGTTCTTGAAACGTCTGAATTAAAATAGAGTTCTCTCGCTTTCAAATAAATATCACCGGGCAAAATATTATCAAGAATTATATTCTTAATGAAATTAGCACGGTCGTATTTCTCATCATAGTAAAACTTAATATTGGAAAAGGCGACCGCCAACACGCCGGCATACTTTGAAGATATAATATCCTCGCCCTCTACGAACACAACATATTCACTGCTTTGCGCCGAATCAATTTGTTTAAACGAATATCCGCCGCCAGTGAAAACTTCCGCATTTGATGGAAGTGCAATCTGCATATGCTCGCCTATTCTGTCAAGGTCACTGCAAGCAATTACGACCTGTGATTCATCCAAAATACCGAAAGTTTTATCAACGGTATCTTTCATTTGCTGAATAACTCCCTGAAATAATCTGTTAGACATTTTTAACACCTCATAAAATCAAATTTTAAACATATCTATAGTTATATATTATTTTACACAAAAAGAGCAAAAATTTCAAGTGCTTTTAAACAAAAAATTACAAAATATTTACAAATAATTAAAGGAACGGGTTTTCACCCATTCCCTTAAGTTCTTATCAGTATGCTTTTCCCCAATAGAGCATTTTTTCTGCCTTTTTACCGCAACAAACACAGGTATCGGAAATTTTTTCCTGATTGAACGGAGCACAGCGTGAAGTAACTCCGACAACCTCTTTAAGTTTGTCCTCGCATTCCCTGTCACCGCACCACATAGCACGGATGAAGCCGGGTTTATTATCGGCAATTTCTTTCATTTCGTCTAAATTATGCGCATCGTATGTCATATTGTTACGGCGGTTGAGCGCTTTCTCGTAAAGTCCCTTGCTTACGGCATCCAAAAGTTCGGGTATCTTCTCTTCAAGTTCGTCAAGATTTACGGTTATCTTTTCTCCGTTATCACGGCGAACAGCAACAAGACAGTTGTTTTCTATGTCACGGGGTCCGAGTTCAAGGCGGAGAGGAACACCCTTCATTTCGTATTCGGCAAATTTCCAACCGGGAGTTTGGTCGGAATCGTCAAGTTTAACCCTGCAAACCTTTTTAAGTCTTTCATAAACTTCGTTTGCTTTTTCAAGCACTCCTGCTTTATGCGATGCAATCGGAATAACAACCGACTGAATAGGTGCTACGGCAGGCGGTAAAACAAGTCCGTTATCATCGCCGTGCGTCATAATTATTGCGCCTATAAGTCTTGTAGTAGTTCCCCACGAGGTTTGGAAAGGATAAACCTGCTTATTATCTTTATCGGTAAATGTTACATCGAACGCTCTTGAAAAACCGTCTCCGAAATAATGAGAAGTTCCGCTTTGCAATGCCTTACCGTCATGCATAAGCGCTTCTATTGTGTATGTAGCCTCTGCACCGGCAAAACGCTCTTTTTCGGTTTTTTGTCCCTTAATAACAGGCATACAGAGGTATTTCTCGGCAAAGTGAGCATAAACATTAAGCATTCTTTCGGTTTCCGCTTTCGCCTCTTCGGGAGTTGAATGGAGAGTATGTCCCTCCTGCCATAAAAACTCACGGGAACGCAGAAACGGTCTTGTAGTCTTTTCCCAGCGGACAACACTGCACCACTGATTATAGAGTTTCGGCAAATCACGGTAAGAATGAACCACATTCTTAAAATGGTCGCAGAAAAGAGTTTCGGAAGTAGGTCTGACGCAAAGGCGTTCTTCAAGTTTTTCTTCACCGCCCATAGTTACCCACGCAACTTCGGGAGCAAAGCCTTCAACATGGTCTTTTTCCTTTTGCAAAAGGCTTTCGGGAATGAAAAGAGGCATATAAACATTTTCATGCCCGCACTCCTTAAAAAGACCGTCCATTATACTTTGTATATTTTCCCAAATTGCGTAACCGTAAGGTCTGATTATCATACAGCCCTTTACCGAAGCATAATCAATAAGTTCTGCCTTAAGGCATACATCAGTATACCATTTTGCAAAATCTTCATCCATAGAGGTTATTTCTTTAACCATTTTCTCGTTTGCCATTAATATCACCTGAAAGTAAAATATATAACAAAGACATTATAAGATAATTTAAATGTTTTTGCAACATTTTTTCAAAAACCTATTGACAAAATCAAAAATAACTCTTATTATTCTAATGAAATAACTTTTTCCTTAGGAGTTGAAATTTTATGGTATTTGATAAAATTAAAGAAATTTTGGCGGTTCAGCTTGATGCCGATGCCGAGAGTATGACGATGGAAACTAACATTCTTGATGATTTAGGTGCCGATAGTCTTGATGTTGTTGAAATGCTTATGTCTATTGACGATGAGTTCGGAATTGAAATTCCCGACGACCAGATTGAAGGCTTAAAAACCATCGGCGATGTTGTTGAATATATTCAAAACAATATTAACTGATATCAAATATTTTATAATGTTAAATCCCGAGCAGTTAAACTGCCCGGGATTTTTTTAAGATTTAATCTTACTGATTGCGCCCTTTTCAAGTCTTGAAACCTGTGCCTGACTTATTCCGATTTCGTTTGAAACTTCCATTTGCGTTTTACCCTTGATAAACCGCAAATTCAGTATATTCTTTTCACGGGGTGAAAGGTGATTTATCGCTTCTTTTACAGCTATTTCGCAAAGCCAGTTTTTATCGTCGTTTTTATCTCCGACCTGGTCTAAAATATAAACCGCATCTCCGCCCTCTGAGTATGCCGGCTCATAAAGGGAAACCGGCTCGACTATACTTTCAAGCGCAACAACCACATCTTCCCGTTTAAGATTGAGTTCTTCTGCAATTTCACTGACGGTCGGCTCTTTTTGTGTTTTTGCCATAAGTTTTTCTTTTGCCTGCATCGCCTTATATGCGGTATCTTTAATGGAACGGCTCACTTTAACCGAATTGTTGTCCCTTAAATACCGCCTTATCTCGCCTATAATCATCGGGACGGCATAGGTTGAGAACCTGACATTCTGGGTTATATCAAAATTATCAATAGATTTGATAAGACCTATACAGCCTATTTGGAAAAGGTCGTCGGGGTTTTCGCCCCTGCCCCAAAACCTTTGAACTACGCTCAAAACCAATCTTAAATTCCCGTTTATGAGTTCTTCACGGGCACATTTATCTCCCTCTTTTACCCTTTTTATAAGCGCTTCCTTTTCTTTCTCTTTCAAAAGCGGAAGTTTACCCGTATCCACTCCGCAAATAACGACTTTTCCGTTATACATAAATGCACCTCCGAGATTACAGTTTAAGTATTCCCAAAGGTTGCATATTATAATCTTTAAAAAATAAATTTATATGAAAATATACAGCGCACCTTTCGGTGCGCTGAAATTATATTACTATTCCTGACAAACAGCCATATCCTCAAATGTTTCTCTCCTTACGGCTATATAGTCTTTTTCTTTGCCGAGCATTATAACGGGAGGCTTTAAAATTGCATTATAATTTGAAGCCATAGAGTAGTTATAAGCACCCGTTGTCAAAACAGCGATTATATCGCCTCTTACGGGTTTTGCAATATCAACCGACTCTTGAATTATGTCTCCGCTTTCACAGCATCGTCCTACTACGGTGCAACGGTAGTCTTTCGGTTTATCCGCTTTATTTGCGGTGATAATTGTATAATCTGACTGATAAAGCGTATATCTCGGGTTATCCGTCATACCGCCGTCAACCGACACATAATTTTTAAAGCCTTTGATTTCCTTGCAGGCACCCACAGTATAAAGCGTTAATCCTGCATCGGCAACAATACTTCTGCCCGGTTCCATAAGAACGGCAGGCATTTTAATACACTTTTTATTACATTCATTTTTTATGAATTCGGAAAGTATTTTAATGTTTTCAGCATAGTCGATTGCGGGGTCGCTTTCAACATATTTAACACCCATACCTCCGCCCAAATTCAATATATTCGCTTCAAAAGACAGTTCGTTTTTTACTTTTGCAATAAAATCAATCATTATTTTTGCCGCATCGCAAAACGGCTCACATTCAAAAATCTGAGAACCGATATGGCAGTGAAAACCGTCCAAAATAATGTTTTTCTTACCTATTGCAAGTTTTACAAGTTCGGTTGCCTGACCGGTTTCAATGGCGGCGCCGAATTTAGAATCAACCTTACCTGTTGAGATTTTCGCATGGGTATGTGGGTCTATTCCGGGAGTAATGCGAAGAAGTATTTTTTGCTTTATTCCCTGCTTTTGTGCCTCTTTATCTATTGCATCGAGTTCATCGGCATTATCGCAAACAAAATGTCCTATCTTATTTTCTATTGCATAAGAGATATCAAAATCCGTCTTGTTATTGCCGTGAAAATATGCATTTTCCATAGGAAAACCTGCCTTTACGGCAGTAAAAAGTTCTCCCGAAGATACAACATCTATCCCCATTTTTTCTTCACGCATAATCTCATAAATCCGCTTAAAACAAAGCGATTTACTTGCGAACAACGGCATTGAGGTTTCCCCGAAATTCGCATTCATTGCATTTTTATATATACGGCATTTCTCACGGATTTTCTCTTCGTCCATTACATAAGCGGGTGTTCCGTATTTTTTGGCTATTTCCGCCATATCATAACCGGCAAAGGTTAAAACACCGCTTCTGTTTATACCTAAATTATCACAAATCATTATAAATTTCCTCTGTTGAGACTAAATTTCATATGCATATAAAAATTCGGCATATGTAAATTTATACATCTAAACCCTGCTCCCGCATAAGTTTAAGCAAATTTTCCTTGTGGGCACTCTCCATAGGGGTAAGCGGTAAGCGGAGATAATCCTTGCAAAAGCCCATAGCCGCCATAGCCGCCTTTACGGGAATTGGGTTAACTTCGCAGAAAAGGGCATTTATCAAAGGTAACATATCAAGTTGCATCTTTGTAGCACCCTTAATATCACCCTCAAAAAACTTATTACACATAAGGACGGTTTTTTCCGGCAACACATTTGATAAAACCGAAATCACACCGGCTCCGCCGACTGATAAAATGGGGGTGACTTGGTCATCATTACCCGAATAAATATCCAATCTGTCTCCTACGATTCTTACGGTTTCCATAATTTTTGAAAGATTGCCGTTTGCCTCTTTTATTGCATATATCATCGGATGGTCGGCAAGAGCGCCGTAGGTTTCAGGCTCAATATTTACTCCTGTTCTCGACGGCACATTATATAATATGCAGGGTTTTGTGCTTGCATCGGCAATAGCCGTAAAAGATTTAATAAGTCCGTTTTGGGTTGCTTTATTATAGTAAGGACTGATAAGCAACATCGCATCATAGCCGATTTTACACGCAAATTTAGTAAGGTCTATGGCATACGCCGTATCGTTAGAGCCTGTGCCGGCAATCATTTTTGTTTTGCCGTCAGCCCTTTTTACCGCAAACTCAAGTGCTTCCCTATGCTCTTTATCGCTTAAGGTTGAACCTTCGCCGGTTGTTCCGCAAATAACAAGAGCATTGATTCCTTTGCTTATCTGCCAATCAATAACCCTTCCGAATTTATCGTAATCAATTCCGTTTTCATCAATCGGAGTAATTAAAGCGGTTGCCGCACCTTTGAAAATGCTTTCCTTTTTCATAATTTCAGTCTCCTTACAATAACAAAAAATAGCCGATTAGCATCGACTACCTAAATATATCCACAAATAAAACATCAGTGAATAATAACAGATAGCTCTCCGCATTTGCGACAGTAGATAAGATATTATTCCGACCTACCAGGTCAACCTCGGCAACGGTTGCCTTCGGCACCTATTCCTTTCAGATAAACCGTAGATTTTGCCAAACCCGTAAAGTTTACCATACTGATAATAAAAGTGCACCTCTATCAATTTATTAAGTTAAGAGTATTTTAGCATACTATTTATACAAAATCAACCATTTTTTTACACAAAAAGAAACCGCCAAAGGCGGTTTCTCGTTAAAATTTTAAGATTTATCGGGTTTTAATTATTAAAGACCGTTTTTAATACGCTCTTCAGCAAAACGCTGAGCGATAACACCTTCGGGCTCGCCGGTCTTCTGAGATTCCTCTAAAATGTTATAAACAGTGTTATAAATGTTTCTAACCTGAACTAAAACCTTTTCCTTATCATAGGTTGTGAATGCTTCCTGAGCAGCATTGATTACGCCGCCGCCGTTGATAATAAAGTCAGGAGCATAAACAATACCTTTCTTCTTAAGTTCAACGCCGCACTGGTCGTTAAGAAGAACATTGTTTGCACCACCGGCAATAGCCTTACACTTAAGCTGAGGAATGGTGAATTCGTTTATGATTGCACCCAAAGCGCAAGGAGCCAAGATATCGCATTCGGTTGAGAAAATATCCTTCTCGCGAACTTCTGTTGCACCAAGCTCTTTTTCTGCTTTTTCCATAGCTTTACGGTTGCTGTGAACGCATGCTACAACCTTAGCACCTGCATCGTGAACATGCTTTGCAACATCATAACCAACCTTACCAAGACCTTGAACGGCAATGGTAAGACCTGACAAATCGTCAGTTCCGTAAAGAATCTTAGCAGTAGCCTTAATACCCTCGAAAACACCGATTGCGGTAAACGGAGACGGGTCGCCGCTTATCTCTTTACGGCCGACAACATACTTTGTTTTGCGCATCATATAGTCAATGTCACGAGTATCTGTGTTGACATCTTCCGCAGTGAAATATTTACCCTGCAAAGACTCAACTGCTTCGCCGAAAGCCTCCATTAAAGCCTCGGTTCTTTGAGACGGATCTGCGATAATTACGCCTTTACCGCCGCCAACCGGAAGTCCTGCGGCAGCATTCTTGAAGCTCATTCCTCTTGAAAGGCGAAGAACATCAAATAATGCATCGTCGTAAGACGCATACGGATACAAACGGCAACCGCCGAGTGCCGGTCCCAAGTTTGTGTTATGTATTGCTATAATACAACGCAAACCTGCTTTTTCGTTTGTGAAAAAGGCTACTCTTTCGTGGCCAAATTCACGAATCAATTCTACATTACTACCCATTTTAATTTCCTCCCGGATAATTTATTTGTTTATCAGCTTTTCAATTTCCTCACGCATTCGGTATTTTAATACCTTCCCTGCTGCATTCATTGGAAAACTGTCAACATAAATAATATATTTCGGCACCTTATGCGCTGCAAGATTTTTGCCTATATACTCTCTCATAGCGCCCTCGTCTGCCGCACATCCCTTCTTAAGAATGATACAAGCCGCCGCTTCTTCGCCGTATTTTTCGTCCGGCACGCCTATAACCTGAACATCGCTTACATCGGGATGAGTATAAATAAATTCTTCAATTTCTTTCGGATATATATTTTCGCCGCCGCGGATAATCATATCTTTTAATCTTCCGGTTATAAGATATGTTCCGTCACTGTTTTTACGGGCAATATCGCCTGAATGAAGCCAACCGTCTTTATCAATCGCCGATTCCGTTTCATCGGGCATTTTATAATATCCCTTCATCGTGTTATAACCTTTGGCACAAAACTCGCCGTTTTCACCCTCAGGCAATTCCTCGCCCGTTTCGGGGTCTATTACCTTACACTTAACATGCGGAAACGGATACCCTACTGTATTGCAACGCATTTCAAGAGGGTCGGTCCACTCGGTCATGGTGTTTCCGGGAGAAGTTTCGGTCTGACCGTAAACACTGACTATTCCGCGCATATTCATTTCGGTTTCATTTGCGGCTTTTTTCATAAGTTCGGGCGGACAGCCTGAACCTGCCATAATGCCGGTACGCATATAAGAAAAATCGGTTTTTCTGTAATCGGCATGGTTAAACATAGCAATAAACATCGTGGGAACACCGTTAAAGCAGGTTATCTTTTCCTGATTGATACAATCAAGCGATGCCTTAGCGGAAAAATACGGAAGCGGACACATAGTCGTGCCGTGAGTAACCGAGGCGGTCATTGAAAGCACCATTCCGAAACAGTGGAACATCGGCACCTGAATCATCATACGGTCTGCCGTGGAAAGTCCCATTCTGTCGCCTATGCATTTTCCGTTATTTATTACATTATAATGGGTAAGCATTACACCTTTTGGGAAACCGGTTGTCCCTGATGTATACTGCATATTGCAAACATCGGTAGGCTTAACCGAATTAGCCATACTTTTAATTTTACTAAGCGGTGTATCGCTTTTTTTATCGAGTGCTTCCTCAAAAGAAAGACAGCCCGACATTTTAAAACCTACAGTTATTACATTTCTCAAAAACGGCAAACGCTTGCAATGAAGCGAACTTCCTGGCTTTGTTGCCTTAATTTCAGGGCAAAGTTCATTTATACTCTCGGCATAATCGCTGTCTTTTGAGCCGTTTATCATAATAAGAGTATGTGTATCGGACTGGCGAAGCAGATACTCAATTTCGTGAATTTTATACGCCGTATTAACCGAAACCAAGACCGCACCTATTTTAGTTACCGCCCAAAACGCTATAAACCATTCGGGGACATTGGTAGCCCAAACCGACACTTTATAACCGGGACGAACGCCCATAGAAACAAGCGCACGGGCAAAATCGTCAACATCTTTTCTGAACTCGGTATATGTTCTTGTATAATCAAGTGTTGTATATTTAAAGGCATACTGGTCGGGAAATTCCTCGGCAAGTCTATCAAGAACACGGGAAAAGGTCATATCAATAAGTTCGTCCTTTTTCCAGATATATCTTCCGCTTCCGTCGTAATTAAAATAGAGCCTGTTTTGATTTTTATTTGCTTCAAATTTCCGCATATATGAAACAAAATGCGGTAAAATTACCTGATAATCGGAAAGCGAACTATTAAAACCGCTATCGAAAACCATTGAAACAAAACCGTCATAGTCAACCGAAGAAAGTGCTCTTACAATATCGTTTACGGGAATTGTTCCCTCACCTATGCATGTGAAATTGCCTTTATCGTCTATATCGGCAATATGAACATGCTTTATATATGCGCCTAAATTTTTTATTGTTTCTGACGGTGTTTCACCGACATCAAAATATGTGTTATGACAACTCCAAAGTGCTCCCAAATAATCGCTTGCAAACTCATCAAGAATAGAGCACAGCGATTTTGTACTTGAGAATGCACCGTCGGTTGAAATAAGCAACCGTATTTTATTGATTTTTGCTTCCGGCAAAAGGTTTTTTACTATACCTATCGCTTCGCAGTTACTGACTTCCTTATCAAAGTGAAGCGAAAGATAAGGAACATTTAATTCTTTGGCTTTTTCGAGGAATAATGAAGCATTGTTGATATCTTTTGCTGCAACATCCAAACATATAAGTTCTATTCCGTTTATATGCAAACTTCTCGTAGTTGCCGCAATTTTTTCTCTTGAAAAGGAATTTTCATCAGTAGAAAGGTCTTTGAATTCGGAATTTACTTCGATACCCAAAAAGCCCATTTCTTTTGAAATATCCGTTAGCTCTTCAAAAGAAAAGCCGTCAAAACCCTTTGTCGAGAAAGATAACTTCATTAGTTCTCCTCCTCGTATATTATTTTATTGAGTGCGTTTATATAAGCCGCAACACCTGAGCCGATTATATCGGTAGATGTTCCGATTCCCGAATAAACCTTGCCTCTTGAACGGAGTTTTACAACGGTTTGACCCATTGCGCTTCTGCCCTCGCTTATGGCTTTAATCTGAAAATCGTCAAGTTCATAGTGATGGCCCGTAATGTTTTCAATAGCCAAAAATGCCGCATCAATAGGTCCGGCACCCAAAGATAATCCGTCAAGCATTTTGCCGTCCTTTTTCAGTTTGACATGTGCCGAAATATCAATGGCGTTGCCCGTTGTAACAACAAAACTCTCAAGCGTATAGGTTTCATCAACCTGCATTGCTTCAGCCGCAATAATTGAATCAATTTCGGCTATGGTTACAGATTCTTTGCGGTTTAAGACTTTCTTAAAAGCATTATACACCTTTAAAATATCGTCTTCGCTTAAATCATAGCCAAGCGTTTTTGCGGCACCGGAAATTTCCTCAACTGTAGTGCCTACTCCGAAAGCAGTATCTTCGGAATAATCTTTTATACTGTTTTCAAAGGGTGATTTCGGGTTGTTTTCCATACCGATTTTTTTGATTTTACTTATTTTATCAAAAATGTCCGTATAGGAAAAATCAAAGTTAAAATCAAGTGTTTTTGACTTGTTTATAAGCAAATTTGCAATACCTGCAAGTGTAATTCCCTCGTGAAGCGTTGCCGAAGCCTTAATTTCTTCTGCACCGTTTTTAACTGCCGAAAATGCTACTGCATCGGCAATGTTTAAGGTGTTAGAACAATTTACGCCCAATGTTACCTTGCTTAAATCTTCTATATCTGCAAAAAGTTTCGAGATAAACTCTCCGAACTCTTCAGGCAACATCACTCCGGCAGTATCACATACCGTTACGGTTGTTGCACCTGACTTAATTGCAATAGAGATAGCATCGCAAAGATAACCGTAATCTGCTCTCGTGGCATCTTCAGCTATAAACTCAACATCACTGCAAAGTTCCTTACATTTTTTAAGGGCATTTTCTATTGTTTTAAGCATTTCGGGTGCTTTTTTATGGTATACATACTCCATTCTGGCAGTGCTTAAAGCCGCACATATTTGCAGCCTTGGATGCAAAGCCTCTTTTAAAGCACCGAAAACCGCTTCTATTTCATTTTCATCAAAACCGGTGCAAACACTTAAAGTGGTGTTCTTCATAACACCTGCTACTGATTTAATCAGCAAAGTATCAGCCATATCGCTCGTTAGTTTTCCGAGTGATACGGATACGCCGATTTTATCAAGTATTTCGGCAACCTCTATTTTTTTGCGGAAAGTAAAGTTATATTTACTCGCAGGAGTGCTGTTTGCCAATGTTTCATCGGTTAAAATTACTTTTTTCATAGTTTAATATTCGCTTCCAAGAATTATAGCATCACGGTTAAATTTAAGTAAATCTTGATGACGGGCGGAAATGCATTTATTGAGTGCTTTATCCACCGATTCGTCATTTATCGTGTTCTCATTTTTGAGAATTTGTCCCATTATTATCATATTGGCAAGACCGTCAAGACCATTCTGTGCGGCAAGAAGGGTTGCCGGAATATAATGAACAGTTACATCGTTGCGCTTAACCTTGCGTTCAATAAGCGAAGAATCAACATAGATTACACCGCCCGACTGAACTTCGTCTTCATAACGGTCAAGAGACGGCAAATTCATGGCAATAAGCACATCGGGATGAATAACGATGGGGGTTGCTATTTGGTGGTTACTGATTACAACACCGCAACTTGCCGTGCCTCCGCGCATTTCCGGTCCGTAAGACGGAAGCCAACTGACATTAAGTTCGTCCATAAGTCCTTTATATGCTAAAAGTTTTCCTGCGAAAAGTATTCCCTGTCCGCCAAATCCGGCAAAAAGATATTGTTTTGTCATAACTACACCTCTTTATTTCCCGAACGGTCTTTATAAACACCGAGCGGATAGTAAGGAATCATATCAGATTCAATCCATTCGAGCGCTTTCACAGGTGTCATACCCCAGTTTGTAGGACAAGCGGAAATGACTTCAACAAGTGAAAAGCCCTTGTTATTGAGCTGATTTTCAAACGCTTTTTTAATGGCTTTTTTTGCTTTTCTGACATTTGCGACACTGTTAACAGCTACACGCTCCAAATACTCAGGACCTTCAAGCTGAGAAATCATCTCACAAATTCTTACGGGATAACCGCAAACTTTCGGGTCTCTGCCGTAAGGAGAGGTTTGCGTTACCTGACCTACAAGAGATGTAGGTGCCATCTGACCGCCCGTCATACCGTAAATCGCATTATTTACAAAAATAACGGTAATGTTTTCGTTTCTTGTGGCTGCGTGAACAATCTCGGCTGTGCCGATTGATGCCAAGTCACCGTCGCCTTGATATGTAAATACAATATTTTCAGGGTTTGCACGCTTAACACCGGTTGCAACGGCAGGTGCTCTTCCGTGAGCCGCCTCTATCATATCGCAACTGAAATAATCATAAGCCATAACAGCACAACCAACGGGGGCTATACCTATGGTTTTGCCCTCAATTTCGAGTTCATCAATAACTTCGGCTATAAGACGGTGAATAATTCCGTGCGTGCAGCCGGGGCAGTAATGAAGCGGCACTTCTAAAAGTGATTTTGGTTTATCAAATACCACCATTTTATTTACCTCCGTTTGCTACTTTGAAAATTTCTTCAAGGACTTCTTCGGGCTCGGGTATCATACCGCCCACACGGTTGCATAAGGTTACGGGAACCTTACCGCCGGAAGCCAAACGAACATCCTCTATAAGCTGACCCATTGAAAGTTCAACCGAAATGATATGTTTACAGGTATCCGCAACCTTCATAAACGGCTCATTCGGGAAGGGCCATACGGTAATAGGACGGATAAGTCCTACCTTTATTCCGCTTTTGCGAGCCTTCTTTATGGCATTTTTACAAACACGCGCAGCAATGCCGAATGCCGCCAAAACTATATCGGCATCTTCGGTCATATACTCCTCATACATCGGCTCGTTTTTCTTTACTATCTCATAACGCTCAAAGCGTTTGAAATTCTGCTCTTCAAGTTCTGCAGGTTTAAGACAAAGAGAATTTACAATGTTATGCTCTCTTTGCATTTTTGTTCCCGTAGTCGCCCACGGTTTCTCGATTTCGGGTTTAATATCAAAATCAAATGAAACCGGTTCCATCATCTGACCGATTGTTCCGTCTGCCAATATCATAACGGGCATACGGTATTTATCTGCCAAATCAAATGCTTTGATTGTAAGTTCTGCCATTTCCTGAACGGATGCGGGGGTTAAAACTATCATATAGTAATCACCGTGACCGCCGCCGCGGGTTGCCTGAAAATAGTCCGACTGACTCGGTTGAATACCGCCGAGTCCCGGTCCGCCGCGCTGTGCATTTACTATAACAGCCGGCAAATCCGAACCTGCAATATATGAAATACCTTCACCCTTTAAGGAAATTCCGGGGCTTGAAGATGAGGTCATAACCCTCTTTCCTGCCGCAGATGCACCGTAAACCATATTGATGGCGGCAATTTCACTTTCAGCCTGCAAAAATGTTCCGCCGATTTTCGGCATACGCTTTGCCATATATGCGGCAATTTCAGTTTGCGGTGTAATAGGATATCCGAAATAGTGTCTGCAGCCTGCGATAATAGCCGCTTCTGCTATTGCTTCGTTACCTTTCATTAAAACCTTTTCAGACATACGATTACTCCTTTTCTATCTTTATAATACAATCAGGACACATTGTAGCACAAGAAGCACAGCCTATACAGGCCTCTGCATCTGTAATCTCGGCAGGATGATGTCCCTTTTTATTTATTGTGTTGGGTGAAATTCTTAAAATGTTTTTAGGACAAGCGTTTACGCAAAGTCCGCAACCCTTACAATAATCAATTCTAAACGAAATTTTAACCATTATTTCCGTCCCCTTCAGTTTGGTTTAAAATGTATTTAATATCCAACGGAAAAACATCAGGCATTTTGTCCTTGATTTCGGGATAAATTCTGACATCAACCGTTGTCATAACAACAGGTAAATTAAGAAGTTTTGAACATTCATCTGCAAACTGTTTTGAATTCAAAACAGTTGAAGCAGTGGTTTCTCTGCCTAAATTTGAATTGTTTATAATTCCCGTAAAAGATATTTTACAGGCATTTTCAATTTCAAGCATAACTTCTTTTACCGACTCGGCATCGGGGGTTAACGGTCGGTATTTATTTATTACCATATACATTTCGTAATTGTTTTCTTCGGTAATAAACCCCGATAGTCTGCCGAGCGCCAACGCACCCCGCTCATCTCCGCCGACATCAATAACCGCACTTAAAGTTTTATCATCAGTAAGTGCATATATTTCCTGCGGTAAAGCCGGAAAATCAACATTGCTGTTCGCAAATTCGGAGCAGATTAAACGGATATCGTTATCTTTTAATATATCGGCACTGTCCTTCGCCCTGAAATACGGGTTTACTATATCCAAATCGGCAAGAGCAACATTTTCTCGCTCTTTTTTCAGTTTAAGCGCCAAATTAACCGCAATATTCGTTTTTCCGCTTCCGTAATGACCGCAAATAAGCGTAAGCCTTTTATAAGTCATCTATCCACCTCATAATTTGTTGCGTTGGATTTTACCGCTTGTGGTTTTAGGCAGACTGTCACGGAATTCAACTATACGGGGATATTTATACGGAGCAGTATGTGTTTTAACATAGTTTTGAATGTCTTTCTTCAGTTCTTCGCTTTGCTTTGTTCCGTCAACTAAAACTATGCTTGCTTTTACTACCTGT
>JAZUHF010000059.1:0-4060 GCA_045641585.1 Acutalibacteraceae bacterium
TATCTATACCTGTTTTTTCTTTTATTGCTCCATTCGATAAATTTAATGCAACCGAGCCTAAAATTGATAAAGCTTTTTTAATTATGTCTTTTCCGTCTTTTGTAACAAGGTTTATATTTTCATCAATAGAATCCAATATTGATGATACTATCGCAATCAACGGCTCATCATAATAATCGTATTTCCAACTGTTATAACGAATAATTAAACATCTGTTATCGGCAGTGTTTTCCGATTGAACATCTTTTAAACTCTCGGTTATTTTATCTAACACCCAAGATTTACCGCAACCCCATTTACCGTCAATAGAAAATGTTGTGCTTTGCTTGTTATCAGAATAACTGCTGATTATTGTTATGATTTTGTTTACTATATCTTCTCGGTTTAGTACATCAACAATTTCAGACATTTTACACCTCCAATTTACCGCTCATAAGTCGGGGTAATAATAGGTCACGCTGTTTAATAAGATTTTGATTTAATTTAGAAATGGATTTGATTTGATTCATCATTGATTCAACTTTATCTTCAAATGTCTTTAATAAATCATTCTTTGGAACTGTGATTTGAATATGGTCAAAAGTTTTCACAATTATTGTATCAAACACACCACCCGATGCCATTTTTCTGAGCTTTTTTATTTCATGTTTGCAAGCAAAATATAAATAGTATGGTGATAAAAGCTCACTGCTTAAAGCATAACAAGATTGATTCATAGCCATAGGAATAGCTAATAGATTAATATTTCCAACCGTTCCTCTTGCTGTAATCACTATTGTGTTTTCAGGATAGAGTTTACTGTTACAGTGGCTCAATCCTTCGTTCGTTAAAGAAATAAGTGTATTGTACACAAAAAAACCATCGTCACTATCTTTTGGAGTGAAAAAAGGAATGTTTCCATTGTAATAGTTACTGTTTTCTGTATTGGGTGTGCCTCCGCTTAGTATATTGACTTTTGATGAGAATTTTACTTTTTCCCACCCCTTTGGCAATCCGTTGACAAATTCGGTGGTTTCGTGACCTGGGAAACGGAAGCGGACAAACCATTCTTTATAAATATTTTCCGCCATTTGCTCCAAAACCTTTATCCGTTTATTATTAACCTCAATCAAATTATCATAAGCAGAAAGAATAGAGGCGATTTTTTGTTGCTTGTCGACAGCATAATTAGGAATGTCAATTTTCCCTAAATCTTTTGGAGAAAAAGAAGGAAAGGTTGCTTGAGAAAGTTCAGCAATATTTGAAAGATGAGTTACAATTTCATTTGTCGATAAATAATAGTATACAAATTTAGTATTACAATTAGATTTGTTTCGCAATAATACAAATCCCGTTGAAGCAACTGCATGTTCAAAATTATCAATATAATGATAAAAATGCCTTAAATTTGGACGAACAGAAGAATACAATATGTCATCACTTTTAATTAATCTTTGAGCCCGTGACGGAAAGTCAGTTTCCAAATAATCGTATGAAGTCAAACTGCCATTTGTAACTGACGAAGTATCAATGTAGTTTATAAAATCTGTGTGGTTATTTGTATTTTTACTTGGGTTCACATAAAAGCAATCTCTTATTTTCATACTTATGCTCCAAACAGTTCTTTCACATTTTCTGCAATTTGGGTTTCAAGTGCTTTGGCTTCGGCATTTAACTGCTCAAATTCGGCATTAAGACCTAACATGGTTTCTTTAAATTCTTCTTCGGTCATACCGTCATCTTCTATAACAACGCCGACATATCGCCCTGCATTAAGGGAATAGTCCTGGTCTATAATTCCGTCCTCTCCGTCGAGTTTTGCAACTTTACAAAGACCGATTACATCACGGTATTTGCCCTCGGGGAAACGCTCATTTAACCAATCAATTTGCGCCTGCCAATAAGATTTTGTTTTGATTTCCTTATCGTCACTTGCTTCGGGAGCGTTTTGGAGTGCGGTTTTATATTCGTTGATAAGGTCGCCATAATACTCGTTTTCACCGTTATAAAGCCGTGTGATAACAGCAAGGTTTTTAATCTGCTCCTCGCTGAATTTACGGTGTGCTCTATCTACCTGTGTAAACACATTACGGGCATCAATAAAGAGTATTTCGTCCTTTTTATCGGTGGTGGGTTTCTTTTTATCAAAAAACCAAAGGGTAGCAGGAAGTGTAACCGAAGTAAACATATTGGAAGGCAGTGTTACCATTTGGCTGATAACACCCTCCTCAATCATCTTTTTTCTGATTTCATATTCGCTTTTTCCTGCATCGGAAGCGGAGTTTGCCATAACAAGCGCCGCTTTGCCGTTTTCGTTTAAAGCCGTGGCAAAATAGCCAATCCAAAGATAGTTTGCATTGGGTACGGTTTCCTTTTTATCGCTGCCTTTTTTGGCGGATTTTGTGGCATTTCTCGGTACACCGTAGGTATTAAAACGCTCGTCCTCAATAACCTTATCAACAACGACCTCGTCAACATTAAATGGCGGGTTTGCCATAACATAATCAAAAGCGCCAAAGGCATTATAGGGGTCGGAATAAAAAGAGTTTGCCTCGGTAATCTCGCCGCGAATATTGTTTAAAAACAGGTTCATTTTTGCAAGTTTTACGGTGTCGGGCTCTTTTTCAACGCCGTAAACTCTAAACTTCATTTGATCGGCCTCGGTGGCGTTATGTGCGTGCATATACCTTGCCGCCTGAACGAACATTCCGCCCGAACCGCAGGCAGGGTCTAAAAACTTCTTTTCGCCCGGCTCGGGGTTGAGCACATTTACCATATACTGAACAACGGTAGCAGGGGTATAGAATGTTCCGCCGTCTTTGCCCTCGGAAAGGGCAAAGTTGCCTAAAAAATATTCGTAAATCTCACCGAAAATATCAACTGTGCAGTTTTCTGGTATATCCTTAAAAACACGAACGATTTTAGAAAGCAACTCGGGTTCTTCCTCGGGCACCAACTGTGCGTAAACCTCTTTTGGCAGAACGCCCGCCATACCGTTGTTTTCGTCCTCTATCGCTTCCATTGCCTTTTTAACAAGCACGGCTTTGTTGGCATCATCGGGAGCGTTATTTATGTAGTCATAATAAGCACATTCGGGAAGATAAAAGCCGCATTTTTCAATGGCGATTTCCTTTAAGGTGCGTTCAATACGACCGCCTTTTAATTTTTCGTATTCGACATCAATTTCCGCTTTATGCTGCTTATAAAGAATATCGGCATAGCGAAGAAAAATAAGCCCCAAAATCGGCTGACCGTATTTGTTCGCTGCCAAATGCGCACCAGCACGGAGCATATCAGCCGCATGCCATAGGTTTTCTTTTAATGTTTTAAGTTCTGAATCTGTCATTTTTAACACTCCAAAAAAGTATTAGCCATTATTAGCCATAATACATTATAAATCGTTGACATGTCCAAAAATACGGACTTACAGCACATTAATTTCGTTTTCTAACACTTTTACCGCTTCCAAAATCACATCAAAATCCGGCTTTTCGCCGTAAATCATATTTTTCATGTGCTCGTAGTCGTCTTTCAGCACCCTAATATTCTTCTCGCTCGGAATCAGTTTCATAGCACCGGGTTTGGCTTCATCGTATTTTGCCCACGAACAACGGTAAAACTTTTCCTTGAAACGCACGACCTTTTCGAGCAACTCAATATCCGTAAAAGCGGCAACTTTCACGGGCGATTTCGCCATACACCACAGGTCGTAATAGTGTCTTGAATACCGTGACGGGACGGCGCTGTTTTCGGGACGGTACGCCTCACGGTGCAGGATTGTGATCTTTTCCCAAAAGGTGCGTTCCGGCAGAACAGTCAGAATTTCGGTAGTGGGCTCGTCAAACAGCCGGGCATAGTGTAGTGCCGCATAAGGTGTAATTGGTTTTGGCGCTGCCGGAGTCCATGCGGCAAGCGCTCCGATTTCAAGCCGAATCACCGGCAAAATGGAAGCGTCATCAAAGCTGCGATGATAACCAAACACCCCCGTCTGCGGATCGTCGTCTTCTATGTAGCAGTTCACATCCACGCCGAGTTCTTCCAGCAGATCGGAAACAACGACCGGCATAAATTCATTTTTCAG
>JAZUHF010000060.1:0-8144 GCA_045641585.1 Acutalibacteraceae bacterium
TTGTTTTGGATGTTTCATTCGAGGTTGTTTTACCGTCAGTTTCTTGCCCATCGGTAGTTTCTGTCGTTTTTTCCGTAGTCTGCTCCGACTCTGTTTCGGTTATGGATGTTCCATCGGTCGAACTGTCCTTTTGGTCATCTTTTCCGCCGCAGGCAGTCAGAGAAACAAGCAAAGCCAGTGTGAATAATATTGTTAAAACTCTTTTATACATGATACACCTCATATTTGTTTTTCTTTAACTTTCGGGTTACGGTTTGACTTTTGTCAAGCCGTAAACTGAAAATTAAAGGGTATTTCCCACGGGGATGAGGATGTTCCTGCATCCCCGTGGGTACTTATTATTCGTCGGGATAATCTTCAAACTCCACCGGATTTCTCGAATCACCGCTGGTTGTTATGATGTCCTTTTCCGTGAGGTGGATTACCTCAATTTTCGGTTCTTCAAATTTGAGTTCTTTCGGTTCCATAACTTTCCTCCTTAATTTGCGACTTTATTCATATAATCGACTGTTGCTTTGTAGTATTCGTAGATTGCCGAGACAGCATCCATATGCACCTTGCTCTTTTCCGATCCGTCATCATTTGCAAATACCGAGTAAGCATAGGAGAGAGCAGAGAGGTTGGTGAATGTCATTTTACCGCCATCAATGCTTACGGTGAATTTGTCATCGAGCATATGTGCCGCAAGGTTCGGGATCACGATCTTGTATCTGCCATCGGACTGCTTTTCGACCGTTGCGTCTTTGACCGTCTGTCCCGTCGTGTTGTTGGTTATAACGACATTCGGTACATAATCCGCATCAGCCGGTATCAGATACATAACGATTGCTGTCTTATCATCAAGGATCAAGCTGCGGGAGGAAGCTTTGATTGAGGTAAAACCGTCCTCGGTGGTCTTTACCACCTTGAACAGAGCAAGCTCCTCATCTGTCATGCGAACAACCTCGCTTCTGTTTGCGGTAGCGTGATAGGTTCCGCCTTCGCCGCCGACCGTATAATCGCTGTGCGTGTAGTCAAGGGCTATCTGTGAATAATGGACATAGTTTGAAATTGCAGTAACAAGTCTGACCGCCGCTTTATCCGCATCGGTATCCTTATCCTTGTGCTGTTCCATAACCCAGTCAAGATAATCGGTAACAGAAAGCGGGTTCTGCCGCTCGACCGTATTTTCGCCGTCGTGGAAGATGGCGCTTATCTTTTCATCCACCTCAAGGACATTCAGATAGCAGGTGAAGACATATCTGCCTTTTTCGTCCACGGTCGCTTCGCTGATCGGAACATTGATGGTACGGCCATTTCCGATTTTGAATTCCATATAGGCATCCGCTGAAACGGTATCCTTATCCAGATATCCTTTGAAACGGAATGCAAGCACGCTTTCAAGTGCAAGGTTCTTGGAATCAAACTTGAATACCGGTGTAGGTGTTTCGGGTTCGTCGGGGATTTCAGAAGTCTCGGTATCGCCCTGAGATTTGACCGTCTTTGTGTAGCCACAAGCACAGGTGTATGTCGTCACGCCGTCTTTGGTTTCTACCTTGAATTCGTGTACCACAAAGTCGTCAACAAGGTTCTTACACTTCTCATCCTCGCAGGTGCATACACGCCAATGGTGGGTGTCATTATGGGTATAAGTATCCGCAAAGGTATGTGTGTGCGCCTCGCTACCTAACTGCTTATTGATTGCGGTCAACCAATAATTCCTCTCCCCGATAACCTCCGCAACGGTTCCGGCACTCTGAATGGCATCTACTGCATTTTTTTCAAGCAGCTTCAATACCGCATCTTCGCTGTGGTCTACCGTATTTTGGATCACCCTTACGGCATCATTTTGTGCACCTTCAAGCGATTGTTCTTTTTTGCATACGGTACATTTACCGTCAACATAGGCATGTTCGCCGTATGCCGCGTCTTCGATGCCGCAGGTGGCATAATCCTTGATATAACAGTCATCCACCGTGCATTCGTGCCAGTGACCGGTTTCGTTATACTGCCAATCGGTACCGAACGAATGAATGTGAGACTTTCCGCAGACGCAGTGTCCCGACTCATCAAAAACGTGTTCGCCGTATGCCGCGTCTTCGATGCCGCAGGCGGCATAGTCCTTGATATAGCAGTTCTCTGCCGTGCATTCGTGCCAGTGAGCGGTTCCGTCATGCCGCCAATCGGTACTGAACGAATGCTCGTGAGTCTTTCCGCAGACGCAGTGTCCCGACTCATCAAAAACGTGTTCGCCGTATGCCGCACCTTCGATGCCGCAAGTGGCATAATCCTCGATAGTACAGTCCTCCCCCGTGCATTCGTGCCAGTGGTGCGTTTCGTCATAGGCATAAGCCTCCGCAAAGGTGTGGACGTGGATGGCTGGCGAATAGTAAGCGAAAAGCTCCTCACCTTCGCTGTCTTTATCCCAGATGATAACACCCTTGCCGTCGGCGTCGTAGTATTGCACGCCGTCTTCATCATAGTAGCCGTCAAATATGAAGCCGTCATTTGTCGGCACCTCAATTTCGGGCAGGGTATCGCTAAATCCGACGTTAATGCTCTCTGTCCCGCCGTCGCCGCCGTTACTGTTCAGCATCACCGGATACCTCTTGTACATCTCGCAATAGAAGTACGGAATTTTTTCCGTTAAAATGTCATCAAAGTTCCACGGTCTTAAATGGAGCCCATCACACCAGACAATAGCATATTCATCCGATTCAGCCTCGGGTCTTGTTATCTTTTCACCCAGTACAACGTCGTGCTTGTCTTTCCCTTGGATAGTAGTATCATCGAATGATAAATCCAGGGTATACTTTCTTGTAGTCAGCACGTTTATTGCCCAATAAGCATTTTCCCTATCCGGGTCGCTGATGTTATAAAAATTCTGACCGATCACCCTTGTAAAGCTTGTTTTATCCTGACCGTTTTTATGAATAAAAGGATAATCTGAAGTAATGCCCATTTTCACGGCTCCAGTATCGCTTGACAGTCTGACACCGATAAAGTAGGTTTTTTCGGAAACATATTCATCTTTTACGTCAGCACTTGTATAACCCGCATGTTCAACTCTGCCGCTGCCTATTTCTATCCAGTTATCTTTACTGGGAGTTCCGTCGTCCTCACGCACAGGAATCAGATATATGGTATAATCTGCCCCGACAGACGGCGTTTCAAAGATCACTTTGTTCAGATTAGCATATTTTTCGAAAGTATATTTATTGCAAAAATCCAAAGTTTTTTTATTATCATACGCTGCGAAATCGGTCACGACGCCGCCGTTTTCATTGAGCGAGTAAAGTTTTTCCGTATAGGAGACTTTTTCCGCTCCGGTGATTGTCCATACGTATTCATCGACGTATTCATCGTATGCATTTAAAAAAGTCACGTCATCATAGGAAACGTAAAAATAGCCGTCGTCGCCCATATCGGTCCCCCATGAGCCCTGACAAAGCCATGCGCCGTCATTTTCCGGCACTTGGGCAAAGTTTTCTTTGCTGAACGCATCATCCCAACCGACGATCAAAATATTTTCCGTGGTCGCGTCTTTTTCGCTCGGTTCCTCGCTTGCATAATACGCGTTGCCGTCTTCATTGAAATTATCATCGGATAATATGAAAGAGCCAAATACCGAACCGTAGTCCATGATCGCTTGCTTGATCGCACCGGGGTCGTCCGGATCGAGTATGGATATAGAATCAACAAAGTACTTTGCTTCACTGTTTTCATCAAAATTCTTTGCGATTTCCCGATATCCGGCTTCAAGAGCGGGAGTGATTTCTTTGCTGATGTCCATGATCTCCGGGTTTTCCAGATACGACTCCCTGAATCCGATCGGGGAAGTACAATAGCCCATTGCCATCGTCGAATCTCCGGCGGAGGTCAAAAAGTTTTTCCGTGCCACCCAGCCGGCATCACCGTCTGCGCTCTGGCAGTATGCCATATGCAGCGGAGAGAGCGCCCCCTCGTACATATTGTTCTTCTTCAGAAATGTCTCAAGCATGGAAGCGGTTGAATATGCCCAAGAGCAGGACGTATTGTATTGATTTTTGACCTCGGTCGTATAGCCCAGGTCTTTTGAGCTATACGATGTCGGAATTTCTGCGGCAGCCGATGCGGTAATCGCCCCGAGCGGAAGCATTCCCACGATCATCACGACCGCCATAAGGATACTTACAATTCGTTTTTTCATAATCTTTCCTCCGTTTTTGTATGTAAAATTAAATTATTACCGTATTTCATTCGCCCCGGTGGAGCATTTGATTCGTTGCCCGGCGGAGCATTTGCGTTAATGTGTTTACTGTTCATGTTTGCCCTCCGAAAACGCACAAAGCCATGGCATCAGGCGGATGCAAAACTGCACCGTCCGTTGTCATGGCTGTCGGTTCTGATGAAAATTTATGGGAATGTGCTTGACAAAAGGGTACGAAAAAACTACACTCCCTGAGTGAGTGAGTCTGTCTGTCTGTCTGTCTATCTGTCTGTCTGTCTGTCTGTCTGTCTGTCAAGATTATCGCAAACTCCATACATCCCGTCAAGTCCTTTCCGTAAATTTTCCGCAATTATTTCGTAAAACGGGTATAATTTCCCCAACCCGTAGATATACACAAGTAGTATATCATATTTTTATAATAATTACAAGGATTTTAGACACATTTTTGAGGTTTTTGTGCTTCTGTTTTTGTGCTTCTGAAAAAACTCTGAAAAAACTATTTGAAAAATAAATCTACTTACCATAGCAATAAGAAAACCCACTTAAACAGCGGGTTCAGACTGTAGCGGCAGGGATCGTCCCTGCCGCTTTTTGACATTTTCAGCAGCCCTAATGAAATACTTGAAATTCAAAAACTTATAAGAAATACTCCTCCTTTTTTTCAAGAGAGGAGCATTTTTGGTTTATTTGCTTGTTTTTTTGCGTTTTTTAATGATTGTCAGTGCAACAATCGCACCGGCAAGGGCAACAACTTCGCCGATTGAACCCCAACGGAGAGGTTTGTTTGACCAGAAGATCAGGAACGCACTGGATGCAACCGATACATTTGTTATGGTCTCATCATAAATGACATTGTCATCTGTTCCGAAGAGCAAGTATGTCTTTTACGACCTAACATAATGAAACAAAAAAGTCACATCACTAATAACCAACAGCAAATTGCTGAAAAAAATAATTAACCCAATTTTTGTTCGCCGAAATCTTGATCGATAAGCACCTTTTTATTTTTCTTATCATCAAGATGAACATTCGGATATAGTTCAGGCAAAAATGGTGTTTCCATTCCCTGTTCTATCATATCTTGGCTGTATATTGAAAGTTGTTCATCAATATCAGTGTAAACTTTTACATTAAATTCTTGCGGCTTATGGTCTTTCGCCATATCGAAAAAATGTTCCAAATCAAGCTTGTTAATCAGTCCTCTCCAAGTCTTACAATCATTCAATCGTGCTATCATTCTCCAACTATGGCATTCTTTTGAACGGTTCTTATTAAATATGTCTGCACTTTTTGGTTTAATTATGTTATACTGTTTGATAAAGATTTCTGTATATTGACTTTTAATTTCTTCAGGACTAAGCTTCTCGGTAGGATAGTTTTGTTCTAACCACTCAGCTAATGTAATACCATACTCAAGTTTAATTACCGGATGAGAAGGCAACCCTTTTTTCTTAAAATCAGTAACTGTTGGATTTCTGCCATAATCGAGTTTGAACTGCTCTACGGTATCCCGGATAGATTTATCCGACCAGTGAACCAATGGTAATTCTTCACTTAATTCAATTAGTTTTTCAACAATCTCCTCTGTTCCCTTTCTTTTGGAAAGTATTGAAATTGCTTGATTTAATGCGGTTTTTCGTGTCATTACGATTACTCCTTTCGGAGTTTCGCCTGATAATAACCGTTGGGCATCCGTAGGTTGAAAAGCAAACATTTAAGGATAAATCAAAATTATCTATTGCTTTTATAAGTCCGATACACCCGACCTGAAACAAATCGTCGGGGTTTTCGCCCCTGCCCCAAAAGCGTTTTACCACGCTTAAAACAAGCCGCAAATTGCCGTTTATAAGTTCATTTCTCGCATTATTGTCCCCTGCTCTTGCCTTTTTCAAAAGCTCGTTTGTTTCCTTGTCTTTAAGACGCGGTAGTTTTGATGTATCAATCCCACAAATATCAACCTTACCCGTATAAATATAAACCGCCTCCGATAATTTTTTTATTAAAATTATCTTTACCAAAAAGGCAGTGTTTTAATCAAAAAATCTATATACATTTGCTTTTTTGCAGGGCATATAATTAAACAAGCGACAACAAAAAATTTCCTTTGAAATTTTATGAATTTTTTGTAGATTTTTATAATATATAGTGTTATAATGTTTTTATCAGATACAGGGGGGTGGAATTATGAAAGAATGGATAAAAAACAACAAGCATGTTTTTATTCTTTATATTGTCGTTTTCATTCTTGTTGCGGCTTTGGTTGCAAGCGTTATCGTTATTAACAATAAGTCCTGCGAAAACGAGAAGAATGTAACAAAAATTTCAAATCTCACATCCCAAAACATCAAAAAGGACGAAGAAACAAAGAAGGTTCAAAGCGACCTTGACGCAGCCAAAAAGGAAAACGAAAACTTAAAGAAACAAAACGAGGAACTCAAAAAGCAGAATATAGAGCTGACCGCCAAGAAAAAGGCGGCAGCCGAAGCTGCTAAAAGAGCAAAACAAAAAGCAACAACGGTTTCCACCAAAAAGAATGTTTCTCCCCCACCTGCAACCAACCCTCCTGCCGCAAAGCATACCTGTTATTTAACCTTTGACGACGGTCCCTCTTCCTCAACCACTCCGCAGATATTAAATACCCTTAAAGCCAAGGGTGTAAAAGCCACTTTCTTTGTTGTCGGAACGGGTAATTTATCATTACTTAACCGTATGAAAAACGAGGGTCACGCAATAGGATTACATGCAAATGTTCACGATTACGGCAGAATATATCAAAATGTCAATACATATCTTGCCGATTTACAAGCCGTTTCCGACAAGGTTTATAACATAACGGGAATAAGAAGCCAAATCATCCGTTTCCCCGGCGGAAGCAGTAATACGGTAAGCCGAAAATACTGCAAAGGAATTATGACCCAACTTTCAAAGCTTATGCCAAGCAAGGGCTATTCGTATTTTGACTGGAATGTAAGCTCGGGCGATGCGGAAGGCGCATCGGTTCAGGGCGAAATAAATAATGTTCTTCGCTATGCAAACGGCAACGATATATGTGTTTTAATGCATGATATCAAGCCGAGAACTGTCAGTGCTCTTCCTACGATAATTGACAAGCTTCGTGCAAAAGGATATAAATTTGAGGTTTTAACCCCGACTACAAGAGGTTTCCACCACGGAATTAACAACTGACTTTAGGTGATTTAATGAAAAAGCACATCGGCTCATTTTTTGTATTTCTTGCGGCATGCCTTTGGGGTGCCACCGGCATATTCATTGACAATCTGAACTCGGTCCATATAACCGAAATCAACATTGTTTTGGGTCGTGCGTTTTTTACATCGTTAATCTTTGCAATAAGTATTTTAATTTTTAATCCATTGGCCTTTAAGATAAAACTTAAAGACCTTTGGATTTTTGTTCTTTCAGGGGCTGTTACCGTTCTTTTCTTTAATTTTTGTTACTATAAAGCCATACATATTATCGGTATGTCCTCGGCGGCAGTTCTTATGTATACAGCGCCCATATATGTTATGATTATTTCGGTTATTTTCTTTAAGGAAAAGCTTACCGTAACGAAGATTTTGTGCTCAATAGGTGCCGTTATCGGTTGCGCTCTTGTTTCGGGAGTTTTAAGCTCCGGCGGAATGTCAAGCCCTATCGGAATACTTTTCGGAATAGGCGCAGGGCTCGGTTACTCTTTTTGCGGAATTTTTACAAGCATTTTGCTTAAAAAAGGATACAGTTCACTTACCGTTAATTTCTATAATTTCCTGTTCGGAGCGATAGCAACGCTTATAGTTCTTTTAAGGGATATTAAAAATGTCTTTTCGCTTTATACCGACGGAGTAAAGCCCGTTTTGATTATTGTTCTTATGGCGCTGCTTAATACTGTTATCCCCTATATTTTTTACTCAAACGGTCTCAAAACAACAAGACCCTCCGATGCGGTTATTATCGC
>JAZUHF010000061.1:0-7452 GCA_045641585.1 Acutalibacteraceae bacterium
CTTATGACATCAATCGAAGGTAACCGCGGCGAGCCGAGACCCCGTCCGCCTTATCCGGCAGTTAAAGGTTTGTTCGGTAAACCCACCATTGAAAACAATGTTGAAACATTTGCAAATATTCCGCAGATTATTCTTCGTGAAGCTGAATGGTTCGCTTCAATGGGAACCGAGCGTTCAAAGGGAACAAAGGTATTCGCACTGGGAGGCAAAATCAAAAACACAGGTCTTGTTGAAATTCCGATGGGAACAACTCTCCGTCATATCATTGATGATATCGGCGGCGGTATTCCGAATGGCAAAAAGTTCAAAGCCGCACAAACAGGCGGTCCTTCCGGCGGTTGTATTCCCGCAAGTCTTATTGATACCGAAGTTGACTATGATAACCTTGTAGCAATCGGTTGTATGATGGGCTCGGGCGGTCTTATCGTAATGGATGAAGACAACTGTATGGTTGATATGGCTAAATTCTTCCTTGAATTTACCGTTGATGAATCTTGCGGTAAGTGCACTCCGTGCCGTGTGGGAACAAGAAGACTTCTTGAATTACTCAATAAGATTACAGACGGCAAGGGAACTCTTGAAGATGTTGATAAGCTTGAACAGCTTTGCTACTATATCAAGCAGAATTCTCTTTGCGGTCTCGGTCAGACTGCTCCTAATCCCGTTCTTGCTACTCTCAAATTCTTCCGTGAAGAATATGTAGCGCATGTTGTTGATAAAAAGTGTCCTGCAGGTGTGTGTAAGAATCTCCTTACATTCAACATTGATAAGGATAAATGTATCGGTTGCGGTTTGTGTGCAAAGAATTGTCCTGTTTCCGCCATTTCCAAAACCGATTACATTGCTGAAGGTCATAAACTTCCGTCTTACGCAATTGATTCTGACAAGTGCATTAAATGTGGCGTTTGTATGAGTAACTGTAAGCCGAAAGCAATCAGCAAGATTTAAGAAAGGAGCCATTACAATGGATATGATAAATGTTAAAATTAACGGCATTGCAGTAAGCGTGCCTAAGGGCTCTACAATTTTAGATGCTGCTCGTTCGGCAGGTGTTGAGATTCCTACACTCTGCTTTATGAAAGAAAAAAATGAAATCGGTGCTTGCCGTATTTGCGTTGTTGAAGCAAATGAGGGAAGAGGTTTTAGAATTGTTACCGCCTGCGTTTATCCCGTAAGCGAAGGTATGGAAGTTTTAACAAATTCCGAAAAAATCCAAAAAGCAAGAAAAACTACCCTTGAACTCATACTTTCTACACACGATAAGCATTGCCTTTCCTGCAAGCGTTCTACTAATTGTGAACTTCAAAAACTCTGCCTTGAATACGGTGTAGATGATGTTGCATTTGACGGTTTCAAGCCTACTTATGAGCTTGACACTTCTGCCGCACATCTTGTTCGTGATAATAATAAATGTATTCTTTGCCGTCGCTGCGTTGCTGCTTGTAAAGAGCAGTATGTAAGCGTTATCGGCGCTAACGACCGTGGTATTGACACTAATATCGGTCAGGCATTTAATTTGAAACTTAACGATACACCTTGTATTTCTTGCGGTCAGTGCACCGCTGTTTGTCCTACAGGCGCATTAACCGAAAAAGACGATACCGATAAGGTTTGGGCTGCTATCGCCGATCCTACAAAAACTGTCGTTGTTCAAACTGCACCGTCAATTCGTGCAACATTAGGTGAATGTTTCGGTATGCCGATTGGAACAAATGTTGAAGGTAAAATGGTTGCCGCTCTTCGCCGTATGGGATTTGATAAGGTATTTGATACCGACTTTTCAGCTGACCTTACAATCGTAGAAGAAGCAAATGAATTGGTAGAGCGCATTAAAAACGGCGGAACTCTCCCAATGATTACTTCTTGCTCACCCGGTTGGGTTAAATTCTGTGAATATTATTATCCCGATATGCTCGGACATTTGTCTTCCTGCAAATCTCCTCAGCAGATGGCAGGTGCGGTTATAAAGACTTATTGGGCGAATAAAGCAGGAATTGATGCAAAAGATATAGTTGTTGTATCTGTTATGCCTTGCACTGCCAAAAAGTTTGAAATCGGCAGAGAAGATCAGTCAGCTGCAGGTGTTCCTGATGTTGATATTGCCATCACCACAAGAGAACTCGGCAGAATGATTGACCGTGCAGGTCTTAACTTCACTTCATTGCCCGATGAAGAATTTGACAGCCCGTTAGGTGATGATACCGGCGCTGCTGTAATATTCGGTGCTACCGGCGGTGTTATGGAAGCTGCTGTAAGAACTGCTAATGCTTGGCTTAACGGTGCTACCGAAGCTATTGAACTTGAGGCTGTTCGCGGCACTATGGGACTTAAAGAAGCAACTGTTAAGGTTGGCGGTAATGACCTTAAGATTGCCGTTGCAAGCAGTGGCTCAGCCGCTAAGGTTGTTATGGATAGGCTTAAAGCCGGAAATCCTGACGGTTGGGGCTTTATTGAAATAATGGGTTGTCCCGGCGGTTGTGTAAACGGCGGCGGTCAACCGATTCAGCCTCAATCTGTTCGTGATACTGTCGATTTAAAGGCTGTCCGTGCGAAAGCACTTTACGATCAGGATAAGGGAATGGCAATCCGTATGTCTCACGAATCTCCGGTTGTTAAAACTCTTTATAAAGAGTGGTATACCGAAGGCTTTGGTTGTGAAAAAGCGCATCACGATTTACATACCTCTTATGTTGGACGCAATAAGTATAATTTCTGATTATTACTAAATATAATACGATGATACGGACGGGCAATAATGTCCGTCCGTATTTTAATTTAAAGGTTTGATTTTATGAAAATTCACGGATTTCAAAAGATGACATTGCTTGATTTTCCGGGTAAAGTTGCCTGCACGGTGTTTACCGGTGGATGCAATTTGAGATGTCCCTTTTGCCATAATGCGTTACTTGTAACTGATATTGACGGCGAAAGCGAAATTAAATCAGAAGAAATTATTGACTTTTTAAGAAAAAGAGTCGGCTTGCTTGACGGTGTGGCAATTACCGGCGGTGAACCGTTGTTACAAACCGATATTGAAGATTTTATTAAAGATATAAAATCTATGGGTTATGCGGTTAAACTCGATACAAACGGAACTTTTCCCGATAAACTTAAAAATCTTGTTAATCACGGTTATATAGACTATGTTGCTATGGATATTAAAAATTCACCCGAAAAATATGCTGCAACATCGGGACTTGATGTTTTTGATTTTTCAAAGGTTAAAGAAAGTATAGATTTTTTACTGAATTGCAACATTGAATATGAATTCAGAACTACTGTTGTTAAAGAATTTCATACTGCGGAAGATTTCAAAAAAATCGGGAAGATTATAAAAGGCTCCCATAAATATTTTTTGCAAAACTTTGTTGATAGCGGAAACCTTATAGGTGATAATTTACATGCTTATAATAAGGAAGATTTAGAGAGATTTAAGGAAATTCTTGCTCCGTTTATAGAAAATGTAGAAATTCGCGGCATATAATTTGTCTTAATACACAAAAAAGAGGTCGAACACAATATATTGTGTTCCACCTCTTGACTTTTAAACTATATATGTGGTATACTAACTTAAAATCTTTTAAACGAAGGGGATAGTTATGTTCGCAGTTGTTAAGCGAGACGGCAAAGTTGTAGGCTTTGACCTTGAGAAAATTAAAGTTGCAATTACGCAGGCTTTTGATGCCTGTCAAAAACAGTATCATCCTGATACTATAGATTTTTTGGTTCTTAAAGTTACAGCCGATTTTGAAAGCAAAGTTGAGGACGGTAAAGTTACCGTTGAAAATATTCAGGATAGTGTAGAATCTGTTTTAATTAAAGCAGGATACGATGATGTAGCAAAAGCATACATTCTTTACCGTAAACAAAGAGAAAAAATACGTAATTTAAATGCAACAATGCTCGATTATAAAAGCACTGTTGATGATTATCTTAAAATTAATGACTGGAGAGTTAAAGAAAATTCAACCGTTACTTATTCCGTAGGCGGTCTTATTCTTTCAAACTCCGGCGCAATCACCGCTAACTATTGGCTTTCTGAAATCTATGATGAAGAAATCGCCAACGCTCACAGAAACGCAGATATTCACATTCACGACCTTTCAATGCTTACAGGTTACTGTGCCGGTTGGTCTTTAAAGCAACTCATTCAAGAGGGTTTGGGCGGTGTTCCCGGCAAGATTACTTCTTCGCCTGCAAGCCATCTTTCAACCCTTTGCAACCAAATGGTTAACTTTTTGGGCATTATGCAAAATGAATGGGCAGGCGCTCAAGCGTTTTCTTCGTTTGATACCTATTTAGCACCTTTTGTTAAAGTTGATAGCCTTTCCTACAAAGAGGTTAAACAGTGCATACAGTCGTTTATTTACGGTGTAAATACTCCTTCCCGTTGGGGAACTCAGTCTCCGTTTACAAATATTACGCTCGATTGGACTGTTCCTAACGACCTTGCAGAACTTAACTGTATTGTCGGCGGAAAGGAAATGGACTTTAAGTATAAAGACTGTAAAAAAGAAATGGATATGGTTAACCGTGCCTTCATTGAAATTATGATTGAGGGCGATGCCAACGGCAGAGGTTTCCAATATCCTATTCCTACCTATTCAATAACAAGTGATTTTGATTGGTCTGAAACCGAAAACAATAAACTTTTGTTTGAAATGACCGCTAAATACGGAACTCCGTATTTCTCTAACTATATCAATTCCGATATGGAACCTTCGGATGTTCGTTCAATGTGTTGCAGACTCCGTCTTGACCTTCGTGAACTCCGCAAAAAATCGGGTGGTTTCTTCGGCTCGGGCGAAAGCACAGGCTCTGTAGGCGTTGTTACTATCAATATGCCGAGAATTGCTTATCTTGCAAAAGATAAGGAAGATTTCTTCAAGCGTCTTGATAAACTTATGGATATATCAGCCCGTTCGCTTAAAATTAAGAGAACTGTTATTACTAAACTGCTTGAAAACGGACTTTATCCATATACCAAGAGATATTTGGGAACATTCAATAACCATTTTTCAACTATAGGTCTTGTGGGTATGAACGAGGCGGGTCTTAATGCAAATTGGCTCCATATGGATATGACTCATAAAGAAACCCAAGATTTTACTGCCGAAGTTTTAAATCATATGAGAGAGCGCCTTTCGGACTATCAGGAGGAGTATGGCGACCTTTATAACTTAGAGGCTACACCTGCTGAGTCAACTTCTTACCGTCTTGCAAAGCACGACCTTAAGCATTATCCTGATATTATTACAGCCGCAAAAGCAGAGGATGATTCTCCGTATTATACAAACTCCTCTCATCTTCCCGTTGGTTATACCGAGGACATTTTTTCGGCTCTTGACATTCAGGACGAACTTCAGACTTTGTATACTTCGGGAACTGTTTTTCATGCATTTTTAGGTGAAAAATTACCTGATTGGAAAGCTGCTGCAACACTTGTAAGAAAGATTGCGGAGAATTATAAATTGCCGTATTATACTATGTCGCCGACATATTCTATTTGTAAAAATCACGGATATTTGGTAGGCGAACAGTTCACATGCCCCGAATGTGGTGAAAAGACTGAAGTGTATAGCCGTATTACCGGTTATTACAGACCTGTTCAAAACTGGAATGACGGTAAAACGCAGGAATATAAAGACCGTAAAGTTTATGATATTTCGCGCTCTAATTTCAAGGCGAAAGAAACCGCCTCTTGCGATGAATGTGATTCTGCAAGTACAGTAAACACCGAAGACGGTGCTATACTTTTTGCGACAACCACTTGTCCCAACTGCAAAATTGCCGCTTCCATTCTTGACAAAGAAGGTTTCATCTATACTAAAGTTTATGCAGATAAGGAGCCGGATATGGCAACAAAATTCGGAATTAAACAAGCACCGACTCTTGTTGTAAACGAAAACGGCAACACATATAAAATTACCGGTGTTTCGGATATAAAGAAATTTTTAAAGGTATAATTTTTATGTATGATATTATTATTATCGGCGGTGGCCCTGCGGGGCTTACCGCCGCGCTGTATGCAAGAAGAGCTGAAAAAAAGGTTCTTGTAATCGAAAAATCAGTGTTTGGCGGACAAATTACTTATTCGCCGAAAGTTGAAAACATACCCGGTTTTATCAGTTTGTCCGGTAATGAATTTGCGGAGAAATTAGTAGAGCAGGTTTTGGAGTCCGGTGCCGATGTAGAAATGTGCGAAGTGCTTTCGGTTAAAAACGGCGATATTAAAACCGTTGTAACCGATGACGGTGAATTTGAAGGCAAAGCCGTAATTATTGCAACCGGTGCAAAGCACCGCCTTTTAGGCTTGGAAAACGAGCAAAATCTTATCGGAAACGGTATATCTTTTTGTGCCGTTTGCGACGGTGCTTTTTATAAAGAAAAGACGGTTGCCGTTATCGGTGGAGGAAATTCAGCTTTGCAGGAAGCAATTTTGCTTTCAGATTTAGCAAAAAAAGTCTATGTAGTTCAAAATCTTGACTTTTTAACCGGTGAAAAGAAACTCTGTGACCAATTATATTCAAAAACAAATGTTGAGATTATTCTTGGAAATACTGTTGATTCGATAATCGGCGAAAGTGAACTTGAAGGTATAAATATTAAAAATTCCGACGGGAAAATTCAAACACTTTATTTAGATGGCTTGTTTATTGCAATCGGTCTTGTTCCGCAAAACGATATGGTATCTGATGTTGTCAAACTCGACAGTAGGGGATATGTTCTTTCCGGCGAAGATTCTTTTACCGATGCAAACGGTATTTTTGCGGCAGGGGACTGCAGAACTAAAAAGATTCGTCAGGTAACTACCGCTTGTGCCGACGGCGCCGTTGCTGCCCTTTCTGCTTGTGATTATATTGACAGTTTGTGATTTTTTGAGTATAATTTAATAAAGCTTTTATAATTTCGGGGCGAGGTGCGATTCCTCACCGACGGTAAAAGTCCGGATGAGAGAAATTATTTTTTACTTTAACAGCCCCATATCTATTGGTATGGGGCTTATTTTTAAGGTGATATTATGAGCAAAATCAATATAAGAGGAATTGCTGTATGTGCAATTATGGGAGCGATAGGTTTTGTTTTTATGCTTCTCGAATTTCCTATGCCTATGATTATTCCGAGTTTTATAAAATTTGATTTTTCGGAACTTCCGGCACTTATAACATCTTTTGCGTTTGGACCCATATACGGTATTCTCGTTTGTCTTATTAAAAATCTGCTTCATTTATTTGTAACGCAGTCGGCAGGAGTAGGGGAGTTTTCAAATTTTTTGTTAGGCTCGGTATTTTGTTTTGTTTCGGGAATTATTTATAAACAAATAAAAACAAGAAACGGTGCATTGATTGGGTGCTTGTTCGGCTCGATTTTAATGGCAATTATTAGTGTAATAACAAATTATTTTCTCGTTTATCCGTTTTATGTTTCTTTTTTCGGAATGCCGATGTCTGC
>JAZUHF010000062.1:0-3638 GCA_045641585.1 Acutalibacteraceae bacterium
GGGTTATTTGTCAGCGCAAATGAGGTGATGTCGTTTTTTGCGGATACGGAGGGCGGCATCCAAAAGAACTTTATGTTTTACCGGGAAAAATACATAGATTTCCGACCGATTTCGGAGAAAACCGGTATTATTAAATATATGCTGGCTGTAGAAGAATTGCGCAATATCCATCATACGGATTGGATGTAAAATAGTATGTCGCATGATTAAAGAGGTGAAAAGGTGATATGTCCATAAAAGGAATGGCCATTGCAGGTGTACTGAAAATAAAAACAAACAAGAAACGGCATATACTTTATGATGCACTTGAACATCCTGAACGATCGGTCGAAGAAGGACTCAGAAAAGTGCTTGAGTTCGGAAAAGACTCGGCATACGGCCGCAAATATGATTTTAAGCATATACTTGAAGCGGATACTGCCGAAGAATTATACAAACGCTATTCAAACCTGCCGATTATCCACTATAATGATTTGGAGGAATATATCGACAGAAGTATTCATGGCGAATCCGATGTTTTATTTGAGGGAAGACCTATTATGTATATGATTACATCAGGAACGACCTCGAAACCGAAATTGCTACCTGTCAATGAGCACTATATACGCATAATCACGGATATGACCAATATGATGCTTGTGCGGGATATGAAGCTTTGCGGAAATTTTTTCAACGGAAAGATTTTTGCAATAACCGGAAAAGCCCGTGAGTCTCAAGCACCTGACGGAACATGGATAGGGTCCGTGTCGGGGTATAACAGAGAAACGACATCGAAAACAGTTCAAAGTACATACGCAGTGCCCGGAGAAATTTTCGATGTATCGGACTATAATTCCCGATATTATCTTTTGATGCGTTTTGCCGTTGAACAGGATGTCAGGTATCTTATGACAGCCAACCCGACAACCGTTATTGAGCTTGTCGAAAATGCAAAACGAAATTTTGATAAATACTGTGACGATATTGAAAATGGCACAATCAATAAAGAGTTAAACATTTCGGAAGAAACAAGAAGAATTCTTGAGGGCAAAGTAAAGCCGAACCCAAAACGAGCCGCAAAGTTGCGTGCGTTGAAAGCAAAGAACAATACTCCTCTTCCGAAGGATTATTGGCCCGATATGAATGTACTGTGCACCTGGAAATGTGCAAACACGGCATTCTTTATTGAGGAGTTTAGTAACATTTTTTCAAAGTCAACAAAGCATATGGAGTTCGGTTACTATTCCAGTGAGTGCAGATTCGGATTCCCGTTTGATGAAAGTAATTTTTCGACAGTATTTCCGCACGAATATTATGCGGAGTTTATTCGGGAAGAGGAATACGGGCAGCCCGGTGCAAAAACATACAGAATACACGAGCTGGAAGAAGACAGAAACTACCGTGTTATCGTTTCCACCCGTGCCGGATTATACAGATACGATATGGCGGATATTGTAGTTGCCGGGCCGAAAAACAGAAATACGCCAACGGTAAAACTATTGCAGAAAGCCGCCGGTATCGTTTCAATGACGGGAGAGAAAGTATCCGAGCAGCAGTTCGATATGGCCATTAAAAAAGCATCGGAAAGCACCGGAAAGAGAATCAATTTCTTTTTGGGCTTTGCCGATATCGATAATTTAAAATATGACATTTATGTGGAATTTGCAAACGGCGATATATCGGAGGATGATAGGCGGGCATTTTCTGATGAAGTGGACAAGCAACTTTGCGGAATGAATATAGAATATGCCGCAAAGAGAAATTCATTCAGGTTAAACAAGCCGGTTGTTCATTGTTTGCCCAATAATGCATTTGTTAAATATAAAAAGTCATTATTGGAGTCCGGAAAAGCCAAAGATAATCAATTTAAGATTATGATGCTTAATCAAAACGATGAACTTAAAGCGGTCATTGATGCTTTGGCATTGAACTGATGTTAGGATACAAATTATGCTTACCGTAAAAGAATTATGCGATTTTGCCGCCGCCAAGTATTACGATAACACAGCTTTTGTGCAATTTGAGGGTAAAAACAATTCACAGGAAATAACTTTTAAAGAGCTTGCCCGCAGAGTCTGTTGCCTGCAAGCTGGAATGATTTCGCAAGGTATATCGGGTTCGCATATTGCCGTAATCGGAGAGACATCAATTGATTGGATAACGCTGTATTTAGCAACTGTCAGCGGATGCGGTATCCTTGTTCCGATTGATAAGGAGCTTGATTCTGAAACCATTGTAAAACAGATAAATGCGACAGATGTAGATTACATATTTTGTTCTGATAATTGCCGGTCTAAAATTAATAATGTTTTGCTCGAATGCAAACAGGTCAAAGGAGTTTTTAGACTTTCGTATGACGATATGCCGAAAGACATGGCACAGCCGGGCTTAATACAAATAGATCCTGATAAGACTTGCCTTATTCTATATACCTCGGGAACTACCGGTTCAAATAAAGGGGTTATGCTCAGTAACCGAAATATTATGTCGATGCTCGACGGAACATTAAAATTGTTAAGATATAGGAAATCGAGTTTATCTGTGTTGCCTATTCACCATGCCTATGAATTGCATTCACACATTCTGCCCTGCCTGTATTATGGAACGACGGTATACATCAATGATGATATGAAATATCTCATCAAAAACCTCGAGTGCAGTGGGGCGGAGATGACTTGCGTTGTTCCGATGATGTTGGAGTTTATGGTTGGTAGATTTAAAAAGACATTGAAAAACTGTGACATGTCCAACAAAGAAGAAATAAAACACTCTATCTTCGGCAATCTTAAAATGATCGTATGTGGTGGAGCACCTTTGAAACAGGAAATGGTGGATTGTTTGAGTGATGAGGGAATTAAGGTTTGTAATGGTTATGGGATGACAGAGTGCAGTCCTGCTTTGACAATTAATCCATTTAAGAGGATAAAGAGAGGTAGCGTCGGTAAAATAATACCCACGGTGCAAATGCGTGTGGCTGATCAAAACGCAGATGGCTATGGCGAATTGCAAGTATTAGGCGACAGTGTTATGAAGGGATATTATAAAGATCCGGATGCTACCGCAAAGGTTTTTACGGAAGACGGCTGGTTCAAAACGGGGGATATCGGTTATATTGACGAAGATAATTATGTATATATTATAGGCAGGAAGAAAAATCTGATAATTTTGTCAAATGGCGAGAATGTTGTTCCGGAGGAAATTGAGCGACAGCTGTATAAGGCTATTCCCTATATAAAGGAATGCGTCGTATATGCTAAAAACGATGCTCACGGTTTAACTACAGAGGTATATCTTGATCCCGAATTCTGCGAAAAGAATGGGCTTGAAAACATTACACATAAAAAGCAGTTTATTCAAAATGATTTGAACATATTTAATTCACATGTGTCTGGATATATAAGAATATATAACGTTGTTGTTCGAGAATCGGAATTCGAAAAAAGCACGTCACAAAAAATTCAAAGATATAAAAACGGAGAGAAATAATATGTTGGATGCTATCAAAAACATAATTATCGAATATGTGGATATCCCAAAAGAAAATATTACTGCGGATACTATGTTTTTTGCAGATCTTCAGATGGATTCATTTGAGATTCTGAATATGATTTGTAAAATGGAAGAAGAATTTGATATTGAGCTTCCGACAAGTGACATGA
>JAZUHF010000063.1:0-45065 GCA_045641585.1 Acutalibacteraceae bacterium
ACTAACCCTTTCTGATAAGGCAAAATTTGTTGTTTCCATAGGTCAGCGTGTACTCACATCAGAACTTGTTTCCGATGGAACAATTCCGGTATTCAGCGCAAATGTGTTTGAGCCATTCGGGTATATTGACAAACTGCTTATTACCGATTTCTCATCCGATTCCATTCTCTGGGGAATTGACGGTGACTGGATGGTAAATTACTATGCCAAAGAGCAGCCCTTCTACCCGACCGACCATTGTGGAGTGCTCCGTGTCCTCACAGACAAAGTAAATCCCAGATACATGGCGCACATTCTGGAAACCGAAGGACGCAAAATGAATTTCTCCCGCAGTTATCGCGCTTCTATTGATCGTGTAGAAGGAATAACCTTTACGGTGCCGGACATAGAAGCTCAGAACACCGCCATGAAAAAGGTGCTGGAATTGGAACAGAAAATCGCAGAAGCAGAAAAACAGCTCGCCGACATAGCAAGCAAAAAAACGGAAGTGCTTAAGAAATATTTATAGAGTAAAACAAAAAAGATCGATCAGTTCCTACCAAACTAATTGTGTTTATTTTGTAAAAAAATTTTCTACCTCATCCGCCCTACACGGAACTGTATAACCCTACATAACTCTATATAACTTTCAACAGCCCCAAAACAACAAGTTTTCAGCACACTTTGGTAGCGTAAATCATTGACAAAGGTCAGTATAGTATGTTATAGTTACTTACAGGAATTTGAAACAAAATCACAACTGCGAAACCGCTATACTTTGTTTTAACTTGTGATGTAATGGAGGAATAAAAATGCAAGCTGTTATTTTGGCTGCAGGCATGGGCAAACGCCTTAAAGAACTGACTCAAAACAATACAAAATGTATGGTTAAAGTAAACGGGGTTTCTTTAATTGACCGTATGCTTCATCAAATTGAGCAAAGAGATGTTTCCCGTATTGTTATCGTTGTCGGATACGAGGGACAGAAACTCATTGATTATATAGGTTCTCTCGGCATTAAAACTCCGATTGAATATGTTAACAATCCAATATACGACAAAACAAACAACATTTACTCTCTTGCTTTGGCTAAAGATTATCTTTGCGAGGACGATACTCTTTTGTTTGAATCCGATTTGATTTTTGAAGATTCCGTGCTTGACGCACTTTTAAACGACCCTCGCGACACTTTGGCTCTTGTTGACAAGTATGAATCCTGGATGGACGGGACTTGTGTAAAAATCTCACCGAATGACGACATTGAGGCATTTGTTCCCGGCAAAAAATTCAAGTTCAACGAAATTAAAAGTTATTATAAAACGGTTAATATTTATAAATTCAGCAAGCACTTTTCAAGGTCTTACTATGTTCCTTTTTTGGAAGCATATCAGTCGGCTTTGGGCAAAAACGAATATTATGAACAGGTTTTATCTGTTATCACAATGCTTGACAATCCCGAAATAAAGGCAAAAAGACTTGAAGGTCAGTATTGGTATGAAATAGACGATATTCAGGACCTCGATATTGCCGAATCGCTTTTTGCTCCCGACAACGACGAAAAAGTCCGCTTATTGCAAGGTCGTTACGGCGGATATTGGCGTTATCCGAAATTACTTGATTTTTGTTATTTGGTAAACCCCTATTTCCCTCCCGAAAGAATGAAAGACGAACTTCGGGCAAATTTCGACAGATTGCTCACCGAATACCCAAGCGGTATGCGTGTTAACAGCCTTTTGGCAGCAAAGAACTTCGGTGTGCATATTGAAAATATCCTTGTCGGAAACGGTGCGGCTGAACTGATTAAAAGTTTAATGGGGTGCTTAACGGGCCGTGTCGGTTTCGTCCGTCCGACTTTTGAGGAATACCCCAACAGGTATGACAGCGATAACTCGGTTAATTTTATTCCGAATAATGCGGATTACTCTTACAGTGCAGACGATTTAATGGCTTATTTCGGTGACAAAGACATCGAAAATCTGATTGTGGTTAACCCCGATAATCCGAGCGGAAATTATATTTGCAAGCCCGATTTGATTAGACTAATCAAGTGGGCGGAAGAAAAAAAGATAAATTTAGTTATTGACGAATCTTTTGTGGACTTTTCCGACGAAGAAGACTGCACTTTGATAGACCAGAACATTCTTTCACTCTATCCGCATCTCTTTGTTATGAAAAGCATTTCAAAGTCTTACGGAGTTCCGGGGTTGCGCCTCGGCGTTTTGGCTTCGGGCAACACAGACGCCATTGCCGAAATGAAAAAAGATGTTTCAATATGGAACATAAACTCTTTTGCCGAATTTTATATGCAGATAGCGGAAAAATATAAAAAAGATTACTTATCGGCACTTGATAAATTCCGTGAAGAAAGAAAACGCTTTGAACTTGAATTATCGGCTCTGCCTTATGTAAGAGTAATTCCCTCACAGGCAAATTTTGTTATGGTTGAACTTGAAAAGAACGTTTCGTCAAAAGAACTTCTCAAAACTTTGCTTATTAAGCACGATATTCTCATTAAAGAATTGACAGCCAAAACAAACGGAAGTAACTACCTGCGTTTGGCAATAAGAAATACAGAAGATAACAACAAACTCCTTTCGGCTCTTAAAGCAGAGTTGAAGTAATTTGTCGGGGTGTGAATCAAAATGAAAATAACGGTTGTCGGAGGAGGCAATATAGGCACACAGTTTATGGTGCATTGCGCCGAAAAAGGTCACGATGTTATCGCCTATACCTCAAAGCCGGAAGTGTTTGATACACAGTTAAAGATTGTTGACGAATACGGCAAAACCTCGCATGAGGGCAGTATTTGTTTTGCAACAAACGACCCTCAAACCGCTTTTGCAGATGCGGAACTTATTATGGTTACCCTACCGCCTACCATGATGCAATCATTGGCAGACGCCGTATATAAATTCGGTAATTCAAAATCAATAATAGGTGTTGTGCCGGGAAACGGCGGAAGCGAATGTGCATTTTCAAAATGTATAGAACGCGGAAATGTATTCTTTGCATTAGAGCGTGTTCCCGCCATTGCCCGTTTGATAGAAAAGGGAAAGGTTGTCAAATCTACCGGTTATCGAAATGAACTGCATATTTCATCTATCCCCATTCGTTATGCGGACAGTTGCTGTAAAATAATCGAAAGCATATATGATATACCCTGCAGGGTAATTCCGTGTTTTTTAAATTTAACAATGACACCGTCCAACCCGATTTTGCATACAACAAGGCTTAAATCTGTTTTTAAAGATTATGAGTTCGGCAGGGTTTACGATAAACTTCCTTTGTTCTACGAAGAATGGGACGATAATTCCTCCGAACTGCTGATTTTATGCGACAAAGAAGTTCAAAATATATGCAAAGCATTGCCGGAATTTCATTTGGAATTTGTTAAGTCGTTGCAGGAACATTATGAGAGCAACACCGTCGAAAAAATGACGCAAAAAATATCCGGCATACCTGCATTTAAAGGTCTGACTACACCGTCACTCAAAGCAGAAGGCGGATATATTCCCGATTTTAATTCAAGGTATTTTACTTCAGATTTTTCATACGGCCTTACAATAATCAAACAAATAGCCGAAATGGCAGGGGTAGATACCCCGAATATAGACGCTACAATGAAATGGTATGAAAAATTCGATAAACAGCATAATTCTTTTAACTTTAAAGATTACGGCATTTACATGATAGACGATTTAAAGAATTTTTATTTAAGATAGCCGATACGAAAGTTGTCACGCAAAGAAAAGCAGGATGTAAACGAATATTGGGAATCTATTTTCACCGAAGCAGTTGATGTAACGAACAAGCAAATTTCCGTCCGTCTTTACGAAAACGAAAACAAACTCTACCTTATCGGCCTTAACTCAACAACTAAACTCAACAGCATTAAAGATTGGAAAAACCGATATATAAAACAAAAAAGGGCGGCGAGAATGTGTCGGATATTAAAAAATACTTATCTCTTCTCGGTAAAACCGCTCTTTTCGGCGGAATGGACGAGGAAGAAATCAAAAAAAGTTTAGATTTGCTTTGTGCCGAAGAAAAGTTTTACAAAAAGGGCGACAGTTTGCATTTCCGCGGCGACCCCCTCTTAAAATTCGGACTTGTGCTCGACGGTGCGGTTTCCGTTATGACCGACGATGTAGAGGGCAATAAGGTAATTATGGCGCAGGTGTCGGCAGGGGTTACGTTCGGCGAGGCGCTTTGCTTTTTAAAGCACAAAAACCCCGATATCTATATTGTGGCTTATGAGGACTGCCGTATTTTATGGCTTTCGCCCGAAAATCTATTCGTCCGCCGCAGTGAATTTACTTTCGGTCTTGAAAAGCGGTTTGCCGAAATGGTGGCAAACCGCACTCTCGCCATGAACGACCGTATTCAAATTCTTTCAAAACGGACAATCAGAGAAAAGGTAATTGCTTACCTTACACTTTCGGCAAAACAACAAAACGAATTCGATTTCACCGTCCCTCTTAACCGTGAGGATATGGCAGCATATATCGGAGCCGACCGCTCGGCGCTTTCCCGCGAACTTTCCAAAATGAAGAAAGACGGCATAATCGACTATCACGGTAAAAATTTTGAAATATTAAGAAAAGGGTAATTCCGTTGCGTTTGCAACGGAATTTTTCTTTCATTTTTGTTAAAATAATATTGAAAGGAATGATTGTTTTGAAAAAAATATTATCTGTTGTTATTTGTGCTTTTTTGATTGTCGGCGCTTTTGCAGGTTGCAAATCGGAAAACACCGCAAAACCGCAAAAAGAAGTAACGCCTGCAGTTGTCCGCATAGGCGCTCTTAAAGGCCCTACCGCAATGGGAATGTTAAAACTTTTTGAAGATGCCGATAACAAAAAGACCGAAAACAGTTACGAATATAAAATTGCAGGCTCGCCCGATGAACTGACTCCGAAACTTTTAAAGGGCGATATGGATATTATTGCCGTCCCCGCAAATTTAGGCTCGGTGCTTTTTAACAACTCAAACGGTGCCGTTAAGGTTATTGCGGTAAACAATTTGGGTGCGTTTTATATCGTTGAAAAGGGCAAAAACGAGATAAAAACCTTTTCCGATTTAGAGGGCAAAACAATTTATGCCACGGGCAAAGGCTCTACACCCGACTATGCAATATCCTATCTTTTGAGCGAAAACAAGGTTAAAAATACGCAAATTATATGGAAGAACGAAGCAAACGAAGTTCTCGCCCAAATGTCCGCCGAAAAAGACTCTGTTGCACTTCTCCCCCAGCCCTTTGTAAGTGTCGCCGAAGGCAAGTTCAACGATTTGCGTGTTGTTCTTGACCTGTCAAAAGAGTGGGATTCGTTAAACAGCGGAAGCCGGCTTGTTATGTCCTCTATTATAGTCCGCAAAGACTTTGCCGACAAAAATGCCGATTCTGTCAAAGAGTTTTTAAGAGATTACAAAAATTCCTGCGATTTTGTAAACGAAAATATCGAAGAAAGTTCACAACTTGCCGAAAAGTATGGTATAATAAATGCGCAGATTGCCAAAAAGGCAATTCCGTTTTGCAATATAGTTTGTATTACGGGAAACGAAATGAAAAATGCAGTGAAAGGATACCTTGATGTTTTAAGCAAACAAAACATTAAGGCTGTCGGCGGAAAATTGCCGACCGATGAGTATTACGGCTTATATGAATAAACCCCGATTTTTTAAAATTTTATCTGTTTTTATCGCACTTGCGGTTTGGGAAGGCATAGCCGTATTTGCGGGCAACGATATGCTTCTCGCTTCGCCGATTAAGGTTATATCAAGATTTCCGAGCCTTGTTGCAGAAAAAGAGTTTCTGTCCACCGTTTTATTTTCCTTTTTGAGAATTACCGCAGGTTTTTTGGCGGCATTTATATCTGCCACTGTTCTCGGTATTCTTGCAGGTAAATTTAATATTATCGAAATCCTGCTTTCGCCTTATGTCGTTACGGTCAAAACAGTGCCCGTTGCATCTTTTATAATTCTCTGCCTTATTTGGCTTGATTTTAGTGTGCTTACGGTTGTAATAACATTTTTAATCGCTTTCCCCGTAATCTACTCTAATGTTTTGCAGGGAATAAAAAGCACCGATATTAAAATGAAAGAATTATGTTTTGTTTATAAAGTTCCGTTTTGGAGGCAACTTTTATATGTGTATACGCCGAGCATTAAGCCCTATCTTATCTCGGCGTCGGGCGTTGCCGTCGGAATGTCCTGGAAAGCGGGAGTCGCCGCCGAGGTTATCGGCATAGTAAACGGCTCAATAGGAGAAATGCTTTATAACGCAAAACTCTATTTCAAAAACGCCGACCTGCTTTGCTGGACGATTCTGATTATTCTTTTAAGCATTTTAACCGAAAAAGTCTTTACAGTTTTGCTGAAGGCGGCTTTTAAGGGGGCAGAAAAGTTATGAGTGATATTGTTATAAACGGTCTGTCTAAAAGTTTCGGCGAAAAGAAAGCGTTAGAGAATTTTTCATATACCTTTAAATCGGGCAAAATTACCTGCATTGAGGGTGCTTCGGGTTGCGGAAAAACCACACTTTTAAAAATTATCGCCGGACTTATGCCGGCGGACAGCGGAAGTATTGAGGGAGTGCCCGAAAAAATTTCGTTTGTTTTTCAAGAGGACAGACTTTGCGAGGACTTTTCTGCCGTAAGCAATATAAAACTCGCCTGCGGAAAGAGTGTTAAAAAAGAAACCGCTTTACACCATTTAGGCGAACTTGATTTGCTTCACGAAGCAAACAAAGCCGTAAAAGATTTAAGCGGAGGAATGAAGCGGCGTGTCGCAATAGCAAGAGCCGTTTGCTACGATGCCGATTTGGTAATTTTAGACGAGCCTTTTAAAGGTCTTGACGAGCAACTAAAAAAGAATGTTATGGACTATGTTTTAAAGTATACATTTAAAAAGACCGTAATCATCGTAACCCACGACCAAGACGAAATAGCCTATCTCGCCGACCAAACGCTCACAATGCAAAAACAGAAATAAAAGAGAATGAAACAATACACAAGGAGGGCGTTTGCCCTCCTTGTGTATTTGACCGTTATGTTATTAATTGCTATGCTATCGCGTATTATATGTATCTTTTATTTGAAATTAACTTATTCTTAATATGCGATGCTTTAAAAATGAGGCTAAACCCCTAACCTTTTCATATATAAACAACAAGGTAAGGCTTATAAACGATTTACTATTAGTCCTATATGTTGCTTTGTCAAGTCGGTAAATCTCTCTTTGATAATCAAATGTCTTCGTATAAATATTTCCAAAATGAAGCAAAGGTACATTTTTTACCCACTCGCCGTAAAGGTCATATTCCAATATTTGCTTTTTAATATTACATTTAAATTTTTTGCCGTTATATCTTAAACAAAACGGATAAAGACATATATATTTGCTTGAACAAGTATATTCTTCCCCGTTTGGAAATATCGGTTTACAATTATTGAGTGCCATACTTAATGATAAGATTGTTTCATCGTTCGGCTTAACCTCGCCAAAACCTTCTTTTCCGTTAAGCCAACCTCTAAAAGAAATAATATCGTTGTTTTTAATAACATCCATAGCTGTTTTGTATAGATTGTTAAGCGTTTCTCCGCCTTCGTTGTTTATATAATAAATCCCTCCATGAAAAATTACGGAGTAGGTAACTTTATCGGTATACGCTTTTACGCCTTCCTCTGTAAACCATGCGCCTGCGCCATCCAAATCGCACACTCTTCCAAATGCAGAAAATGTTGTTGCTCCTTTAAAATAATCAAAAAAATGTGAAATATCGCCATATACAAGTATATCGGATTCAATAAACAAATTTTCTTTATAAGGCGAATGCTCTACAATTTCAATTTTATCAAGAGTATTGTATTTACAGTTTTTAATAAAAACAACATCATCAAACAATTCGTTATATTTGTATTCTTTATCTGTAATAAGACAAAACGGCAACGGCTCTTTTTGATTTAAACGATATGATTTAAGTAAATTCACAGCACATTTGACATATTTTTCACCTGTTGCAAGCGTAACAATTCCCTTCTCGGCCTTAAACTCCATAATTAAAATCCCCTTTATAAAAAATGTGTGCAACCAAAGTTGCAGACACCGAAAAACGCATAACTCTCATTACCGCAACACAAGCCGGAACATTCCAAAAAAGAACGCCAAAAAGAGATGCGTTTTTACCGAAATAAAAACACTTCTCCTGTCAAACGCAAATATTAACTTGTGTAACAAGCAAATTATAGCATACAACTTTTCGTTTGGCAATAATTTTTTTGCCGTAAAAACGGCGGTTGATTTTATGACTGTTCCGTGATATAATTCTCTCGGTGCAAATGCACCCTTAAAGGCTACCATAACGGTAATAGGCGGTTAAGTCCTCTTATATGGGAGGGCGTTCGCCCTCTCGCTATATGAGGGGGTGATGCTATGGAGTATTATTTCCTTGTGATTTTAGTACTGATTGCAGCCACTGGCTACATAATAAGCATAAAAAAATAAACCGCCCCGCTCTCCAAAGTTAGGCGATTTATTTTTCGTTAATTTTGAGGGCTGACCGTCTATTCGGTAGCCTTTCTGTTTTTATTATAGCAGTTTATTCAAATTTGTCAACAGTTATTACTTAAAATATCTATTAAGCAAGCCCTCGAATGCTTTACCGTGGCGGGCTTCGTCGCGAGCCATTTCGTGAACGGTGTCGTGGATAGCGTCAAGGCCTAATTCCTTTGCGAGTTTTGCAAGTTCGTTTTTGCCCATTGTTGCGCCGTTTTCAGCCTCAACACGAACTTTTAAGTTCTCTTTTGTGCTATCGCTTACAACTTCGCCTAACATCTCTGCAAACTTTGCTGCGTGCTCTGCCTCTTCAAAAGCCGCCTTTTCCCAGTAAAGTCCTATTTCGGGATAACCCTCTCTATGTGCGGCTCTCGACATTGCAAGATACATACCGACTTCACAGCATTCGCCGTTGAAATTTTCACGAAGACCGTCGATAATTCTTTGGTCAACACCCTTGGCAATTCCGATAACATGCTCGGCGGCCCAACTCATTTCGCCGTCCTTCTCCGCAAACTTTGATGCAGGAGCATGGCAAATCGGGCACTCTGCAGGAGCCTCATCGCCCTCATACACATAACCGCATACAAGACATACATACTTTTTCATTCTATTTTCCTCCAAATAAAAGTATTGATTTATTACTTCCGAGCGCAGTTTTTACAAATCCCGTAAACCGCATACACGGAACTGTCGGGCAAAAAGCCGTTCTCGGTTGCAAGCATTTTTCCAAAATCGCCCGAAAGCGAAACATCTGTTACCGAAAGACATTTTCGGCAAATCAAATGAATATGCGGGGAAGTATCACCGTCAAAACGGTCGGTCCCGTCGCCCACCGAAACACTTATGATTTCGCCTTCCTGCTCTAACGAGGCAAGGTTTCTGTAAACGGTGCCCAAACTGATATTCGGCAGTTTTTTACGGACTTGCTCATAAATCTTCATGGCGCTCGGGTGCGTTTTATCCGATTTTAAAAATTTTGCAATTTCCTCGCGTTGTTTTGAATAGTTTTTCATAAACACCCCAAAACAGTAATGATTACTGTTTTTAATTATACACACTCTATCAGTTTTTGTCAAGTTGAATTTAAAAACAGTCAAGTTCGGCAAAAAGCACAAGCACAAAAGAAAATTGCCAAAATTCGTCATATCGAACATTCAAACAAACACTTGACATTTTACCGAAAAGAAGGTAACATAAGATTGTTAAAAAGTTGAACAAGTTTTGGAGGACATTTATGGGAAAGGCATATATCTCGAACTCGGTTATTCGCAGACTGCCACGATACTATAGATTTTTAGACGAACTTAAAGATAAAGGAATTTCACGAATTTCGTCAAGTGAATTAAGCAAAATGATGGGGCTTACCGCAAGTCAGATACGGCAGGACTTTAACTGTTTCGGCGGTTTCGGTCAGCAGGGTTACGGATATAACGTTGACCTCTTGCGTTCTGAAATCGGAAAAATTATGAAACTTAATGTTCCGAACACCGCAATTTTATTGGGCGTAGGCAACATAGGACGCGCAGTAGCACAACAGATAAATTTTAATTCTTTCGGTTTTCAGCTTATCGGTCTTTTCGACCAGAAAGAATCGCTTGTGGGTCAGATGGTCAAAAACACACCCATAAGAAATGTTTTGGACCTTGATGAATTTTGCAGAGAAAACCACCCCGAAGTCGCTATTCTTTGCGTTCCCGAATGTCAGGCAAAAGCCACAGTAGAGCGATTGATAAAATTAGGCGTTAAAGGTTTTTGGAACTTTACAAACTATGATATTATAATAGACTATCCCGACATTTCGGTTGAGAATGTGCATTTTATTGATACTCTTATGACACTTTCTTACAAACTCGGCGAAGAATAATAAAGACATATAAAATAGACGGTTTGGGCTCTCTCGCTCAGGGAGAGTGCCCAAACCGTCTTTTTCTTATCTTTACTTAATGTCACTTTTTTAATTTGCTTTCGCTTTTACTTTTACAGGAATCTGCAACCAGTTTTGAAAGAACTGCCAGTGCCAAGACATTCGGTATAACCATAATGTTGTTAAACATATCGGTAAGTTCCCAAACGAGGTCGTTTGAAAGAACGGAGCCCAAAAAAATGAACACAATGGCGATTATTGAATAGGGTAGATTTGATTTTCTGCCGAACAGGTGGCGGACATTGATTCTGCCAAACAAATTCCAGCCGAGAATGGTTGAAAAAGCAAAGAACAAAAGGCAAATCGCAACAAATGCCGAGCCCAACTTATCGCCGAACACACTGCCGAATGCAAGTTGTGCGGCATTCGTTTTTGCGATACCGCCTTTTACAGCACCGCTTAAAACATCTTCGGTTAACTTCTTTCCGGCAAGAGGACCGTCTCCTGCAAAAAGGGTTGAAATAACAACAAGCGCAGTCATTGTAAGAACGCAGAATGTATCAATAAACACACCTATCATCGCAACAACGCCTTGGTCGTGCGGGTTTTCAACATTTGCCTGAGCGTGAGCGTGAGGGGTTGAACCCATACCGGCTTCATTAGAGAAAAGACCGCGTTTAGCACCCTGTGAAACAGCAGTTTTAACAGCAAAACCTATCGAGCCTCCGAGAACGGCATTTGAATTAAAGGCATATTTAAATATCATACCGAAAGTTTCGGGAATATACTTTATACGAACTATAAGAACGATTAAACCGCCCAACAAATAAAGAGTTGCCATTATAGGAACGATTTTCTCGGTTACGGCACCGAGTCTTTGAACTCCGCCGATAAATATAACTCCTGCCAAAACGCAAATAATTATACCTACAATCCATGTGGGAACGCCAAAAGCGGAATTGCAAGATTCGGCAATGGAGTTTGACTGCACCATACAGCCGAAAACGCCGAGCGCCAAAGCGCAGGCAACAGCAAAGAAGTTTGCAAGGAATTTTCCGAAGCCGCCCGAAAACGCTTTCCTTATGTAATACGCAGGGCCTCCGGCGACCGTTCCGTCTTCGTAAATCTTACGGGTTTTAAGTGCCAAAACCGCCTCAGCATAAATTGTTGCCATACCGAAGAAAGCGATAATCCACATCCAAAAAATAGCACCCGGTCCGCCTATTAAAATAGCACCGCAGGCACCTACTATGTTACCCGTTCCCACCTGAGCCGCAATGGCGGTTGCGAGAGCCTGAAACGAAGAAAGACCGCTCGACTGCTTTTTACCGTTAAATCTTATGTTGCCGAATGTCTTTTTCATTCCTTCACCAAAGCAACGAACCTGAACGAACTTGGTGCGAATTGAATAAAACAACCCTACGCCGATTAACAAAAAGATTAAAATATAGTCCGACAAATAGGCGTTTACGGTTTGCACTACCGGCAATAACATTTCTTGAATTTTCTCCATCTATTAAAACCTCCGAAAAAATATAAGGTGCCACACACGATGACACCTTGAAATTTTAAAACAATATCCTTTGTCCTTTTGCCTGAGAGATTAACGGTTTCAAAATAACCGCTTTGCCCCTTCGGCACCTGCATATTTCAGCAGACTTCTCCAAAGTCCCATCCGCTTGCAGTCTTTGTTCCGAAACGGAACGCCTGAGAGTATTACTCCTTCGGCTGTAAAAACACATCTCCTGCAAACATCACACAGCACATATTAAATTTACAAATTTTCTTAAACGAAAACGGCAGTTTTCAAATGCCTGCGGCATTTCGGCGGCGCTGTGCACCGTCGGTTTAAGGCTATTATAACATAATTCGCAAAAATTTCAAGTATTTTTCCAATGTGTAAAGAAAAACACTTGACACACAATAAAATATATGGTATACTCTCGTAGGTGTAAAGAAAATAACTTTACAAAGGAATGGTTTTATGACCGAGAAAGATTTATTTGTCGGAACGCTCAATGCGGTTTACGGCGAATTTTTAAACGAAAAGCAACGGCGGATATTAAGCGGTTATTTTGATGAAGATTTATCGCTTGCCGAGATTTCGGAAAACGAGGGTATCACCCGTCAAGCCGTGCTGGACTCAATAAAGCGCACTTCGGCAAAACTCTATTCTTTAGAAGAAAAATGCTCATACGCAAAAAAGTTTTTAGAACTCAAAAATCTTTGCGAACTTATAAAAAACGGTGATAAAAAAGCCATTTCTCAAATAATAGATATTATTGAAGACTTATAAATATACCATAAATATATAAATAAAGGCGGTGAATTTCATGGCATTCGATAATCTTTCGGATAAACTTACGGGGGTATTCAAAAAACTTCGCAATAAGGGTAAACTCGGCGAATCAGATGTTAAAGAGGCTATGCGCGAAGTCCGTCTTGCTCTTTTGGAAGCGGATGTTAACTATAAGGTTGCAAAAGACTTTACAAACGCCGTAACCGAAAAATGTATCGGCGAAAATGTTATGGAAAGTCTTACCGCTGCACAAACGGTTGTTAAAATCGTCCGTGAAGAATTAACCGCTTTAATGGGAAGCGAACAAGCCCGTCTTAAAACGGCATCTAAAATCCCCACCGTCATTATGATGTGCGGTTTGCAGGGCTCCGGTAAAACAACCCATGCCGCAAAACTTGCAAAATTTCTTAAATCAAAGGGCAACAGACCTATGCTTGTTGCAGGTGATATTTACCGTCCTGCCGCTATTGAACAGTTAAAGGTTGTGGGCGCACAGGTCGGTGTCCCCGTTTTTGAAAAAGGAACACAAAAACCCGAAAAAACCATAGTTGAAGCTGTTTCTTATGCCCGTGATTACGGTCACGATTTTGTTATTCTTGATACCGCAGGCCGTTTACATGTTGATACCGAACTTATGGACGAACTTATCCGTATCACAAAAGCGGTTGAGATTGATAATATTCTGCTTGTTGTAGACTCTATGGTCGGTCAGGATGCCGTAAATATTGCAAAGGCATTTAATGATATTTTGGAAATTGACGGTGTTATCCTCACAAAACTTGACGGCGATACAAGAGGCGGTGCCGCACTGTCGGTTAAAGCAGTTACAGGCAAGCCGATTATGTTTGCCGGCGTAGGTGAAAAATTAGACCAACTTGAAGAATTCCATCCCGACCGTATGGCAACACGAATTCTCGGTATGGGCGATATGCTTTCGCTTATTGAAAAAGTCGAAAGCGAACTTGACGAAAAAAAGGCCGAAGAAGCCGCAAAAAAACTGCAGGAAAACAAATTCGATATGAACGATTTGCTTGAGCAGTTCGGTCAAATCAAAAAAATGGGCAGTGTAAAGAGTCTTTTGTCTATGATTCCGGGAATGGAAAAGCAGATACGGGATGTGGATATTGACGACCGCCAAATGTTAAGGGTTGAAGCGATAATCAAGTCTATGACCAAAAAAGAAAGGGCAAAGCCCGATATATTGAATGCCTCGAGAAAACGCAGAATTGCCGCAGGCTGCGGTCAGAGCGTGGAGGAAGTCAACCGCCTTATCAAGCAATACGAACAAATGAAAAAAATGTTTAAACAATTAAACGGCAAGGGCGGAAAACGGAAAATGATGCGCGGAATGGGCGGTTTCGGTCCAAATAATTTCGGTTTATAAGGATAAAATTTAAAAATCCTTTTAAATAAATAATCTTATTTTCGGAGGTGTAGTAAAATGGCAGTTAAAATCAGACTTCGCAGACTCGGCGCCAAGAAGGCTCCCTACTATCGTGTAGTTGTTGCAGATTCAAGATATCCCCGCAACGGTCGTTTCATCGAAGAAATCGGCACTTTTGACCCCACTAAAGACCCCGCTGTTGTAAACATTGACGGCGATAAGGCAAAGCAGTGGATTAAAAACGGCGCTCAGCCGACCGATACCGTAAAGGCTTTACTTAAGAAAAACGGTATAATTGAATAATTTTAGGAGTTAAGAAAATGGAAGAATTATTAGTTTCTATCGCATCGGGACTTGTTGAAAACCCCGAAGCAGTAAAAGTTACCGTAGATGAGCCCAACGAAGAAGGCATTATCGTTTATCATTTAAATGTTGCCGAAGGCGATATGGGCAGAGTTATCGGTAAAGAAGGCCGTATAGCAAAGGCTATCAGAACAGTTATGCGCGCAGCCGCAGCAAGAAGCAATCAAAAGGTAATGGTTGAAATCGACTGATTTACCCGATATTGCAGTTAATACCCCCTTAAATGGGGGTATTTATGTCTTAATTTTAAAGCAAAGGTAGAAAACAGTATGAAAAAAGAGTTTTTAGAGGTCGGAAAGGTTGTCGGCACACACGGTGTCAGGGGGACCTTAAGGCTTCAGCCTTGGTCTGACGATTCGTCTTTTTTGGAAAAAATCAAATCTGTTTATCTCACCGATAAAACAAAAATGGATATTGTTTCCGCCAAAGCCCACGGTAATATAACGCTTTTAAACATAAAAGGCGTTGATTCAATAGAAAAAGCGGAAACGCTCAGAAATAAAGTTTTGCTTATAAGACGGGATGATGCAAAGTTAGAAGAAGGCAGATATTTTGTAGATGAACTTATCTCCTGCAAAGTGTTTGACGAAAAAAGCGGGAAAGAACTCGGCGTTATATCCGATGTTTCGGTTACGGGTGCCAACGATGTGTGGCATATCGAAAAAGACGGCAAAGAACACCTCATTCCTGCTATTGATGATGTTGTTGTCTCGGTTAATATAGACGAAGAAAAGGTCGTCATAAGACCTCTCGGGGGAATTTTCGATGAAGATTGACATTATGACTTTATTCCCCGAAATGTGTGAAACCGTGCTTAGCGAAAGTATAATCGGCAGGGCACGGAAAGCAGGCAAAGTTGAAATCTGCTGCACCAATATCCGTGATTTTGCAGGCAATAAGCACAATAAGGTTGACGATATGCCTTACGGCGGCGGAATGGGAATGATAATGGCGGCAGAGCCGATTTATAATTGCTATAAAAGTCTTTACGGCGAAAACGAGCCGAAGCCGCACCTTATATATATGTCGCCCAAAGGAAAGACCTTTACTCAAAAACGGGCGGTTGAACTTTCAAAACTTGACCGCATTGTTATCCTTTGCGGTCATTACGAGGGTGTTGACGAACGGGTAATCGAAGAAATCGTAGACGAGGAAATTTCCATGGGAGATTATGTTCTTACGGGCGGCGAACTTCCTGCGTTAACGCTTGCCGATGCCGTTTGCCGTATGCTTCCCGGTGTGCTGTCGGACGATTTGTGTTTTGAAGAAGAAAGTCATTTCAGCGGACTTCTCGAACACCCCCAATACACAAGACCTGCCGTTTGGTCAGACCGAGAAGTACCGTCGGTTTTGCTTTCGGGCAACCATGCCGAAATTGCAAAATGGAAAAGAAAGCAGGCACTTCTCGTCACAAAAGAACGCCGACCGGAAATGTTTGAAAAAATCGAACTTGATAAATCTGATAAGAAACTTTTGGAAGAATAAAATCGCATTATACTTGTAATATTGACTAAATTCGATAGGGCGTAATATTTAAAAGTTGGATAATTATTAGAACTTATTAACAAAATGTTGACGATTTCATTAAATGTGGTATAATGACATTGTTGGATGTGTTACTATTTCGTCAAGGAGAATTTTTATGTGTGTTAAAGATGTAACTATACAAAATCAAGTTGGTTTGCATGCCCGTCCGGCAACTTTCTTTATCCAAAAAGCAAATGAGTTCAAGTCTTCTATTTGGGTTGAAAAGGACGAACGCAAGGTAAACGCCAAGAGTCTTTTGGGCGTTTTGTCATTAGGCATCGTAGGCGGAACTACTATTAAGATTATCGTTGACGGCAGTGATGAAAAGGAAGCCCTTGACGGTCTTGTTGAACTCGTTAATTCGGGCTTTGCCGATTGATTAAAAATTTACGGGCATATTTATGACTAAATATGCCCGATACTTAACTGTTTTTTAACTTTGTTCGTGTATGGCGCAGTTGGATGCTTGCCACAGGGGTTAAGAATAAAACAAACTCAAGCGCTAAGTTAAGGTTTTACAGTTTTTCTAATATAGATGATTTTTACAACATAATATTTCCGGGTGTGGCGCAGTTGGATGCTTGCCACGGTGGTTAAGAATAAAACGAACTCAAGCGCTAAGTCAAGGTTTTACAGTTTTTCTAATATAGATAATTTTTACAACATAATATTTCCGGGTGTGGCGCAGTTGGTAGCGCGCTTGACTGGGGGTCAAGAGGCCGTGGGTTCAAGTCCCGTCACTCGGACCATCGAGAACCTCGACACGCAATTTGCGTAATCGGGGCTCTTCTTTTTTTATGGCTTATTTCTCGCACTTTTAGCTTGATAATAAGCGTTATTCATTATTAAAGCACCGCATAAACTAACTGTTTATACGGCGCTTTTTGTTTCGTTTGATATTCGGTTTCCCCGTCTTTGACCCATACAAGACCCATACGGGAAAATTTTGATTTATTTGCAGTATCGGAAAAAGAAAATCCTTTCAAGATATTATCTTTTCATTTCCCTTTTCTTTGTTTACTGCGACGCAAAATTAAATGCAAAACGATTTCACAAATACACTTCTCCGCCGATAATTACAGTTTTTATATTTAAGTTGTCATCAACTATCAGCAGGTCTGCATCGTGGTTTTTCTCGACTTTACCTTTCTTTACACCTAAAAGGTTTGCAGGGGTTTCTGTTGCCATTTTTATTGCGTCGGCTTTCGGTATTCCGAACTCTATTGCTTTTTTAACGCAGTCCATAAGACAGGCGTGGCTTCCTGCCAAAGTTCCGTCTTTAAGGCGGATTGAATTATCCTTTACGAACACCGGGAGTCCTCCCGATTCGTATTCGCCGTCTTGTAATTTTGCAGGTCTTATGCTATCGCTTATAAGGCACATTCTTTTAGCGCCGAACATCTTATATGCCGCTAATATTACGGGCTTACTTATATGAAGTCCGTCGCAGATAATCTGCGCATAAATTTGCTTTTCAACACCTGCACCGATTGGCCCTGCGTTTCTATGATGTAACGGCGGCATTGCATTAAATGTATGCGTTAAACAGTTTGCGCCGTTTTCTATCGCCTTTATTGCGGTTTCGTAATCGCAGTCGGTATGACCGAGTGAAACAACCGCACTTTTACTTACCTCTTTTATAAATTCGGGTGCTCCCTCAATTTCGGGTGCTACGGTAATCATTTTTACATTCTTAAATTCATTAAATTCTTCTATATTCGGTTTTTTAATATACTTTTCGTTTTGCGCGCCTTTATACTTTGGCGAAATATAAGGCCCCTCAAAATGAAATCCCAAAATATTTGCACCGTCAAAATCAGTTTTGGCGTTTGTAACTTTTTTAAGGTCTTCATAACCCATAGTCATAGTTGTCGGCAAAAACGAAGTAGTGCCGTTTTCGGCATAGTATTTACACATATTGCCAAACTCGGCATCCATTGTATCATATCCCATAATGCCGTGGGTATGAACATCTATAAGCCCCGGAATTACATAATAGCCCTTTGCATCGAGCACTTCGCCCGACACGATATTTTCGGTTATATCGGTTATAACTCCGTTTTCTATTACTATGTTTTTAAGTTTACCGCCTAAATTCGCGTTTTTAATAATCATTTATTTGCGACTTCCTCTAAAACGATTTTTCTCATTTCTTCTTCGTGCTTTTCCATTTCGCTTACAAGTTTAAACTGTGTTCTGCATCTATCAAGATTTTGTCCTTCATAGGTTGTATGGAAATAATTATCGCCGTCCAAATAGTCGGTCAAAAATCTAACTCCGCATTCAAGAGTCATTATTTCGGCACCTAAAACAAGGTTATCTATCTCGCTTTTTTCGAGGTTGCAGGAGGTAATATATCCCCTTGTAAATGCTCTGAACATATCAAGGTCAACAGTCATTTTGGAAAGGTCTTTTTCATCCTCTGCTGCCGTCGCGGCACCAAAGCGGATAGCATCGCCGAAATCGTAAACCGAAAGTCCGGGCATAACGGTATCAAGGTCGATAGCGCAAAGCGATTTTCTTGTGTATTTATCAAAGAGTACATTATTAAGTTTTGTATCGTTATGCGTAACTCGGACGGGTATTTCGCCTAATTCCCGCATTCTTTGGAGAGTTCCGGCTTTTTCTTCCCTATTAAGAGCAAATTCTATCTCTTTTTTAACGAGTTTTGCTCTATTATGCGTATCTTTATTTAGCGTTTCCTTAAATATTCTATACCTATCTACTGTATTATGAAAATTCTTTATCGGCTCAGTCAGTGTTTTTGCAGGAAAGTCTTCGAGTAATTTTTGGAATGTTCCGAAAGCAACGGCACTTTCAAAAAAGTCACCCGTTGTTTCGGGAGCGTCTAAACAAATACTGTCCTCAACGAAAGTGAAAACACGGTAATTGCCCGACTCATGCGCAAAGTAATTCTTATCCGTCTTTGTATGAATAAGGCGCATTTGTCTTTCGGGGTTTTCAGATTTAAGCGCCATAAACGATGTTACGGCGTCAATATTCTTCATAAGAGATTTAATATCGAACGCATCGCTTATTCTTTGAAGAATATATCTTTTATTAAGGTCGGTTACCACCAAATATGTATTATTTATATGTCCGTGTCCTATCGGCTCAATGGTTTTAGGTCTGCCTTCAAGGACAAAACTTTCCGCTATACCGAATAAAGCATTTTTACTCATAACAGTTCTCCGAAAATTTTATTTTGCTTTTATTATTCCTCGCTGTAAATGACCGTTATATCGGGATGAAGTTGTAAAACAGAAGCAGGAATTTTCGGTGTAATCGGACCGAAAAACGCTTTATTTAATATTTCTTCCTTATTCTTTCCGTTAGCGATAAGCAAAATCTTCTTTGCCTGCATTATGGAAACCATACCCATGGTAATTGCTTTTTTAGGCACATCTTCCGTCTTTTCAAAAAATCTTGCGTTAGCATCAATGGTAGACTTGTGCAAATCTACAACATGGGTGCTTTTCTCGAAAGAATCAGCCGGCTCATTAAAGCCGATATGACCGTCAAGACCTATTCCCAAAAGTTGCAAATCAATTCCGCCAAAGTTTTTTATATTGGCATCATATTCTTCACATTCTTTATCGGTATCTTTCGCTTTACCGTTTGGCACGAAGGTGTTTTCTTTCTTTATATTTATATGATTAAAGAAATTTGTGTCCATAAAATAACGGTAACTTTGTGTGTTTTCGCCGTCGAGTCCCAAATATTCGTCAAGATTAACCGAGCGGACACAAGAAAAGTCGATGTCCCCTTTTTCGTGCCATTTAATAAGTTGTTTATATGTTCCTATCGGTGTTGAACCCGTGGCAAGTCCCAACACACAGTCGGGTTTTATTATTACCTGCGCCGAAATAATATTTGCGGCTTGCCTGCTCATCTGTTCATACGATTTTACTTTAATAAATTTCATTTTGTTTCCCCTAATCCTTTTTGTTCCGTAACAGCGCATAAAACTATTAACATACAAATAAATTATAACACTTTAACACTGTATTTTCAATGTTTTAATCAAATATACGCAAATTTGCATATTTATGTGGTTTCAAAGTTTTTGTGAACATTTAAGCCACGAAAGAAAACTTACTGCATTACGAATACTTGCCGTGATTTTTGCAAAATTATCTGCACAGACAAAATATGCATTTTTGTTGCATAATGCATAAAAATGTTTTGCTGAAAAATTATCTCAAAATGTTGTAAAAAAATAATCGGAATAACGGTTGACAAAGTTTAGTTTAAGTTGTATAATTATGCATATTTATTCATGGTGTGTGACTAAATATGCGCAAGCGTTCATTGGGGGACAGTGATTAAAGCAATGATGAAAATTTTTATTGACGGCAGTTCCGGCACCACGGGACTCAGAATATACGAAAGGCTTGCCGAGCGAAAAGATATTGAACTTATCCGGTTGAGCGAGTCTTTAAGGAAAGACCCATCGGCAAGAAAAGATGCGTTAAACCGCGCAGATGTCGCATTTTTGTGTTTGCCGGATGCGGCGGCAAAAGAGGCAGTAGGCTTTCTTGATAATCAAAACACGATTATAATTGACACTTCAACTGCTCACCGAACCGCTCCCGATTGGACATACGGTTTCCCCGAACTCACCGGACAAAAGGAAAAGATTTTATCGTCCAAAAGAATTGCAAATCCGGGCTGTCACGCAAGTGGGTTTATTTCGCTTGTGGCGCCTCTTGTTGAGCGAGGTATTATAAGAAAAGCAGAAAAACTTTCCTGCTTTTCTCTGACAGGTTATTCCGGCGGCGGCAAAAAGATGATAGCCGACTACGAAGCGGAAGAAAACCGTGTGCAGTTATCTGCGCCGAGGACATACGGACTTAACCAGCAACACAAACATCTTCCCGAAATGAGCAAAATATGCGGTCTTGACTCTTTGCCGATTTTTTCTCCGATAGTTTCTTCGTATTACTCGGGTATGGAGGTTGTCGTCCCGCTTTTTGCCTCGCAAATAAAAGGCGATGCCGAAAAAATCAAATCAGTTTATAAAGAATACTACACGGGAAAAACGGTGCGCTTTTGCGAAAACAGTGATGAAAACGGTTTCTTGTCTGCCGGCAAAATGTGTGGGCGGGACGATATGGAAATAAGCGTTTTCGGAAACGACGAAAGAATCACTCTTGTTTCTCGCTTTGATAATTTGGGCAAGGGTGCTTCGGGTGCCGCAATACAAAATATGAATTTAGTTCTCGGATTCGACGAAACCGAAGGACTTAACATAAAAGATTAGCGTGAAATTTCACGCCAAAACATAAAGACGCATACTCTTGTAAACTTCGGCAGTGTTTTGTGTCTTGGAAAGAAACGGTGATTGGTATGAAAATAATTCAAGGAGGCGTTTGTGCCGCAAAGGGTTTCAAAGCAAGCGGAATTCATTGCGGAATACGCAAAAACAGAACAAAAAAAGATATTTCTTTAATATACAGCGAAACGCGGGCAACTGCGGCGGCGGTTTATACAACCAATTTGGTTAAAGGTGCACCGCTTACGGTTACAAAGAAACACTTGACGGACGGCAAGGCGCAGGCGGTCATCTGCAACAGCGGAAACGCCAACACCTGCAACGCAAACGGTGTTGAAATAGCCGAAAAAATGAGCGGCCTTACCGCAAACGCTCTTAAAATATCTCCCGACGATATAATTGTTGCCTCAACCGGAGTTATAGGTCAGCCCCTTGATATCACTCCGATTGAAAACGGTATTCCCGAACTTGTGGAAAACCTTTCGGCAGACGGAAACGACAGCGCCGCCGAGGGTATAATGACAACCGATACCGTTATAAAGAGTGTGGCAGTTGAGTTTACGGCAGGCGGAAAGAAGTGCCGTATGGGCGGAATCGCAAAGGGAAGCGGTATGATACATCCCAACATGGCGACTATGCTTGTGTTTATAACAAGCGATGTGGCTATATCCTCAAAGTTGCTTCAAAAAGCACTTTCTTCGGACATTTCCAACACCTTTAATATGATAAGCATTGACGGAGACACCTCTACAAACGATATGGTTTGTGTTTTGGCAAACGGACTTGCGGGAAACGCCGAAATCACAAAAGAGGACGAAGATTATTCCGAATTTATGAAAGCACTTAACACCGTAACCGTTCACCTTTGCCGTATGATTTCGGGCGACGGCGAGGGTGCTTCCAAACTTTTGGAATGTTCCGTAAGCGGTGCCGAAAATGAAAAAACCGCAAAAACGGTAGCCAAAAGTGTGATTTGTTCAAATCTTACGAAAGCGGCAATGTTCGGAGCCGATGCAAACTGGGGCAGAGTTCTCTGTGCAATCGGATACAGCGGCGCAGCGGTTGATGTTGACAAAATAGGCGTGTCTTTTAAGAGCAAAAAAGGAACTGTCGAGGTCTGCAAAAACGGAGCAGGTGTTGAATTTTCCGAAGAAAAAGCAAAAGAAATTCTTTTGCAAAAGGAAATAGAAATTTTGGTTACTCTCGGACAGGGAGACGCCTCCGCAAAAGCGTGGGGTTGCGACCTTACTTATGACTATGTAAAGATTAACGGAGATTACCGCACTTGATTGGAGAAGTTACGATGAACGAATTGTTTTCAAACTCAGAACGGGCAGAGGTATTAACCCAAGCCCTCCCCTACATAAAACGCTATGTGGGCAAGGTTGTAGTCATTAAATACGGCGGCAACGCAATGATAAACCGCGAATTGCAGAAACAGGTTATGCAGGATATTGTCTTGCTTTGGATTATCGGCGTTAAGATTGTTCTTGTGCACGGCGGCGGTCCTGAAATAAGCGATATGATGAACAAACTCGGTAAAAAAGCCGAGTTTGTAGACGGACTCAGAGTGACCGACAAGGAAACGGTCGATATTGTTCAGATGGTGCTTGCCGGAAAAATCAACAAGTCGCTTGTAAATCTTCTTGAAATGAACGGCGGTAAATCAATCGGTATTTCGGGAATGGACGGCAGACTTATAGAGGCAAAGCCAAAGGACAAGCGGCTTGGATATGTCGGCGAAATAACAAAAATAAACATTCAGTCGGTAACCGACCTTTTAAATATGGGTTATATCCCCGTAATTTCAACCGTCGGGTGTGACAGCAAAGGCAATACCTACAATATCAACGGCGATACGGCGGCGGCGTATGTCGCAGGTGCTCTTAATGCCGAAAGACTTATAATGATGACCGATGTTGCCGGCGTTCTTATGGATAAGGACAACCCGTCGTCGCTGATTGCGGAACTTGATGTTAAAGATGCTTCAAAACTCAAGGAAAAAGGAATTATCGCAGGCGGAATGATTCCCAAGATAGATTGTTGCGTAACCGCCATAAACAAAGGCGTTAAAAAAGTAATAATAATGGACGGCAGAGTAGAACATTCCATACTTATGGAATTACTTACCGACGAGGGTGCCGGAACAATGGTCTACGGAGGGAATAATGAGTAATATTATTGAAAACGATAAGCAGTTTATAGCAGGGACTTATAACAGATTTCCCATAAACATCGTAAAGGGCAAAGGCTCGCTTGTTTACGATAATAACGGAAAAGAATACATTGATATGGGCTCGGGCATAGGCGTTACTTCTTTCGGTATTTCGGACGATAAATGGCAGTCGGCAATAATCGAACAAATTTCAAAAGTTCAGCATATGTCTAATTTATACTATACAAATCCGTGTGTGGAACTTGCGGAAATGCTTTGTAAAAAAACCGGTATGAAAAAAGTTTTCTTTTCCAACTCCGGCGCCGAATCAAACGAATGCGCCATTAAAGTTGCAAGAAAATATGCTGCAAAAAATAACGGAAACGATTGCTATACCATTGTAACAATCAACAACAGTTTTCACGGGAGGACACTTACAACCCTTTCGGCAACGGGGCAGGAACACTATCACGAACTGTTCAGACCTCTTACTCCGGGGTTTGTGAGCATAAACCCCGACATTAAGGAACTCGAAGCCTTGGCAAAAACAACAAAAATTGCCGCTGTTATGATGGAGTGTGTTCAGGGCGAAGGCGGTGTTGTCCCTCTTGATACAGCCTTTATAAAATCTGCGCAAAAATGGTGCAAAGAAAACGGCGCACTTTTGATTATAGACGAAGTGCAAACCGGAAACGGCCGCACGGGAGAACTTTATTCCTATATGAATTTCGGCATTGAGCCGGATATAGTTTCCACCGCAAAAGGTCTTGCCGGCGGTCTGCCGCTCGGTGCAACGCTTTTGGGAGAAAAAGTCCAAAACACATTAGGTTTCGGCGACCACGGCAGCACATTCGGCGGAAATCCCGTATGCTGTGCCGCCGCAATAAGCATAATAAAAAGGATTGATGATGCTTTTCTTTTAAAAGTAAAAGAAAAAAGTAAATTTATCTTTGACTCTTTAAGCGGAGCAGAGGGTGTTGATTCGGTGAGCGGTATGGGACTTATGGTAGGCATAAAAACCGTAAAACCTGCCGCCGAAATCGTAAAATTGTGTATGGAAAGCGGAGTGCTTTGTCTTACGGCAAAGGATAAAGTAAGATTGCTTCCCGCCCTTAACATTCCGGAAGAAGTCTTAAAAAAAGCGATAGAAACAATAAAATTAGTTTGTGCGAAACAGGTGTAAAATATGCTTGATAAAAACATTAAAAAGGTATTGGTAATCGGCAGCGGCCCTATTGTTATAGGTCAGGCGGCGGAATTTGATTACGCAGGAACGCAGGCTTGTAAAATCCTTAAAAAAGAAAATCTTGAAATTGTGCTTGTTAATTCAAATCCCGCAACGATAATGACCGATAACGCGATGGCGGACGAAATTTATCTTGAACCGCTTACTCTCCAAACTCTTAAGCGGATAATAGATACTGAAAAACCGGATTCTGTTTTAGCAGGACTCGGCGGTCAAACAGGACTTACAATGGCAATGGAACTCGACAAATGCGGTTTTCTTAAAAGCCGTAATGTTCGGCTTTTGGGAACAAACGCCGAAAGCATAAGCCGTGCCGAAGACCGACAGCTCTTTAAAGACAGTATGAATGAGATTGGCGTTCCCACCATAGCGTCAGACACGGCAGAAAAACTTGAAGATGCTCTTAATATAGCCGATAAAATAGGATACCCCGTTATTATCCGTCCTGCGTTTACATTAGGCGGCGGCGGAGGCGGAGTCGCTTATTCTCACGAGGAAATGACAGCGGTTGCCAAAACGGGATTGGACGCTTCTCCGATTCATCAGGTATTAGTGGAAAAATATATCGTCGGCTGGGAGGAAATCGAGTTTGAAGTAGTGCGTGATGCGTCGGGCAAAGCAATAATTGTTTGCAGTATGGAAAACATTGACCCTGTAGGAATTCATACGGGCGATTCTATCGTTGCGGCACCTGCGCTTACTCTTTCCGAAAAAGACCTTAAAATGCTTGAAAAAGCCTCGCTTGATATAGTCGAAAACTTAAAAATTGAAGGCGGTTGCAACTGTCAGTTTGCCTACAACCCGAAAACAAGCGAATATTATGTCATTGAGGTAAACCCGAGAGTTTCCCGTTCGTCAGCACTCGCAAGCAAGGCAACGGGATACCCCATTGCAAAGGTTACCACAATGATAGCACTCGGTTACACGCTTGACGAAATCACCTTTGACAAAAATGCCGAGGGAACGGCGGCAACCGAGCCTGATGTAAATTATATTGTCCTTAAATTTCCCCGTTGGCCTTTTGATAAATTTACCAACACAAGCAGAAAGCTCGGAACGCAAATGAAAGCCACAGGCGAAGTTATGGCAATAGGTGCAACCGTCGAGGAAGCATTGATGAAAGCGGTGCGCGGCGCAGAAATAAAGCAGGAAACACTAAACAGAATATCCGGCACCGATGCGCCTCTTGAAGAAAGACTCAAAAGAGTAAACGACGTTCGCATTTTTACACTGTTTGAAGCACTGAAATCAGGCGTTTCGGTCGATGAAATATGCCGCATTACAATGATAAATCCGTTCTTTATCAAAAAAATCAAAAATCTCGCCGATTTTGAAAAGAAAATCGAAAACGGAATTACCAAAGAACTGTATATAGAGGGCAAAAAACTCGGCTACACCGACAAGGCTTTGAGCGAACTTTCAAAATCCCAACTTCCTATGCATCTTGATGCTCATTACCGTGCGGTAGACACCTGCAAGGGCGCTTTCGGTCCAACCGCTTATTACTATTCTTATTTTGACGAAAAGGAAACAAAATCCGGACAAGCCGACAGCAAAAACAAAATTTTAGTTCTCGGTTCGGGCCCTATTCGGATAGGTCAGGGCATCGAATTTGATTACAGTTCGGTAAAATGTGTTGAGGTGCTTCGCAAACTCGGATATGAAGTTATTATCATCAACAACAATCCCGAAACGGTTTCTACCGACTACGACACCGCCGACAAACTTTATTTTGAGCCGGTAACGGCGGAAGATGTTATGAATGTTGTCCGCTGTGAAAAGCCGCTCGGTGTTGTTGTGGCGTTCGGCGGTCAGACCGCGATTAAACTCGCCGAATTTCTTGACAAAAACGGCGTTACCATACTCGGAACTTCTGCCGAGGGAATAGATATTGCCGAGGACAGAGAAAGATTTGATGCATTCCTTGAAAGTATAGGTATGCGCCGTCCGAAAGCGGTATCGGTCAACACGGTTGAAGAAGCACTTATTGCGGCTAAAATACTCGGGTATCCCGTTCTTCTCCGTCCCTCCTATGTTATAGGCGGTCAGGGTATGAGCGTTGTCCGTTCTTCAGACGAGGTTAAAACCTATATGTCGGCTATCCTCTCGGGCGGAATTACCAACTCTGTGCTTGTTGATAAATATATGCCCGGCACCGAATTGGAGGTTGACTGTATTTCGGACGGAACAACGGTCATTATACCCGGCATTATGGAACACATTGAACGCGCCGGTATTCACTCGGGCGATTCAATAGCGGTTTATCCGCCCTATAATCTTTCTGAATCAATGACCAAAAATATATGCGATATTTCAGTAAAAATGGCAAGGGGACTCGGCACCAAAGGAATAGTTAATATTCAGTATCTCGTTTATGACAATAAACTGTATGTTATTGAAGTAAACCCCCGTGCAAGCCGGACTGTGCCTTATATCAGCAAAGTAACCGGTATACCTATGGTAGAAATCGCAAGCAGGGTTATGCTCGGCGAAAAGCTAACGGATATGGGCTATAAAGAAGGTCTTGCACCGGCGGCAAAATATTATGCCGTAAAAGTTCCTGTTTTCAGTTTTGAAAAAATTTCGGACGCAAATTCAATTATGGGCCCCGAAATGAAATCGACCGGCGAGGTGCTCGGAATAGGCCGCACAAAAACAGAAGCACTTTATAAAGGGCTTACGGCAAGCGGTGTTGATGTTCATTCCGACGGGAACAACCGCAGAAACGGTATACTGATATCGGTAGAAGATTATGATTATTCCGACGCAATAAAACTCGCCGAAAAATTCACCGATTTAGGTATTAAACTCTATGCGACACCCGATACGGCAAACGCCATAAGGGCACGCGGTATGGATGTAACAACAGCGCATAATGTATGGGAAAACAACGATATTTACAATCTCCTCGAAAACGGAGATGTAAGTTATGTTGTTTATACCGGTGCGGTTATGGACAGTTCGGTGGGCGATTTCCGTCAGCTTCACCGAAAAGCCATGAATTTGGGGATTCCGTGTATGACCTCCATTGATACCGCTCTTGCGCTTGCCGATGTTGTAAGCGCGCAGTATAACCAATCAAATACACACCTTATAAATATAAACGATTAGGAGATAAAAATGGGACTTAAAGGAAAAAGTTTTTTGAAACTGCTTGATTTTTCATCCGAAGAAATATCCGAACTTCTCGACCTTGCGGCAGAACTCAAAGAAAAGAAGAAAAAAGGAATTGCGCATAAATTGTGTGAAGGTAAAAATATCGCCTTGATTTTTGAAAAAACAAGCACCCGAACCCGTTGCGCCTTTGAAGTGGCGGCAATCGACCTCGGCATGCACCCCACCTATCTTGACCCGTCCGGTTCGCAAATAGGCAAAAAAGAAAGCATTGCCGACACCGCAAGGGTGTTGGGCAGAATGTTTGACGGCATTGAATACAGGGGTTTCGGTCAGGAAATAGTTGAAGACCTTGCAAAGTATTCGGGTGTGCCGGTGTGGAACGGTCTTACCAATGAGTTTCATCCCACACAGATTTTAGCAGATTTTCTCACTATTCGTGAGCATTTCGGAAAACTTGAGGGCAAAAAACTTGTCTATATGGGCGACGCCCGTTATAATATGGGAAATTCCCTTATGGTCGGTTGCGCCAAAATGGGTATGCATTTTGTCGCCTGCGCACCGAAGAAATATTTTCCCGAACAAAGTCTTGTTGACGAATGCCTCAAAATCGCCTCGCAGACAGGTGCCGTTCTTGAATTTGAAGAAAACCCAATGGCTGCAACCAAAAATGCCGATGTAATCTATACAGATGTTTGGGTTTCTATGGGCGAACCCGATTCCGTTTGGAATGAGCGCATAAAAGAACTTTTGCCTTATCAGGTTAACAAACCACTTATGGACAACGCAGGTAAGCAGTGCCGTTTTATGCACTGTCTGCCCGCTTTTCACGACCTTAATACAAAAATCGGCAAAGAAATATACGAAAAATTCGGTATTGACGCAATGGAAGTTACAGACGAGGTCTTTAACAGCGACAGTTCAATCGTTTTTGACGAAGCCGAAAACCGAATGCACACCATAAAAGCTGTTATGGCGGCAACGCTTTGACCGTTTTGGTAAAACTCCGATACGCAATTTGCGCAATCGGGGTTTTTACATTTTTGTTTGCTTTTTTAAAATAATGTTTGAGTTTTTTGTTTGGTAATAGTATAATATTTTATAAATATATTTCAATTCTTTGTATGGGAGAGAAAATAAGTTATGGAAAACAAACTGTTTCGTGAAAAAAGCATTAAAAAAATAGAATCGCCCGAAAGTCTTAATGATTATATCAGAATAACAGGACCTCGGGTTTGGATTTTAATTGTTGCGGTTTTGGTAATTCTTATCGGGTTTGTTGTATGGGGTATTTTCGGAAAAATCGAAACAAGAGTTACTGCCGATGCCGTTTTTGAAAACGGTATTTCCACCTGCACGGTTACAACCGAAGAAAATCTAAAAACCGGAATGGAAGTTAATATCGGAGATAAAACGGGCGAAGTCACCGCTATAAAATATAAAGGCGATAAATGCACCTTTACCGTAAAGGCTCCCGTTAAAGACGGAAAATACAACATATACATTGTTACCGAAAGCATAAGTCCCATTACTTTTGCTGTAAACTGAGGTGGAAGTATGGCAAACATAAAACAACCGATACAAAAAGGCGTTGCAAAAGTTCCCGTAGTAATGCAGCTCGAGGCTCTCGAGTGCGGTGCCGCTTCGCTTTCGATGATACTTGCCTATTACGGCCGTTTTGTTCCTCTTGAAAGTGTCCGAAACGACTGCGGTGTTTCAAGAGACGGTTCAAACGCAAGAAACATTTTAAAAGCCGCCCGTTATTACGGTCTTGAGGCAAAAGGATACCGTTATGAAATCGACGAAATAGTCAGCAAAGGCAGTTTTCCCTGTATAATTCACTGGAATTTTAACCACTTTATAGTGCTTACCGGTTTCAAGGGCGGAAAAGCATACTTAAACGACCCTGCCAAAGGCGCCTATTCGGTTCCGATGGAAATTTTCGATAACTCATTTACGGGAATTTGCCTTCAGTTTAAACCTACGGAAAATTTTGTTCCCGGCGGAAAGCCGAACAATATGTATGCCTACGCAAAAGACAGATTAAAAGGCTCGGGAACAGCACTTATATTTACTGCCGCAACCGGTTTCATTGCCGCACTCATTGCCGCAATAAACCCTGCTTTTTCACGTGTGTTTTTAGATAGAATTCTTACCGGCAAAAACGCAAAAAGTTTAATGATTTTTATTCTTTTACTGCTGATATTTAACGCATTGCAAATTATTATGTCCGCTATTGCCGATGTCTATAATATCCGCATAAACGGAAAAACCGCCGTCATAGGAAACACCACTTTCATCTGGAAAATATTAAAAATGCCCATCGGCTTTTTCTCACAAAGAATGTCCGGTGATATCTGCGAACGCCAACTTTCAAACGCAAACATTGCAAACACCCTTATCAACACCGTTGCACCTTTGCTTCTCGATTCTTTGATGATGGCTGTTTATCTTATAGTAATGATAAGATACAGTATTGTTTTGACCGCCATAGGTCTATCGTCAATCATTTTGAGTTCGTTGCTTACAAAATATATTTCCAAAAAGCGAATAAACATCACCCGTGTTTCAATGAAAGATAAAGCAAAACTTTCTTCCTACACCGTTGCGGGAATCGGAATGATTGAAACCATCAAATCAAGCGGTGCGGAAAACGGATATTTCGCAAAGTGGTCGGGCTACGGCGCCGCCGCCAACGCCGGAAAAGTCCGCCTTGCTAAACTCGACACTTATTTGGGACTTCTTCCGAACTTTTTATCGCTTGTTGCATCAAGCGCAGTTTTGGTTGTCGGAGCATTGCTCATAATAAAAGGCAACTTTACGGTAGGTATGATTTTGGCGTTCAGCACATTTTTTACGCAGTTTTTGGCTCCTGCAAACAAACTTATAAACGCAAACAAGGTTGTTCAGGAAATGCGGACTCAAATGGAACGCATTGACGATGTAATGAAATACCCGTCCGATGATATTTTCAACGACAATATTGAGGTTGAAGAATACACAAAACTCACGGGAAATATCGAACTTAAAAATGTTACTTTCGGATATTCTCCGCTTAACGAGCCGTTAATCAAAGATTTCAATTTAACGCTGACTCCCGGCAAATCGGTAGCAATAATCGGCGGTTCTGGTTGCGGAAAGTCCACCATTTCAAAACTTGTATCCGGTCTTTACAAACAGTGGAGCGGTGATATTCTTTTTGACGGAAAACCCATAAACGAAATAGACCGTGACGTTTTCCGTTCCTCGCTTTCGGTTGTAGACCAAGACATTATATTGTTTGAAGATACCATTGCAAACAACATAAAAATGTGGGACGAAAGTATCGAAGACTTTGAAATGATACTTGCGGCAAGAGATGCGCAGATACACGATGATATAATGGAACGCACACTCGGTTATTCGCACAAACTCATTGACGGCGGAAGAGATTTTTCCGGCGGTCAACGGCAAAGAATGGAAATCGCGCGTGTATTAGTCCAAGACCCCACAATAGTTATTCTTGACGAAGCAACAAGTGCGCTTGATTCAAAAACCGAATACAATGTCGTAAAATCCATTAAAGCAAGAGGAATTACGACAATCGTTGTAGCGCACAGGCTTTCAACCATTCGTTCCTGTGACGAGATAATTGTAATGAACAAAGGCGAAATTATCAACCGCGGAACGCACGAAGAACTTATAAAGAACTGCGAGTTCTACAAAGAACTCATAACAAGCGAGTAAGGGGGCGAAGATATATGAATTGGTATGATGAATGGCTGAGGGAAAGACAGGAAAAAGACAATATTGTCTTTAAAAATGCTTTCAGCGACCTTGCCGGAGCCGTGCTCGACAAAAAAATCGTTGATGCGCTTGACAACCGCGCAGTTGCTCAGTCTGCAATAGAAGAAATTTTGAGTTTCTTTCACCTTAAACCGAAGGTGCAAAAAATCCCCGAAAATTTAAGTTCGGTTGACGAACAACTTGAGTTTATGCTTCGCCCGTTCGGAATAATGCGGAGAACTGTTACTCTCGACAAAGGCTTTTTTAAAAACTCGGTAGGTATAATGCTTGCAACCCTTAAAGAAGACGGCAGTGCGGTGGCATTGATTCCGGGCAAATTTTCCGGCTATTATTTTATGAATTTGAAAACCGGAGAAAAGGAACGGATAACCCGCAAAAACGAAAGTCTTTTTGACAGCGAAGCAATTTGCTTTTACAAGCCTTTCAAAAACGAAAAAATCACTTTTTCAGATGTTTTGAAGTTTCTGCTCGAACAAATATCGCTCTCGGATATTTTTCTTTATCTCGGCATTATGCTCGCATTAACATTGGTAGGTCTTTTATCTCCTTTGTTTACAAAATGGTTATTCGGCACAGTAATTTTAAGCAAAAGTCTTACGGTTTTGTTTGCCCTTGCAACCTTTATGTTCGCCTATCATATAGGGCGTCAACTGTTTACGATATTCAGCGAATTACTGCACGCAAAAATCACAACCAAACTTGATATTGCATTGCAGTCTGCCACAATGGCGCGGCTTTTAGCCCTTTCGCCAACATTCTTCAAAAAGTATTCTGCCGGCGAACTCAATCAAATTGTTACATATTTTCAAAACATCTCCATTATCCTTATGGACGGCATTGTAAAGGTCGGTCTTACCACTTTGCTTTCGGCAATTTATTTGTTTCAGATTTTCAGTTTCGCCCCGTCTTTAATTTGGCCCTCTGTAATCGTTATTCTTGCCACTGCGGTAATTATAGTTATTTCGACTATTTTAGATGTCAGAAACACCAGAGAAAAAATGCAGCTTGCGTCTAAAACAAGCGGTATCACCTATTCTATGATTACGGGTATCCAAAAGATTAAACTTGCCGGTGCAGAAAAGCGGACTTTTTCCCGTTGGGCAAAGGCATACTCGGCAGAAGCGGCAGTGGAATACAACTCTCCGCTGTTTTTGAAAATATCCAAAACACTTGTTTTATCCACCACCCTTTTAGGCACGACCGTTTTGTATCTTATCGCCTCAAAAAACAACATAAGTGTTGATGACTTTTTTGCCTTTTTAACCTCTTTCGGTTTAATCACGGTTACTTTCCCAACCCTTGAAATTTTAACAAAAGGTATTGCAAATCTTAAATCAATAAGCGAGATAATAAAACCCATTCTTGATGAAAAACCGGAGATTTCCGACGGCAAGGCAGTAATTTCAAAACTTCAGGGTGCGATAGAACTTCAAAATGTTTCGTTCCGTTACACCGACGATATGCCGATGATTATTGATAACCTTTCGCTTAAAATAAAACCCGGCGAATATGTTGCCATCGTAGGCTCCACGGGTTGCGGAAAATCTACACTTATGCGATTGCTTTTAGGGTTTGAAAGACCGCTTAAAGGCTCTATCTTTTACGATAAAAAAGATATGAAATCAATAGACTTAAAATCTCTCCGCAAGAAAATCGGAACGGTTATGCAAGACGGCAAACTGTTTTTGTCCGATATTTATTCAAACATTGTTATTTCCGCCCCCGAACTTACCATTGACGATGCTTGGAAAGCGGCGGAACTCGCCTCGATTGCCGACGATATCCGTGCGATGCCAATGGGTATGCATACGCTTATTTCGGAAGGAAGCGGAGGAATTTCGGGCGGACAAAGACAGCGCCTTATGATAGCCCGTGCATTAGCGCCGTCGCCTAAAATTCTTATGTTTGACGAAGCAACGAGCGCACTTGATAATGTAACGCAAAAGAACATTTCGGACGCCATTGACAAACTTAAATGCACAAGAATTGTAATTGCGCACAGACTTTCAACCATTCGTCACTGCGACAGAATAATAGTTCTTGACAAGGGTAAGATTGTTGAAAGCGGAACCTATGAAGAACTCATAGAAAACAATGGCTTTTTTGCCGAACTTGTTGCCCGTCAGCGTCTTGATACAAACGATTAAGCAAAAATTATTAAAGACCTCTGAATTAAAAATTCAGAGGTCTTTCTTTTTCTTCTTGATACTTTGTTTTCAGTTTTTAGTGTATTCGGCTGTTCCGTCATCGTTTATTTTTAGTATTGAAGTGCAGTATTTAAGCATTGATTTTCTATGGGTAATAATAAAGAATGTTTTGTTTTGAAGGTTTGAAATGTTTTCAAAAATTCTTTTTTCCGATTCTTCGTCAAGCGCACTTGTCGCTTCATCGAATATCATAACGGGTTTATCTCTTAAGAGCGCCCTTGCAATACAAACTCTTTGTGCCTGTCCTGCCGAAAGACCGCCCGAATTTTCTTTTATGGGCAGGTCAAGTTTTCGCTCGTCCTCCGATATGAATTTTTCGGCATCGGCAATTTTAAGTGCCTCCCAAAGCATTTCGTCGGTAGCAAGAGGGTTTGACACCAAAAGATTTTCTCTCACCGTTCCCGTAAACAGTGTGTTACCCTGCGGAACATATGAAATAAATCTTCTTGCACTTGCCGTGATTTCCTCTGCTTCGCCGTTTAATGTAAAGTTTATGTTGCCTTCGGTTGGCTCAACAAGCGCAAGAATAAGTCTTATAAAAGTTGTTTTTCCTGCTCCGGAGGAGCCGATAATTCCAACCTTTTCATAAGGCTCAACCTTAAAGTTTACATCTTTTAATATTGTGGTATCGGTATACGAAAAAGTGACATTGCTGACATCAAGACCGATTTTTTCGTTATATTCTTCTTTTCCGTTGCTTTTTTCGGCGGGTTGCTCGGAAATTTCCCTTATACGCAAAGCCGAAATAAGAAGATTATAAAACTGCGGAACAATGTTTCCTATGCTTGATATAGTGCCTTGAAGCTGTGCGACCAACGAAAGAAAAAGTGTCATCGTGCCGTAGGTGTATTCGGGTTTTGTGCCGATTTGTGTGGCGCACCAACAAAAAGCAACAACATAACCGAGCGAATAAACAAACCGCATAGCCGAACTAATAAGCGTGCTTAACCGTGTGCTTTTTATAACGGTTTTAAGCCGTCTTTCTCTTAAATCTTCAAAGTTTTCGTTGTTTTTTTCTTCGAGTTGAAACGCCTTTGTTATATCCAGATTGCCGAGCATTTCCTGAAAGAAAGTATAATATTCAGACTGACTTTCTTTAAGTGTCCGCTGATACCTTTGATACGGTTTCCGCAGAACTAAACCGAGCACCATTCCGAGAGGCCCTACGATAAGTCCTATCAAAGCAAGGACGGGGTCGGTCATAAGTAAAATGACAAGAATAATTACAAGCTGAAGTATCGTGATAATGAGTGTCGGGAAGATGCTTATAATGTTTGAAGTGACGGTATCGACATCGCTTGTAAGTCGGGAAAGCATATCTCCGCTGTGGAACATATTTATATGATTCCACTTTCCTTTTTGCGTTCGGTCAAACATTTTTGCTCTAATGTGAAAAGAATATTTTTCGTTGGCATAACTGCTGAAAATATTTGAAAATGCACTGAAAACAATCGAAATCAGCGTAGTGCCAAACATAACAAACGCATATTTTATGTTGAATTTTTCGTCGGGCGAAATTGCCGAATCAACAACAAATTTACTTGCAATGGGACTTGCAAGCGAAAAGAGCATTGAAAAAAGACTTATTGCCGAAAAGACGAAAATGTAAAACTTAACTTCTCCCGCCTGCTCAAGCAACCAGCGTATATTTGATTTAATTACCTGCTTTTTTGAAAATAATTTCTTTAATTTTTCCATAAACAATTCCCATCTGAATTTTTAAAATATGAAGTTTTATCTTTTTAATCGCCTTAAGGTGAAAAAAGCACCGTATAAACGGCTTTTTAAGACTTAATTCCTTGCCGTTCCTTATCCGCTTGGTTGCAACGGCAACTATATTTTCTGATTTGACATCTTTCTCTATCCAGAACTGACCGTCGCCCAACATATCGTAAAGGCCGTCCTTAATATCGTATATTCTGTGGATAACCGCTTTTTCTCCACGCATATAAAGACAGATGTCGCCCTTTTTCAGCGGTGCTTTTATGGGCGAAAGAACTATTTTGTCGGTATCGGGGTTGATAAACGGACGCATACTTTCTCCGCCGCCCGAAACAACAAAATCTTCGTTTTCGGCGATAGACTTTTTTATTAAATCAAGCAAAATATTATCATTCATTTAAAGCATATCACCGCATCTCTCGTCGTTTTGCATTAAATAAGCATACCCCGCTCCGCAAATTCCCTGCATCAAAGAAATACTGCAATCGGCGGTTTTCAACGGGTGGTATAAACGGGGTGACTCGGCATAAATGCAGGTGTTTAAGGTGTTTTTGCAGTTTACATTCAAAATTGCCGCCGCCATCACCCGTGACGCTTCGCCGCAGCAAAGGGTGGCTCTGCCGTTTTTTACAGGCATTTTTAAATACTCTTTAACTCTGTTTATATCTTTTTTGCAAATATCGGCTATTTGTTTATCGGCGGTATATCGGAGCAGTCTTTTTCTCGATAGCGCAATACCGGGCGCACCCGAGCACCAACCGTTCATAAAACTTTTTTCACTGTCCCGTAAATCAAGCCAATTTTTGCTTTTGCTGTCGTAATATTTGTTTTCAAAATTTAAAAGTTCGAGTATTTTTGCGTTAACTTCCGTTTCGCCCGTTACAAAACCGAGTGCACCGAGCGCCGCCGCCATTCCTCCTGCGCCGTGACCGTAACCCGTAAGGTCGGGCGCTGCCGACAAAAGTTCAGGCAAACAAACTCTTGCTATCGGCTCGGAAATTTCACGGGGAAGTTTCGGCAAAACCGTGCAAAGCCCCGAAAGTCCCGAAAGAACATCGTGCTTTTTTACGGATATTTTTGAAATGTCTATACGCTCTGCAAGTTTTAAAGCAGTATCATATGCCGATTTTTCGCCCGTAAGTTCATAGGTGTGAATCAAAGCCGATATAATTCCCGATATTCCGTTTAAAAGACCGCAGGAATTATCGGTAAGCGAAAATCTTTGTTTTTCAAAAACTGTTTCTTTTGACGGACTTTTTAAAAACTCATTTTTTATCGAGTCTATACAAAACAATGTTTTTTCAAGATATTTTTCGTCCTTTGTTTTGCTAAAAGCCGCCGCATAGTAACACATAATGCCCGAAATTCCATAATAAAGACCAAACCCGATTGGTTGAAGTCCCACGGTTTTGACATTTGCCTTAAAGGCTATAAAAGAAGATTTGAAATCTTTAAGAAAAACCTTTTCAAGCGCCGAATCGGTTTCTTTTAAAATGTTGTTTTCCTCGGTTGTTTGGGGGGTTAAAGGTTTTTTGGAAGAAAAACAAAATTCTATGATTTTAAGTTGGTTTTGCTTGTCTTGTAAAGATAGTTTTTCTAACTTTTTACGCGCAAAATCGGTGTGAGATGTGCTGTAAAAATCTTTTAGGACAATCTTGTTTTCAAAATATAAATCTTTGCTGTTTCCAAGTCCGTAAAACAGCGGAACATCACCGTTTAACACACTCTTTATTTCGGCTTCGAGCATAAGTTTTGCTTCATTTATGCGGTTTTTGTCCGCATCTTTTATGTAAGCACGGGAAAGCAAATCTCTTGCCGTTTCTTCTTTGTTTTCCGATTTTAACACCCGTTCGATTATCAAACAGTAAATATCGGTTTTTCGGGTTATTTCACGGAATTTACAGTTTTCAAAAAGTGAAATAAGCGGTAAAATTTTACCCTTGTTGTTAAGCGCAAAATCGTAGCCCGACGAAAACCCGTCAGTGATTTCTTTTAAATAATCTTTTGCTTCATATACCTTTTCGTTGCCAAACGGCAAATTTTTAAGTCCCTCTATGTTTGCGCCGAGCCCCGAAAAATCGGTTTCACCGTAGTATTTCGGCAACAGTCCCGAGGCGTAACAACTTTCAATAATACCGCTTTTATTGTTTGCCCTTTTTATATTCGAGGAAAGCAAAGTTTCAAGGTCAACGGCAACGGGAAATTCACCGTTTGCAATTATGTTTTCGGCGTGAAAATCAGTGCTTGAAAACAAATATGTTAAAAACAAAAATGTTCCCATACGGACAAAAAACCGTTTTGCACCATCGCGGTCGGTAGGCAGATGTTTAACGATTTTTTCGGTGTGGGAATTTTCGTCTTCCGATAATATTTGAACGCATCGGGGAAGATTTTTCATTCCCTCTTTTTCGAGCGCACACAAAAACTCACCCCATGCCCTTTCGGTCAAGGCGTTGCGGTATTTTTTTATGTATTCGCTGTCGCCGTCTTTAATATACGAAGTGGCGACGCCGTTATGGCGGTCGCCTAATTCTTTAACGCTTATCATTTTAAATAATTATACATACGAAGGTCAACATAACCGTTTTTCTGGTAAAATTCCTCTATTTCTTTTGCGTTTTCGGGGAATCTTCTTTTGTAACAAAGTCTCGGTGACGGCTTGCCGAACTCTTTTGTATCATCATAATGAAGCGCCATACAAGTATTGCACTGCGAAATATGAATACAGTTTTGACATTCGGTTAGATTTGGAATATTATCGGCATATTCTATAAGTTTTTGCCAACACTCCGCAACAGGCAGCTTTGTAACATCAAACTCTATTACATCAAGTGTTACACATAACTGCATTTTGCCGCTGTATGTTATTGCGCAGGAGCAACGCCCTGCGGCGCATCTGGCACCTTTTTCAATCAACTCCTGCTCTTCGTGCGGAATGATTTTTGGGTTTTTATCTTTGTTTATGTTTGAAATGAATTTTTTATATGTTTCGTTTTCTATGGTGTTTTCTTTAATTTTATCACCGTCACAGCTACGGTAATTGATGTGCTGAATCGCAAAAACAAACGAAGTATCAAATTCATCAGCTATTTTTCTGATGTTTTCAACATCCTCAAAGTTATCGGCGTTAGCGGTAGTTTGCAAGCGGAAATTGATGTTATGTTTCTTTAATTTCTTAATATTGTTGATAACATCATAAAAATATTTTGCTTTTCCGCAAACTTTCTCATATTTTTCTGCTGAACTGCCATACACAGTAATGATTATTTCGGGAGGATTTTCGCAAAACATTTCAATAATGCTATCCGTAATAGCAGAGCCGTTTGTCATGATTTTAATATCAAAATTTTTCGAATATGCATACCTGTATATCTTTTCAAAGTCAGGATGCAGGGTGCACTCGCCGCCGCTTATAGTAATATAATAAACACCCATATCATAAAGTTGGTCAATTATAGGCTTCCAATCTTCAAATCTTAAAAGCCGTTCACCCCGCTCTTTTAACTGCTCGGGAGTCATTCTCGCATAACAAAACGGACAGGCAAAATTGCAAAATGGCGTAATTTCTAATTGAACGCCACTTAAAAACCGCCTGTCTCTGCATTCTTTAATATTAAACCTTGTATATCCTATTTCGGGAGTAGGACTGCTTTTCAATATATCGTAAAGCGACATAACTTATACCTCCGTTTCGACGATAAAGCCTTCCTTTACGGCTCTTGCCAAAAAAGCGGTGACATCATCGGCAACTTCTTCAAAGGTTACATTATATTTTCCGGCAACCGTCTTTGCAATTTCGGAAAAGGTTTTAGGCTCTTTTATGCTTTCCCAAATCAAAATGCCCGTCTCGTTAAAAGCGACCATTCCGCCAAACTCAATGGCGACTTTGCCGCGGGGGACAAGCACCGATTCTCCTGCTATTTCTTTTATTATAAATGATTCATTTTGAGTATATTTCATTTTTCCTTTTCCTTTCAAATAATATATAAATATAAAAATATTTATCGGCCAATGGCTTCTCCCGCCGGAGAAGGCTGTTTGCTCTCATATAAAACTCTATAAAGTTCTTTCGGAGCATTTTCGGTTTTCGTGCAAAACTGACGGTAAACGGGCACCGTTTTTGCCACCCTTTCAACCACACTGTCATAATTCTTTTCTACGCCCTCAGCAACGGGCACAACAAAATTATTAAGATGTATGAGTGCATACGCTTCAACTATTGATAATTTTTCTATTCTTTCACAGGGTGCTTTTTCAATAAAAACTATTGCTTTTACAGGCGCCATTTCGTTTTTATAGCAGGGCTCTTTTCCGCTCCACGGAGTTCCGTGAACAAAAGGAACGCCGTCTTTAAAAACTATGCACGGTTGGTCGTTATTAAGCGGCTCTGCGCCCAAAACTTTTTGCCAGAGTCTTGATTGGGTGCTTTTGCCCGCCCCCGGAACTCCGCAAAACAAAATTCCGTCACCGTTATAGTTAATTGCAGCAGAATGGATTATAAAAACACCGTTATATATTGCAGTATAAGAATACGCTCTTACAAGAAATTGGTTAAAAGAAGAGACGGGAGCTTTTTTATCAAAAACACATAAATCAATGTTTTTAAACCCGTTATATACACATACTGCCGCTTCGCCTTTTTTCCAAATCGCCGCTCCGTCACCGCAAGGCGCAAAGTCATAGCCGTTTATTGAAACGGTCGGCTCGGGAAAGTCACGGTTAACAAAAGGAAAAAAAGCAGATTCCTTATCGTATCTTTCGGAATCTGCCTTCATAAATAAATTAAATCGGCAAAACGGCAAAAATGCATTTTCGCCTAAAAAAGGTAAAAATGCATTTTCAAAATCATAACAATTAAAGTTTTTTGTTAAGCAAAGTTCCAAACTCATGGATTAAATGTTTCGTTGCAATTGCCAGGTGCAGTATCAGGGAATAATGAGTATGGAGTATGCTCATCGGCTGTGCAATTTTTATCATCAGACATATTTGAACCGTAATAACCTCTCTGCCAAACACATCCGTAACCTGCAAAAACATCTTTCATCTTTGTTGAAACCTTTACAAAATCAGGTGCCTTATACATAATTAAAAGTCCTCCTTTTCAAATTCCCGATTAGGACATATACGGGCAAGTCTGACTAAGCATCTTTAATTTCATTGACTCATCTGCTTCTTCTTTGGTCATACCGCCGGCGATTTGCTCTAATTCTTCTTCGCTTAATTCTTCTAAATTAACCTTTTTCTCTTCACTCATGGTAAATTCTCCTTTAACACTGAATTTGGGGTTAAAACTACCCCTTATAATTTCTTATATTATATATGTATATTTTGCAAAAGTCAATACTTTTTTTAAAAATTTTGACAAAATTTTTGTCCTATTTTTTATATCATTTCGAGGTCTTTGAGCAGAGTGACTCTATCGGTGTTTTTTTCTTGTAAAGAAACCGAGTCAACACTGTTTTTGCGAAGTTCCGATTTTCCCATAATCAAGCCGAATATTCTCGAAACAAAAGCAACGGGATATAAATAGGGATACTTTTTTAAGTATTTATATTTATCAGCCATTTTTTCCACGGGCAAAAACAAAACAAGCACAAACCTTTTATAAAATCTTCTTAATTTCCGTTTTATTTTCATAGAAACTTTTTTCTCTTTTGAATTAAAACAGTAATAATCTGATATATTCACTGTATAGTAATCGGTTTCGCCGTATTTTGCCATATCCAAAAGCAGTTTTTCGCAGATTTCTTCGCTTGCAATCGGAGTGTCGGGAAAGTCTTTTGCGTCGGTCTTACCGTAATGCACCATAATACCGAAGCACGCCGAAAGCAGTTTATCGTATTTTGCAAGTTTTGCCGTTTCCCAAAACTTTTTTGCGTCAAACAAACCGTAATTTTTCGAATAAAACAAGCAAAAGTCAACACACTGTTTCAAACTTATTATACTACGCAAAAAATGAACTACAAGGTGAAGCGCAAGCTGATAAACCGCACATTCTGGAGTTAATGCTGAATATTTATATCCCGAAAACTCAAACTCGCAAAATTCGGAAGCGGAGGGAAGTTTAATTTTGTTATCGTCAAAAAGCGCCGTAAATTCTTCGCTTCTTATTAACTCGGTGTGAAGTTCGATTGTTCCGTAGCGTGAACTGTGAACGGTGGAATGCTGAGAATATTTTTCCCGTCCCGAAACAAAATCGCCGTTTGCTTCCAAAAACCTATGAATATCTTTTTCTTCGCTTTTCTGAATAAAAATATCCGTGTCCGCAGAAGCCCTGCAAATCGGAGTATTATAAAACCTTGCTATGCTTATGCCCTTTAAAATAACAGGATGAAAACCTGCCGAATTTAATTCCTCTATAAGTCTTTTTGTATTTTCAATTTGTTTTTCGCCGTTTAGAGCGGAACTTATACAAAATTGCTTGAATTTAAGTGCTTTTTCGTTCGGCACAAAATCGCAGTCTTTAAGAGCAAGTGACATCATTCCCGTAACCGAATGTTTTTTTGCATACCGACACAGCAAATCGTAGTCAAGTTCCCGTTCGGGAGGATTCGGGACATTGCCAAACACCGCCTGACAGTATAAGTATACCAAATATTTCCATTCGCAGTCCACAAAATCACTCCTTTAAAACTTTATCGCTTTTTTCTATTACAATATATTTTATCATATTTGTTTTCAAAAAACAACTTTTGTGTTTTGCCCTAAGTATTGATTTTACATAACACAGCATATATAATAAAACCGTATTTTAGGCGAAAGGCGGAGTCAAACACAGGTTTACGGCGCAGAAACGAACTGCTTAAAATCAGTTTTTCCGCCGTCTGGCAGTATTGAAAATATGGAATACAAAGTTATAAAATCCAACCGAAAAACAATCAGTCTTGAAATAAAAAAAGACGGTGCCGTTTTGGTGCGTGCGCCGTTTTTCGTATCCGAAAACCAAATAGAAGATTTTGTTTTAAAACACCAAAAATGGATAGAGTCCCACAAACTCAAGGTGTTAAAGCAAAGCGAAGTTTTAAAAAGTCAGCCTCCCCTCACGCAAGAGGAGTTAAACCGTCTTTTTCTCCTGGCAAAAGAGGTTATACCGCAAAGAGTCCGCTATTATGCCGATGTTATAAATGTAAAGCCAAACCGTATCTCTTTCCGCAGACAAAAAACCCGTTGGGGAAGCTGTTCGGCAAAAGGCAACCTTAATTTTAATTGTTTGCTTATGCTCGCCCCTTTGGAAGTTATTGACAGTGTTGTTGTGCACGAACTTTGCCATTTAAAACAAATGAATCATTCAAAGAATTTTTATAAAGAAGTGCTGAAGGCGTATCCCGAATACAAAAAGCACCACCGTTGGCTTAAAGAAAACGGCGATTTTCTGATAGCACGGTTGCCCGATTAAAAAGCGAAACTGCCGGCAAATTTGCCGGCAGTCAAATTTTATTCTTTTGAAATTTTATATACCGCAAAAAGTTCGGCAATAATAAATGCGTGTTCAAAAACAACCGCAAACGGAATTACGCCGTCAAAAAACTGCAAAGCCACAGGAGGAATAAGAAGCAAAAGCAGTCCTTTTACCGTTTTCGGATATCTTTTTTCCTTTATGCAGGTCATCACGATTTTTATTATACAAATTCCGGCAAACGCCGAGAAAATATATATATCAATATGTCCGTGTATAAACAGCATTATTACCGCCGTTATGTAAAATACGATTTCCAAAACAAAAAGCGAACGCTCTTTGTGCTTTTCTCCGTTTTCGATATAAAGCAAAAAAAGATATGTAAATCTTCTCACGCTTTCAAACAAAAGCACATAAAGAAAAACCCAAATTCCGTTTTTTACACCTTTTGAAAAACTTACCGAATGGACAACCGTCCCCATAGCAGAGGCTATTCCCACGAGAAAGAACAATATTCCCCACTGCCTTTTATGCTTTACCGATAAAGCGCCTAAAACAAGAGAAACGACGGCAATCGGTATATCCGTATACCCTTTAACCGCTTCGTAAAAATCCGTCATTTTTTCACCGCTTTTTTCTTTTTATTTTACAATGTTTTAATTATTTGTCAACACAAAGTCTCTTTGGGTTGACTTTAACTCCGTTTTTGTTTAAAATAGTCTTGTTGACTTTATAATTTTTGGAGATGTATTTTACTTATGGCAAGAGAAAAACTCAAAAGCAGACTCGGCTTTATATTACTCAGCGCCGGATGTGCAATCGGCTGCGGTAATGTGTGGAAGTTTCCGTGGATGACCGGTCAATACGGCGGAGGCGGGTTTGTTCTTATTTATCTTATCTGTCTTGTTTTGTTGGGACTGCCGTGTATGGTTATGGAATTTTCGTTAGGCCGTGCAAGTCAAAAAAGCCCTGTTTTTATGTATAAAAAACTTGAAAAAGACGGTCAAAAGTGGCATCTTCACGGCTATGTTGCTTTGTTTGCAAATTTTTGCCTTATGGCTTTCTATACCGTTGTTACGGGCTGGATGATTTATTATTTTGTAAAATTTGCGGCAGGCGATACCGCTTCGCTTTCGTTTGCAGGTATGATAAGCGACCCTAAAATCAACATAAACTATATGTTCCTTACCGTAATTGTCGGTTTTGCCGTTTTGTGTTTCAAACTTCAAAACGGACTCGAAAAAATCACAAAAGTTATGATGACCTTGCTTATGGTTATTCTTCTTGTTTTGGCGCTGAGAGGTTTCACTCTCGACAAGGCAAGCGAGGGACTTAAATTCTATCTTGTTCCGAGTTTAAGCAAAATGAAAAAGGTCGGATTTTTTAATGTTATTGTCGGCGCTATGAATCAGGCTTTCTTTACCCTTTCAATCGGTATAGGCTCTATGGCGATTTTCGGCAGTTACATCGGAAAAGAACGCTCACTTTTGGGTGAGTCGGTTATGATTATTACTCTTGATACTTTTGTCGCCATCGTTTCGGGACTTATCATTTTCCCTGCCTGCTTCACATACAACGGCGGAAAGGTTGATGCCGGCCCCGGTTTGCTTTTCGATACTATGGCAGGCGTATTTAAAGAAATGCAGGGCGGAAGAATTTGGGGTGCTGTTTTCTTCTTGTTTATGGTGTTCGCCGCATTCTCTACCATTCTTTCGGTTTTTGAAAATATCCTTGCGTGCGTTCGTGACCTTATTGACGATTTCAAACTCAAAAGCGCCTTAAAAAAGGGCAAGTCCGAGGAAGATGTTAAACCGATAGGCAGACCGGTTTCCTGCCTTATTTGTATGGTTGTTGTAAGTGCTTTATCGGTCACAACCGCACTCGGCTTTAATAAGTGGTCGGGGTTTGTTCCGTTCGCCGAGGGCTCAAGTTTCCTCGATTTCTGGGACTTTATCGTCAGCACGAATATGCTGCCTTTAGGCGCTCTTATTATTACTCTTTTCTGCACACTTAAAAAGGGTTGGGGCTGGGACAACTTTGTTGCCGAGGCAAATGCCGGCAAAGGCATTAAGGTTAAAAATTGGATGAAACCGATTTTCTGTTATGTTATTCCCGTGGTAATACTCGCTTTGTATATTTACGGTATTGTAACATTCTCCTGGAAATAACTTTTCTTTTACAGACACCGCACC
>JAZUHF010000064.1:0-40329 GCA_045641585.1 Acutalibacteraceae bacterium
CTTTAATGCTGGTATAAAATCAAGGAATTTGTCGTCGTTTTTTAGTACATCGAATTTCTTTGTCTTTGTGCGTTTATTGCTTTGGTATTCGTGCCGTATGGAGGGTCGGTAAACAATAGACTCGCTTTTTCTTTATTCATAATAATTTCGTATGTTTCCGGTTTGGTGCTATCGCTACATAAAAGGCGATGTTCTCCAAGTTGCCAAAGCGTACCAGCCTTTACCCTTGCCGGTATGTTATCGATTGTTTCGTTAAATGTATCTTCGTGTGCTTGTTTTGGCTCTTTTATATTCGCAAAATCAATTCCCCATTCTTCCGGCTTTACATCCCACTCGGTGCGCGCTTGTTCCAACTCGTCCTCGTTCCATTGCAAGTTTGCGTGTGCAACTGCGTTGTCTGCAAATGCCATTTGTCGCCCTTCCGTTGTGTCGATGTCAAGGTCGGTGCGCTTAACGACGACAAGTTCCTCGCCGGTTGTTTCGATAACCTTTATTTTCTGCTTTCCAAGTTTGGTCGCCGTTTCTACTATTCCGTTGCCGGCGATGATGTTGTCGTTTTTATCGACGACGATTGAACGACCGAAGCCGTTTTGTTCGACCGACTTCTTTAATAGTTCCATACCTTCCGGCGTGTGGTCGTTAAAGTTGTGTTCGTCGAACTTTAGGTCTTTGATTGTCTTTGCCATAGTTATTTTATTAAAATTTGCCCGTGGTGGGCTTTTCGTTTGTTCGGTGGTAGTTTGTACCTTTTTGCATTTATCTCGCTTTGTGGGGCAAATTTAGCACATTTCCGCGAATTATGCAATTTGTTATGTTGTTTTTTGTTTTTGGTTCGTTTATCAAAGGAAAATTCCTTCGGTATTCTCGCGAACGCCGAAGGCTGAAAGATTGTTACTGACATTCCGCTAAATGCCAAATGTGGATAACAACACTTAAATAACTTAAAATTTACAAAACTCAATATGAAGGTTTAATATATACTTCTATCGTTGCGCCCGTGACGGGTTTTGTTTTGTCGGGCGTGTTCTTGGTACATTCAAGAATAGCGTATAACAAGTTCACGCCTAACATTTCCGTTACTTTGGTTTCTTCCTTTGGTACGACACAATCGAACATATACTCCGCGACCTCGATTGTATCGTTGTCAATGTTGTGTAACATTACGCCGTTGTCGGCAAGTGTCAATTTGTATTTTTGTTTCATTTGTATTTCTTTCTTATGCTTACTTCTACCTTTGGCGTTGGTTCTGCGTTCTTCCTTTCCGGTCTTGGTATATATTCTTCGCAAGCCTCGGTGTTGTCGTGGTGTATTAAATACCCGAATGTGCAAAACTTAACATAACCGACTTGCGTTGTACAATTGAGGCAATTGCCACAAGTTGCGTGCGCGTGCTTGCGCTTGTAGTCCGGTGTCAGTTCGCGCGCCTTCATCTTTTCGAACGCAAGGTTTATAAGGTCTTGCGACGACCGCCCGTATAACTGCGCGATGTGCATTGTTATGATATGAAGGTCGGCAAGTTCTTCGATTAGGTTCTCGGCATATTCCGCGTCTTTGCTGGCGTGGTAGGCTTGCATTAGTTCGCGCCATTCTTCCTCCAACTTGGCGAACCTATTGTCTACAATCGTACCAAATCGGCGGTTCATATAGTCGTAAGGGTGTGCATCGAAACACGCCTCGAAAACCTCCTTGTCTGCCTTGTGGTATTCCAGCCCGTTAGTCGTGAAGATGTAGTCGTCCGGTTCTGCTATTTCGTCGCCGAATATGAACGCTCCGTTTTCGTCCTTCATACCTTCGCCGACATATTCGCGCAAATCTGCTTCGGATGTTGTACGAACTTGCAACGCTCTGCATATTGGTTTAACCGGTGTCGCGTACTGAACGCCGAAGAGTGGGTTGCCGTTTTTATTTTCCATTTATTTTCGATTGTATTTTCTTCCATCCTTCCTCGTCAAGTTCTACAACGGAAGGGTAAGGGATGATTGTATCTTTTCCGAATGTTATCTTATATATGCCTAATTTGCCCATTATAGGCATTTCGACAACCTTTCGAGGGTTACGCATTAACCAACCAAAACCCTTTATTATTTCGGGGCGTTTCTCGATTGGTATGCGCGTGTTGTTCCAATCGTCCTCGGTAAATTCCGAGATTGGCTTAACATCGTATAACTCTACAAGCCCAAGGGTAACGCCCGATTGCATACCCGGATAAACGGGGCTTTTGCTTGAGCAAATCAAAATGTCGCCTCGGTAACTTGTGTTACGGCTTCGCACCTCGATAGACTTAACGCCGTACGCCGTGCCGTCCTCGGTCTTGTATGCTGGCGTTACCAAATCATTTGCGAAGGGTTGCTTGACTGACAACGCAAAGAATTGCTCGCATAATTCGGGGTTGTAGTATTTGTTTGGTATCTGCATTTGGTTCTTCTTTTACCGGCAACCGGAAGGGCAAAAGCCCCTCGGTGTCGGTGTTAAACATTTCTAATTAGTAAGGTGCATCGTCGTAGTTTCCGGCGAACGGGTTGGCTTCCGGGTTCGGTGTTGGCGCGCCTTTCTCTTTAGGTGTCAATAGTTCCATAGTTGAAACATACACCTCGGTAATGTATTTCGACGCGCCTTCGTTCTCATACTTGCGCGTACGAAGTTCGCCTTCTAAATACACCTTGTCGCCCTTCTTTACATATTGCTCGGCAACGCCAGCCAAACCGGTGCGGTTTATTACGATGTTGTGAAATTCCGTTTGTTCCGGAACTTCTCGCCCGTCTTGGGTTTTAAATCCTCGCTTGTTGGTTGCAAGGCTGAATTGTGCAACCTTCCCTCCGTCGTCGAATGTTGTAACCTTCGGAGTGTGGCAAACATTGCCCATTAAAATAACTTTGTTTACGCTCATAGTTTTACGATTGTGTATATTGTTAATATTATTTCGAATATGACCAACGCGACGAGAAACGCGAATAATAACTTTTGTTTCATTCTTTGAACTTTACATTATCGAGTAAATATTGCCGTTTATCTGCCCAATCTGCAACGCGGTTTAGTGCTTGCCTATCTTCCTCATATACAAACTCGCATATCCAACCGCCGTAAGGTGCTTGCTCGATTAGGCGTACAACCTTGCCAATCAAATACGAACGGAAGCGGTAATAACTCGATTGTTCGCCTACGAATTGGATGCGCCTTTTGTTTCCTTCCTTCGGTTGTTCCGGTGCTGGTTGTGGCGTGTGCCTTTTGCCGTAGCGTTCAATTTCGCGTCTTATTGATTGGCGCGATATTTCGCCGTAGTCGGTTTTCTTTATTCTCATTTGGCTTGCTGGTATTCCGTTTTGAGTTGTTCAATTATTGCTTGGTTCTTGGCATATATGCGCATTTCTTCGCGTTTGCCGTTTTCCCATTTGTTGTGCATTTCGAAGCACAAGATGTTAATGTTTCGCGGGTCGTGCGCCATTTCCGGAAATGCTCCGCGCGTCAGTATATGGGAACAATACACCGCCGAATATGTCGGCAAGGGTCGCATCGTTTCTTCGCATTGGTGGGGCTTGTGTTCCCATACCCACCGGAAGAACCGCTCGTTTGCTTGTAGAACATTACCGCGCCCGTGTGTGCAATGTCCGAACAATTCGCGTTGTATCGCAATACGGAGATTTATTTCGATGTGAAAGTTTTTTGTATCAAGGAGAGGCTCGAAGCCCCTCCCGACACAATAATCATACTCGCATCGTTCCGTGATTTCAATCATTGCCGAATAGTTCGAGTTGTGCCTTTTTACCCTTGAACAAGAAGGCGTAAACCTCGGCTTCGATTTCCTCGCATATTTCCTCCAATTCTTCCTCGTAGCCTAACGAGAACATATCGAACTTAATACGGGGCGAATTGATGCAAGTTTTCAGTCCGTTGCTTATTGTAAACAAGCCCGTCAGTATTACCGCCACATTATCGCCCGAACCGCTGAACGATACACCGCGAACTTCGATGTTGTCGAGGGCTTCGTCTGCAAATGTAATTGCCTTTTCTTTCTGCTCCTTGGTTGCCTTGAAGTCGGGCGTTTCCACCATTGACAAGAACGATGTAACGCTGAATATACGACCCATTATTGGGCGTAAACGCTTGAATAGGTTGCGCAAGTCGGGGTGTATATCCTTACCGCTTTCGATGTGGTATTTGTTCGTATAACTTTCGTTGCCGATTGTTTCTACGACTTCATAGTGTACATCCAAGCCACCCTCTTTTACTAACTTGACTTTTGATAATGAAAAGTTTTTCTCGCTTGGAATTGTCAAAACTTCCTTTTTTTCTTCGTTTGCCATAATGTATGTTTTTTAATTATTCCCGGTTCGCCGAGTCGGTTTCTTCTTCTTGAAAATCTGCGCAAGGTTCATCATCTGCGCAAGGTTGAAGGACGCAATCGTCGAAGTCCTTGCAATCAATACAATATTTATTTGCCATTGTCTTTTAAGAATTTGTTATATTGTTTTACTAATTCATCCGGAGAAAGTCCGTCACTTAACGGGTGCGTCGGCTCGATTTCTTCTCTGCCGTCCTTCCATACAACAAGCCGTTTGTGTAGGTTCTTGTATGTTACAACAAACTTGTACCAAGGCGCATCCTCTGCAACCAACACAATTTGCGGTGTCTTGCCCTCGCGCTTCATCTGCTCGACTTCTTCCTTTAGTGCAACATAATACGAATGTCTGCCGGGGCTTCCGATGTATCGAATATAATATCTATCTGCCATTATATTGTTTTGGTTCTTCAATGTTTACGCAATATTCTTGCGCGCCAATCAATTTTAATGTTTCGATGTGTTCGCAAAGTTCTGCGTTGCTCAACTCGTTTATTTCGCGAAGGCGCGATGTATATTTGCCGGTTGCTGGGTCGGGTGTCTGCTCCCACATTATCGGCGAAATTTCCCGTATGAACCTTTCGGCTTTTTCTTCGGTCAGTCGTTCGCCGTTCTCCCATATTGCTTGCCGGAGTGTTGGTACGACATAGTTGTAATAATATCCCTTTAGGGCTTCGCTCGTTCCGGGCTGGGCTACGGAAAACCTAACAATTACCTTTGCCCCTTTCCATTGTTTCAAGAACTCGCGAACTTCGCCCATATACATTGCGAGGTCGCCTTTATCATTTACAAGCCCCGTCGCTATTATTTCCCGTTTCCGCATTTTCCTTGTCTAACATTGCCTTAATAGTAACATTAAATGCCTCCGTGCAAACATCGTGAATAAAACGGCGTTCGCTGGCTGAATACCCGACGCATACCTTGTCGAGTATCTGCGCATATAAAAGCGTCATTTCGCCGGCGTTGAACACATCCTTCGCGATTAGTTTATCAATTGGGTGCGCCTTCAACCGGTGCGCCTTGCTTGCTTCCTTTCGCGAGGTCTTGAATTGACTTATTAACGACGCGAGGTTGCTTTGGTACAAGTCCATTTTTAGCACCTCGATAATTGTAAGGTCTGCGACCTTCTTTGTTGTTTCGGCTTGCGCCTTGTTATGTTTTTTCTTTTCCATATTCTTTATAAAAATATATGCTATTCTCACGAACTGCATATATTGCAATCATTACTTATTGAGAGAGTGTACAAATATAAATGAAAACTGAACCTATTGTTATTTTTGTGAAATTTCGCGTATATGGCGTTTTTGTTTGTTGTGTGGTAGTTTGTACCAATTCAATATTAAAACGCCGTGTCGGGCAAATTTAGTTGGTTTCGGTATATTCTTCGATTTTTAGTTCTTCTTGTCCGCGTTGCACATTCTCAATGAAACCTTGGTAGCCGTTCGCCTTGGCAAGTTCCACGATTGATTGTAAACGCTTCGCACCTAAACTCTCGCCCCTTGCTATGCGGAAAACCTTAACATTTGGGTTGCTGGCTATTATTAACTTTGTAGCAACTTCCATTATTTGCGAGTCGCTAACCTTACCGGCAACGAATGGCACATCGTGCAATATAAGCCCATCCTCGCTGAATGAAAGACCCTCGACGGGAAGGTTTGAACTTTCGACCAATTGCTTGCGCTCGTCGGCAAGTTGCGTTAAATGCGTTTCGTGTTCTTCTGCCTTTGCCTTCGCATCTGCCAGCGCGTCGGCTTTCGCCTTGTGGTATTTTACAAGCGTTACAACCTTGTTGTGTTCTTCCGCTTCCGCAACGCGCCAAGCAATATCGGTGTTTTCCGGGTTGTTTAGTTCGTACTCCGCAAGCCATTTGTCGGCGTTGTTTATTCGTGTTTCGCAATCGGCTTTCTTTTCATCCCAATAATTCAAGTCGTCGTTCTTGGTGTTTTCGATTGCTTCCGCTTCAATTGTTATGTTCTTGCGTAGTTCTTCGTACTTGGCTTTCAGTTGTTCGAGGTCTTTCTTATATTGCGCCTCGGTCGCTTGTAGTTTGTACTTTATTTGTTCCATTCGCGTTGCGTAGTCGCTATGTACTTGTGCGATGTTGTCCGGAATGGCTGACAATTCCTTTTGGCGTTCTGCGCGCTTGCCCCTCACTAACTTTGCCTTCTCGATTAACTGCGCGTTGGTTCGTTGTTCTTCGAGCAACTTCGCCATATCTATTTTTTCGGTGTACTTGGTTACATCTACGCCGGCAAGTTCCTCGCGTGCATTGTCCGTTTCAATCTGCAAATGCTTGATTGTTGCGTTTACATACATACGCTCGTTTTTTACTTCCTCGACTTCCTTGTCTATTGCGTCGATGCGGTCGCGTGCTTGTTCCGGAAGCAATGATTTAACGAGGCGTATTTGTTTGCGTCTGCCTTCTGCCGTTTCGCTCCAGCGCGAAAACTCCACCGCGTCGAAATCGGTGTAACTGAACAATGCTTGCAACGCTGACTTGTTGTCGGTCTTTTTGCCGGTGGTTCTGCTGGTAATCATTAACGAACCGCGAGGGTTTGCCTTCGTGAAGGAAAGTTTAACCTCATATTCTTCGCCGTCGTTTCCGACTATCATTTTAGCGAAGCCCTTATCCTCGCCATTGCGAAGCACCGCATCGCGGTCGCCGGTCAGTAACGCACCAATTGCCTTTAATATTGTGCTTTTGCCTAATTCGTTGTCGCCGGTAATCAAATAAACATTACCTTCGAAGTCTGCCGAAAAGTCCTTTATAACTTGGAAATTTCGCAATTCTAATTTCTTAACTATCATATTCTCGCTTTATGATTTAGTTGTTTACTGCTTCTTTTAATGCTTCCTTGATTACTTCCGGTTCACATTCAACAATCGCGCTTACAACTTGTATTGCAATATCCTAGTTATACTTTCCCATTGTGGCTTTGCAATATGCTTGTATTGTCAAAACATAAGAAACACCGAAACCGGATTTATACTTATTATCCATTTTCATTTACTCGCTCGTTTGTGTGTTTCCGGCTGGCTTGGCGTTTGCAACCTTAACGCCTTGCCAACCTTCCGCACGGGGTTATTATTTTATTTCGTTTATCTTTCGTTCAATCTCGCGCTCTAACTGCAAAAGTTTCTCGTCTATTTGAGAAAAGCGTACTCCGTTCTTGCCAGCCTTACGCAATATTTCTTGTATTCCGTTTTCGTCAGCAATTTCGAACCACTCGGAAATAAAGTTACCATATACCGCCTTTTCCTTCATCTTCGCTTTGATTTCAAAGATTGTTTCCGCGTTCTGCTCAAAATCTACATCCTTACTCCATACATTGCCGAGGGTAATTCCCCAAAGAATAATTGGAGTACCTTTTTCGTTTTCTACCTTGAAACCAATTGTCTTGAAATCGTCGTTCTTGTAAAGTGTTGCTTTCATAATTTTGTTGTTTTTTAGTGTTCCGGAAACCGCTCCGGTGCGTTGTTGTTTTTTGTTTTCGTTGCAAAGGTAAGCAAAATATTTTAACTTCCAAAACTTTTTAGCATTTTTTTGCTTTTTCTTTAATTTTTTTTGCTTGGGCGTTAATTACCGCCAAAAAGCGTGAGTTGTCGGGTGTCTAATTGAGCCAACGCTAAATCGACCTTTTGTTCTAATTCTGCCTTGCGTTGCGCATCCTTTCCGAACCTTTCGTGTCTGCGCTGGGCGTGACGCATCGCGCTGACCAGCGTTGCAAATTCTTGTATTTCCATATTGAAAAGAAACGAGGGCTAACGGAAAATTACCAAACCGCCTCGCCCTCATTTTGATTTACGATAAGATGATTTTATTATTTGCCCCGTTTTAAGTCCGGGAACGACTTGTTTTTGCGTTATAATAAAAATATAAAGGAGGGCTTACACCTCACGGGCTATTACGCTACGGCTTATAAATGTTAATAATTAGTGAACTTGCACGCTTGCGCCCGTGCCGGCGTTATATTTAGAATAATTTGTTTTGCATCCGGTGCGGTACATTTTCCAGAACCCAATCTTGCATCGTCGCCAGCGCGTGCCGTGCAAAGTGCATAATCAACAACGCGTCGCAATTAAACATTGTAGCCTTCACGGCTGGGTATAGGTTTTGAGCAACATCCTTGTATCTTCTCTTTCGTTCTGCCTTTTCCTCGCCCTTAATGCGTAGATTTAGCCCGTTCTGCCATTTCATCGGATGCACAAGCACATAAGGCACGCCGGAAAGTTCAATCGTTGTTTTGAGTTGTTCGTAGTTCGCAATCATTTTTTGGATGCGGTACAACTTGCCCATATTCGCGCCGGTATCGCTTACCGCCACATCGTCGGGGCGCACGCTCAACTTTTCAATAAAAACGATTGGTTGGCTAATGCTTGCCCAATATTCGATGTATGCCTTCAAATCTTCGAGCGTCTTTGGCATCTTTACCGCCGTAACGCTTCCTTCACGACATACGCTAATACCGCCGTTTGTTCCGGGGTCTATCGCTATAATACAATTAACTTTGATTTCTTCCATTATGATTGATATTTAATTGTTTCCCATACTTGCACCTCGTCTTTAATCATTTCATCGAAGGCGCGTTTGATTTCCTTGTCGCGTGCTATCGTTTCGGCTGGCTCGTTCAATTCTTGCGCGGTCTGCCAATGGCGAATTACTTGCACGGCTTTATGCTCGTTTTCCCAACCGGCGCGCACGCGCTTCTTGAAGTCGATAAACGCCAACTTGCGGTCGTGTTCGCTTGGTGTTACGCGTTCAGCATATCCAGCACTAACGAGCCATTCGTAAACCCGTCCGAGTATATCGAGTTCGTTGTCGCCGTATAGTCTGCCGGTGTACTTGTAGCGAAGGAACACGCCAACGCATCGCCTTACGAAATAGTTTGCAATCTTCTTGTTTTCTTCCGCCGTGACCTTCTTTTCCGGCTTTGGTGTCAGTTTGTAAACCTTGGCAACAACATCGACTTGCTTTGCCTTATACGCCCGTAATATCTTGGAGAAGTATTCCGCGCCGAATTGTCCGTAATGCTTGGCGTTGCCTTCCGGAAGGTATGTGTCAAGTTCCCCAATGCTGGCAAGTTCGAAGGCAAGTTTAATTTCGCCGAGCGTCATATCGGAGAAATACTTGCGTACTATGTCGAAGATGCGTGCCTTGGTGTATTTCCAATTTGAAGCGGTCGCGGTGTTGTAGCCCATATCTATTGCGATAAAGTCACACATCGAAGTCAATTTTCGTGCGACTTCATCCTCGGCAATGTCGGCAATCTTAACTAATGCAGAAACGCCCATAATTTGCCGTTCTATCATTGTAAGCCCGGAATGTACCTCCGGCATTTGCGCCAGCGCGTAAGGCGTTGCGCTTTGGGTTGTTGGTAAGTTAGAAGTCATTGTTGAGGAAGGCTAACGCCTCGTTTTGGTTTATTGTTGTATTTTGGTTGATTGTATGCAATTTGTTCTTCTCTTTGTCGCTTCGCATAAAGTTGCGTATCGTAGCAAGCCAGCCCCGTGCGGTGCGTTTCTTGTTCGCTTGGTCGCTCCAATCGCTAACGGCTTGGCGGTAGTATAGTACATCAATATTCAGCGCGCTTTCAACGCGGAATAATGCCATAAATTCGCCGTCGCTCATTCTGCCGTACCTGCTATTCGCAAACAATGTTATTCTTTCTTCTTGTTGTTCCGGAAATAGTGAAGGCGAAACAATCGGTTTTGCCTTTATTATATTATCTATATTATCTTTATCTATATTATCTTTTATACGGGGTATATTTTGTTCCCCGTCACGGGTTACATTTTGTTCCCCGTCGGGGTATATTTTGTTCCCCGTGGTTTCTTTACGGGTTACATTTTGTTCCCCGTGGTTGTCGTGGTTGAAGGTGTAATTATATACTATCATATTGCCACGCCTTGCAACCTCGTTGCGTTTCAGTATCTGCCTTTCGCATAACGAACGCATTATTCGTTGTACTGACTTTTCATCAATTCCCGTCCATTCGGCTACATATTTGGTCGAGCCTTTGAACCAACTTTCTTTGTCTTGAGAGAACCCAAGAACCAACGCCGTTATTATCAGTTCGTTGCCCTTTAGGTCGAACCTTTCCCGGAGGTCGTACGGAATAGTTATGTATGTGTTAATCATCGGAATAAAAAGCCCGTTCGAGTAAGGCTACCACACACTTACAAGAACGGGTTATATAATGCGTATTGCATTGTCATTTCGTTGCTTCGGTGGTAGGCGAAGTTTTTGTATTGCGTTGCAAAGGTAAGCAATTATTTTTTATCTGCCAAAAGATTAACCGGTTTTTTTGCTTCAATTATTCTTTTTACATTTTCCTCGCTTTCGTTCAGCACAAGCGAAACAACCGGATAGCGCGACTTTTCGCCGGGCTTTTGGCTTTGAGCAAACTTTACATTTAGGTCGAATATTACGCCCTTGCATTGTCCGCGCTCACGAAGTATCGTGTCGAAGGTGTCGCGTATCTGCGGAATTGTCGAAGCCGTGCCGTTTGTTTCGAATACCCAAACTCCAGCAATACCGCGAACTAACGGCAAGATAAATGTAAGTGTCAGTCGCACGCGCCAGCCGTCGCCCGTCTGCTGGTACAACTTGTTCGGGAACTTGGAGCAAACCCTTTGCATTATGTCGGGGTAATCATCCGTTGTCATTGCGACATACTTTGCGCCGTTCCATACCTCGAACGCATACCCGTCGCCCTTGGCTACGAGCGCGCCTTTATCGTCGCGGTATTCGTAGTATTCGGCACATACCTCGCTCGCTTCATCGCTTGGGAATATTACTTGCAATGTCTGCGGTCTTTCCCCGTATGCTTGCGTGAATAGTCCGGCGTACTTTCCGGAAGGTATGAAGTAATCGACGCTCATTGGGTAGCCCTTGTCGCTTTTCTTTCCGACCTTAACCTTGCCCACACGGGGCAAAGTTAATCGAGGGTCGGTTGTTGGTCGTTGTATTCTTCCGTTCATAATGCGATGTCATCGTTTAATAAGTTATTTTTTGCTTTTTTCGCGCGTACGGCGTTTTCTTTCGCCGGTGGTACATTTATACCTTTTTCATCTTTTCGCGCCATATTGGGCAAATTTGGGGCTTCTTCGGTTTTTTCGCCTTCGTTTTCCCCTTCTGCCGGTGTTTTGTCGCTTTCTTCCTTCTTCTTGACTATCTCGGAAAGTGTCAGCGTTAGAACATTGCCGGAGAGGTCGGGGTTTTCATCCAACATAATAGCACCGGAAACGCTTGTAAATACATTGTCGCGCTTTTCGTCCTCAATTCCAGCAATTGCAAGAAGGTAAGGTATCTTGTTAGCGTTCGGGCTTTCGGTTTGGTTCTTTAGGTTGTAGGTTGGCGACTTGCGCCAATCTTTAGGGCTGAAATTGAACACCTTGTCGATTTGCAAGTCCGGGAAGTTAGCGTTCCACATATCTTTGTATAGGTGTAATTGAATTTCGTGTTCTTCGAAGAAACCCTTGCGACCGCTCTTGAAGTCTACAATCGCGTTTATGCGTTCCGTGCTTTTTGGGCTTGCCTTCATTGTACAAGGAAGGTCAATCATACCGGCGTACTTATGAACCGGATGCACAAGGGAAATTTCAACGGCTATCGGTTTAACATCGTAATCGATTACGAACTGCGCAAACGCTAATATATCCTTCTTGAAATCATCGGCGTAATAAATAAATTCTTCCGGCAATTTATTGAACTGCATATATGAAAGTAACTTACCCTTTAACGCGTCCAAATCGTAACAACGATTTATTATCAATTCCTCAAACTGCGCGTGCATAAATGTTCCGTAATAGGCGCGCTCTTGCTTGTAGGCTTCGGCTTGTTCGTAACCTTTGTCGGCTATCCATTTAACAAGGTGCGGAGGCGTTGGCATTGTCTGCGAAAGTATTGTTGTAACGCTTGGGTAAAACTCCGGTTCGCCTTCTTCGTTGTACTTGTAATAATAGCGGTGTCCTTTGCTATTGATTTGCCAAACTTTGTAAGGTGGCTCGATTAACGCTTTATCGAAAAACATCGCGTTCATTTCTTCGACGCTCATACCCGGTACAATTTCCACGGCTTTTGTTTCTTCTGCCTCGAATGGGAGGTTGTTGTTGTTGTTCTCGCTCATAATGTTTTTGTTATTTATTAAGTTTGTACATAATTGCGCTTATCGCGCCAAATATCAAATTGAAAGGGTTTGCAATGCTGGCAATAACGGAAGCGACCGCCAGCGCGAACCAAAGGTTTTGTAATACATTATTGATTGTCGCCATATCCGAATAAATAGTTAGGAGTGCACCTGCACATTTCGCATATAATGCCGACCCATTCCGGTTGTATGCTTTTCTTTGAGCCGTTGCAAAGTTTCGTCATATTCACTTGTTGCGCTGGCTCGGTGCTACCTTTCCACAACTGCGATGCGATGTCTTTCTTTCTTACTGCAATGCCGTTTGACTGCGCGCGTGCAATTGCTTCGTTAATTCTAAATACCATAATTGTTTTGTTTTCTTAGGTGGGAAGGGTTGCCCCTTCCCGTTATTGGTTAATATTCTATTTCAATGATTTCTCCGCATATTGGGCAACGCTTTCTTTGCCAAACCGGCTCGTATTCGTAAGGCGTAATATATCCGTCGCCAGCAACTCGGCGCGTGCGTTCTTCTATCACTTCCATTTCGCCTCTACATTCCGGGCAATCGTGGTCGCCTACAACTACGCATTGCATAAGAAGTTCGAAATGTGCCGAGGTTGGCTTTGTTATTCCAGCCTTGCGCAACGCGTTGGCTACCTTCTCGACCGGTGTATTTGGGTTGATTGCTTCTTCAACTTTACATCCGTAGTTCAATGTGTCGTCGTTGATTATTTCGTCGTTGATTATTGCGTTAATAAGGCGTTCGCCGAATACTGCAACTCTATAATCTGCAACCGCGCTCAACTTGCGGAGTTCCTTTGTTTCGTAAAGTTTCATAATTTACAAGGTTTAATGTTTCCGGGAAAACGCCCGGTCGTTGTTAGTCATTCCGCAAGGGTTCGAACCTTGACCGAGAGAACCAAAATCTCTTGTGCTACCATTACACCACGGAACGGGTTTTTATTTGGTGGGAAGGGTTGCCCCTTCCCGGTTTTGTTATGCCATTCTTGCAAATGTTACGGCGGTAATCAATGCAAGGTTTAATGTTATGTCGGTTTTCTTTAGTGTGTTAAACATTCCCATTGCGTCGGCTATCTGCTCTTTGTTGAGGTTGTAATGCTTTGCAAACTCGTTAAAGAATACCTTGCGAGTACATTCTGCAACTTGCTTAACATTGAGGCTTAAAATCTTTTCTGCTGATGTCATAACTTTGTCTTGTTTTTAGTTCCGGAAACCGCTCCGGTGCGTTGCTTTTTCTTAATTGCACTGCAAAGGTAAGCATTTTTATTTTAACTACCAAAACTTTTTGTATAATTTTTTATATTTTTCTTGATTTTTTTTCGTTTTGGGCTTTATCACATCGTAAAAAATGCCTAATTTTGCACCCGTACTTCATTTTCTCGCTCGAAGTATGTTTTCCCCCGAAGGCGACCCACCACCCTACACCTCCAGCCTTCGGGGTTTTCTTATGCCTTTACAAAATAGCCATATACGCAACGCGTGCCATTACGGGAGCAATCGTATGTGTCGTTCAGTACGCCGTCAATTACTGCGGTTAGGTGGTGGCTTACTTTACATATAATGCGCCCCTTCATTGGTATTTCGTTTTTCGCAAGGTGTGCCGTGCATCCGCTCCCAATCGTTGTAAGTGGTACGAACTCCCAGCCGAGCGAAGTTAGTAGTTTGCGGTATGTGCTCTTATACACTCCATTGCGTGCGTTGGATATTCCCTTGCGCTTGGTCGTGTGTTCACGGCTTGCAAGTTCGTTAATGCGGTCGTACACTTCCTTGTAGTCCATTCCGGTTGCAATGGCAATGGCACGCGTCACGCAATCGCCTACGCTTTCGGCTTGGTAATACTTCGCCCTTCCTCCGTCGTTGTAGTTAAACTCCAACATTCGCGCTTTGTCGCTTTCTTCTACGATGTAAGGGAATTTCTCGTCGAGGTATGTTCCTATTTCTCGCAAGGTGTCGAATGTCGTGCGGTTATTTTCGCAATATAACGCGTACACGCCGTTTTCTTCGCAATAGTGGGCAACTATACCACCGGCGTAGTGAACTTCGATTTTAACCCCGTTTTTCTTGTACGAAATCTTCTTCATAATGTAGTTTTGTTTTTAGGTGGGGAGGTTGCCCTCCCCGTTGGTTACTGAATGTTTGTCATATCGTAGTAAACGACCTCCATTGCCTTTTCTCTATGTTCCGCATATTCCTTATTGTGCTGGTATGCTTTAAGTATGGCTTCTTCGGTTGCGCCTTTGAGTGCGCCTTTGTACCATTCCTCCGCGTGCTTCTTGTCGTCTGCCCAGCCTTCTTGCGCCCTTTCTTCATTTAGTTCTCTGCCGTAGGCTTTGGTCAGTTCTCGCCACCATTCCAAACGCTCCTCGCTATTGTATTCTTCTAATACTTTCTTATAATGGCTTACTTTTCGTTTGGCGTGCCTTCTAACATCGTCTAATGTTTCCGCCTTTGCCTTGGCTATCGAGTCTTTATACATATTATACATACTACCGGTCTTTACAAGGTTTGGTCTGCCCCAAAATATCTCGCCGTTTCGCGTCGAGGCTACATACACGCGTCCGCTGGTTCTTACAAGTTCGTCGTCTACATAATACAAATAACTAACCTTACCGCTTTTTGTTACCTTCTTAATTACCTTTGTTTCCATTTTGTTTTGTTGTTTTAATGTTTCCGGGAAAAGCCCCGGTGCTTGGTGGTTATCTTAATAGTAATAAAATGTTACCTTAATACCTCGGCGAAGTTTGAGGCTATACTTATCGTCCATTGAGTTAAAGGCTTTCTTTAACATCTTGTTAATCATCTCAACATCGCCGTTCATCATCTTAATAAGTCCGCTAACGCCTACAAGTGTGTTTACCTTCTTGCCGTTTACATAACCGAAAACCTTAATCTTGAAGTTTGCGTTAATCTGGTTTTTTGTGTATGCAAGTCCGTTGTTGTTGTTTGAAGTATTAACCTTAATCATAGTTTTGTATTTTTTAGTTCCGGAAACCGCTCCGGTGCGTTGTTTTTTTGTTTTGCACTGCAAAGTTACGGCATAAATTCCGTTTTACCAAAACTTTTTGTATAATTTTTTATGTTTTTGTTATAATTTGTCCTAAAAAGTACATTTTCGTGCGTAAAATTGTATATTTGTGGTATTTTTTGCCCGTAATAATCAATAATTACCCGTATTTTGCCCGTGTTTATGGGGAATTTGGGCATTATTCCCTCATTTCGGGGCTAAATTGTGCCTTTTCAAGTAAATTTCGGCAAATTTCGCGCGTACGGCGTTTTCTTTTGGAATTGGTACAAACTACCACACCGACAAATAAAACGCCGTGTCGGGCAAATTTCGCGGTCAAATGAAAAACGGAGGCTACTTTCACAAGCAACCTCCGCAAACCATTATTTAACAATATGAACAAAACTAACATTCTCGATTTTCGTGTATGGGTTACGGCTGACAACATCGACACGCCGGTCTTTAACCTTTCCGGTTTTCCATAGGAAGCCAAGGAAGCGTTTATATTTGACCGACTCGACAATTAGAAGGCTATCGCAATTTATAAACTCGCCTTCGAAGCGTCCGTCCTTCTCTATGCCGTTAATACTGAACCAAGGAGGGTCGCTAATGTTTAACGCCTTGATTGTGTCGCGTGTGTACCTATCTATATATATAATACTATCGCGCACCTCGCCGGATAGTTTTACGATTGTTTTCGTTCCGGTGCTGGCTACGCTCTGCAAGTTGCGGTTCTTGGTTTCAAGTTGTTTAATCAACTGCAAGTCGTTTGCTCTATGCTTGGCGTATTCCTTTAATTCAAGTTCAAGAACGCCAGCGCGTGCGCAATTAAGGGAGTCGCTTGTCTTATATGTTTGCACGTTTGCAAGGAGCGTTTCGGTGTTTGCCTTGTTGCGTTCCGCTTCCTTCTTTATGTGTTCAAATTGGAAGGTTTGAAACACTACAACCGAAAGCAACGCAACGATAGCGGTAATTAGATATTGTTTCATTCGCTAAACTGATATTGAGCCGTTCGATGCGACATTGACTTTAACCGAGCGCAACGCCGTGCCGTCCGACATTATTGTATGAAGTGTTAATATTCCGTTTGCCAACTGGTAGCCATTCACGCGGTAATATGTCCCGTCGTCGATGTTGAAGAAAACGATATTCTTCGCAATGTGGTAATGCTTGACACATTCGTCATATATCGCCTTTCTTTCCGCGTTCGTCTGCATCATAGATATAACCATTTCGGGCGTTTCTATTACATCGAACACTTCGTTAATGGCTTCGACAAGGTTTGACTTGTGGTCGGTTTCCAGCGTTGCAAGGTCGCCCAATACTCCGGCGTTTGCTTCGTTGCCTTCTGCCAACGCTTCGAGAATAGCCGGAAGAACGCCGGCAATATCTACTTGGTCGCCTTGCCCTTTTATGTTAGCAATAAGGGCTTGTATCTCTGCGGTTGTCATATTATTTGCATTTTGATTATTTCGTAAACGATTGCAAGGAACATACCGGCAAGCCCGAATATAACATCCACCTTATCGAATGTTGTTTTCTTGATTTTCTCGTCGGCGAACTCCTTGGCGATGATTAACACGAAGGTTGCAAGGCTGGCAATAGCCAACGCGCGGTCGGCTTCTATTCCAGTACTAACACACTCGCTCTTTCCATATATAACGAGCGCGTATGCAAAAATGAAATGTAGCAATTTATCCATAGCATAAAGGGAAGGGCAAACGCCCCTCCCGTATTAAGTTAATATTAGCGTGTTTCAATAGTCCAACCCGTAGGCACGCCATTGTTGCCGGTAACATTCCAAGAAGCGTTTGCGCTCTTGGTAAATACGCCGGTTGGCGATACATTTTGTACCCAATTGTTAGTATAAACGGCTCTCGGTGTCGTCGTGAACAACGCTATAATTTTTTCAAGTGACGAGCAATCTTTGAACATTTCATAATAACAACTATCCGCAAGTGTTGTTGCTGGAAGTTCCGGAGCATTGACAAGGGAAGTACAACCGCTGAACATAAAACTATAACAACCTTCCGCAAGTTCAGTTGCTGGAAGTTCCGGAGCATTGATTATTGAACATTCAACGAACATTCCATTATATCCGTTGTTTCCCATTTTTCCCATACTCTCAACGCTTCCTTTAACGCTCACATTTCCCGTAGTAAAGAATTTTCTAAAAGTTCCGTCATCGGTATCATATCCGGCAAAGGTTTCGTTATCCAACGCCCTAAACGCAACTCGTTCGTTTGGCTGGAGCGATATTTCAGTTTCTTCGACATACTTCTGCCAACCATTGCCTATGTTGTATTGGAAGTTTTTTTCGTTTGCGAGTTGTGCGCCTTCTTCGATTGCGCCAATCTTAATTGTTGCTACATCATTGCCTACATTTGTAAAGATAAGCGCGTCGGGAAGTTCTGCGACGAGAGTTTCTAATATTTCCGGTAAAACACTACCCAAGTCTACTTGGTTGCCTTGCCCCTTTATACCGGTATTGATAAGGGCTATAATTTCGCTTTTTGTTTTCATAACCTAAAATTGCAATTAGTTAATAAATAAGTTTTTTAATCGCTTCGAAGTGCATCTTAGCAATTCGTTCGCGTCCTTCGTTGCTGATTAGGAAACGGCAATCTTTCTCGGTATCCATAAAGAAGTTTTCCGTCAGCATTGCCGGCGCGTTGGTATGCACAAGGATATAGAATTGGCTCTCCTTGTCGGGGTCGCCGTCGAAGAAGTCCGACCGCATCTTCCATTCGGGGAACGCCTTTTTTGCTTCGTTGTACATTATCGTCGCCATTGGGTCGGCTTTTGTCTGTCCTTTGCTCGTCCACACTTCCCAGCCCGTACCGCCTCCGGCGTTGGCGTGAACGCTGACAAGAAAACATTTACCTCCCGTCTGCGAATAGATACGATTTGCGCGTCTGCATCTTTCTGCAAGCGATATGTCGATTGTTTCCGGTACAAGAACGCGGAATACAATATTTTCAGCCTCCAACATCTTTGCAACGCGTTGCACGATGTCGCGGTTAAATTCATACTCGAACAACTGCGCCCCGTCCTTCCATTTTGGCGAGCGTTTGCCGGGCGTGGTATTTCCGTGTCCGTTGTCGAGTATTGGAATAAGTTTTTGTGTCATTGCCTTAATTTTTTACGGGAAGGGCAGACGCCCCTCCCTTGTTAATCATCGTCGCCCATTACGACCGAGGTTCTGCCGTGGGTTAATTCAATAGAACGCCCCTTTGCCAATTGCACCGCACTTGCGAGTGTAGCGAAGCCGAACAATTCCCCAACGGCGGTTAGTACGCTCCCGTCGATTACGCCCCTTGGTGGAACAATGAAGCCCACAACGAGCAACACGATAGAAGTAACGAGGCAAACGATGAATATTATTTTCGATGTATTCTTGCCCATTTTTACAACCATTTTTTAGCGATGAACGCGTGTCCGTTGTACATAAATTCGACTATCTCGTTGGCTTGCCAAGTATTCGACGGGCTTGTTGGCGCGTCGTTGTAGTATATCTGCGCCTCAAATTGGTTGTTAATGCGAAGGTAGGCATTTGTCGCCGTATTGGCGTAAGTAAATCGCACCTTGAATGTATCGCCGTTGATGTGGCGATAATTCTTCAAATTTGCCGTCTTGATTGCCGTGTTTGCTCCGGAGTTGCTTTCGGTATATGTTACTTGTTCCGGCATCTCGTGGCTGATTGCTTGGTACACCGAGCCGTCGTAATATATCTCGATTGTTTCGCCGTCCTTCCAAGTATTGCTACCGCTTACCGGCTCGCCTCGGAAATATAACGGCTTGGCTTCGCCTTGTATTGTTTCGCCCACCACATTGCGGTAGTTAATTGTGAATGTAACATCCGACGCAAGGTTCGAATATGACATTTTAACCTTAATGCAACCGCCATTCATCATTTCCGGATATATCGCGTCCGTGTCAATAGTTTTGTTTGCGGTTGTGCGTGGCGTAGTACAAGGATAGTATCCGGTACGCATTGCAAGCGTCGAGGCTTCAATAACCATCCAATTTCGACTTCCGCTACTTGCCGACATAATGCTATGAATACCCAACGCGCCCACTATCTGCATACCTTTTATTGGCTGGTTGATTGAATACGCCGGTATTATCGGCACTTCGCTTTGGGATGTAGGGTCGTATGAATAGTCGGTTTGAAACCATATTACATTTGTGTTGCGTGCGTTGTCGAGCGAGGTTTGTGTAAGCATTGGAACGCTTTGTTTGCTCCAACTACCGCCGGCGTTTGTCAATACTGCAAGTTCATCATTTACGACGATGTTGTTAAAATATTGATATGTGCCGTTCGTAGATGTCAAGTAAAACACATTCGCGTCGGGCGTTCCGGGGTTCGTTGTAGGCGTGGCAACGCCCTTGTACATCGAACCGGTTGCAAGCCCTTCGATAATCGTTACAAGCGTGTTCTGCATCACGCTTCCGGTTATCTCTTGATTGCCGTTCTGCTTGATTACATTGCGGACGGCGTTCTTTAATAAATCGTATATACCCATTTTATCTTAATTGTCCGTTGTTGAAATCGTTGTTAAAATCAATGTTGAAGTCGCCATTATCTCGAATTGTATAACCCTTTCCGATTTTCTTCGCTATCGTGTTGGTTCGGAACTCAATCTCTACGCTTGCCAAATCTCCGTTACCTTGCCATTTTGGCGTTATTAGGAAACTATTACATTCGTATAGGTTGCCGAACTTGTCCGTTACCTTCACGATGTCCGCCATTCGTATGAGTCGCATAACATCGCACAAATACTCCGGCGCGAGAATAGTGCATTTATAAACCTTGTATGATAGTTGTTTTTCCGGGAAGAAATAGCCGTTGCGGTTTTCGCCTTCTTCCTCGAACTCATAGTCGGGCTTTCCTATCTCGGTACAAAGATAAAGAATATTTCGGAAGGTTGGCGCGCCGTACACAACAATTCCGCTATCGGTCACGAAATTTTCCAAGTCTGCCCACTCAATTTTAACATACGGCGCAATATTATTGACTATCGTAAAGAAGTCCGAGTACCAAGTTTCCACGCCGTCCGTCATTACGATGTAGTGTTGCCCTTCTGCAATTGCTTGCACATTTAACGGAAGAATACCGGTGTACACAATTACATCGAGGTTGTCGTTTTCGAATGGCACAATCTGCAAGCCGGTGTTCTGCATATTGGCGGTAATATCTGCCACAAGGTCGCCTTTGCCGGTGTATAGTTTGACGCTTGTAATTTCATCGTCGCGGTGCTGGCGCATTACTTGGAAAGGCACGATGTATTGAATAGGACAAAACAACGGATATACATTGCCGTAGGCATACGCCTTGCGGTGGTTCTGCTCGTCAATATCCGTATAGAACGGAAGAACGGATAAATTGTTATTTGGTGTCATATTTTAGGGTTGTTTTTGAGGTTCTTGTATATAGGTTGATTGATAGGCTTTCGTACTCGCCCTCGCCCATATAGGTTTGTACAAGTTTAAGCGTGTCGGGGTCGTCGTCGCCAACCGGAAACGATATTGTTTGTTTCTTGTTTTTGGCTACTGATTGCGCGTTGTAGGTTGCGCCGTTCATTTCTACGCTTTCGGTCGGCATATCGTACAACAACCAATTAGGTATAAGATTAGCCATTGCAAGAAAGCCGTTTTGAAGGTTGAATACACCGCCTTCGAATTGTGTTTCGACGAATGGCAATTGCAGAAAGTCCTCGGATGTAACCGATAGTAATTTAAGGGTCATTTCGCCGGATGTTATCTTGAACGACAAGGCGACCGCATCTGCTGGCACATCGAAGCCAAATTCCTTTGCTCCGGGTATCGTCCAATTCCCGCCCGTAATTCTACGCACACCTCCGTTTGCGAGGTGCGCTTGGAACACAAACCCGACACTTGTACCGGCTTCGAATAATGCTTCGAGTTTGATAATTGCGTAGCGGTTGTTTGCAATGATTTTGTATTGTGGCAAGGTGTCGCCAGCAACGCCGTGAACGCCCGGCGACAATGTTGTGTCGGGGTTGGTAAGCAACTCGCCCGGAATAGCACCAAGAAGCGCGAAGCCGTCCTCGCTCATTGTTCCCGGTGCAATCATCATCATATCAACATCGGAAGTGAAACCACCAATGTTTATTTCTTCGACTTTATCCTTCTGCACATAGTTGCTTCGTATGTCGATTGCGCTTCCCTTGAATTGCTTTGTTGTATCGTTCGCCCAACCATACTCATAGCGTGCCGGCATATTGATTTTATCGAATGTGTACGACGAAGTGTCAAACGCCCATTTTTTGCCATTCTTGAAGTTTTGCAAGGTGGTAAGGTCATATTCTACCTCTCGGATGTTTGGAGCGTATGTACCGCCATTTTCGAAGAATTTAATATGCTCAATGCAAAGGCGGTTGCCTTCGTCAATATACCAATAGCATTTCAAGGCGTTTGCAAGCATATCGAACACTTCTTTGAGCGTGATATTTGCCTTTTGCGCTGGGCGTGTATAGTCGCCCCTTGTTATGTTGGTAATTGGCGTTATTAACAACCGGAAGAATTGCGAGGTTATCGGGTTGCTATTGCCGTACAAAATCTCGCTATAATCACTCTCGGCGTAATGGGAAATGTTAGGCGCAATCTGCGCGAGTAACACTTGTATAACGCTATGTATTGGGTAGGTATCGCGCAAGGTTCGCGGTGTTCTTCCTTCTGCTTCCATTTTGTCGGTATATACTGACAATTCCACCCAATACGACGCGTCGCGCCACGATGAACGGGCAATCGGTAGAACGCTATAACCGAACGCCGGATATGGCTTTATGAAATATTCGCCGTCGTAGGCAAGCCCCCATTCGGTCGGTTCTTCTTGGGTTGCTACCGATATGCGCATTATATCCGTTTCGTACTTGATAGTATAGTGATAGTTGCGGTTATTTTCTACGATGTCGTCGGCTGGTATTGGGTTACATTGTACGCCCAAGATTGAAGGCTCGTCGAGAAGATAGCGCGCCCATACATTAAGAATTGTAAGTTTTACCGACTTTGCAACTTGTCCGGTTGTCTGCATTTCCAAATCGAAAGGCTCTTCGTTTCCGAACTCTACATAACCCATACTTAATTCGGTATTGTTCGCATCGCGTACGAATATACGAATAAAGCCAAATTGCAAACTATATCGTATATCTAATTTATACCCGTATTGGTTCGTGAACACGCCGTGCAATTCCGTGCCTTCATCGCGTAGTTTGCCGTAATATCTGCCGTTGGCTTGCGTAAGGGTTGAGCCGGTAATTGTCGCGTATATCATTACGCTCGAAAGCCCGAAATAATAACCGGTTATTTCGGTCGTGAGGTTGGTGCTTGTTACCTCTTGTTCGAATGTAATGCCGTCGTATATGTTCGTTAGGACATCGCTTCCCGGAATGTATATTTGCAAGCACGGGCGTTTTTGGAGGCTCACTTGCTTTATTTCCGGCGCAAGCGATATAAGGTTGTATTCCTTCTCCAAACCGGCAAGGATGTCGTTATATTGGTCGAGGGTTTCAACGCTTGTCGTGATAACGCGGTCGTGTTCGTTAATCGTGCAATCGGTGCGCATAAACTGACCGACGAAGTAAGGCGCGAATGTATGCCCGTCGCCCTTGTCGATGTGTACCTTGTAGATTGTATCGAAAGGCGCGTCCATAATTAATTTGTAATCATTGCGCACGAAGGTCAAACGCCCCTTTAATTTACGGCGAAAGAACCTTTGCCCGTTTTCCTTTTCGTAGTCTATCGAAAGACTATCGGAATGTATAGGATTGACGGGGAGGCGTTCCCCGTCATTCCTTTGCAAATAAAATCTATACTGAACCATAGCGTATTTTTTGTTTTAGGTTTTTGTGTCGAATGTATGCGTTTCCGTGCTGGTCGTACATCACGCCGTTTTCGCTTTGTGTGCGCATTGCGCGGACATTCTCGTTTAGTTCGGTTATATCCGTGCCGTTGCCGTTCATATTCAGCACAAGGGCTTCATCTGCGCCAGCGTACGCACGAAGGTATTTGTCGGCGAATGTGCCATTGTTAAGCGAGTTAATAACATCCGGTATTTCCTTGCGGAAACGGCGCGAATTGCGCTTATTGATTACCGCGAAGAACTCGCCACCTTCTGCCCTTCTGCGCGTGCCGTTCGGCTTCGTTCCAAGGTCAATGTCGTTGCCCGACTGATGCGAGCCACCTTGCAACAACTCAATCGTTCCGTCGCCGTATGTTTCAGTCGAGCGCGCAACTTGTGAAGCCTTAACCTTTGCAAGCGCGTAACTTCCCCACATTACGCCGATTGCTGGGATAGCATAAGGGAAGCCCAATTGCGACCAAATCTTCGCGCTTGCGGTTACAAGGTCGCCTATCTGCTGAATAGTTTGTATTGCGCTTTGTGCCTTTTGTGCGTCCTTTTGTTGCTTCAACGCCTTTTCTTGGGTTTTCTTCGCGAGTGCCAATTCTTTTTGCGCGCCTTCCACATCGCTTGCATATCCTTGCTTGCGTGCTTCGATTTCCGCATCGAGGACGGCTTGCGCACTATTAACGCGTTTGTTGGCGTTTTCGACGGCTTGGTTTGCCGAGTTTGCCATTGCTTCCATATAGTTGTTTAACTGACCGAGCGCGTACGATACACTTTCGTCGATTGCTTCCTTTTGTTCGTTGTCAAGGTTCAAACCAAACAAGCCGTAAATATCTTGTCCGCGTTCCTTGCCTTTCGACTTGCTTATTTCTTGGTCTATCTTCGCAATCGTGTTTTGTATCGTTGCAACTTCCAATTCGGAAAGTTTGCCCCCGGCTTGGCGGTTCAGTTCCAACACCTTTTGCAATCGTTCCTTTTCGGCTTGTAGGCGGAAACGCGTCTTGCGTTCTTCGCTATTGCGCAACAAATCAAATTCACTTTGTGCAAAATCTTGTTGAAGGTCAAACAACTTCATTTGCGACTGCATATACTTTTCGAGTATTCCGGTGCGTTGTGCATCGTACGCCTCGATAATGGCTTGTTCGCTCTGCTGGTCGCCCTTTGCCTTCAATCGGTTTTGTTCAACCGCGATGCGTTTGTCGATTTCCAATTGTTGCAACTTTAATTGGTATTCTTGCTCGCTTCCTTCCTTGACTGCACGAAGGCGAAGGGCTATCGCTTCCTTTTGGGCTTGTAGTTCCTTAACGACTTGTTGTTCGTCGAGGCGCGCTATTTCATCCCATTGCTTCTCCATTAACAATTTGATTGTTTCGGATATTGCCTTGCGTCCTTCTGCGGTTAGGTCTTTTTCGGTCTTTAACTGATGCGTCAAGTCCTCGATTTGGCGGTTGTAGTTTAACTCGGTTTGCTTGCGCTGGCGTGCGTACCCGTCCTCGATAAGTGCAACTTGTGCGTCTTGTTGCTTGCGCACCAATTGAATGTTTGTTTTGTACGCTTGCTCTGCCTTGCGTTGTGCTTGTTCTGCTTCCTTTTGGGCTTGCTTTTTGCGTTTTGCATCTGCCGAGGTTGTAATCGTTCCTCCGGTTGCCGTTGCCGTTGCCGTGCCGGTTGTTGTTGTGGCTTCCTTCTTTACCTTCTTGACTTCCTCGACCGCCTTTTTGCTTCCGTTTACCATTCTATCAACTGAACCGCCAATTTCCTTTGCGGTGTCCTTGATAAAGCCGGTTACTTCGCCCCAAATTCCCTTGAACCCTTCCGTATATGCTTCGCGTATTTCGGTAAAGTTCAGCGTAAAAATGCCGTGTAGCATTTTGCCGGCGGTCTTTAGGTCAAGAACGAACACTTTGAGCAACGAGCCTACGACATTAAATGTTTGTTTGAACGAAAGCCCGAACGCCTCAATCAACGCCCTAAACAACACACTTTGGTCGTAAAGGTCGGTCACATAGTTCTTAATACTCTTGTATGTGTCCGTTGCTTGACGCACCAAATTAACCAACCATTGAATAATAGCGCGAAGAATTGATTGACCGCCGTTTATCTCAATCATCAAATCATCCCACGCGCTACCGAGCGACTTTACATCGCCTTCGAGGTTGTCGCCCATTGTCTTTGCCATTTCCTTTGCCGTGCCGTCTGCGTCGTTCATCGCGTCGCGTAACGCGGTCACGCTATCCGTACCCTTGAGGAATGTTTGGAAGGCTGACACGCTTCGTTTGTCGGTAAGTTCGAGGCTTGTTGCAAGGTCTACGCCGTTGGCTTCAAGTTGTTTCAAACCGGCGACAAGTTCATCGAGGCTCGTTACCGGTTTGCCTAATGATTTGGCGAGGTCGCCGTTTGCGTCGGCAAGGTTAAGGAGAATGTTTCGCGTAGCGGTTGCAGAGGTCGAAGCGTCGAAGCCGGCGTTTGCCAACTGACCGAGTAATGCAAGCACATCTTCAATGTTGAAACCAAAGGCATTTGCAACCGGAGAAACGGTCGATAACGCCGTATTAAGGTAGTCAAACGACAACGCCGACTTAGTGGTCGCGGTTGCCATTTTGTCAACAAATTCTTGCGTGTGCGTTGTGTCCTTTTCGAACATACGCAACGATGCACCTACGAGCGCGGACGCATCCGCAAGGCTTGCGCCGGTTGCTTGGGCAAATGCAAGAACCGAACTTGTCATATTTTCGATGTCTTGCGTACTATATCCAAGTTTTGCCAATTCGGTTTGCAACTGCACGACCTCGGTTGCGGTGTAAATAGTTGTTGCTCCCAATTGGCGCGCTTGTTCTTCAAGTCCTTTCAAATCTTCCTCCGTGCCACCGGTTATCGCCTTTAATGTTGATAATGATTTCTCGAAGTCCTTTGTCGCGTTCACGCCCCCGACTATCGCGCCAGCCATTGCCGTGCCAGCCATAGCCACGCCGGAGAAACCAAGCACCGCCGTTGAAAGCGAACTAACCATTCCTTTTGTTGCCGTGCTAATGCCACCAATCACGCCGGAAAGGTTCGTGATTGGGTAGTTACCGACATTCAATTGGAATTTGCCCGTCGCCTCTTGCAAACGCTTCATTTCTTCGTATATCTTTCGCGTTTCGGTTTCGAGTTTCTTGCCTTCTTCGGTATTGCGTCGCATTTCTTGCGACATACCATTTAGGCGAATTTTATTTAATGAATATTGCGCGGAAAGTCTATTGTATGAACCCTCCTCGCTATTCAATAGTTTTGCGGTAAGTTTGGCGATGTCGTTTTGTTCCTTCTTGGCTTGTTTCAGTCGTTGAAGTTCGACGGCATTGCGCTTTTCTTCCTCGGTAAGTTTCCGTTGTTCTTGTACAAGTTTTTCCGTGTCGCTGGCTAACTTTGTGGTCGCCTTGCGCCCTTCCTCGGTTGCACCGGACACCTTTTGCATTTCGTTCGTCAGCCCTTGCGCTTGCTTCTTAATGTCTGCAAGCGTGTTGGCGTACGCTTCCGACAATTGGCTCAATTGGTCGATAAGTTTCGTTATCGAGTCGTCGGGTTGCACCAAGTCCGAGTATTTTATCGGGTTTCTGCTATCTGCCATAGTTATTTTGTTAAAATTTGCCCGTTACGGCGTTTTCTTTTGTTTTAGGTACATTTTCCCACCCGTGCGATTAAAACGCCGTGGTGGGGCTTATTTGCCCCTTGTTGTCTTTTCTTTCGCTTTTAATAGTTCCTTGACATATTCGAAGGCGTTGTAAAATTCCAATATCGTGTAATTCTTCGCGTCGATATGCAAATGATGCGATATTGTTACGCACATACGCTCGAAGTTCTTATCGTGTTGTATTTCCGTGTTGTCACTTCCGGAAAACATACGGGGCTTATTGTAGGTTAGCATTTCCAGCGTTAAACGCTCCACATCGCTTGTGTTGCGTTCATTCGCCCCGTTAATGATAATATCGAGTTGCGCCAGCGTTCGGCGTTTCATTTGGTCGAAGTATTCCTTCACGCTTGCATCTTCGAACAATGTCGGGAAATATAATTGTAGTTCGCTATCTATTTTTTTTTTGACCGCATCGAAGTGAGCGGTCATTTCTTTTAGTGGCACATCTGCCAACTTTTCCACGATAGCGGAGAGGGCTTCGTCGGTTGCTTCGGTTGGTTTCCCGTCTACGGCTTTAACGAGGCACGCAAACGCCAAGGAACGGGGCGACACTTCGTTCTGCATCATAAAGACATTTTGCCGTAGGTTGTCAAGTTCTACGATTGCGTTTTCCGGGGCTTTCGCCTTTAGGTATGCAATCGCCTTTTGGATGTGTCCGTCGAAGTCTGCAAGGTCGCTTCCAATTCCAGCGTCTACAAGCAACATTTTATTGTACTTGTGAAATCGCTTTATCGGCATTTCGTCGATTGCGTCGTATAGTTCTACAATGTGCGAACCTATCTTTATTGTCCTCATACCAAATTACGGGTTATTAGCGTGGAACATACCGGAACGTATAAAAGGGAGTTGTCGCCCGTAGCAAGCCACACGGCGAACGCAACGGCGCATCCTATCCACCAAGAAAGGCAAAAGTTGCAATGTGCCATTTTCGCGAAGAAGTCGTTGCCGTGTACTTGCATATATTCAACAATTCCCCATTTGTGCGCTAATGCCAGCACGAAGCCGGCAATCAACGCCACGACGAAGGTATTTGCAATAAAGTGTATCATATACATTCATCCTCGATTTGTATTTCGCCCGTAAATCTAAAACCGGCGAAAGGTTGCATTAAATATTGGTTGTCTATCTCGTCAAGCGTGAAGCCTTCGAAAACATTTTCCGCGCGTTCGTAAACCTTGTTTATTGTTATGCGTCCTTCGCGTAGCAATATACCGCCATTGAGCGCGCGTAGTATTTCTTGTTTGACCGCCTCGGTGTTGCGTTCGTCTTGGTCGTCAATCGTGCGCATATCTACCCAAACTATAAGCGAGAAAGGTGCTTTGATTGTGCTTCGTTCGCCAGCGTTCCAGCCGATTGTCTGCGGTTCTTCAAGCGTGAAAAAAGAATAGTTACCGAAACCGCTATCGGGTGCAATAAGCGTGTACTCATTGCGCCCCCGATAGATGTTTGGCGTGAAGTATCTTTTCCCCTTGATAACCTTTGCAAGTCTTTCGGCTTTTCCGAATATGTGGTCGAGCCACGATATTTGTGTCGCCAACCCGTTTTGTATCTCGGCAAATAGTTTGTCGAATAGTTTAGGGTTGGTTTTAGTTACTAATCTTTCCATATAGATAGTTGTTTGCGATGTTTCTTATTTCCGGGTAAACTATCTCGCGCGTAAGGCGTGCGACATTTTCCTCCGTTAGTCCTAATATTTGCGAACCATACCGGCGCGTTAGATATTCCGCTTTCCAATCGGAAGCCTTAATCTCGAATTTCTGCCGGTCTGCTTCAATGAAGAAGGACGCTTCGAAGTCGCCTTCATCGCGCAATGTTACGCGGTTGTAAGGTTGCCCCTTGGCTATCTTTCTTTTTATCGTGTTGGGCGTATAAGGCGCGTAGTCCATTATTGAAATGCCTACGGCGTTAATACCTTCTTCGTACAATTGCTCGTCGGCGTTCATTGCTACGATTTCGCCTTCATTGTTCGATATGATTTCTTGAAAGTATTGTCCGCTTGTCAAGCCTTCGTTAAACTGCGCCACGCGTCGGCGTAAATTCTCGATTAGTTCCATATTATACAACGCGGTATCTTACGCCGTGATTATTGCACGCTAAACAAATGCGGTCAAGTCCTTCCGTGTCGAGGTTAAGGGCTTTATATGCCTTCTCCAATTCGTAACCCAAACCGCCCCGTCTGCCTTCGGTGTTGCCGTCAAGTTCGTAGAGTATATCCATACGGCTTGCGTTCGATTGGTTGCGGTTTACTCTAACATCGGGGTTCATTGCTAAGGTACGAAGGACATTGCAAGCAACTTGGCGTTGTAATGCGGTCGCAAATATTTGGCGTTGGTTGATAATGAAATCGGTAAGGTCGCAACCGACTGAAACCTCGACATTCAAGCCGTAGTTCTGCGTATTCGTGTACATCATCGTTGCGACATCCCACATTTCCGGAAATTCTGCAAAGGTTGTTGGCGCGTGGTGCATAAATGGCGAAATTTGCAAGTACTTGGTTAATTGTCGCCACGCTTCCACGCTTCCGACATTGCAAGTTCCGCAAGGTTCGCGACTCCAATCTTTCGAAACATTGATTGCTTGCATACCTTCGGGAAGGTCGTCTTGATTATAAACCAAATACCAACTACCGCCGGCGTTGTTGCTTTCGCCTATATATGGCAAATAGCAATCTTTGATGTCGAACCATTGGAAGCCCCCGTTTGTCTTGCTAAAGTCAAGGTCGAAGGTTTTAACGGGTTCAGTCTGCGAGGAATGGAAAAGGTACATTTTAACAACGCCAACGCCACCGGTCATTTGCAAGCCGATGCGTTCGATTTTCGTTGTTACGCCCATAGAACGGACGGGCGTTATTTCCATACCTACCAACTTGTGCGTATTGTTCAAGGTTGCGTTTAATCTTCCAGCCCCGTCGAAGAATGTACGGCGTTCGAGGAGGTTCTTTGTTTCCTTGTCTAATTGCTTGACTTGCGTAAATGTCTGCACAAGGTTCGCAATGCCCCTTTCGGTCAATGTTTCGAGGAAGTCCGAAAAATAGTTATACGAAGCCCAATTCGCGTTGTCGTTGCTTGGTTCTTCGTTTGTGTTGTCGTACAAGGCTGCCCAAATAGTTTTGCCGTGTGCCACCTTGTCGCCCTTTTTGTAAGGTTTGACGCTTTCCCAACTTGGGTATTTATAAATGTAATCGTCCGGCATTATAGCGCGTATATTGTTAAGCGTTAAAAGCGGATGCGCACCTTGGAAAGTTAAACCGCTTTCGCTTTCGGTCAATTCCTCGGCGATTGCGTCGGTTGGGTTGTATGATTGCTCCCACCCGACGAGGTGCATAAGTGCGGTTTTTATTTCGTTGAGTCTATACATAACATTAAGGGAAAAAGAAAAAGGGACGGGCTTTCGTCCGCCCCTTGGAGGTTATACAATTCGCGCTATTGATTAGCCCGGAAATTGTGACGCGTTGGTTACATAAACCGGCATTGCAACCGGTGTGTTAGTTGCTGGCGCGGTAATCTCTGCCTTTATAATTGGGTTAGCGATTACGGCTGGGTTGCTATTGTAAGCAACGAGGAACGCAACATCTACGCTGAAACCGAAATACTCCTTAACTGCACAAGTGAGGTCGGCGGTTGATGCGCCACCAATTTGCGATTGGTCGCCTACGCTTGTGTAGTAATGACTACCAACCGGAAGGTCGATGTATGGAAGGCGTACAACATCCCATTCGTGAGCGTTTGCCTTTGTACGAAGGAGTGCCTCGCGGTCTACGCGTGTAAGAACGCCGACATTGCCGTCCTCAACTGCGAAGAATGTGCCGTTCTTGCCGGCTTCGTTTACTACATTGTTAGTGTAGTGCATAACCTTGTTGTCGTACTCCATACGCTTGTTTACATCGTTGTAAATGCCGTGTTGTGCGAGTTTGCGTACAAGGCTATCAACGCCAGCGTTACCGATGATATGAACAAGACCCGGATAGTTGTTGGCGCGCATAATTGGGTTAATGTCGCCGAGGATTTCAGTCGCCATTTGTGTTGGTACTTGGATTTCGTTTCCGGTCTGCTGGTATTGGAGCAAGTCCTTAAATACTTGTGTCTTGTTTGCTTCAAGGGCTGAAACTGCGCCTTGGTCGAGTGCGTCAGCAAGCGCACGGCAAACCTTCTCCATTTTACGCGCGAAGTCGTGCTCGTAAGTAATCTCGTTGTTGAGGTACATAGCCGGTGTCATAGTGAAACCAACGGCATAAGTTGCCCAAACGATTGTGTAAAGTGCTGATGTGTTCTCATTGTCGCCGATAACGCAAGAACGAACATTGCTTACTTGTACGCCCTCGTCGTAGTTGATAACCGGAATTTGTACGGCGTTGCCCATTGAGGCAAATGCCTTTTCTTTAAGGTTTGGCGAAATGATTGAGTTGCCGGCGTTTGTCTGCTCTACGAAAAAATCGAGTGCGCCGTACTCGGAAGGGCGTGTCATATTCTTGTCGAAGTTAGGGTTTGCCACGCGCCAATTTTGAAGTCTTGTTGCTACTAATGACATAGTGATTTTGTTTTGAATTGTTTATAAATAAATTTGTTTGCTGGGCTTACCCTTTGCCCTAATTGAGTGGAAGTGCGGAAATGTTATTGTCTGCCCACGCTTGGTCGAGTTTGATTTGGTACGCTTCCGAGCCAATTGTCAAGCCTTCCGACATAAGTTGCTTGGATATAATATCCATTGCCTCCGTTCTTGTTCTTGCTCCGGAAAGGTCGTATGTTGCCGTTGGGTTTGGTTGGTTGTTGCCCGTTCCCGTTCCGGTTGCTGGCTTACCCTCTGCCAACACGCCCATACTCTTTAATTCCTTCGTAAGAAGTTCGTTTGTCGTGAAAGGTTCTAACTTGTTCTCGGAGTTACGCAAAAGTGCGCCCGTCGCGTCGTGATATGCAAGAACTTTTCCACCTTTGCCGTCGTCGATATATTCCGGGTTCATACCCTTTATTTTTGCAACGGCTTGGTCGAGAAGTACGCGTGTAACTGACTGCGGATATTCTGCCTTGAACTGAATACCGGAGGTTGCTTGTGTAATTTCGTAGTCTACTTTTACATCGAACAACTCCTTCGAGTGGTTAGCCTTTGCGGTGTCGTATTCGTTCTTTAGGTCGGTAAATTGCTTCGTTATTGCGGTCAAGTCCTTACGCGCTTGGTCTAACGCCTTCTTTGTTTCTGCATCGCCAGCACCTTCCGCAATTACCTTTTCAAGTCGTGCCTTTTCCTTGGTAAGGTTCGCAATCTGCGATGTAAGCCCGTCCACACCCTTTGCCTTTTCGGAAAGTTCCTTTGTTGCGCGTTCGAGGTAGTTGTAGGTCTTTTCGTCGCCGTTGCGTTGAACACCGGTCGCGCTTGCGATTGTTGTGTCCATTTGGCGGTAAACCTCGCCAATTCGTTGCCCGATTACTGAATTTTCGTCGTTCTGCGACAAAGTTGTAATTGCGTTAATTTGTGCTTCGGTTAAGCCCGAAAGTTCGGCGTTTGCCGTGATGATTTCTCTTGTTAGTGCCATAATTCTAACCCTTTGAATTTGGTTTGTTATTTGTTTTAGTTGTTTGACATTTCGTCGGTGTAATCTTCCGGCTTGATTTCTCCGCAATCGAGTTGCTTTAGTTCCATTCCGGAATGTGCAAATACAACGAGGTAGCCCACGCCGGTTTCCCCGTCCTCGTAATACTGATGCGATACGACGCGACCCTCGTTGTATGTCTTGCCGGTCGCTGGCATATCGTCAAATCTTACAATGTAATCGTATAGTGTTCCACGGAGGAAAGCACGGCGCAATTTCTGCTTCGCTTCCTCATCGTGGAAACTATATTCGTTTGGTGTTACGATTACAATGTTACTTTGGTTTGCTATCGTTGCCATAAGTTACTCGTCCGCTGGTATTGTGTCTTGGTAATCTTCGGGAGTAAATTCGCCACAATCGACAAATCCAACAAACCCTCCTCCGTAGAAATCGATTTGTAGTCCGTAGTCACATTCTACGGATTTAACCTTGTCTTTTCTACGGATTTTTCCTAAGTCGGTGTCGTACCATTCAATTACAAGGTCGAAGATTGTGTTTCGAAGGAACATTCGGCGTATTTGGGCTTTTTGTTCCTCCGTCAAGTGTACTTGGTCGTCTTGGTCGCTATTTACTCTCATTACGACATAATCTTGTTGTGCAATGTTTGGCATATTCTTTTAATTTTAGTTATTTTGTTAATATTTGCCGTATATGGCGTTTTCTATTCTTTTTGGTACAAACTACCACGGCGTTACTTTTCGTCGCTTGGTGCGCTTGTTTCGGCGGTTTCTGCCTTCTTGCCCTTTTTCTTTGTGGCTTCCGCTACGGCTTCCTCGATTGCCTTCTGCTTTTCGGCTTCTGCTTCTGCAAGTGCCTTGGCTACGGCTTCCGCGATTGCCTTCTGCTTTTCTGCCTCAAACATCGCGATGCGTTCTGCTTCTGCTTCTGCAAGTCGCTTCTGCTTTTCTGCTTCGCTTTCGATGATTGGTTCGTGCAAGATTGTAATCGAGTAACCTTGCTTGCGGAGGTTGTCCGCTACGCCGTTCTCGAATGTCTTTTTGCCGAACTTCTGCACGCGTGGAATTGATAGGCGTTCGCCGGTTTCCGGGTTGAACTTGCGCACCTCGATAATACAATGATAAAGGTGCTTTTCGTTTTCGTCGCAAATGTAGTTCTCCTTGGTAACTTGTGTTACCGGTACATCCTTCTTGCGTCCGTCCTCTAATTTAACTAACATAGTCTTTTAGTTTTTGGTTAATAATTGAAATCTTTTTATCGTAAGCAATTGCGTTCCCGAACTCCAGCACATTTGTATTTTCGCGCTCAAACCTTCGTATAAGGTTGGCGAAGTCAAGTTTAATGCGCATTGTTTGTTCATCGACCAATTGTTTGTCGTATAGTTCCATAACCTCTTTGCGCGATAAGTGGCGCATTGGTTCAAGGTCTGCAAGGATTAACATTCTTTGCAGTTGCAACGGGTTATTGCGGTATTCGGTTTCGATTGTCTGCGTAAGGAGCGCGTCCAATTCTGCCTCGCTTGCCCCGTTCTCCTTTGCCTTTGCGTAACGCTGGCGCAATTCGGTAGCGTTGAGCGTATAAAATTCCGTGCCGTAGTTAATCTTTGCACTTACGAAGGCGTTGCCGTAGCGAAGGCGACAAATTGTTTCATCGACAAATTGTTGTGCGGTTTCGAAGCCCTTTTTAATGCGGTTTAGTATTGTGCTTTGACTTTCGAAGTTTGCCTCGACTTGTTTTTCGTTCAACGCTTGCGAACTGATGATGTCGTTATCAACGCCTATCGTTGCCGTGATGATGTTGTCCTTTAGGCGGTTTTCTTCGCTGACATTGTACTGCAAACTTGCCGTATCAACTGAAAGCATTTGCACGGGGTTTCGAAGGTCGGGTTGTCCTTCAACCGGTACGGGAACTTCTACGAACGAACCAACGCCGGCGATGCGCTTGTCGCCACATTTAGGACACCGGCACAACAAACCGGCGGTGTCAAGGCGATAGAAACCTTGTTTGTCCTTCAAGAAACCGCCGTCGCAATAATCTCCGTTTTCGCTATTGCTATAATCGCAACTTTGCTCGTAACCGCTATAAATAGGATACGCCCCGTATAAGTCGAGGTGTCGCTTGCTGATGTGGAAGAACAAGAACCAATCGAGGGCTTCGAGTTGTTTCGACAATGGGCTTTCCTTAATATCCGGTTCGGATAGGTTCATAGGAACATCCCAAAAGAAACGCGCCGGAGCGTAACCAAGTCCGTGTGGTGCTTCCTTCAACAATTCGCCGATGTTGTTTGCTTGGTTCTTGGCGAATATCCTATAACTTGCGTCGTCAATAACCGCGATGCGGTCGTCGCCTTGCTTGAAGATTATATACTCCATATTGCCGGTGCGTGCATTGACTTCGAAGTCGATAACACTCTCAATTCCCAGCCAATAGAAGTAAGGTTGTGGGCGTTTGTCGCTTGGGTCGTTTTCGATTGGCATATCCACCACCAAGACGGAGTTAAATTCAGTTTTGAAAATCTCCCAACCTTTGGTTTGCCAAATTGTAGGTTCTTTGAGTATTTCTTGGCGGTAGTATTCCCAATCGTCGCGCTCTTCGGTCGTCATAAACTGATAGTTAAACGCCGGGTTGCGTCCGTCGAAAACCCTCGAAAGTTTATCGAAGCAAATACCCGTTACCTCGTTAGTTTTGACGGGATAACGGAATAATGCCTTGAATATCTTAAATTTGTCGTTTGGTATGAGCGTACCAACCCACGAAAGAAAGTCCGTCATAGGCTGGCACATAATAGGTGTAAGTGCCGTTTGAGCGTGGAACTTGACACGATTTTGGTGCGTGATTGCACGGCTAATCGTGGCGCGTTTCCTTTGCTCCGTTACCTTCTTTATTATTTCTTCGTATGCTAATACCATTTTGCTTGTCGTAAGTGTATTTTGAATTTTCCGGTAATTCCCAACCGCCGTTGTTTCGCATTGCAAGGATGCGTTCGGCGTGAGAAATTTCGAAAGTTTGAGTAACGCCCGTGTCAGTACGAACGAGCGTTACTTGTGTAGTCTTTCCAGCCATAGCCGTTTAGTTAGTTACAACGAGGTCGGTTAGTGGGTTGAACTCTGGAGTAACAATAGCAAGGTCGTCGCTATAATTTGGGAGGAAAGCGAATTGGATGTTGTTCGAGTCCGGTGCTTCATAACCGCCGTGCGACTTGTCGCCGATGAAAAGCGAACGGATAGGAATTGGGTAATATGTGCCGGTTGTACTTCCGGCGATACCTTCAATTCTTCCGCTATCGTCTACAAGGTAAACACCGAGGTTGTCGCCCCACGACTCGCATTGCAAGTCCTTCATAGCCTTGATAACATTCTGCGGAATTTTGCGCATAACCGCGGTAAATACCGAAGGTTCGCGACCGATGATTTCCTCGACACCGCCGAGCGTTTCATTGCCACCGCCAAAAGTGATTGGCGCGCCGGCTTCGTTTGCTGGTGCTTGTACATAAGGCGATACAACTACCTTTGTGCCGTCGGTTGCGGTTAGGAGTGTAGACCACGACGCAAGTTTCTTGATGTCGTTTGTTGTAGTGAATGAGTTTTTGCTTCCGTCTGCCTTTGTAAGACGCTGGAAGATGATTTTTTGAATTTGTCCGAATGTTTCGCCACATCCCGAATTTGGAATTGTTGGAAGTGATGCGCCGAGCGGACATTGACAAGTAAACATAAAATTTTGTGTTTTTGAGTTAATGAATAATATATTATGGCTAACCCTCTGCCGTTTTCGACGGCAAATATAGTCATTTTCTAATTACATACGCAATTTTTTGCATTATTTTTGTACTTTATTGCATTTTTGGGCGTTATTTTCGCGAAATTTGCCCGTCACGGCGTTTTCTTTCGTCGTTAGTTCATAATACCCTAACGCCACGATTTGCGTGCGAATATGGCGAAATATTGCCGTCGGCAAGTTCCTTTTCATAAATGCCGGTTATTCCGTCCTCGGGGTCGTCGTGTTTGTTTGCTCCGAAGTCGCGCAAGAAGTTCGTAATATGTGCGTATGCCTTTGGGTATCGTGTTTCCCAACCGAACGGAAAAACGATTTGTTGGTTTACCATTGCCGACGCGGTAATAATACGGCTTTCCTTGTTTCCCGACTGATAGAACGGCGTAGTTAATGCGCGCACCTTGGCTTTGATAGTCTTTTCAAACAACGCACCGCCGTTGTTGCTTTCTATCCACGCCTTTTGTGTTCCGTTCCGGTTTATCATTGCCGGAATAGTAATCGTTGTTACATCCGTGTTTTCTTCGGTTAGTTCTATATCGGTAATGAGCGCAAATAGCAACGGCACGAACCGGCGTTTCCTTTCATCCCAAATTTGGTTGTTGCTTTTATAAATGTCGTAGGTTGCACCGAATAACATATCGTTGCCCTCGTCGGCTACATCCACATAACAACCGCTTCGAATGTATTGCCCGAAATCTTCCTTATTCGTCCAAGTCTTGAACGGCTGATAAAGGCGACCTTCTGCGCTTCCGGGGTTTCCTTGGTACAAGCAATTGAATTGTACGGGGTCGAGTGCTTTCTGCGCTTCTAACTTTTCCTTGGAGTGTCGGCTATTCCACAACGCCTCGCCTTTCTCGCGTGGGTCAAGTTCGGTCGGCTCTCCGGTTTTCAACGCTTCGAAGTTTATGCGTACCCACGCATTGCGCGGTATGCTCTCCAAGTCTGCCCAGCATTTCGCGTCGATGATTGTTTCGCCCGACTTTTCAAGCCTACCGATAAGGTCGTCGTCGTTCCAGCGTGTAAACACGATTAACTCTTGCGAATTGTTATGCAAACGGGTGCGAACGACGGTCGTGTACCATTTCCACGAAGCCTCGCGAACGATTGGCGAGTTGCCTTCTGCATAGTCCTTGTAAACATCGTCCAATATGGAAATATCGACCGACTTACTTGTTAATGCACCGCCACGACCGACAACACGAAGCGACCCTTTATGTCCTACCATTTCGATAACATTAGAATTGCGAAGATACGACGAAGATATTGTAACAACATTTGAGCCGTTGAGGTAGGTTTCCGGAAACAAGTCGCGGTATTCTTTCGTGTCGATGATGCGTTGCACATCGCGGTTGAAGTCTTGCGCGATTGTTGCCGAATATGAGCCGATGCAAATTTTGGCGTTAGGGTTCAAACCCAACATAAACGCCGGTAACTTTCGCGAACTTCCCTCGCTATTGTGCGTCGGTACAAGTTCTCGCCCGACAAGGTACATACCGCCTTCGACTTCGACGCAATTAACAATGCAATTTGGTTGCGGTGTCACGTTAGTAATGAAAAACCGCTTTTTGTCTGCCCTATCGCCTTGCGTTTTGTTGGTTAGGCGTTCTTGCTTTCGTGGCATATTGAACACCTTTTGCGTCTTGTCGGGGTTAAACGATATTCTTACTTTCTTACCGCAATGCTTGCCGTTCAACATTGCGTCATATTTCTTGATGTGCGCCTTTATACCAAGCGTACGCAACAACACGAACACATCATACGCAAGGCAATTGTCCATCTGCGCAAATTCGCAATTGCCCCTTTGGTCGCAATACCCGTCCGTATCCATTAAGCCTCGTAACAATTCCCAGCGTTGCGCCTCACTCGATAGAATGTACTGCATCGGGATGTGCTTGTTATGTATAAGGTTATTTTGGCGTAATTTGCGCGACAAGCCCGTTATGTGTAGGCGGTAATAGTTCGGTCTATTGTGGTATATTTCGCCCCAATATGGCAAAGTTTTGTAATACACAATATCTTGCTCGCCGGATATGATGTTACCGCTTGCACTTATTCCGTCGCCAAGCCATAGCCCAAGCAAATACGGGTCGATTGGTAATTCTTGTTCTGCGCATTGCAACACCGCGTCGGCTTTGATGTATGGGTTTCTCCGGTTGCGCTTGCTGAATATGTGTTGCGCTTCGACTTGTTCCTCTACACGCCCCTTGTGGTCGTCGTGGTCTGCGTACACCTTCCATTCGTGTTCGTGTGCGCACCGGATAGAAAAGCCGTCAGCAAACGCCACCGCCATTGTGTGCCAATCATACGCACCAAAGTTGTTTAATACTTTCTTTGGCTTTCCGTCGTCGCCGAATACATAGTCGCCCCTTTTTAATTCTCCGTGCTTTTTCCAACCGCGCGTTGTTAATACCGGCGTATTGACTTCGATTGCTTTGCCGTGTTGCGGTGGTTGCTGGATGATTAACTTTCTAATCTTCCCGTGTGCGAACATATCCAAAACGGAATAATAAACAAGGTGGAAGGGTTCGAGTATAAGGTCGGGTTGCACATAACGCGCAAAGTTTACAAGCCTACGCCTTGACGCTTCCTTGACTATTTCGTCGGGGTTTAATGGGTTCTTCATCTTTTTATAAATTTATTGCACGCCCTTTCGGTTTTCAGCCTTGCCCATTTGCTGAACGGACAACTTACGCATATATAAACGCCGTTTACTGACAAATGGCAATGTTTCCGAATTTCCGCGCCGTGGGCGCACTCTCCGCATTTATTGTTCGCCGTTGGCTGGTTCGGCGTTTTCTTCCTTGCCATACTTCAATTTTTGGAGGCGTTCAAATTCTGCCTTCTGCATCGCGTCAGCCATTGCCGTAATGATGTCGTCCGGTACATCTTTAAGCGAGTATGTTCCCTCCGTCTTGGTTTCTGCCTTAACATCTGCCGTCACATCGTTCGACACTTTGTTCTTCCATTTGTCCGGGTTGATGTTCGTTAATAGGAATATAGACGCACCGACATTTGGTTGCACTTCGACATCCTCGATTGTCTGCTTCTTGATGATTGGCTTTCCGTCCTTGTCGCTTCCGTATTCCGTGCGCTTCTTGGTGTAGTGATAACCCGTTGCACTACGCGCCAGCGATGCAACGAGTTTAACTTCGAGGTTTTCCTTGAAACATTCCTTCGCCTCTTTTAATGCGTTGGAAAATTCCTTGTTCTTCTTTATCCATTCGTAATAAGTCGATTTGTTCAAGTCGTTTGCCTTGCATAACATTTCGACACTTGCGCCCCCGTAATCGGTTAGTCCGTTTTCCCTAACCCATTGGGCAACGCTTGCGATTTTTTCGGGTGTAAGTTTCATTTGATTATTATTTTAATTGAATTTGTTTTGCCTTTTTGCCGGTTAGTTTTTCCCACCTTGCAAGTATTACATCGCAATAATGTGGGTCAAGTTCTATTATGCGCGCCTTGCGGTTTAATTGTTCACACGCTATTAAGGTCGAACCGCTACCTCCGAAGCAATCTAACACTATGTCGCCTTCGTTAGTTACTGACTCCATAGGTATTGCAGAAAGCCCGACCGGTTTTTGTGTTGGATGTACATAACTATTTACATCGTCTTTCCCGACCCTCCAAACCGAACCGATACGCTTTCCGGTTAATTCCGCGTTATTGTTGGATGTTAATATCATTTCGTGGTCGGTGTAAAATGTATGTTTAAGGTCGCCTATCCCCCCCCCTCCCTTATCCCAAACAACAAGGTTTGTAAGGGCGTAGTGCGTCTTAAAGTAATGCATCCATATATCTAACACTTTCCAAGTTGTGCATACCATTACAAAGCCTTTTACATATTGCTTTAATGCTGGTATAAAATCAAGGAATTTGTCGTCGTTTTTTAGTACATCGAATTTCTTTGTCTTTGTGCGTTTATTGCTTTGGTATTCGTGCCGTATGGAGGGTCGGTAAACAATAGACTCGCTTTTTCTTTATTCATA
>JAZUHF010000065.1:0-3536 GCA_045641585.1 Acutalibacteraceae bacterium
GGATAACTGTGTTCCCGTATATAACAGTTTGGTATATGCAAAGGCATTGTCGGATAATAAAATACCGTATGAACTGCATATTTATCCTTACGGTTGGCACGGACTTTCAACGGCTGACGGTTTATCCTGCGACTATTTAGACGAAAGAATAAAACTTGCTCATTCTTGGATATCTGAAGTCAATGAATGGCTGAAATTTGTGCTTTGAATGGAAATTTGCAGTTTATTTATCACAATAAACTGTATCCGACGGGACGATGCTCGCATCGTCCCGTTTTACATAATATAAAGCCTATTCTTAAACCTTTAATCTCACCCTATTGACAATAGGATGAAATTAACTTATAATTTGATATGATAAATTGAACTGATGGTATTCATCTGCTTGATAAGGGGAATTATGTTACATATGGAAAATTACGATTATATACGCTCAAATAAAGCATTGTCGTATAAAAAAATGCAAAATATATCGAAATTGGTTACGCCAACATATCAAAGGTATGATAATGCTGTAATAATTCCAGATTTATCAATATACTCAGGTGAGCAATCTCGTCAATGCGGAGTTGTTGATGAAAATAACAAATTGATTTCTGATTCTAATGAATCTGGAAGAAATGTTGAATTGATTATTACAGAAAATGAATTAAGTGATAAAAAAGTTATATATTTAGGCGGCTTTATTAAGCAGTGGGGGCATCTTTTGCTCGATACAACAGCAAGAATGTGGTGTATATTTGAAGATATTGATGCGGATTTATATGTTTTATGTAGCGATAATAAAACTACTGTCAAAGAACTCGGCGGCAATTATACGGAATTTTTCGATTTGTTGGGGATTTCTGATAAGGTAGTTTTTATTGACAAGCCCACTAAATACAAATCTGTCATTGTTCCGCAAAAAAGCCATGAAAAATTCGGTTGCTATTCGCCGGCGGCAATGAAGATTTTTGAAAAATGTGTTGAATCTGCTATTGCTAATCGCAAACCAAATATAAATGAGAACAAAAAAATCTTTTTGAGCCGTTCAAAATTCAGGAATTATTCAGAATTCGGAAAAAAAGAAATAGATAAAGTGTTTAGGAAAAATGGATTTGAAATAATCTATCCCGAAAGAGAATCTTTAAGTTATCTAATCAATAAAATAAACGGTGCGGAATATGTTGCATCTGTTTCCGGAAGTGCGGCACATAATTTTGTTTTTGCAAAAAAAGAAACTAAATGCATTGTAATTGAAAAATGTTCGTATGCCAATGAGTATCAATCTGTCGTTAGTTCAATACATGACATAAATACAATATATATTGATGCGAATGTCTCACTTCTGCCCGTTCATCCCGGCAGTGGTCCGTTTATTTTGTGTAAAAATAAATATTTAGAACAATATTTTAAAGACGAAAATTTTGTTTTCGATAAAAAAACAAAAAACATTAGGAAATATGTCAATAAATACAGACAACGCTATTTTAAAATTCATCAGCGTTATCCTGAATCATGGGTTGCCAAGAGCAGATACGAAGAAATTGCAGAGGCATATAATGAAGCGATTGAAACTTACGGAACTCAAATTACGGATGTTACATTTTTACAAAAATTAAAGAGTTTTATAAAACAAGCAATTAAAAAAGTCGGATAAACAGCAAATGCATAAAGGTGAATGGAAATTATATTATGACGATATTTCCAAAAGCAAATATTTGGAAATATCCGAGATTGCTAAAAAATCGTTCAAGTTATAGGAAACAAACTCATTGTTTCTCAAAGACAATATACCGGGCAAAATGCACACGATTTTCAAATAATTAATGCATTTGAATTTGAAGAAAAGATTAAAGAAATCATTGATGAATTTTCAAATTTATTGAGAAAAAAGGGAATAAATCTTGACAGCAGAAGAATCCAAGAAAGATTATTTTCGTTTGTTAGCTTATATGGTGAAGAACGAAATGTCAGATATTTTACAAAATACGGTTCTTGGGCTAATATCAGTGATAAGACCAAAAAAGCGGCATATCAAGCATTAAGGGAGACGCGGAAGTTTACGGAAAAAGAACCGGACGAAGTTCGTATGTTTTGTCAAGTCAACGAGATATACAACAAATATCAACAGAAGTAAAAGCATCCGATAAGGGTGCTTTTTCCATGCCCGAAAAAGGTAAAGAAGAATTTTCAAGCGGAATGCTTACCGTAACCTTAGTTGGTAGGATAGACTCATATACCGCAAGCGATACAGAAAAGGAACTTTTTGAAATAATAAATTCAGATAATGCTCAAAATGTAATACTTGATTGTAAGGAACTCAATTACATAGCATCTGCCGGACTCAGAGTATTTCTGAAAATAGGCAAACAGGTAAAACTTTCTATAATCAATGTTTCAAGAGAAGTATATGAAGTTCTTGAAATGACCGGCTTTACGGGTATGTTTGACACCAAAAGAGTAATGCGTGAGTTATCTCTTGACGGTTGTAAGATAATCGGCAGAGGTTTTAGTTCGGAGGTTTATCGTTATGACCGTGAGACCGTTGTAAAACTCTTTGGAGAAAAGGTTACTCTTGAAAGAATTTATAAGGAAACGGCAAGTGCCAAAAAATCGTTTGTGGCAGGTATTCCTACCGCAATTCCTTATGATGTTGTCCGTTGCGGAAAAAGTTACGGAACAGTGTTTGAACTTATAGATGCCGATACACTGTCAAGAAATTTTATGGACCACCCCGAACGCTTTGATGAGTTTATGGAAAAATACGATAAACTGTTAAAGCATTTTCATTCAACACCTGCCATCAAAGGAACTTTTCCCGATATCGTAGATAAATATCACGAGTGGGCGACAGGTCTTAAAAAGTATATGTCGGACGATGAAATAAAGGCAATTTACCGTCTTATTGATGCAGTTCCCAGAAGACAGACTTTGGTGCATGTTGACTGCCATTCGGGTAATATTATGGTGCAGGACGGCAAACTGATTTTTGTGGATATGGCAGATGTTTCGATAGGTCATCCGCTGTTTGATATAGGTGCTGAGTATTACCACTATATGATTATGCGCACTACTTCGTTGGGTGCCAAAGTTGTTTTCGGAGTTGAACCCGAAGACGAAGAACTGCCCGTAAGAGTATACCAAAACATTCAAACCCGAATCAGATTTTGGAACAAAAATTTTCCGCTGTGCTTCGTTAAAACACTCGTAAATCCGTCAGGATTTACTGCGTTTTGTGCCTCGCACAACAAAAAACTTTCAAGTTACAAAATTCTACGACCCAAAAGGTGCAGTTTTTTGTGTGGATTTTGGTGAAGCGAAGTGCATAAGGCTGTCGCCTATGCGCGACAATGAGCCGAAAGACGCCTAAAAACCGCCCTTTCGGGCTGGTTCGGGTTTGAATGTTTTGGTATGCACGACCTTGTCCGCAGATACTTTGCAAACTGCAGGCAAGAACAATTTGACGATATAAATAAGATGCTTAAATACTTTGGAAGTCTTCGTTGTCTTATAATGGTTGCAAAACACGCACATATAGAGTATGACACCGCAAT
>JAZUHF010000066.1:0-14087 GCA_045641585.1 Acutalibacteraceae bacterium
CATAATTACACTCTCTATTTCAAACGGCCCTATGCGGTAGCCCGACGATTTTATTACATCGTCAACTCTGCCCACATACCAATAATATCCGTCCTCATCACGCCAGGCGGTATCGCCGGTATGATAAAATCCGTCGTGCCAAACGGCTTTTGTTTGTTCTTCGTTTTTATAGTATCCCATAAACAAACCGCAGGGCACTTTATCTTTGGTTTTGACAACGATTTCACCCGGCTCGCCGTCAGGAACGGGGTTGCCGTCCGCATCGACCAAATCTATATCGTAAAGCGGAACGGGTTTACCCATTGAGCCTATCTTATGCGGACTTCCGTTAAGGTTTGCAATTGCAAGAGTAAGTTCGGTCTGACCGAAGCCTTCCATAATCTGAAGTCCCGTTGCTTTTTCAAAAAGTCTGTAAACTTCGGGGTTTAACGCCTCTCCTGCGGTTGTCATATGCTTAACCGATGAAAAGTCATATTTTGAAATATCCTCACGCACCATCATACGAAGCATCGTGGGCGGAGCGCAGAATGTTGTTATTTTATACTTTGCAAATAACGGCAAGATGTCTGCCGCGGCAAAACGGTCAAAATCATATGTAAATACTGCGCTTTCGCACATCCACTGACCGTATAATTTACCCCAGAGCGCCTTACCCCAACCCGTATCGGAAATGGTAAAGTGAAGACCGTCCTCCTCGGCACCGTGCCAATACTTTGCGGTCAAATAATGACCGAGCGGATATTTATAATTATGAATTGCTATTTTCGGATAACCCGTTGTTCCCGAAGTAAAGAACATAAGCATCGGGTCATTTCCGCAAGAAGTTTTATCATCACGGTAAAAATGGGCACTGAACAGATTATATTCCTCGTCAAAGTTATGCCAACCTTCGCGGCTTTCTCCTACAATAATCTTATTGACAAGTGTGGGAGAATTTTCGGCGGCAATCTCAACCTCTTTTGCCGTTTCGCCGTCGGCAGTGCAAACAACGGTATTTACACCCGCCGCATTAAATCTGTATTCAAAATCGTGTGCCTGAAGCTGTGCGGTTGCGGGAATTGCAACTGCACCCAACTTATGAAGCCCCAAAATTGCAAACCAGAACTGATAATGGCGCTTTAAAACAAGCATTACCCTATCGCCTTTTTTAATTCCCAATGACTTAAAATAGTTAGCGCACTGAGCAGAACCCCTCTTCATATCCGAGAAAGTAAACCTGCGCTCAGTCTTATTCTTATCAAGGTGAATCATTGCAAGTTTTTCAGGTTCTCTTTTTGCAATCCTATCCACAATATCAAAAGCAAAATTAAAATTATCTTCTTCTTTGAAATCAATTGAAAGCGGTGTTCCGTTTGCATTTTCTTTGATTTTCACATAAGAATCAATAATGAGTTTTTTATTTGAATTTCTCTTCGGGAAAAATGTATCGTTCAAAACGGTTTGCGGAGTATTGTCGCCCGAAAGAACAACTGCTATAAAATAACAGTCTTGACCGTCAACTGCAATCATACCGTGAGGCGTAGAACTGTTGTAATAAATACTGTCGCCCTCGCTCAGATACTCAATGTTATCGCCGACCTGAATTTTAAGTCTTCCGTTTAAAACAAGGTCAAATTCCTGACCGGAATGTTTAACAAGATGGATAGGCTTGTCCTGCAACTCATTTTTATACTCGTAATGCACGAAATAAGGCTCGGAAAGTTTGTTTTGAAACATCGGCGCCAAATTTTGAATTTCGATGCCGTCTTCTTTGGCGGTTTCCTGACCTTGACCTTTACGGGTTATTGTATATGAGGAAAGATGGGCACTTTTACCCTCAAGAATATCACTGATACCGATATTGAAAACAACGGAACATTTATGTATAAAAGAAAACGGAAAATCAATCAAACCCTCTTCGTATTTTACATACTCCTCGGGCGATACGCCTGTCTGCTCCGCCATTTCGCTCACAGTCAATCCGATAATTTCACGCATTTCTTTGATTCTGAGAGCGATTTCTTTTAACTTATCAGTTGAAAAATTTGACATATTGGTCTTCCTCGTAATTCAAAAAGTAACCCCACCGATTAAACAAAAAGCGGTGTAAAAAATCTACACAAATAATCACTTGAATTGCAGTTTTTTAAGTCCTTAAAAAACTACACTCCCCCACGCTATTATTGAAACTGTAAAAAATATTAAAATATAAGAGAAATAGTAGCACATATACGCTTATTTGTCAAGTAGAATCAATGTTTTTTATCAATAAAATCAACGGTTTTTTTCAAAACATATTTAACCTGAAAGCGCAGTTTAAATTCAGGGTAAAAAAGGTGAAAAAATAAAGCGTGATTTTCCGCTTTTTGATGAAATTTCACAAAGTTAAAATTTTTAGGTAGATTTTTAAATTTTATAGTGTTATAATTACTGATATGGGGTGAATTTTGTGAAAGAATTTTTGAAAAGCAAGCGTAATATCGTCTTTTCTTCCGTAATCTTTTTGCTCGTTTGTGCAATAATTGCTTTAAGTATCGTTATAAATGTAAAGACTCAAAGCCTATCCGAAAAGTCTTCCGAACTAAAAAAAGCAAACGAAACCATAAGCGAATATTCTTCAAAAATCGAAAAAGACAAACAAAACGAAAGCAAATTGCAATCGGAAATTGACAGTATTAAGTCGGAAAATGAAAATCTGAAAAAACAAATGACCGAACTTGCCGCCAAAAAAGAGGCGGCAAGGAAAGCGGCCGCTCAGACTCAAAAACAGCAACCGCAGGCCATTCCCGCATCTGCCCCATCACAGATAACCCCCGTTCAGGCAAGAATAAACGCCCTTGTGGCTCAACTCGTTATGCCGAGGGTTGCACAGCAGCCTGCACCTGCCGGTGTTTGTTACCTGACCTTTGACGACGGGCCTTCTGCCAACACCCCTAAAATTCTCGATATACTTAAAAGATACAATGCCAAAGCCACATTTTTTGTTATAGGCAACGGTGATTTAAGTATTTTACCCCGTATAAAAGCCGAGGGACACACTATAGGTCTTCACGCAAACAATCACAACTATCCCACTATTTATTGCGGCACCGATGCCTATTTAAACGATTTGCTTGCAATATCGAATAAAGTTCAGTCTCTGACCGGTATAAAAAGTAATGTTGTCCGTTTTCCCGGCGGAAGCAGTAATTTGGTAAGCAAACATTACTGCGGCGGCATAATGTCAAATATCTCGGGACTTCTCCCGACAATCGGATATTCTTATTTTGACTGGAATGTGGACTCAGGCGATGCGAGCGGAAACCGTGTTCCTGCTCAAACACTTGTAAGTAACACACTGAACGGCGCAAACGGAAAGTCAAGCATTTGCGTTTTAATGCACGATGCTCCGGCAAAAACCACAACCGTAGATGCTCTTCCCGCAATAATTGAAGGTTTGCGTGCAAGAGGTTTCAGATTTGAGGGACTTACCGCTCAATCGAACGGTTTTCATCACAGTGTAAACAACTGATTTGCTACATAATACGGTGGACAAGATGATTCTTAAAGCAAATGCAAAAATAAATCTCACTCTTGATATTACAGGTAAGCGTGATGACGGTTATCACTTAATCGACTCGGTATTTCAGTCGGTTTCGGTTTGCGATACCGTGAAATTAACAAAATCCGATGCGATTTCCGTCAAGTTTTCCTGCTGCGATGTAGACGGAAAAAGCAGTATAGCCTTTAAAGCGGCGGCTGCTTTTTTTGATTACACAAAAATAAACGGCGGTGCAAAAATAGAAATAGAAAGCTGTATTCCCGTATCTTCGGGTATGGGCGGCGGAAGCAGTGATGCCGCTTCGGTTTTAGTCGGACTAAATAAACTTTACGGCACAAATTTAACCGTTTGCGAACTCACCGAAATCGGCAGTAAAATCGGTGCCGATATTCCCTTTTGCATTGTAGGCGGAACGGCAAGGGTTGAAGGCATAGGAGAAAAAGTTACTCCGCTTAAAAATATAGAAAATACCGGTGTTTTAATAATCAAAGAGGGCGAAAAACTTTCTACCGCAGATATGTATAAAAAACTTGATGCCAAACCCATAAACCCGCCAAAAACCGAAATTGCCGTAAATGCGATAAACGCCGGAAACACCAAAGAGGTTTTTGAAAACATATCTAATTCTTTCGGAAGTGTTTATGATTTCAAGTATGAAAAAGAACTGCTCGAAGGCACGGGTGCACTTGCCGTAGGTCTTTCGGGAAGCGGACCTTCAGTTTTCGGAATATTTAATGCCGAGAATGAATTAAACACCGCATACGAAAAACTGAAATCTATGAATATCAATGTTTACAAGGCAAGTTTTAAAAATACGGGTATTGAAGTAATAAGTGAATAAAAAAAGAAACCTTCGTCAATATTTTAGTTGACGGAGGTTATTTTATGAAAAAACAAAGATTAAAAGATTTGGAAAAAGCGCTTCTTTTCGGACTTATATTCACTATGGTTTTAAGTCTTGCAAAATTTGATGCATCGTGCGAAGATTTGCGAAGCAACATATTAAGATTTCACATAATCGCAAATTCGGACTCCCCTCAAGACCAAGATGTTAAACTTAAAATAAGAGATGAGGTTTTAAATGAAAGCACAGATATTTTCAAAGACACCGACACCCTCGAACTTGCGCAGGACAGTGCAGAAGAAAATCTCGATACTTTCGTAAAAATCGCAAACCGTGTTTTAAGCGAAAACGGTTTTGATTACACCGCAACTGCAAATATAGGTGAATGTTTTTTTAACACAAGAGAATACGATACATTTACCCTGCCTGCAGGATATTATAATTCTTTAAACATAATCTTAGGCGAGGGCAAAGGTCATAATTGGTGGTGCGTGATATACCCTGCCGTTTGTGTAGGAAGTTCGGGCGCAAAACTTGAAAGTGCAGTAAATAAAAAAAGCAGCCGCATTGCCGAGCATCCGCAAAAATACAAAATCAAATTCAAAAGCGTTGAAATTTACGAAAAAATCAAAAAGAAAATTAAAAACTGATACAAAAAAACTCACTCGATTGAGTGAGTTTTTTCATTCTTAATTTTTTATTCGAGTTCAAAAGCACCTGTGTAGAGTTGATAATATGTTCCCTTTTGGGCTATCAAATCATCGTGGCTTCCGCGCTCAATTATTCTGCCCTTATCAAGAACCATAATTACATCGGAATTTTTAACGGTTGAAAGGCGGTGCGCAATAACAAATACCGTCCTGCCCTCCATAAGTTTATCCATTCCCTTTTGAACTATTGCCTCTGTTCTCGTATCAATAGAAGATGTTGCTTCATCGAGAATCATTACGGGCGGGTTTGCAACGGCGGCACGGGCGATTGAAATAAGTTGGCGCTGTCCTTGCGAAAGGTTGGCACCGTTATTATTAAGCATTGTTTCGTATCCCTCGGGCAAACGGGTTATAAAGCCGTCTGCACCGGCAAGTTTTGCCGCTTCGATACATTCTTCATCAGTAGCATCAAGTCTGCCGTAACGAATATTGTCCATAACCGTTCCCGTAAACAAATTTGTATCCTGCAAAACAATTCCGAGCGAACGCCTTAAATCAGATTTCTTTATTTTATTTATGTTTATTCCGTCATATCTGATTTTTCCGTCTTCAATGTCATAAAAACGGTTTATAAGGTTTGTTATTGTGGTTTTTCCGGCACCCGTTGCACCTACAAAGGCAACCTTTTGTCCCGGTTTTGCATAAACCGAAACGCCGTTTAACACCTGTTTGCCCTCAACATACGAAAAGTCAACATCGGTCATAACAACATCGCCTGCAAGAGGTGTATAGGTAACAGTTCCGTCGCCGTGCGGATGTTTCCACGCCCACTTTCCCGTGCGTTTTTCGGTTTCGGTGATAACACCGTCTTTTTCGTCGGCATTTACAAGTGTTACATAGCCCTCGTCGTCCTCTGCCTTTTGGTCGATGAGTTCAAAAATCCTCTCTGCTCCCGCAAGTGCCATAGCAACTGAGTTTATCTGCTGTGATAACTGATTGAGGTTGCCAGTAAACTGCTTTGTCATATTAAGGAAAGGAACAACTATCGAAATAGTGAGCGGAACAAAGGCACCGCTTACTATAGCGCCTATTCCGACATTCGGAAGTTTTGTATACATAAAAATTCCGCCGGCAATCGCACAAAATACATAGAGAATATTGCCGATATTCATAATTATAGGTCCTAAACAGTTTGCGTATGCGTGTGCACGGAAACCGTCATTGTAAAGTTCTTCATTAACCTTGTCAAACTGAACTTTCGACTTCTCCTCGTGGTTAAATACCTTTACGATTTTTTGACCGTTCATCATTTCTTGGATATAACCCTCGGTTATACCCACAGATTTTTGCTGACGGATAAAGTATTTCGCACTGCCTCCGCCTATCTTCTTTGAAACAAAAAGCATCAAAAATACTCCGCACACCACTATTACGGTCATCCAGAAACTATACCAAAGCATAATGAGCATAACCGAAACTACAATTATTCCCGATTGTAACAAGTGCGGAAGCGCCTGCGATACTAACTGACGGAGTGTATCAATATCGTTTGTATAGTGGCTCATAATATCGCCGTGTTTATTTGTATCAAAATACTTGATAGGTAAATTCTGCATTATTCCGAACATCTTGCAACGCATTTTTGACAAAAACCCTTGAGTAATCTTTGCAAGCAAGAGCGAATAAACCGTCATAAGAATTATTGATACAACATACATTGAGGCTAAAATTACAAGAATCGGAATTATTTCTTTCTTGGCAACAAGCCAAAGTTCCGAATTCAAATGGCCTTTATGTTCTCTGAAATATCTGTCGATTATATCAATTACTTTTTGAAGGAAAACAGCCGGTATTGCCGAAACGACCGAAGAAATCAAAATACAAATTCCCGTTACGGTAACAAGTTTCGGATAAAACGAAAAGAGGAGTTTTACAACACGGACAAGTGACTTAAGATTGATTTTTTTGCCCGTATTCATTCCTTTTGGCAACTTTTGATTAGGCATCTTCTTCGGCACCTCCGTTCGTTTGCTGTTCGTATACTTCACGGTAGATAACACTGTTTTTAAGCAGTTCGTCATGTGTGCCGACATTTATAATTCTGCCGTTATCCATAACAACAATCATATCTGCATTCTGAACCGAAGAAATACGCTGAGCGATTATGATTTTAGTGGTTTCGGGAATGAAACTTGCAAAGCCCTTTTGGATGAGCGCATCGGTCTTTGTATCAACCGCACTTGTAGAGTCGTCAAGAATCAGAATTTTAGGCTTTTTAAGAAGCGCACGGGCAATACAAAGACGCTGTTTCTGTCCGCCCGAAACATTAGTTCCGCCCTGCTCTATATATGTATCGTAACCATCGGGCAAAGTATTTACAAATTCGTCCGCCTGAGCGAGTTTACAAGCCTCTATTATCTCCTCATCGGTTGCATTTTCATTACCCCAACGAAGATTATCCTTTATAGTTCCCGCAAAAAGAACATTCTTTTGAAGCACCATTCCCACGGCATCACGCAAAGCGGTAAGGTCGTATTTTTTAACATCTACTCCGCCTACCGTGATAGTGCCGTCCGTAGAATCGTAAAGTCTCGGAATGAGCTGAACTACGGTTGACTTACTTGAACCTGTTCCGCCGATAATACCTACCGTCATACCCGATTTGATTTCAAGGTTAACATTCATAAGGGCAAATTCTTTGCCGTGTTTTGAATACTTAAAGTTTACATTATCAAAGACAACCGAACCGTCTTTAACCTCATAAACGGGGTTTTTCGGGTTTTCGATGGTCGGCTTTTCATCAAGCACCTCGGCAATACGCCTTGCCGATTCAGCAGACATTGTGAGCATAACATAAATCATTGAAATCATCATAAGTTGCATAAGAATTTGAAAACCGTATGTAAGCATTGATGAAATTTCGCCGACTGCAATATTACTTCTTCCGCCGATTATTATATATGAGCCGATTGAAAGCACGAAAATCATATTGAAATAAATGCAAAGCTGCATAAGAGGGCCGTTTAACGAAACGATTTTTTCCGCTTTTGTAAAGTCCATACATATATCTTCGGAAGCATTTGCAAATTTTTGCTTTTCGTAGTCTTCACGGGAAAAGCCTTTTACAACACGCATACCGCGAACATTTTCTTCTACCGATTCATTAAGTTTGTCATACTTTTTGAAAACCCTTCTGAACGCCGGCATTGCATACTTTGCTATAATCAAAAGTCCGCCGCCCAAAACAGGTATGATACAAATAAATCCGAGTGCCAATTTACCGCCCATAATAAATGCCATTATAATTGAAAAGATAAGCATAAGCGGTGCTCTTAATGCTATTCTTATTATCATCATAAATGACATTTGAACATTGTTTACATCGGTGGTCATACGGGTAACTAAAGACGATGACGAAAACTTATCAATATTCGTGAATGAAAAATTCTGAATATTATAAAACATATCATGGCGGAGATTTTTTGAAAAACCTGCCGACGCTTTCGCACAGGTATATCCTGCTATCCCGCCGCACGAAAGAGATGCCACTGCCAGTGCGACGAGAACACCTCCGGTTTTCAATATAAATTCGATAGTAGCGGTATTTTGCTGCATACTGTCAACTAATTTCGCCGTGATAAACGGAATAATACTTTCTATTACCGCTTCAGCCAAAATAAAAAAGAGAGTCAGAAAAACGGGAAGTTTATACTCCCTTATACTCCCTGCCAATTTTTTAATCATTTTTTGCCTCCAAAATCAAATAACATATTAGTATATTATACATACTGATATATCTTTAATTGTTAAACAAATGTTAAATATTACATTAAATAAAGAAAATATAGGTTACTGCCGTTAAAACACCTAAAAACAAAACATTCAAACCCGCAAAAAGCAATAAATAATGTTTTGTTTTTTCGGGATAAAGTGTCTTGAACTCGCTGAATGTGATAAGACTCGCAAGCGAGGCTATAATAGTTCCCGTTCCTCCCAAGTTCACTCCGAGTAAAAGTTCCTTGTAATTTTGCGTAAACTTTGAAAGCAGTATTGCCGAGGGAACATTGCTTATCACCTGACACGAAAGCACCGAAAACAAAAATGTGCTTCTTCTAAGAAGCGAAGAAACAAGTTTATGCACTACATTCATTCTCGACATATTTCCGGCAAACACAAAGAAAAATACAAAGGTAAAAATAAGAGGATAATCAACCGCTTTAAGTGCTTCTTTATCAAATATAAACAGTGCGATTACTATTATCACCGTTATAAACATATAAGGCAAAACCCTGAATACCGCAAGGACAGATAAAGCGAAAAGCAGTATGTAGACCGCTGTTTTCCTGTTATCAAGTTTCTTTTCCACCTGCTCATCTACCGTAAGTTTTTGCGAACTAAGCGGCAAACAGCAGGCAACGAGCATCAAAACCGCCAAAACAAACGGCGGCAGCATTATTTTGGTAAATTCGGCAGTCGGGATATTAAAATAAGAATAAAGATACAAATTTTGAGGATTGCCGAACGGCGTTAACATTCCGCCTAAATTTGCCGAGATGTTTTGAAGAATAAATATGTAGGCGCTGTATTTTTCGTTCCCCGTTACCGAAAGAGCCAAATACCCAAGCGGCAAAAAGGTTATAAGTGCCATATCGTTTGCAATAAGCATTGAGCCTACAAAGGTTATGACCACAAGCATTATTGCAAGTGTTCTTAAATTTCCCGCTGCCCTCACAATTTTTCTTGAAACGATTGTAAAAAACATTATATTTCTTAAAGCACAAACAACCGCAAGCGTTGAAAAAAGGCAGGCGACGGTTTTAAAATCAATGTATCCGACATACTTTTTATCAGGAGTAACGAAAAAGCAACTTAAAAGCGCAAAGAAAAACGCAATGGCGCAAACCGTATTATTCTTTAAAAAAGATTTTACGGTTTTAATCATACTTCAAAATCAAGGCAGGTGCGTTCTTTTGTAAACGGACGGACAAAGGTGTCCGCAATTTTAACATGATTTTCGTTTACCGAATATTGCTTTAAACTCTCAAAATCTTCAAATAAACTGTCAAGCATCATATCGCAGTTTGAGGTTGAAAGTCCGTTTATATTCACCTTTATGTCAACAAGACCTTCTATTTTACCGAATAAAGACTCGAGTCCGTTTTTTGCATTTTGCTTGATTTTTTCCTTTTCTTCTTCTGAAAATTCATCTTGCAATTTCCACAAAATAATATGTTTAACCATGAAAAACTCCCCTTTATTTTATCTTTTTATATTATATCACTTAACAGATACGAATACAATTGTTAAAGTGGAAATTTAGGCTTGTTAATACATATTATTTATGGTATAATTTCACAAAGCAAATTATTTCGGAGGCATTTTTATGAAAAAGAAAACCGCTTATACTTTAAGTTTAATTTTGTTTCTGTGTTTTATAGGATTTACATATCTTGTTAAAATCGTTGATGTCGGTGTTTCGCTCATGGTGCCCGAAACCGATATAGGCTTTTCCTCATTAAACAATGCCTTCCACACCCTTACGGGTGTAAATTTGGCTTTATACAAACTAACAAACTATATGGGAATTGCCTCGATTGGATTTGGTTTGTGTTTTGGCGCTTACGGTGCTTATCAACTCATCAAAAGAAAAAGTTTTTTTGAGATTGACCGTGATATTTATGCGCTCGGCATAATCTACGCTATTTTGGGAATTTTTTATGTCATCTTTGAAAAAGTCGCAATAAATTACAGACCTATCCTTATGGACGGCGAAATTGAGGCTTCCTATCCCTCGTCACATACATTTCTTATATGCGTAATTATTGCAACTGCAATAATCGAGATAAACAAAATTTTTGATAATAAAAAACTTATAATTACCCTTTCGGCAATAGGTTATGTTTATATTTTGGTGGGTATTGTGGGCAGACTCCTTTGCGGCGCTCACTGGCTTACCGATATATTTGCTTCGCTGATACTCAGCGCAAGTGTTATATTTTTCTTCTGTGCAATTTCAAAAACCGAAAAAGGAAAACATTCGGTAAAATGAAAGATTTATGGGATAATCTGAAGGACTCCCCGTTTGATATCGTTTTATACGGTATGGGTAACGGTGCTGACAAAATAATAAATGTTTTAAATGAAAAGGGCATCGAATTTGTCGGTGTCTTTTCTTCTGATGAGTTTTTTAAGGAGAACAAAACCTTTCACGGTTTCCCTGTTGTTACGCTTAAAAGTCTTGAAGAAATGCACGGAAATTTAACCGTTTTGATGTGTTTCGGGTCATCAAGAAGCGAGGTTATCGAAAATGTAAAGGCAATAAAACAAAAGCATTTGTTTTTTGCTCCCGATGTTCCCGTCTACGGAGATATTCTTTTTGATAAAGAATTTTACTCCATAAACAAAGACCGCCACGATAAAATACCAGAAATTTTATGCGACGATATTTCAAAAAAAACATTTGAAAACACCGTAAAATACAAATTAAGCGGTGATGTTGATTATCTTTTTGACTGCGAAGTAACCGCCGACGAGCCTTTTAATTCTTTTTTCAAGTTGAGTGAAAATGAAATATATCTTGATTTAGGTGCTTACAGGGGTGACACCGTTTTTGAGTTTTTAAAGGCAGTAAACGGAGAATACAAAAAGATTTATGCCGTAGAGCCCGACAAAAAAACATTCAGGAAACTCGAAAATGCGGTAAAAAACATTAAAAATACCGTTCTTATTAACGGTGCGGTTTACAGCGAATGCGGAACGGGTTATTTTAATATGAACGGCTCAAGAGGCTCAAATGTGTCAAAAAGCGGTGAAGAAACCGCGTTTTATTCGGTTGACGGTATATTAAACGGAAACAAAGTTACATATATTAAAGCAGATGTTGAGGGCGCCGAACTCGATTTTATAAAAGGCGCACAAAACACTATAAAACTCCAAAAACCGAAAATGCAAATAGCCTGCTACCACAAAAGCGACGATTTAATAAATATACCCGAAGCGGTTTTAAAAATAAGAAGCGATTATAAAGTTTATATGCGCCACTTTCCTTCCCTGCCTGCCTGGGACACGGTGTATTATTTTATTTAAAAATGAATAAACAAAAAATCTCCCTCATATCATTTAGTAGTAATGAAATATGAGGGAGTATTTTTATGGCAAATGCAAATATTTTTGAAGACATAGCCACAAGAACGGGTGGCGATATTTACATAGGCGTTGTAGGTCCCGTCAGAACGGGTAAATCTACCTTTATAAAACAGTTTATGGAAACTATGGTTATTCCGAACATAAGCGAGGAATACAGAAAAGAACGCGCCAACGATGAACTTCCGCAGTCATCGTCAGGCAGAACTATTATGACTACCGAGCCTAAATTTGTTCCCGAAAAAGGTATAACCGTAAACTTTGACGGCAACGCCGCAATGAATGTCCGCCTTGTTGACTGCGTGGGTTACATAGTGCCGAGCGCACTCGGCTATATAGAAAACGAACAGCCGAGAATGGTTAAAACACCGTGGTTTGAAGACGATATTCCCTTTGATATGGCGGCAGAAATAGGCACGGGAAAAGTTATAAGCGAACATTCAACAATAGGTCTTGTAGTCACAACCGACGGCTCTATAAGCGATATTCCGAGAGAAGAATATGCACAGGCGGAAGCACGGATAATCGAAGATGTTAAGAAAACGGGTAAGCCTTTTACCGTTTTGCTTAACTGCGAATTTCCCGAAAGCGAAACCTCAAAAGCATTGGCGGAAGAATTATCCCAAAAATACAATGTTTCGGTAATTGCCGTAAACTGCCTGATGCTCTCCGAAACCGATATAAAAGAAATTCTTTCAAAGGTGCTTTTTGAATTCCCTATAAAAGAAATTTCGGTTTGCTTCCCAAAATGGATAAATTCTTTACCGCTTTCGCATAACTTAAGAAACAATCTGAGCGAATGTATAAAATCTGCAATAAAGGATGTCCGCCGAATTAAAGATGTTTACACCTTTGCAAATATCCTTGAAAATGCCGAAAACACCAAAAGCGCATATGTAAACAAGGTTGATTTAGGCAGCGGTTGCGCCGATATTAAAATAGAAATCAATCCTAACCTATTCTACGAAATATTATCGGAAAGCACAGATTTTAAAATATCAGACGAGCAGGAACTTATGCGGTGTTTCTGCGAATTGTCGGAAGTAAAGAAAAAATATGAAAAAATCAAAAATGCGCTCGACGAAGTAGAGGCAACGGGTTACGGAATAGTAATGCCCGATATCAGCGAAATGACTCTTGAAGAGCCGGAAATCGTAAAACAAGGAGGAAGATACGGCGTTCGTCTTAAAGCGTCTGCGCCGTCAATTCACCTTATGCGGGCGGATATTACAACCGAAGTAAGCCCGATAGTAGGTAGTGAGAAACAATCGGAAGACCTTGTTATGTATCTGCTTAGCGAATTTGAGGAAAGTCCCGAAAAGATATGGGACTCAAACATTTTCGGCAAATCGCTTCATGAACTTGTCGGCGAAGGGTTGCATACCAAACTTGCCCGTATGCCCGATGATGCAAGAATGAGAATAAAAGAGACCATTGAGCGTGTCATAAACGACGGCTGTAACGGACTTGTATGTATAATACTGTAATATTTAAGTCCGCCCTCCGATTTTTCGGAGGGCGGACTGTTAAATTCAGTATTTCTTTGATTTGTTGCAGTCATTTCCTATCGCGACTGATTTAATGAATACTTAAAATTTAAGAATGAATAATGAATAATACAAAGCAAAAACCTACCACTTGCGTGATAGGTTTTTGCTTTGTGATTGGACTACGAAAAAGATATTTTCGACAAATCGGCGGATGGTGTTGAACTCTCGTGAAAATGATGCCGCCGCTTTGCGGCTAATGATGTTTCGTCGCTATGCTCCGAAATGATGTTGCAAACGAGGTTCGCAATGATGCGATGTTTGCCACCCATGTCCGCAGACACATCATATGCGAAGCATACATCATTGGCGAAGCCAACATAATTTGCCGAAGGCAAACATCATTCAAAAAACGACAAAATTCTGTCGAATTTTGTCGTTTT
>JAZUHF010000067.1:0-4651 GCA_045641585.1 Acutalibacteraceae bacterium
CCTGTGATAATAATAATCATCTTAATATTTCCTCAAATTTTGATTTAATTTTTTGTAGACGAAGTTTTTTCGGTCATGCTGTTCTTCCTATGTAATATGTTTTCAGTGTAAAGTCATTTTCAAACCGTGACAATTTGTCACCGATTCATTTTTTGTAGACGAAAATTTTCATTTCGTCAATGTTGTTATTTTTATGTTTAATTTTTACATCTATATTGTATCATATTTCGTTCACAGAATCAAGAGGATAATGAAAATTTAATATGTATAAGGATGCAATTCTGCATCCCGAATAATCAGAGGGACTTTTCGCCCGACAGTTGCCTTTTTGCAATCTTCTCATAGTGATGCTTCATCAAAAGGTACATCCCGTGTTCGAGGTCGCCCTTGCCCGATTCCATCACTACGGGCATATAGCCGTCCGCCCGCCACGCCGCATATTGCGGTTTGAGGGAACTAAGCAATGTCTTGTCCTGCCCCTCCTCCCGACTAAGCCAGATATACACAAGTTTAGTCGGACTATCTTGGTATTGAATTCTCATATTGGAAATCCTCCTTGGGTAGGCGTGATTAGAACTCCGTTACGGTTTGGCTCGCCATATTTTTCCTTTTGCCTCGCATTCGTTTTTGCAATGCGACAGCATTTCAAGTGACGAGATAAGAAAAGGCGGAAATTTTGCCCGCTTTGGCGTAATGTAGTTCTAATCTCGCCTACCCTATATTTTTCCGTAAACAGTTTGCTTTTATACAACTGTTCACAAACGGAATATAGGAAAAGTGATTTTTCATTTTCAAGAAAAGAACAACGGCCTGTGCTTAAAACACAGACCGTCTCTTTTATGGGATTAAATTTTTATATTACTGTCACTTATCAATGATATATGACTGTAATTTCGAAATGACTCATACAGATTAATTTTAGATTAAGGGGAGATTAATTTAAGGCAAAACTTTCGTTTCGAAAGACCGAAACTTATCTTTAGAGAAAAACAAGGACTCAACACCCTCTTGTTAACCTCAATATGATTTTTATTTTTTGTCATATAAAAATGACAGATTATCGTTAGAAAATCAAATATAAAAGAATACAAATTTCAAATGATTTCTAACGATAATTTTTTTGCAAAAGAAAGGCTTTTCAAAGAGATAGTTTTTCACGCAAAAAAACTCCCGAAATCTTCTTCATATCGAAAAGAAAAAAATAATTAAAGAATTTTGAAATTGGTCATATTTTAAAGGAAAATCATACGATTTAACGATTTGAGCCGGAAAAAAGTTCGTTTAGAGCAAAGGTTGTGTCGTTCAAGAGCGTTTATGATGAAAAAAATAAATATAATCAATAATTACCCTTTAAGGGGCCGACAACATTTCAAAAACGTTCTTTTTGCGTTTGGCTCTTTTTTGATAATTAAAATCTATTCCACAAATTATTACACATTCTGTTCTACAAATTATTCCACAAATGGTTCATCGCTTGTTACATCAAATTTGTAGTTATTAGGTTCACCGTTTGTCACATAGAAAAAATCTAATTATTATTTGATAGCAAAAATTCAGCAGAAGCAATTTATTATTGTTTTCTTTTTACTCTTTGCATAGGAATAGGCAAGGGCGGTGCCGCTTTTGGGTCGGTAGTCGGTAAGGTCGTGGCGGCTGGTTCTTCGGCGGCTCGGCTGATAGTTTTCATCATAGTAAAAGATACAAACATTACTTTCACGAATCATCGCCTGATTGCGTTCAACATAACTTGCCCTGCCTGCACTTCCGACACCTTTTGGGCAAATGCTTTCCTCGTATCCTTTAATTAAAAATTGCATAGTATAATCGTCAGTATCCTCGTAGGTCTTGCGGAAGTTTATCCGCCCTATTTCGGGGTATTTTTCTTTTAATCCCGTCACCAATTCATAGCACAAACTGTCAAATGCTGAATGGTCGCCGAAAATAAAGTTTGTTGTGCCATTCTTAATTAGTTCTTGCAAAATGCTCTGCAACCGTTCTCGCAGTTCGGGTGTGTCATTGATTTTTCTGTGACCGATAAAACAAACTGAATTTTCCATTTTCAACGCTCCAATCGCTTATTTAATTCTAATTATAGCGATTGTATCGTTGTATATCAATTAAAATCGGCAAAAATTGAAAATTGTATTTCGCTGATTAACGATTTAATTATTGTAAAATAATATTTAGAGGTGATTCATTTGTGAAAGAGAAATATATTGCAGAAAGAATAACCGAACTTCGATTAAAGAAAAATGTATCTGAATACCGTATGAGCCTTGATTTGGGTCATAGCAATAGTTATATAAGAAGTATTACTTCGGGAAAAGCACTGCCATCAATGAGTGAATTTTTGTATATTTGCGATTATTTAGGTATAACACCAAAAGAATTTTTTGATGAAGATTTGAAAAATACGGAACAGGTAAAACATTTATATGATTTAGCAAAAACTATATCCGACGATGATTTATCTGCGTTGATTAATATGGCAGAAAGATTAGCAAATAAGAAATAATGATAAAAGATAATTGCCGTCCGAAAGGGCGGCATCTTTATATAATATGTAATTTTAATTTACGGTTTGGCTTTTTCTTTTCCGCAGCAAAAACAAATATGCGGTGAGGAATGCTAACTTAACACTTTCAAATACTCATCCAGTCGTTTGTCTACATATTCGGAAATAAGTTCGGTCATTTTACCCCCGTTGCCGTCACGGTAAAAGGCATCGAATGCGTCATAATAGCGTTTGCGGTCGGTAAATTTTACATTGATCGGCGGATAACCATTCTGAATCAAATCCAAATTCATTAGCAGTCGTCCCGTTCTGCCGTTGCCATCGATAAAGGGGTGGATACCCTCAAACTCCAAGTGAAAACGGGCAATTCGTTCAATCGGGTTCATAGTGGTTTTGCGTTCTTCATTTACTAAGAGCAGTTCGGTGATTTTCGGCTCAATGAGATACGGCTGCACGGGCTCTGTGTATGCTCCCATAATTTTTACGGGGATGCGGCGAAAAACACCCTTATCCTCGGGTTGATTCATAAGAACAAGAGAGTGAATGTTTTTAATAACGCTATCGGTCAGAGCAGTGTTCTTATTTGCAATATCCTCCACATATAAAAAGGCATCCTTATGCCCCACCGCCTCCAAGTGGTCCTTGAGCGGGTTTTGGTCAATGGTCATACCCTCCAACACCATAGCGGTTTCTTTGAGCGTCAGGGTATTGCCCTCAATGGCATTGGAATTATAGGTGAAATCCACCATAAATTCTTCTCGAAGCCGTGCCACCTCGCCCGGTGTCAACGGACGAAGACTCTGCAATTTTTTCTTTTTCTCCTCAATAACTGCCAAAAGTCCTGCACGGGCAATTCTGCCGTCAATAGGTTTTTCGGCATTTTCGGGAATCATATAAAGCTTTCCTTTTTTAATAACACCGGGGATTTTATCCTCCGCACACAAAATACGCACCCTCCGTGCCGAGATTCCCCATTTTTCTGCCGCAGCAGATACTTTAATATATTCCATTTTGACACCTCGCTTTATTTTTCATTAACATCATACACGATTTTGGGAATAATATCAATACTATTTTTCAATAATATTGAACATTTTATTCCTGAAATGCGATTTTAAGGAACATATTTCAAAAAATATTTTATGCCTTTTCTGTCGCCAAAACCTATAAGCGATACAATTAATTGTTCGGTTTTTGTCAGTGCCATCAGAGCGGGGTCGTCTTATTGGATATTTATGGTAAATGCAGTTTGCTTTATAAACGGAACACTATTTTTTTACATTGTAAATGTCTGAATTATTAACCTAATCAATTTTTTCAATCAAAAGACCTGGAAATTATTTTCTATTTACTTTTATATTAAATTTTGCTACAATAAATAAAGTGCATAAGTTAAAAAACTATGCAAATCAAGAGCACCGATAGAAAGGAAAAGGAAAAACATGAAATTCAAACAGATATGTTCGGTTTTAATATGCATTCTACTTGTTATGACGCTTTTGGGTTGCAACAGCAAAGAAGAGCCGCAAGCGCAAAAACAGGAAAGCTTTACAAAAATTACCGAAATTGCGAAAGACAGCCGTGTTTTTGAAGTGAACTATGACCGCGTTAATTACGATGCCGGCGACAAGTTCTGGGCAGACAACAATGATAATTGGGGCGGCGGATGTACAGCGGTCACAAAGGAGTTTTCCGACGGGCACCGCGTCGTCGGCAGGAATATGGACTTAAACATAGCGGATAAGCCCGCCTATATCGTCAGAACAAACGCAAGCGAAGACCGATATAAGACGGTCGGGCTTGCATTTACATTCCGTGATTACGCTCCGTTTTACGGCGAAGTCAAAGAAAAGGGCATCAGCGATGAGTTCAAAAACATTCTTCCGTTTCTTTGCGATGATGTAATGAATGACCAAGGGCTTCACATCGAAGTAAATATGCGACATGCCGAGTGTGATTTTGCCGGAAACGATCAATTTTCATTAAAAGGTACCAATCCCGACGGCGAGCGAAGAGTGCATATGTTTGAACTGCCTCGTTACATCGCCGAGCACTGCAAAACCGTTGCCGAAGCCAAAGAGTATGTAAAAACCCTGGATATATACTCAAAAGCCGATTATTGGAATTACTGCTTCA
>JAZUHF010000068.1:0-99807 GCA_045641585.1 Acutalibacteraceae bacterium
TATATTCAGAACATACGAGAGAAGATGATCGTCTTCGGTGTCGGTCCGGCCGGTACAGGTAAAACATATCTGGCAATGGCAATGGCGATCACAGCTTTTAAGAATAATGAAGTTAATCGTATCATTCTTACAAGACCGGCCATTGAAGCCGGTGAAAAGCTTGGTTTCCTGCCGGGTGATCTGCAAAGCAAGATAGACCCGTATTTAAGACCTTTATATGATGCGCTTTTTGATATGATGGGGGCTGAAAACTTCAACCGTTGCCACGAACGCGGAGATATAGAGGTTGCACCGCTTGCGTATATGAGAGGAAGAACGCTTGACGACAGTTTTATCATTCTTGACGAGGCGCAAAACACCACAAAAGAGCAGATGAAAATGTTTCTGACAAGACTCGGATTCAATTCAAAAATAGTGGTTACGGGAGATATTACTCAAATAGACCTGCCTGACGGCAAAAAATCGGGACTTAAACAAGCGGTATCAATTCTTAAAAATATAGAGGGCATAGAGACAGTTCACCTTACCGCAAAGGATGTGGTAAGACACCGTTTGGTGCAGGATATAATCAAAGCCTATGAAAAGGACGGACAAAGAAATGACCGTTAAAGTAAATATCACAAATAAATATAAGGCGGAAAAACTTCCGCAAAATGTCCGTGCGCTTGTGAGGAAAGCCTGCAAAGCGGTGTTAAGCGAAGAAAATTTTCAATTTGACGCACAGGTTGATGTAACATTTGTTGACGACCGTGAGATAAAAGAATTAAATTGTCAGTTCAGAAATTTAGATAAGTCTACCGATGTTTTGTCTTTTCCCCTCGGCGAAGACGGAATTTACGATAAAAATCCCGAAAACGATGCACTTATGCTCGGCGATGTTGTGATTTCGGTAGACCACGCAAAATACCAAGCCGATTTATACGGGCACGGAATAGAGAGAGAAATCGCATTTTTAACGGTTCATTCTATGCTTCACTTGCTCGGATATGACCATGTTAACAATGAGCGCGAAGAAAAAGAAATGCGCAAAAAGCAAGATGTAATTTTAGAAAAAATGGGACTTTCGGTTAAATAAAAGCAAATAAAAAGGGGAACTTATGAGCGAAAAATCAGTATTTGTAACCGTTGTCGGCAGGTCGAATGTCGGCAAATCTTCACTTGTAAATAAACTGCTCGGTCAAAAAGTAGCAATCGTTTCAAGCAAGCCTCAAACCACGAGAACGCGTATAATGGGTGTGCTCACAAAGGACGAAACGCAGTTTGTGTTTATTGACACACCGGGTTTTCATAAGCCCAAAAATGTTTTGGGTGAAAATATGATGAGGGCGGTAGACGGCGGTCTTGCCGATGTTGATGTGGCGTTGCTTGTCATAGACGCAAAACCGCATTTTACGGTAGACAAGGATAATATTCCTGCGGCTGAACTCGAACTTATCGAAAAATTAAAGACAAAGAAACTGCCTGCAATACTTGTCATAAATAAAATTGACCTTGTGGAAAAAAAGGAAGAAATTTTAGATATAATCACACTTTATTCGGCGCTTTACGAGTTTGGTGCGGTTGTTCCGCTTTCGGCAAAAACGGGCAATGGAACGGAACTTCTTATAAAAGAAATTGATAAATTCAAAAAAGAGTCGCCTCACTTTTTTCCTGATGACGAGGTAACCGACCAGTCCGAAAAAGTGATGGTGGCGGAAATCATAAGAGAAAAACTGCTCAGATGTCTTTCAAAGGAAATTCCGCACGGAATAGCCGTTGATATAGACAAATTTTATGAGCGTGATACCAAAGAGGGCGAGCCGATTTTGGAGGTCGAGGCGACCGTATTTTGCGAGAAAGACTCACACAAGGGTATAATTATCGGCAGGTCGGGAGCAACACTAAAAAAAATAGGCTCACTTGCGAGAACGGATATTGAGAGATTTTTCGGAATAAAGGCCAATCTTAAAATTTGGATAAAGGTTAAAGAGGGTTGGCGGAATAACCGAGGTATGATTCACGCTTTGGGACTTGACACAGATAATATTTAACTTTTATTTCCAATAATATTTCATAACTTTTTTGCAAAAGGTATTTTTGTAAGGAAGAGATGTTATGAACAAAAATGAGTATTGGCTTAAATTTTTAATAAGCGGAAAACCGCAGGACTATATAAATTTTGCAAATAAGCGTGACGAGGAGACGGACACCCTGAATGAAAACGGTAATCGACGGACTTGTGATAAAAGAAACGAAAATAGGGGAAGCCGACCGACTGATTACGGTGCTTACAAAGGATAACGGAATAATAAAAGCCTATGCTTCGGGCGCAAACAGTATTAAGTCAAAGCGTGCAAGCGGAACGGGACTTTTGTCATATTCAAATATGAGCCTTTCCAAAAAAGGCGATACATACAGGGTAACAGAGGCAACCCCAATAAAACTTTTTTTCGGCAGGAACAACGATATTGAAACACTTGCAATATCACAGTATTTTTGTGAACTTTGTCTTGTTTTCGAGCCTCACGAAGCGAGCGAAGGGGAGTTTTTGAGACTTATTTTAAATTCCCTTTATTTTTTAACCGAAAACGCAAAAGAGCCGTTTCTTATTAAGGCGATAACCGAACTCCGCATAGCCGCAATTTCGGGGTTTTGTCCCAATCTTGTTGCTTGCGAAGAGTGCGGTGCGTTTGAAGACGGCATAATGTATTTTAACCTTGAAAACGGAATGCTTTTTTGCGGAAAATGTAACAAAGAAAGTAAAAATATTCCTTTAAACAGCACACTTGTTACTGCGATGAGGCATATTGTATATTCAAAATTTGCGTCGCTGTATTCTTTTGATATTCCGAAAGCCGATGCAAAGACGCTTTCCGATATAACCGAAAAATACATAGTATATCAAACCGACCGAAAATTTAAAGCACTTGAATTTTTAAACGGTATTAAATGAGGAAAATCAAATGGAGTTTAATTTTAAAAAGCATACCAAAACGCTTGAACTTGACGAAGTGCTTTTAAGACTTTCAAACGAAGCACTCTCCGAGCGCACAAAACAGAATATTTTAAATCTTACTCCGTCAAACGATTTTGAAACGGTAAAGACCTTGCTTTCGGAAACCGAAAACGCGCATATTTTGATGTCGAGATTTTCGGCACCGTCTTTTTATGCAAACGAAGACATACCGGGAGTTCTTGAGAGGTGCAAACTCGGCTCAACACTTTCTGTAAGGGAGATACTTTCGGTTGCCGACCTGCTTCGTGTTATAAGAAATGCCAAAGAGTGGCGGAATAATTCTTCGGGAAGCGGAGAATTGCTTATAGATAAGTATTTTGAAAATCTTTTTCCGAATAAACACCTTGAGGACAAAATAAATTCGATTATTAAGTCGGAAGAGGAAATTTACGATAATGCGTCAAGCACACTTTACGATATAAGAAGAAAGAAATCTGCCTGTTCTTTGAAGGTCAAGGATATACTTGATAAAATCGTCAGGGGACCTATGACCAAATATTTGCAGGACGCAATAGTAACCCAGCGTGACGGAAGATATGTTGTTCCCGTAAAAATTGAGCATAAGGGTAATGTAAGCGGAATAGTTCACGATACTTCGTCTACGGGGTCTACCGTGTTTATAGAGCCTATGAGCGTTGTAGAGGCGAACAACGAAATGCGTGTGCTCGAAATAAAGGAGCAGGACGAAATTCACCGCATTTTAGAGGAACTTTCGCTTGAAATCAACGAATTTTGCGACACAATAGAAAAATCGCTTAATGCGGTTTTGTCGCTTGACCTTATTTTCGCAAAGGCGAGATATGCCTTTAAAATCGGCGGAAATGTGCCCGAACTTAACAAAGACGGCGAGGTCTATTTAAAGAGAGCAAGACATCCGCTTATAAACGGGAGAAAGGCTGTGCCTGTAACGGTGGGTGTCGGCAAAGAATATGATACCCTTGTTATAACGGGGCCTAACACGGGCGGAAAAACCGTAACACTCAAAACGGTGGGACTTTTCTGCCTTATGACGATGTGCGGACTTATGATTCCGGTTGACGACGGAAGCAAAATAGCCGTATTCAATAAAATTTTTGCCGATATAGGCGATGAGCAGTCGATAGAACAGTCGCTTTCCACTTTTTCTTCGCATATGGTAAACATCATATCAATACTAAATGGCGCCGACGGTAATTCGCTTGTGCTGCTTGACGAGTTGTGCGCAGGGACCGACCCTGTCGAGGGTGCTGCACTTGCAAAGTCGATTTTAATGAATTTGTCGGACAGCGGTGCAAAAATCGTTGCCACTACACACTATCCGGAACTTAAAGTATACGCACTTGATTCGTATAGAGTTGAAAATGCGGCGTGTGAGTTTGATGTTGAAACCCTCCGTCCTACATACCGCCTTATAGTCGGTGTTCCCGGTTCTTCAAATGCTTTTGCAATATCCGAAAAATTAGGACTCGATAAAACGGTTATAGAAATCGCAAAAGGTCAGTTGACCGAAGAAGACATCAGGTTTGAAAGGCTTGCAAGCGAACTCGAAGCAGAGCGCAAAAAAGCAGAGGAGGAGCGCATAGCGGCGCAAAGAATGAAGTCCGAAATCGAGGCTTCCAAAAAGCGCTATGATAATATAGAACATGAATTAAATCTTGCAAAACAAAAAATTGTTGACGAAAGCCGCCAAAAAGCATCGGTTATTGTAGACGATGCACGCAATCGCTCGGCGATGCTTTTAAATGAACTTGAAGAAATAAAGAAAAATTTGAATGCGGAAAATGCCGCCGACAACATAGAACGGGCAAGAAAACTCTATAAAAAATCAATAAACGAGTTGGAAGAAAAAGCCGACCCGATAGAAAATGCCGTAACGGGCGAAAAAATAAGCGGCGTGCCAAAAAGAAACGAAACCGTAATCATCGCATCCATAAATAAAGAAGCAACCGTTTTGGAGGTTGACGAAAAAAAGAAGCGTGCGCAGGTTTCTTCGGGCTCGATGAAAATGTGGGTTAAGTTTGATGAACTGTTGATAAAAAAGAGCAACGGCAAAAAGGAAATTCCGAAAACCCGTAATGTTACGGGTGTCAAATCGAGGGCGGAGCGTTCCGTTGCAGGCGAAATCGACCTTCGGGGAATGGCGAGCGACGAAGCGATTATTGACCTTGACCGCTATATAGACAGTGCCGTTTTAATGGGTATAAATACCGTAACGGTAATTCACGGAAAGGGGACGGGAGTGCTTCGCAAAGCCGTTCAGGGATATTTAAAAGGTCATAAATCGGTTGCGTCATTCAGACTCGGCGTTTTCGGTGAGGGAGAATCGGGAGTTACGGTGGTTGAACTTAAATAAACAAATAAAGTAATAAATATAAGAATAAATCACCCGTTTTGTTTAAAAATACAAAATGGGTGATTTTTTATGAAAGGTATATTAAAAGGAGCACTTGCATTCGTTATTTGTGCGGTCGTATTTATCGGAGGCTCATATGCGTATCTCACAAACCATATCGAAAACAAAACAAAAACAGGCAGTGTTTCAAAAGAAAAACAGGACGAGCCATACACGGCTCCCGAGCCGCAGAACTGCGGAATACTTGTGGCAATGCCCGATAAAAGCGGAATGATTTTTTATCTTGATTTTCTCAAAAAAGGCATAACCGCAATTCCGATTGAGGACACGGAGGAAATCGAAAAGGAATATATGGGATATTCGGTAGACTATAATATCTATGCCGACTATTCCCTGCTTTCCGGACTTATTGACCGAATAGGCGGAGTCGAATTCGAGGAAGACGGAGTTAAAGAGCGCCTGACCGGAATGGGCGTAGTTGAGAAACTCGGAAGCAACTCCGACCGGCTTTTGAAGTATAAAATTTTAAAGTCGGCTTTTGATACAATATCGCAAAACGGACTTACAAGGAGCGATTTGATTTATATAACCGAAAACTGCGACAGCACGCAACTTTCGGTTGCTGACTGTTTTTATTGGGTTAACTATCTGAAAGAAATGGCAGGCAATATCAACATCATAACCTAATAATATTAAGTAAAATCGTCTATATGTTAAACTATTCAAGAAAACTTCGGAAAATTGTTAAGTTTGTGTTGCTTTTATTTTGTAAATTGACAAAGAAAAAAATCGGCGTATAATTTGATTAGCATTTACATTTGACTTTCGGAGGGGTTTTTTTGAGTAAAAACATAAGCGAAATTTTCGGAGATAATGTCTTCGGCGATGCCGTAATGAAAGAGCGTCTGCCAAAGGAAACATATACTCTTTTGCACGATGCAATTATTTCGGGGAAAAGCATAGATAATTCAATAGCCGATACCGTTGCGGGTATTATGAAAGAATGGGCGATAGAAAAAGGCGCAACGCACTTTACGCATTGGTTTCAGCCCATGACGGGAATTACGGCGGAAAAGCACGATAGTTTTATTGCTCCCACTTCCGACGGGAAAATAATAATGGACTTTTCGGGCAAAGAACTGATAAAAGGCGAGCCTGACGCATCTTCGTTTCCGTCAGGCGGTCTCCGTGCCACCTTTGAGGCGAGAGGATATACGGCGTGGGACCCGAGTTCTTTCGCTTTTGTAAAGGAAAACACACTTTGTATTCCTACGGCATTTTGTTCCTACGGCGGCGAAGCGCTCGACCAAAAAACACCGCTTCTTCGCAGTATGGATGCTGTTTCAAAGCAGGCACTTCGCATAGTTAAACTTTTCGGTATGGACGATGTGGCGAGTGTTCGCACCACCGCAGGACCCGAGCAGGAGTATTTTTTAATTGATAAAAAACTTTTTGAAAAGCGTCCCGACCTTGTGTATTGCGGAAGAACTTTAACGGGTGCCGTTCCTCCGAAAGGTCAGGAAATGCACGACCATTATTTCGGCGTAATAAAACCGCGTGTTGCCGCATTTATGCAGGAACTTGACGGAGAACTTTGGAAATTGGGTGTTTTTGCAAAGACCGAGCATAATGAATCGGCACCTGCCCAACACGAACTTGCTCCGATTTTCACCACCACAAATATTGCCGCCGACCACAATCAACTTACAATGGAACTTATGAAAAAGATTGCGGATAAGCACGGTCTTGTTTGTCTTTTGCATGAAAAACCGTTTAAGGGTGTAAACGGCAGCGGCAAACACAACAACTGGTCGCTTGCTACCGATACGGGAGTAAACCTTTTAAAGCCGGGCAAAAACCCGAGCGAAAATCCGCTTTTCCTTTTGTGCCTTGCTGCGGTTATTAAAGCGGTATGCAAGCATCAGGATTTGCTTCGCATATCGGTTGCAACGGCAGGAAACGACCACCGTTTAGGCGGCGCAGAGGCACCTCCGGCAATAATTTCGATGTTTTTGGGCGACGAACTCACAAAAACGCTCGAAGATGTTGAAAAAGGTGTCCGCCACGATGATAAACACAAGACAAATATGACGGTGGGAACGGAGATTATTCCAACCATCAAAAAAGACAATACCGACAGAAACCGCACATCGCCCTTCGCCTTTACGGGTAATAAATTTGAATTCAGAATGTTAGGCTCCGCTTCGTCAATTTCAGATGTAAATGTTATGCTTAACACAATGATGGCAGATGTGTTTAAGGAATTTGCCGACAGACTCCAAGACGCAAAAGATTTCAAAAGTGAAGTAACCGAAATTATTAGGGAAACTTTGCGTGATTATAAGAAAATCATATTCAACGGCGACGGTTATTCTGAAAAATGGCAGGAAGAAGCGAAAAAGAGGGGACTGCTCAACCTTAAAGCCACTCCCGAAGCGATTCCGCATCTTTGCGATAAAGAAAATGTTGAACTTTTCGCCCGTCACGGCGTATTCAGCGAAACAGAACTGAAATGCCGTGCCGAAATAGCGCTTGAAACATACAGTAAGACAGTCCACATAGAAGCACTTACATTAAGCGAAATGGTAAAACGGGATATAATGCCTGCTATATCAAAATCGGTATGTAATTATTGCGAGAGCGCACAAAGAGCAGAAAAAGCATTAGATATAAAACCGTCAAACGCACAAAAAACAATCATTAAAAATCTCATAGATTGCTATGACGGACTTTTTGATTATGTGTCGGCTCTTGATTTAACGGTGGAAAAAGCGCAGGGAATAAAGGACGAAGAAGAATGTGCCGTCTTTTATGAAACGCAGGTGCTGTGCATAATGGAAGATATAAGAAATCTTGCCGATAAGGCGGAAACACTCGTTTCCCGCGAACTTTGGCCATATCCCACCTACGGCGACCTGCTTTTTAAAATTTAACAGCAGTAAAAACAAAAAAATCACGGTGCATAAAAAATGCACCGTGATTGCTTTTCAGCATATAATCAGTTTGAAATATAATATTTAACAAGATACTTTAAAAGGGTATCTCTGTCAATGTGCCTTATAAGGTTTCGTGCGTTATTATGGGTTGTGATATAAGTGGGGTCTTCGGATAAAATGTATCCTACGATTTGGTTTATCGGATTATACCCTTTTTCTTTTAAAGCATCATAAACGCTTATAAGAATATTTCTGATTTCCTGCTCGGTCTGATTGCCGATTGAAAAAGTCATGGTCTTGTCTTCCATAAATAACACCTCTTTTATTATATTCTATACGCAAAGCGAAAAAAATTCAAGAGTTATTTTATTGTAAACAAAGGTAAAAGTTTCATTTTTTCGATTTCTTGACATATCTTTTCGCCCACATTATAATTATTAGACAACGATAACATTTAAAGAAAGCGGAAAAGTTAATGAGTGAACGCAAAGAAAACATTATAAAAGTGATTGCTTCCGCAGTGCTTTTGGGCGTTGCGGCGGTTGTGACAAAGGTTTTATTTACAAATCTTCCTGCCTGGGCAAATATGCTTATATACCTCCCTTCGTATTTGGCGGTCGGATATGAGGTTTTGTTTGAGGCATTTAAAAAACTTTTCGGCGGAAAGTTACTTGCCGAGGAATTTTTGATGGGTGTTGCCACGCTCGGAGCGATAATTACGGGAGATTACCCCGAAGCCACATTTGTTATGCTCTTTTATGTTATCGGCGAGACATTTGAAGAAACAGCCGAAATCAAAAACCAAAAAGCACTTGATGATCTTTTGGAACTTTGTGCCGATACTGCCGATGTTTTGCGTAACGGAGAAACCGAAAATGTTTTGGCAAAGGAAGTGGAGATAGGCGAAACGGTTGTTGTAAAACCCGGTATGCGTATTCCGCTTGACGGAATTTTGCTTGACGGGGAAACTAAAGTTGATACTTCCGCCGTTACGGGAGAGGCTGTGCCGAAAACCGTCCGAAAGGGCGAAAACTTATATAGCGGAACTATAAATTTAACCTCGCTTATACGCTTAAAAACTACAAAAACCTTTGAAAATTCAACCGCATCTCAAATACTTGATATGATAAAAGGCTCAAACGAGAAAAAGGCAAGGGCGGAAAAATTCATCACCAAATTTGCGAAAATTTATACGCCTATTGTTGTGGCGCTTGCGGCGCTTATTGCTCTTATTCCGTCTTTGTTTGACGGGAATTTTTCAGAGCATATTTATTCTGCGCTCACATTTTTGGTTGTTTCCTGCCCGTGTGCGCTTGTCGTTTCGATACCGATAAGTTTTTTCGGCGGAATAGGAAATGCCTCTAAAAAAGGAATAATAGTAAAAGGCTCCGACCGTCTTGAAAAATTTGCAAAGTTAAATGCGGTTGCGTTTGATAAAACCGGAACTTTAACCAAGGGAAGTTTTGAGGTTACTGCCGTTCACCCCGAAAAGATAGATAAAAAAGAACTCTTAAAAATTGCCGCCTCTGCGGAAAAGTATTCAACCCACCCGATTGCGCTTTCAATAATTGCACAGCACGGCGGCGAAGAAACCTACGAAGTAAGCGATGTTAAAGAAATTGCGGGCGAGGGAATAACCGCAAAAATCGGTGAAAAAACCGTGCTTGTCGGCAGTGATAAAATGCTTCTTTCAAACGGTATTCAAATAAGAGACTGCCACGATGACGATAACGGCACGGTTATCCATATTTCTTTAGGCGGTGTTTACGGAGGACACATTGTAATTTCCGATAAAATAAAGTCGGGAACGAAAGAATGTATAGAAAAATTAAAACAAATGGGAATAAAAACCGTTATGCTTACGGGCGACGGCGAATCTTCGGCGCGTTTTGTGGCTAAGGCAATCGGTATAGACGGATATAAATCGCTTTTGCTTCCTGCCGATAAAGTTCGTGAAATCGAGACTCTCATTCAAAACGAAAAGAAAGTCACGGCATTTACGGGTGACGGAATAAACGATGCACCCGTCCTTGCCCGTGCAGATGTGGGAATTGCAATGGGTGCGCTCGGAAGCGATGCGGCTGTTTCTACGGCAGATGTTGTTATAATGGACGATAATATAGGCAAGATACCGGCACTTATAAAAATAGCCAAGAAAGCAGTCCGGATAGCAAAAGAAAACATAGTTTTTTCAATAGCGATAAAGGTCGGAGTTTTAATTCTTTCGGCACTTTCGGTTCCGAATATTATGTGGTTTGCCGCCTTTGCTGACGCAGGTGTTCTTGTTCTTGCGGTGCTTAATTCAATGCGGACTATGAGGGGATAGGATATGAAAAACGCAAACCCCGAAGTTTTGGCGCCTGCCGGCTCTTTTGATGCGGTAACTGCCGCAGTGCGAAGCGGTGCCGATGCGGTTTATTTTGGGCATACCGAATTCAGTGCCCGCAGAAACGCCGAAAACTTCGACAATAACGGCGTAAAAGAAGTAATAATTTACTGTAAAAAGAATAAAGTTAAAACCTATCTGACGCTTAATATTTCATTAAAAGACAATGAACTTGAAAAGGCGTTGGATATTGCAAAAGAGGCTTATTTAAACGGAATAGACGGTTTTATCGTAAGCGATTTGGGACTTGCAAAACTTATGAAAAAAGCGTTTCCCGAAGCGGTGCTTCACGCTTCGACACAACTTTCTGTTAACTCGCCGAGTGCATTAAAGATTTTAAAAGATTTGGGCTTTTGCAGAGTTGTGCCGTCAAGAGAAATGAACAAAAAAGACCTTTCTTTGTTTTGCGGCGAAGCCGAAAAACTCGGAATGGAAGTAGAAGTTTTTGTTCACGGCGCACTTTGTATGTGCCTTTCGGGACAGTGCCTTTTGTCGTCGGTTTTGGGTGCAAGAAGCGGAAATCGAGGACTTTGCGCCGGGCCGTGCCGACTGCCTTTTTCGGCACAAAACGGCACAGGATATGATTTAAGTTTAAAAGATTTATCTCTTTTTTCTCATGTTGAAGAACTTAAAGAAATGGGCGTAAAATCTCTTAAAATAGAGGGCAGAATGAAGCGCCCCGAATACATTGCCTGCGCCGTCACGGCTTGCAGAAGTGCGGTAGATTCCGGCATTGTCGACAAAAACTTAAGCGTAATTTTGCAGAATGTTTTTTCCCGTTCGGGCTTTACGGACGGTTATTTTGAAAATAAAACCGGCAGGGATATGTTTGGCGTAAGAAGCAAAGAAGATGCGATAAAATCAAAGGAAACCTACGCATTTTTACATTCGCTTTACCGAAACGAAAAGCAAAAAATACCGATTTCGTTTCGCCTTGATATAAGGGAAAACAAACCAATAAAAGTCACTGCTTTTTCGGGGGAATATAGGGCGGAGGCAGTTGGCGGAATTCCGCAAAAAGCCGCAAATTCTCCGTTGGGCGAAACCGATGTTAAAGCGACATTTTCAAAACTCGGCGGAACGCCGTTTTTTGCTGAAAAAACCGAGATACTTCTTGATGGCGGACTTTTCGTTTCCAAAAAAGAACTAAACGAAATAAGACGGAAACTTACAGATGAAATTTCCGATGAATACATAAAATTTCCGCAAAGGACAGTTTTGTCCGTTTTGCCCGAAAAGCGCAGTGAAAAGGTTTTTAAAGGCACAAAAATTTACGCAAAATTTAACGATTTGTCGCAAATTCCCGAAGATTTAAGCGGTGTGGATACGGTTATAATTCCGCTTGAAAAGGCGGACGGGGAACTGCCGCATTTTGATAAAATTGCAGTAAGTTTACCGCTTTTTACGGAAAACGAAAAAAAGATTTCGGAAAAACTTGAAAAACTCAAAAAAAGAGGCATATTTACCGCATTTTGCGGAACTTTATCGGCGGTAAAAATCGCCGCCCGATGCGGTTTTGAAATAGTGGGCGATACGGGACTTAATGTGTATAACTGCCAAACGGCAGATGTGCTTTGCAAAATAGGACTTATGGGTATAACCGTTTCAGCGGAACTTAATTTAAAAACGGCGGAGTGTATGTCGTTTTCCGCCCAAAAAGGAGTTTTTGCTTATGGCAGACTTCCTCTTATGACCTTTAAAAACTGTCCCTTAAAAAACGGCAGAACTTGTGAAGAATGCGATAAAAAAGGTTTTATTACCGACAGAATGGGCGAAAAATTCCCGATAAACTGTAAGGCGGGGCACTGCGAAATGCTTAATTCAAAACCTCTTTATCTTGCCGACAAGTTATCAAATCTCCAAAATTTCGATTACTTGATTCTTTCATTTACAACCGAAAAAGCGGAGGAGTCGGAAAGGATTATAAACGCCTATAAATTCGGCACAAAGGAAATAAAAGATTTTACAAGAGGGCTTTATTTTAAAGAAGTTTTGTAATTTTTAAATTCAAAAAGGCTTAAAACGGCACGGAGTTTTAAATTTCTCCGTGCCGTTTTCTATATATATTATATAAATAATTAGATAAAATATAAAAAGGACTTTAAATTTTTGCAATACTGTGTTATAATCACTTTGTATGTAAAACTGTAAATTCGGAAAGAGGTGTTTGCTTTGAAAAGGTGTCTTTTGTGTATAGTTTGCGCTTTAATGGCGGTTTGCCTTTGCGGATGCGATTATTATGTTACCGATACGGATAAGCTTTTATCGCCGCCTCGGCTTTCGGGTGACCTTTATCCTATTCAGCAGGCACTTATTGACAGTATTGACGGCGATTATACTCTTAAATATCCCACTACGGGCGATATAAAAAGCGCCGTAATCACGGAAGATATAGATAATGACGGCGTAAAAGAAGCCTTTGCTTTTTACAGCACCACCGACGGCGAGCAAACACTTATGCATCTTAATACGATAGTAAAGAAAAATGGTAAATATAAATCGGTTGACGATTGCACCGTTGAGGCTGCGGATGTAGAACAAATAAATTTCAGCGACCTTGACGGCGACGGCAAAAAAGAAATAATAGTCGGTTGGGAAGTATATGCAAACAGCGAGAAACAACTTTCGCTTTACGAATACTCTTTCGGCTTGCTTACAAAAAGAATGTCGCAAAAATATACAAACTTTATTTGCTGTGATTTGGACGAAAACGGAGTGCAGGAGATTTTAGTTCAGGAACTCGATACAACCAAGTCTGAAAACAAGGCTTCGGTTTATGTTTTGACCGACGAGGGTGTTTCGCAGACAGCAGGCTGTATGATGGACGGTGCGGTGAAAACCGTCGGCAAGTTTAAACTTTCAAAACTTTCAACCGGAAAACCAGCGGTTTATATTGACGAAACAAAGGGCATAGGCGCAGTAACCGAGGTTTTGTTCCTTGTAAAAGGCGAACTTAAAAACCCGTTGCTTGACAGTGTGAACACAATGGAAAATATAACCACTGTCCGTTCTGCCACAATAGGCGCCGCCGATATCAACTCGGACGGTATTATGGAAATTCCGATTGCTTCGGATATGCCGTGTGCCGATGCGGGTGCAACCGAAAAACTTTACTACACCAACTGGTGCTCATTCAACGGAGAGGCGCTTACGGTGAAGCAGGTTGCGATAGTAAATACAGTTGACGGTTACAGCATAAATATCCCTACAAGGTGGATAAGCAACATTTCGGTGCTGAAAAACACCGAAAAGCGCACGAGAACAATTTATGTTTACGATTCTCAAACAAAAACGACCAAAGAAAAAATCATAACCTTTAAGGCGGTTGACCGTGAAGATTATCTCAAAGAAAAAGATAAATCAAAACTCGGAAAAGAAATTTACACAAAAGGCGATACGGTATTTCTTGCCGAACGGTCGTTATATAAAGGCAATTTGAGTATAACCGATAAAGAACTCAAAAGCATATTGAGTTTTGACAGTTTTTAAGGGAGGACGGCAATATGAAAAGAATACTTATTGTTGAGGATGAAGAGCCAATAAGGGAGTTTGAGGCGATAAACCTCCAAAGAGCAGGATACGAGACCGTTCTTGCCGATTGCGGCGAAGCGGCGCTTGAAATCTTCAAAACCGATGTTGTAGGCTTTGATATTGCGTTGCTTGATATTATGATGCCGGGCATAAGCGGAATGGATGTCTGCAAGGAAATAAGAAAGACAAACAAAACAATCGGTATAATAATGCTTACGGCAAAGTCGCAGGAAATGGATAAGATAAGCGGACTTATGACGGGGGCGGACGATTATATAACAAAACCTTTCTCGCCTGCCGAGTTGCTTGCCCGTGTTGATTCGCTTTACAGAAGAGTAACCCTCCAAAGCGAAAAGGCGCCTGTCGATTCAAACCGTCTTGTGTGCGGCGAATTTGTGCTTGACCTCCGCAGGAGAACACTTACCAAAAGCGGTAAAAACATAGAACTTACTCAGGTTGAATTTCAGATGATTGAATATTTCTTCAATCATCACGACGAGGCGCTTCTCAGAGAAAAGATTTTAAAAGAGGTTTGGGGAAGCAGTTATTTCGGCGAGGAAAAAATAGTTGATGTAAATATAAGAAGACTTCGTATGAAGATAGAAGACGACCCGTCTGTGCCAAAGCATCTTGTCACCGTTTGGGGAATGGGATATAAATGGAATACCTGAAAAAAGCAATTTAACAACCGAAATTTTAAAGAAAGGCAGGGAAGTGCGGCATTATGAATTTTGAAATAAAATTTAAAAGCATATCAGAGCGTTGGTTTGCAAATGTTTTTCTTATCGTTATGGCTTTTGTTGTTATAATTGCCGTTTTGCTTTCCGCTTTTCTTTCGTCTGTTTATGTTGAGCGGGTAAAGTCGTTGGGCAACGATTATGCAACCGATTTTTCGGTGCTTGATGCAACCGACAGAGAAAATTTTAACGAGGTTGCGGTAAGCGTTTGCGATGCCTTTATATATAAAAGCAAAATCGAAGTTCAGGTGTTTGACCAAAACGGCGATATGATTTTATCGACAACGGGATTTATTTCACCCAAAACCGAAATGCCCGATTACGAGGAGGCAGTGCGTTCAAAAGAAAAGGTCGCCACATATAACGGCAAAAATGCCGACGGCGAGCGCATATATGCAAGCACAACGGCAGTTTATGATGCCGCAGGCGGTTATGTCGGTGCATACCGTTGGGTGACATCGCTTAAAGAAACCTATAAGCAAATCGGTTGGGCGATTTTTGCAATAATAGTATTTTCAGTAATAGTTATGGCGATATGTGTTATTTCGGGAAGATTTTTCATTAAATCTATTGTCCGTCCCATAAGAGATGTCGGAAGTATGGCGCGAAAAATCGCAATGGGCGATTTCAAAACAAGAATAGAGCCTATAAGGAACGATGAAATCGGCGAACTTTGTGATTCGATAAACTATATGGCAAGCGAACTTGACCATGCCGAAACCATAAAAAATGACTTTATATCCTCCGTGTCACACGAACTTCGCACACCGCTTACGGCAATAAAAGGTTGGGGCGAAACGGCAAAAATGTCGCTCGGAACAGATGAAGAATTGGTGGGCAGAGGACTTGATGTTGTTTTAAGCGAGGCGGACAGACTTTCAAATCTTGTTGAAGAATTGCTCGATTTTTCCCGTATGCAGTCGGGCAGACTTTCTCTTAACGCAAAGCCGATAAACCTTTCGAGCGAACTTTCGATAGCGGTTGATATGTATGCAGAACTTGCAAAGAAGCAGGGCGTGGAGATTTCTTTCACAAGACCTATGGAGGACAGCACGGTATTCGGCGACCCCGACCGTTTAAAGCAGGTGTTTATCAACATAATTGATAATGCCGTAAAATATACCGAAAAGGGCGGCCTTGTTCTTGTAACGCAGACAAGAGAAGAAGGCTGTGTAAAAATAATTGTCAAGGATACGGGCGTCGGAATACCTGCGCAGGATATTGACAGGGTTAAAGAAAAATTCTTCAAATCAAATAAAACCGTCAGGGGAAGCGGAATAGGTCTTGCCGTGGCGGACGAAATAATGAAGCAACACAACGGTCTTTTGTTCCTTGAAAGCACCGAGGGTGTCGGCACAACCGTTACAATAGTTTTGCCGCTTTATGAAGAACCCGAGGAGCAACCCTCAGCCACCACCGAGGAGGTCATTTTAAGCGAGGAAGAACAAATACCCGATACGGTTGATATAGTAGAGCCGGACGAAGACACAAACGAATTTACGGAAATTGAAGACGGAAACGAGGCGGAAAACAATGGCTAAATACACGGCAATCGGCGGACAGGCGCTTATAGAGGGAATTATGATGAAAAGTCCCGAAAAGACGGCAATGGCTGTCCGCAAACCCGATAAGACAATAGATATTTCTTATTTTGAGGAAAAAACACTCCGTGAAAAGTATAAAATTTTGCGTTTGCCTTTAATAAGAGGAATAGCCGCTTATATTGAGTCGATGAAAACGGGATATAAGGCGATGATGAAGTCGGCTGATATTTCGGGTTTTACAGAACTTGAAGACGAGGATACACCGCAGGAAGAAAGAATGTCCGAAAAAAAGAAAGGGATAATAACCAATGTTGTTCTTGTGATTGGCACGGTTATCGGAGTCCTTTTGGCGATAGGACTTTTTATGTATGTTCCGCGACTTGCGGTCGGCGGTATGCAAAAACTTGCCGGAAAAGATTTTTCAAAGATTACCCGTTCAAGCATAGAGCAACTCATTAAACTTACGGTTTTTGTAGTGTATATGTGGGCAGTTTCGTTTATGAAAGATATGAAGCGCATTTTTATGTATCACGGTGCAGAGCATAAAACAATTTTTTGTTACGAAAAAGGTCTGCCGCTTACGGTGGAAAATGTCCGTAAGCAGAGCAGATTTCATCCCCGTTGCGGAACATCTTTTTTGATACTTATGATACTTGTAAGCATTGTGTTTTCAACAATAGTTCAAGTTGTTTTTCCGAAAGTTTACGATATAGGACTTTTGTGGGTGCTTGTAAAAATACTGCTTATTCCGATTATTTGCGGCGCAGGGTTTGAAATTTTAAGAGCCTGCGGAAAATACGATAACATTGTTACGAAAATCGTTTCGGCGCCGGGACTCTTAATGCAGAGAATCACCACCAAAGAGCCTGAGGAAGATATGATAGAAATTGCCATTGCGGCAATAAGGGCGTGCGAGCCCGAAACTCCCGATGTTGACCGAAGTGTTGACGAAGATATTAAAGGTGAAGAAGACGAAAATGGCAATGACGATATTTGAGGCTTATAACGACATAAAAAAGCAGTTGAAGAATGCGGGAATTGATGACGATATATTTGAGGCAAAGCAAATCATAAAATATATCACAGGTTATTCCAATGAGCAAATTTTATCGAATTATACCGAAAAACTTTCCGATTTTCAAATGCTTAACCTTAACACCGTTATGAAACAGCGCCTTTCGAGGTATCCGCTTCAGTATATTCTTGGACATTGGGATTTTTACGGCAGAGAGTTCAAGGTCGGAAAAGGGGTGCTTGTTCCCCGTCAGGACACCGAAACGGTAATGGATGTCTGTCTTGATATTATAAAAGAAAACGACAAAGCGCAGGTGCTTGACCTTTGCGCCGGAACGGGCTGTATAGGAATAAGCATTGCGGCTGAACGCAAAAACGCAGAGGTAACTCTTGCCGAAAAATACGAAGATGCACTTAAATACTTAACCGAGAATGCCCAAAACAATGCTCCCCAAAACACAAGAGTTTTATCGGGAGATGTTTTTGAGGGCGTGGGAAACGATAAAAAATATGATTTAATAGTAAGTAATCCGCCCTATATCAGCGCAGATGATATGGAAAATCTCCAACCCGAAGTCCGCTTTGAGCCGGACACCGCACTTTACGGCGGTGAGGACGGGCTGATGTTTTACCGTGCGATTGCGTCAAACTACCGTGATGCCCTTAAAAAAGGCGGAACGCTTGTTTTTGAAATAGGTTATAATCAGGGCGAATCGGTATCCGAAATTTTAAAAGCGGTAGGATTTAAAAATGTTACCGTAAAAAAAGACTACGGTGAAAATGACAGGGTTGTTTTCGGGACACTTGATTAAGTAATATGTCATCGGGGAGAAACCCCATATTTATACTTTTATTGTATGGAGGAAATTAAAATGGCTGAAAAAAAGGTAAAAACAACCGATAACGGTGCAGATGCAAAGGCAAAGGCGCTTGCAACGGCGGTAGAGCAGATTGAAAAGCAATACGGTAAGGGTGCGGTTATGCGGCTCGGAGAAAATGCTTCAATGAATGTAGAGCATATCAGCACCGGCTCGCTTTCGCTTGATATGGCACTCGGTATCGGCGGTATACCAAAGGGAAGAATAGTTGAAATTTACGGCCCCGAGTCTTCAGGAAAAACAACCGTTGCGCTCCACTGCGTTGCAGAGGCGCAAAAGCAGGGCGGAACGGCGGCGTTTATTGATGTTGAGCATGCGCTTGACCCCGTTTATGCAGGGAATTTGGGTGTTGATATAGACAGTCTTTTGGTATCGCAACCCGATTCGGGTGAACAGGCACTTGAAATTGCCGAGGCGCCTGTCCGTTCGGGCGCTATTGATATTATCGTTATAGACTCGGTAGCCGCACTTGTAACAAAGGCGGAAATCGAGGGCGAAATGGGAGACAGTCATGTAGGTCAGCTTGCCCGTCTTATGTCACAGGCTATGAGAAAACTTACGGGCGCACTTTCAAAATCAAACTGCTGTGCTGTTTTCATAAACCAACTCCGTGAAAAAATCGGTGTTTTATACGGCAACCCCGAAACAACTACGGGCGGCAGAGCACTTAAGTTTTATGCCTCTGTCCGTATTGATATCAGAAAAATCGAAACCCTTAAAAACGGCAGTGAACCGATAGGCACGAGAACCCGTGCCAAAGTGGTAAAGAATAAGGTCGCACCTCCGTTCAAAGAGGCAGAATTTGATGTTATTTACGGCAAAGGTATTTCAAAGGTCGGGGAACTTGTCGATGTGGGTCTTAAATTCGATATTTTAAGGCGTTCGGGTGCGTGGTTCTATTACGGTGAAGACCGTATAGGTCAAGGCAAGGACAATGTTAAGCAACTGCTTACCGAAAATACTGCTTTGGCTGCCGAAATAGAAGAAAAGATTATGGCAAAATACGATAATCTTATGAACAAAAACGGTGCAGAACAGCAGGAAACCGAAGAATCGGTTTTGCCGATTGATGCAGAGGACATAGAGCCTGCAAGACCGCATAAAAAGGTTGATATAGATATTGCGGTTGACGAATGATTACCGTAACCGAGAAAAATCGGGAAAGAGGGCATATTTACCGACTTAAATTTGATTGTCACGAAGATATCACCTTAAATATCGAGGTTGCGGACGAGAATCTTATTAAGGTCGGAAGTGTGATTTCCGAAGAAAAGATAGAAGATTTAATAAGCGAGTCGGACTATATACGGGCAAAGCAAAGAGCATTTTGGTATCTTGACAGGAGCAGTTACACCGAAAAGGGACTTTTTGACAAACTTAAAAAAGCAGGGTTTAACGGAAAGTCCTGTGCAGAAGTTATTGCACGGCTTAAAGAGTTGGGACTTGTTGACGACGAGCGTTTTGCGTCGGCATACACCGAGAAACTTTTATCGGCAAACACTTCAAAAAGGCAGATTTATTATAAACTTTGCGAAAAGGGTATAAGCCGTGAAAAAGCCAAAGAAACGGTAGATAATATAGACTCCGATGAAACGGTGCTTATTAAAAACATAATCGAAAAAAAGTATTTATCAAAATTAAACGACAGGCAAAACACTCAAAAGGTTTATGCGGCGCTTGTGCGAAAGGGCTTTTCATTCGGCGCCGTCAGAGATGTTTTAAAACAATACGAAGAAGAACTTTTATATATTGACGGTGATTAGAATGGCAAAGGTCAGTATGGTATCGCTCGGTTGTCCAAAAAATCAGGTTGATGCCGAAATGATGCTGTTCCTCTTAAAAGAGGCGGGGCACGAACTTTGTGCCGAAGAAGCACAGGCAGATGTTATAATAATAAACACCTGCGCTTTCATAGAAACGGCAAAGGCGGAGGCAATCGAAAACATTTTAGAATGTTCAAAATATAAAACCGAGGGAAACTGCAAAGCAATAATCGTAACGGGTTGTCTTGCCGAGCGGTATAAGGACGATGTAACCGAGGAAATACCCGAAGTTGATGTATGCGTGGGAATAGGCAAAAACAATCAAATCGCACAAATCGTAAAGGACGCACTTGAAGGCAGGTTTTCAAATGCCTACGGCGAAAAGTGGGAACTTGACCTTAATACTCCGAGGATATTGGGCGGTGCTCCATACAGCGCATACCTGAAAATAGGAGACGGGTGTGATAACTGTTGCACCTATTGTGCCATTCCGAAAATCAGAGGCAGAATGAGAAGCCGGAAGATAGAGGACTGCGTAAACGAGGCGAAGCGTCTTGCAAAAGGCGGCGTAAAGGAACTTATCGTAGTAGCGCAGGACACCACGGCTTACGGCACCGATATTTACGGTGAGTCCAAACTTTGCGAACTTTTAAAAGAGCTCTGCAAGATAGACGGTATTAAGTGGATAAGAACACTTTATACATATCCCGAAAGGATAACCGATGAGTTTTTGGAACTTTTAAGCAAAGAGAAAAAACTTTGCAAATACCTTGATATGCCGATTCAGCATATTGACAAGACCGTGCTTGAGCGAATGAACCGCAAAGGCGACGAAAAAACACTTCGTGGGCTTATCGAAAGAATAAGAAAAGCCCTGCCCGATATTACACTTCGCACAACGCTCATAACGGGTTTTCCGGGTGAAACCGACGGGCAGTTTACAAGTCTGCATCAGTTTGTTAAGGATATCGAGTTTGACAGGCTTGGCTGTTTTCCGTATTCGGCGGAAGAGGGAACGATAGCGGGTGAAATGCCTGACCAAATAGACGAGCAAACAAAGGTTGACCGTATGGAACATATAATGGAAACGCAAATGAGTGTTTCCGCAAAGAAGAACGAACAAAAGAACGGTAAGACCTATGAAGTGCTTATTGAGGGCTATGACGATTATATAAAATGTTATTTCGGCAGAAGCGAAGCAGATGCACCCGAAATTGACGGCAAAATATTCTTTATGGCAAAAAAACCGCTTAAAATCGGAGATTTTGCAAAGGTAAAGATTTTTGATACCATAGAATATGATTTATTGGGGGAACAGGTATGAATACACCAAACAAATTAACACTTGCAAGAATAATAGCAACTCCGATTTTTATGGCAACTATGCTTTTTGAGTTTCCGTTTCATTATCTTGTTGCGCTTGTTTTGTTTATAGGCGCTTCGCTTACGGATATGATAGACGGAAAAATGGCAAGAAAGTATAACCTTGTTACCGATTTCGGAAAGTTTTTAGACCCGCTTGCAGATAAAATGCTTACCACTTCCGCATACTTGGGCTTTATTAAGGTTTACGGTTCTTCACCCGTATTTTGCTGGCAGGTTACGGCGATTACTTTTATAGTTCTTTTCAGAGAGTTTGCCGTATCTTCGATTCGCCTTACGGTTGTATCTTCTGGCGGAAAGGTTATTGCCGCAAATATATGGGGAAAACTTAAAACCGTAAGTCAGATGATAGGAATAATTATGGCACTTACGGCGTATGCGGCTATGGATATGTTTGACTTATTTTCGACAAAAATCTGCAGTGTGTTCAACATAATCATAATGGTTGTTCTTTGGATAGGCGCAGTGCTTTGCGTTATTTCGGGAACTATATATTTAACCGATAATAAATCATATATAAACACTACTAAATAAGAGGACTTATGTTTGACAGAATAAGAGAAGATATAAATGCGGTAAAAGAGCGTGACCCTGCCGCAAAATCAAGCCTTGAAATATTCTTTCTTTATCCCGGTGTTAAGGCGATAAGAATGTATCGTCGGGCGCATAAGGCATATTTAAAGGGACATTTCTTTAAAGCAAGACTTATTTCTCAAAGGGCGGCAAAAAAGACGGGAATAGAAATTCATCCCGGCGCAACAATAGGAAGAAGACTTGTGATAGACCACGGCACAGGCATAGTAATAGGCGAAACCGCCGAGATAGGCGACGATTGCCTTTTGTATCAGGGCGTAACTTTGGGAGGCACGGGAAAAGATGTCGGCAAACGCCATCCCACGCTCGGAAACAATGTTATGATAAGCGCCGGTGCAAAGGTGTTAGGCCCGTTTAAGATAGGCGATAATTCCCGTGTTGCCGCAGGTGCGGTGGTGCTTGAAGAAGTTCCGCCTAACTCAACCGTTGTGGGCGTTCCTGCGAAGGTTGTCCGCCAAAACGGCAAAAAAATCGAGAGAAAACCGCTCGACCAAATCCATATTCCCGACCCTGTTCAGCAGGAGATAGACAAACTCGAAGAGCGAATAAAAGCACTCGAAAAAATAAAAGGAGAAACTTTATGAAGATATTTAATACTCTTACAAGGCAAAAGGACGAATTTGTGCCGATAAACGAAGGCGAGGCAAAAATATACGCCTGCGGGCCTACCGTTTACAATTATATTCACATAGGCAACGCCCGTCCGCTTTGTGTTTTCGATGTTTTAAGGAGATATCTTGAATGGAGGGGATATAAAGTAACCTTTGTTCAGAATTTTACCGATATTGACGATAAGTTAATAAGAAAAGCAAACGAAGAGGGTATAACCGTGCCGGAGGTTGCCGAACGGTATATAAAGGAATTTTGGGTAGACGCAAAGGGACTTAATGTAAAGGAAGCCACCGTTCACCCGAGAGCCACCGAAAACATAGACGAAATCAAACGCATTATTTCCGAACTTGTCAAAAAGGGATATGCTTATGAGGCGGGCGGAGATGTTTATTTCCGTTCTAAAAAGTTCAGCGGATACGGCAAACTTTCACATCAGCCTCTTGAAGATTTGGAGGCAGGCGCCCGTATAGAAACGGGAGATATAAAGGAAGACCCGATGGACTTTTGTCTTTGGAAAGGGGCAAAAGAGGGCGAGCCTTTCTGGGAGTCGCCGTGGGGTAACGGCAGACCGGGTTGGCATATAGAATGTTCTGCGATGGCAGGCAGATATTTGGGCAAAACCATAGATATTCACTGTGGCGGACTTGACCTTATTTTCCCTCACCACGAAAACGAAATCGCACAAAGCGAGTGCGCCAACGGATGCGAGTTTTCGCATTATTGGATGCATAACGGCTTTATAAATGTTGATAACCACAAAATGTCGAAGTCGCTTAACAATTTCTTTACCGTCCGCGAAGTTGCAAATGTTTACGGATACGAGCCGATAAGATATTTGATGATTTCTTCACAGTATAGAGGACCTATAAACTATTCGGTTGATATTATCGAGCAGGGCAAAAATGCGCTTGACCGTCTTTATACCTGCCGTGATAATATTGATTTTGCGCTTAAAAACGCAAAAGAGGGAGGAGAAATTCCCGAGTTTATAAATTCAAGAAAACAGGAATTTACAGATGCTATGGAAGACGACCTCAATACTGCCGATGCGATTGCCGCAGTATTTTCGCTTGTCCGCGAAATAAATACGGCGATAAGCGAGGGCGCAGGCAAGGATACTTTGAAGGCGTTTGCCGAAGTTTTTGATGAACTTACGGGAGTTTTGGGACTTGTTTATAACCGAAAGACCGATAGCCTTGACAGCGAGATTGAGGCGCTCATAGAAAAGCGCACCGAAGCGCGCAAGGCGAAGGATTTCAAAACGGCAGACGGGATAAGAGATAAATTAAAGGAAATGGGTATTGTCCTTGAGGACACACCGCAAGGCGTAAAATGGACGAGAAGTTAAGCCTTTCAAGGCAACCGCTCGGAAACGGAGTTTATATATATACTTCAAAGCATCATTCGTTCGGGACCGATGCGGTTTTGCTTGCAGATTTTGCAAAGCCGAAGGAAAATGAAAGCGCAGTCGATTTAGGAACGGGTTGCGGAATAATTCCGTTTCTTATGTTGAGGGATAAAAAAACAAAATCGGTTATCGGCGTTGATATTTCAAAAGAAGCAACCGATATAGCCGAGAAGTCGGCAAAAGAGAATGATTTTTGTTCTTTTACGGCAATCAACTCAAACCTTAACGACCTAAAGGGGAAAATCGAGTTCGGCAGGCAGACGCTTGTCACCTGCAATCCTCCATACAAAGCGCCGAACGCAGGTATTAAAAACCCCGACGGCGTGGAAATGGCGGCAAGGCATGAAACCGAGTGCACACTTGAAGATATTATTCGTGTTTCGGCAAAACTTCTGCAAACTTCGGGCAGACTTTGTATGTGCCAGCGGCCCGAGCGTCTTGCCGAAATGATGGCGCTTATGCGTGAATATAAAATTGAGCCAAAGAGATTAAAACTTGTGATTGGCAGAATGGGCGAACAGCCGTGGCTTATACTGCTTGAGGGCAGGCGGTGCGGAAACACGGGACTTGTTATAGAGCCTCCTTTGTATGTGGAGGAAAACGGCGAAATGTCAAAAGAAATGATAAGGATATACGGCCCTTATAAAGAAGGGCATTAAGCGAGGTGAAGCGGTTGACGGGTAAACTTTTTGTTGTGGGGACACCCATAGGCAATCTTGAAGATTTTTCTCCGAGGGCAGTGCGGATTTTGGGCGAAGTTGATTTTATCGCCGCCGAGGATACAAGAGTAACTCTCAAACTGCTTAATCATTTCGGAATAAAAAAGGAACTTGTATCTTATTATGAGCATAATAAAAGCGAAAAACAAGATTTTTTGATAGAAAGAATGTTAAAAGGCGAAACTTGTGCAGTGGTAAGCGATGCGGGAATGCCGGCAATATCGGACCCCGGTGAAGATTTGGTCAAAGCCGCCTATGAAAACGGAATTGAGGTTGAATCGGTTCCCGGTCCGGTTGCTTTCGCAACGGCACTTTGTATATCGGGAATTTCGTCGGGAAGATTTTGTTTCGAGGGCTTTTTGTCGGTAAACAAACAAAGCAGGCGCGAACATTTGGCGCAACTCCAAAACGAAACAAGGACAATGCTTTTTTACGAAGCGCCGCACAAACTTTTAAAAACGCTTACCGATATGTCAAAAACATTCGGCGAAGACCGAAAAATCGCTGTTGTTAAAGAACTTACAAAAATACACGAAACGGTTTTTCACTTTACATTCGCACAGGCAATAGAATATTTCACCGAAAATACTCCGCGCGGTGAATATGTGCTTATTGTAAGCGGAAAGCAAACGGAAAAGGAAAGTTACAGCCTCTCTGACGCTGTTAAAATGGCAAAAGAACTCTTATGTAAGGGCGAAAGTGTGTCAAGCGCGGCAAAGAACACCGCACTTGTTACGGGGATAAAGAAAGGCGATATATATAAAGAACTAATAAAATAGTTTTGAAAAGGGTGTAAAAATGCAGGATAAGAAAGATTTTAACTTTGATTTTAATTTTGACGATGAATTCGGGGAAAGCAAATATTTGCCGAAAAAAAAGTCGGACGGCGAATATAAGGACATAGTGTCAAGCAGCAGGTCGGAAGACATTGCAAATAAAATATCGAGCAACGATTACTATGCAAACAAAAATTACAGAAAGAAAAAACACGGTCTTGCCAAGGTGTTCAGCGACAGATACTATAAAATCGTAAAATGGTGGAAGTGTATGAAGAAAGGCAAAAAGAGGCTGATTATTACAATCGCTTCGCTTTTGCTTATTCTTGCAATACTTGTTTCTCTGTTCTTTATTTTGTTTGATTATAACTATAAGGACATATCTGCCGACCCCGATGATTTGGGTTTTGAAAGTATAATCAGCGATAATGTAATAAATGTTGCTTTGTTTGGTATAGACTCCAGAGATACTAATGGTGAGTCGTCATTTAAAGGAAATTCGGACAGTATTATGATATTGAGCATAAACACCGAAACCAAAAAGGTTAAAATAATTTCTATTATGCGTGATACATTAGTCCCGATAGAAAGAAACGGCAGTGTCACATATAACAAAATCAATGCGGCATACAGTATGGGCGGTCCCGAACTTGCAATCAAGACCATCAACCAAAACTTCGGACTCGATATTTCGGAGTATGCAACGGTCAATTTCTACGGAATGTCGGATATAATTGATGCGGTAGGCGGAATTGATGCGGAACTCACAAAAGAAGAAGCAGGTGCAAGCGGAGACGGCAACCACGGAATTAACGATATGATTGCCGAAATCTGTATGTATAAAGGTCTTGACGCAAAAGATTACTACATTACCACTTCGGGTAAGCAACACTTAAACGGCGTTCAAGCAGTATCGTATGCAAGAATAAGATATTGCCGTAACATTTGGGGAACAAACAACGATTACGGCAGAACAGACCGTCAGCGTTATGTTATGGAGCAACTCTTTAACAGTGCCAAAACACTCAAAAAGAGCGAATATCCTAAACTTGCAAAGTCGCTGATACCTTGCAGTGAAACATCGCTTTCCTATTCGCAGATACTCGGAATAGCCTTTAAGGTAATGTTCTCCAACCCGAAATTTGAGCAGTATAGAATACCGCAAAACGACAGCGGAATGAACTTCCTTATGACATCGCCGAGCGGCCGTTTCGGCTCGGTTGTTTATTACGACCTTGCTTATGCCGCAAAGGTTATAAAGGCGATAATCTATGATGATATGACTATTGAACAATATGTAGAACAAAACGGAATTGAGAAAAATGACTGGTATGCACAGCGAAACGGCTCAAGCGGAAGTTATTCGAGCAAGCCGTCAACTTCGTCGAGTCCTCAATCTGAAACAAAGCCTTCTGCGAAGCCGAATACCCCACCTGCAAGCAGTGAGCCAACGCAGAGCGAGGTGACTCCGCCGAGCGAAGAACCTACGCAGCCTGAAGAAAAAGAGCCCACACAACCCGAGGAGCCGGGCGGAGAATCAGGGCAGACCGAAACGGCTGAAGAATGAGGGCAAAACCGTGAAAAAGACTCAATCTTCATGTGAAACCTGCGCCAACTTTATGTATGACGATGAAAGCGACACATATTACTGCAATATGGATTTAGACGAGGACGAAATGGCACGGTTTTTATCTTTCGGCACAAAAGATTGTCCGTATTATAATTATTATGACGAATACAGTATCGTCCGTAAGCAAAATTAGAGGGGAGAAAAAATATGATTTATGTTTATCTTATTGTTTCTGCCGCGCTTATACCCATTCTTGATAACTTTTTTGAAATTTTAAGAAAAAGTTATTCGTGGTGGCTTGTTCCCGTTCTGTTTTTAGGGTTTACACTTGCGTTTATTGTTTTACAGCTTGCAGTTTTTGCGGTGTCGGTTTTGCTTATAAGAAATGAAAGTAAAAGCGAAAGATTTTGCAGGTATTACCGTGCGGTTACAAACATAACATTGCCGTTGCTTTTTAAACTCGGACTTGTAAAAATCAAGGTTACGGGCGAGGATAAAATACCGCAAAACTGTCGGCTTATGCTTGTTTCAAATCATATAAACGATATTGACCCCGTAGTTATTATGACGGCGTTTCCGAGACTTGAACTCGGATTTATCGCCAAAAAGGAAGTTTATGACCTTTTTCCGTTTATTTCTAAGATTATGCGGAGACTTTACTGTATTCCCATAGACCGAGAAAACAACCGAGAGGGCATAAAAGCCATACTTAAAGCGATAGAATATATTAAAAAGGATAAAGCAAGTATAGGAATTTTTCCCGAAGGTTATACGAGTAAGGACGGCAATTTGCAGGAATTCCGTAACGGTGCATTTAAAATTGCCACAAAGGCAAAATGTCCGATAGTTGTCTGCACGCTTAAAAACAGCGATAAGGTTTTTTCAAATATGTTCAGAAGAAAAACAGAGGTTTTTCTTGATGTGCTTGATGTTATTACCGCCGAAGAAACCGCCGTTTTGCACACCGATAAAATAGGTGAGCGTGTTCATAATGCAATGAGCGAAAATCTAAAGAACAAATAATAGGGTAATCAGATAAATACAAAGAACCGCAGTCGTAAAAACTGCGGTTCTTTGTGTATGGGGATGAATATGGTTTGGCGGAAAGGGGAAACCGCCATATAAAAACCGTTGTCTCTAAGGGGACAAAAGAGAAACGGGTTTTACCGTTTTAAACAAGTTTTAACTGTTCGGCGTTTTCGGTTTGCGGTTTTAAAATTCTCACACGGTATTCAATGAATTTATCGTTTTCGCATTTCTTTGAGTATGCTTCAACGCCCGAACTTTTGGTAATTGAAATGAGTTTTGAAAGACTGTTTGCAAAAAGCCGATGGTCGCCTATAACTGCTTTTCTCAATGGCGGTTCTTTTTCTTCGCTTTTGGTGAGCGTGTTTTGCTCTGTCTCTCCCGCAAGAAGTATTTTTTCGGCAAGTGATTTTGCTTCCTTCACACTTAACTGTCCGCTTATGACATCTAAAAGAAATTCGCTTCGGTTTTCTTCGGGCAAAAAAAGTAAAATTCTTGCGTATTTTTCGCCTAATTTTGATTTTGAAAGCTGTTCTCTTATGTCGGGGCTTAAACTCATAAGACTCATTTTGTTTTTAAGTGCGCTTTGTGACAGTCCGAGCATCTTTGAGGCTTCAAAATCGTTTACGCAGTAGCGCCTGACTACCGTTTTTATGGCTTGTGCTTCTTCTAAAAAATTCAACTGACTGCGTTTGATGTTTTCGCAAAGAGAAATGAATGCCGACTTTTCGTCGTCGGCAACCACCGATATGCAGGGCACACGGCGGAGGTTTAAAACTTTTGCCGCTTTAAGCCGTTTGGCACCTGCCACGAGTTCAAACTTTCCTTTCGATTTTTCACGGACAATCAAAGGCTCGATAATTCCGATAGACGATATACTGTCTGCAAGTGATTTTATCTCAAAATCGTCATAACAGCGAAATGCGGTATTGATGGAACAGTTTATATCTTTCGGTTTTAAGTAAAGGAGTTTGTTTTTCTTAAATTTCATTTTTTCACTCCCTTGCTTTGCCTTGTGAGTTAATTATGCACCTCGATTTTGAAAAAGTCCAGCAAAACTCATCGACAAAAACCCTCTGCAAAAAAAGAAAAGCGCCTTTTTAAAGGGCGCTTTTTGATATTTTTCCGTTCATTCTCGGATATTTTGTCGGTGTTTGCGATATCTTTTTTGAAATAATAAAGGTTCTCGGCTCATTTTCTCTTAAATTTTTGCATATAATAGTGGGTTTTTCGCAACCTAAAATTTTATATGCGTTTTTTGCCGAGTCGGCTTCCTCTTTTCCCGATGAGCCTTTCATTGCAACAAACTGACCTCCGGCCTTTACAAAGGGAATACAGTATTCGCAAAGAACGGGGAGATTTGCAACGGCTCTTGCACAGGCAATATCATACTTTTCACGGTGTCCGGAATTTTTTCCCGCATCTTCCGCACGGGAATGCACTGTTTGTGCGGTAAGTCCCGTTTCGCTTAATACGGCATTTAAAAAGGTCAGGCGTTTGTTAAGACCGTCAAGCAAAGTAAGGTCAATATCGGGACGTGCAATTTTAAGGACAATTCCCGGAAACCCTGCCCCTGTGCCGACATCTATTATTTTTGCGTTCTCTTTTACATTTACGGCATCAAAAAACATTAAGCAGTCATAAAAATGTTTATACAAAACTTCGTTAGGCTCGGTTATGGCAGTGAGATTTATTTTTTCATTCCACTCCAAAAGCATATTTCCGTAAATATTCAAGCGTTTTATTGCCGTTTCGTCGAGCGATAAACCGAATTTTTTGCAAAGCGGAGCAATTTCTTCAATTTTGAAATCAATCATACTGATAACTCTTTTCTATAATTCCTCCGCCGATTACGGTTTCGCCGTCATAAAAAACGGCGGACTGACCTAAAGCGGGTGCCCTTTGAGGCTCTTTGAACTCAATCAAGACTTCGTTTTCGGAAATCGGGTGCAGGACCGCATCGCTTTCTGTGTGGCGGTAGCGGAGTTTGGCTTTTACATTCATATCGCCCTTTAAAGTGTCAAACGGAATATAATTTACATTTTTAACCAAAACATTTTTTTTAAAAAGCAGAGGCTCATCGCCTAAAACAACAGTATTATCCTCCGTCCGCTTTTCTACTACAAAGGCAGGCTTTCCGAGTGCTATTCCGAGTCCCTTTCGCTGACCTACGGTGTAGTTTATCAGCCCTTTATGAGTCCCCAAAATCTTGCCGTTTATATCGGTGAAATTTCCCTCTTTCATTGGGATATTCGTATTTGCACTGATGAATTTTGCGTAATCGCCGTCAGGCACAAAACAAATATCCTGACTGTCTTTTTTGTTTGCGTTTATAAAACCGTTTTGTTCGGCAATTTCTCTGACTTCGGCTTTGGTAAGATTTCCGAGCGGAAAAAGGGTGCGTGATAACTGATGCTGATTAAGTCCGTATAACACATATGTCTGGTCTTTTGACAAATCTTTCGGTTTTGAAAGAAGAAAACGCCCGTTTTCTTCAGATATGTTTGCATAATGCCCCGTCGCGATAAAATCTTCATTTTCGTTTTCAGCAAGAGTAAGCATTTTTCCGAACTTTATTTTTTCGTTGCACACAATACACGGGTTCGGCGTTCTGCCGTTTTGGTATTCGGAAATGAAATCGGAAATAACCGTTTTTCTGAAATAATCGCTTAAATCAACGGCTTTGTGCTCTATATTCAGTTTTTCGCAAACGGTTTTTGCATCGTTATCGGCACTGCCGAAAAGTTTAAGGGTAACACCCTTTACGGTATATCCGCTTTGTATTAAAACAAGTGCGGAAACCGAGGAATCGACACCTCCGCTCATACCGAGGGACACTTTCATAAATTCACCTGCTTTTTGGCTTATGTATATTTCTTATCTTTTTGGTCTTTTGTTTTGTTCGGTTTTCGGCACTTGGAAAACTGTTTTTGTCGGGAGCGACAAGACAGTTCTTGCCCGTTCCTATAAGGTCAGTGCGGCCTGCTTTTTTAAGTGCTTCAAGCACAATTTTTCGGTTTTCGGGCTTGTAATACTGCAAAAGCGCCCGTTGCTGTGCTTTTTCGGCAGGAGTTTTCGGAACATAGACTTTTTCCATGGTAAAAGGGTCAAGTCCCGTATAAAACATACAGGTGGAAACGGTGGCAGGGGTTGGATAAAAGTCCTGAACCTGCTCGGGATGGAGTCCTTCTTTTTTAAGAAAAAGCGAAAGTTCTATCGCATCTTTTAATGTGCTTCCCGGATGTGAAGACATCAAATACGGCACTAAATACTGCTTTTTTCCTGCCTTTTCGGTTTTTTCGTAAAATTTCTTCTTGAATTTTTCGTAAACCTCAATTTTCGGTTTGCCCATTCGTTTTAAAACATTGTTTGAGCAGTGTTCGGGTGCAACCTTTAACTGTCCGCTTATATGATGCTCTATGAGTTTGTCGAAAAATTCTTCGTTTTTATCGGCGATAAGATAGTCAAAGCGTATGCCTGAGCGGATAAATACCTTTTTGACTTTCGGAACGGCACGGATTTTTTTAAGAAGTTCTGAATAGTCGCTGTGGTCTGCCTTTACGGCAGGACAAATATCGGGTGCCAAACACTTTTTATCAGGGCAAAGTCCCGAAGTTTTTTGTTTTTCGCAGGAGGAAAAACGGAAATTTGCGGTAGGGCCTCCGACATCGTGGATATACCCTTTAAAATCGGGCATCTCTGTTATCTTTTTAACCTCGTCCAATACCGAATTATGACTTCGCGAAGCAATTTCTCTGCCCTGATGATAGGCAATGGCGCAAAAATTACAGGCGCCGAAACAACCGCGGTTATGAATTACCGAAAATTTAACTTCTTCAATTCCCGGAACACCGCCGAGGGCATCGTAGGAGGGGTGGGGCGCACGCATAAAGGGGAGAGAATAAACCTCGTCCATTTCTTTTTCGGTTAATTGAGGAGATGGAGGATTTTGCACCACAATAAGTTTGCCGTGACGCTGAATAACACGCTTTCCGCGGACGCAGTCGTGTTGCTCCTGCTGAATTCTGCAGGAAATTGCATACTGCTTTTTGCCCCTTTCGCTTTGCTCGCTGACCGCTTCAAACGAAGGACATTCCTTTGCGCTTGAAGCCACATAGTCATTGACATTTACGGCATAGCAGGTTCCCGAAATATCGTGCATCTGCTTTATGTTTTCACCGCTGTTTAAACGGTCGGCAATTTCTACAATGTGTTTTTCGCCCATTCCGAACATAAGAAGGTCGGCACCCGATTCGATAAGAACGGAGGGACGGACACTGTCCGACCAATAGTCATAATGGGCAAATCTGCGGAGTGAGGCTTCAATTCCGCCTATGGCAATCGGAACATCTCCGAAAAGACGGCGTAAAGTCTTTGTGTAAACCGTAACGGCTCGGTCAGGGCGTTTTCCTGCTTTGCCGCCCGGTGTATATGCATCGTCGCTGCGTCGCTTTTTGGCGGCGGTGTAATGAGCCACCATAGAGTCAATGTTTCCGCTGTTCACCAAAAAAGCAAGTTTAGGTCTGCCGAAGACACAGAAATCTTTATCGTTTTGCGGCTGTGAAATAATACATACTTTATATCCTTTGCTTTCGAGAACTCTTGAAATAATTGCCGTGCCGAAACTCGGGTGGTCTACATACGCATCGCCCGTAACTATGCAAAAATCAGGTTGTTCCCAACCGAGCGACTTCATTTCTTTTGCGGTTAACGGTAAAAACGGCATATAGGCACCCCCAATACAAATATATATTAAGTATAACATATTATTTTTATATTACAACACAAAAAGGAGTAAATTATGAACGAAGAAATTAAGGTAAGACCGTTTTTTATAAAATGCATATCGGCGGAAATCATTGCCGTTATTCTTGTTTTGATAACCGTGCTTTCGGTGAAATTTATATCACCTAAAGAATTTAATAAACTTAAAGAGTGGTATAAGGTCAATTTTCTTGACGAAACGAGCGTGAACGAAGTTTTAAAGGACGGGACGAAATATGAGGTTTAAACTGTTCGGCACCGAAATTTACATATCTTTTTTGTTTTTTGCGGTTATGCTTTTTATGCTTTTGTTTGATAGGACAGGTCTTTGCCCTATGGTAGTGCTGTCTGCACTTCTTCACGAAACGGGACATCTTTTTGCTATGTGGGCGGTGGGATGCGAGCCGAAATCGGTAAGAATAGTTCCTGCGAGCATAAGTATAACGAGGGGATTTTCTCTGAAAAAATGGGGAGGGGTTTTTATAGACCTTGCAGGGCCTCTGACCAATCTGATGTTCTTTTTCGGGTTTTACGGTGCGTATTTATTTAATAAAAGCGAAACGGTTTATAATTTTGCGCTTATAAATTTTGCCGTTTTTATCTTCAATATGCTTCCCTTTTGCGGCCTTGACGGCGGTGCTTTAACTGTTGCTGTTTTGGGGAAAATTTTAAGAAGCACCGATAAGGCGGAACGGACTTTAAGGATAATAACGGTGATTTCGGGGACGGTTTTTATGTGTGTCGGAATAACGATGCTTTTCGGGGACGAAAAAAACATTTCGGTTTTGATAGTTGCACTTTACCTTATAATATCTGCAATAATAAAGGTGTAGACTTGTAAAGTTTGAAAAAATATGGTAGAATAAGGTCGGTTATTTTTAAGGGAGGGAAGAAAATGCTGAAAGTATCGGTTGTAATGACTGCTTATAACGGCGAAAAGTATATAGAGAAACAGCTCGATTCGATTTTGAGTCAGCACAGACTTCCCGATGAAGTTATAATTATTGACGATTGTTCTTCGGATAACACACCAAAAATAATTAAGAAATATATAGAAGATAACTCTTTGAATAATTGGTTTTTTGAAATAAACGGGGAAAATTTAGGCTTTAAGAAGAACTTTAAAAAAGCACTCTCGAAAATTTCGGGCGACATTTGTTTCCTTTGCGACCAAGACGATATCTGGTGTGACGATAAAATCGAAACGGGCGTTGCGTTGTTTTCGGACGACACGGTTTTCGGAATTTCCACCGGCTTTTCGGTGATTGACGGCGAAGAAAACGACATTACAAAAAGCATTTTGTCAAACGGCACATATGCTTTTACGGACGAAAAGTTAAATTCACCGCTTTTAAATATTAAACTTAAAAACATAATGCATCAAAACATTTCACCCGGCTGCACCTGTGCGTATAGAAAGAATGTTGTTGATTTATATTTGAAAAATGCAAACGATGAACTCCCCCACGATTATCAACTTGATTTGATTTCGTCGGCGCTTTCGGGTTTTGTGTTTTATAATGTTCCGCTTAATAAATACCGTATTCATTCTAAAAACACTTTGGGGATAAAACCGTTAAACCAAACAAGGCTCGAAATAGCCGAAGAAAAACTTAATTTAAGCAGGGTAATAAAAGATATAAGCGACGAGTCAAAGGCGCTCAACCGTCTTTGCGAAAAAAGATATGCTGCGCTTTTTGAAAAAAGTTTAAGAAAAACATTTTTGCTTAATTTTATTCGTGAATATAAGCAGTATTATTCTTTTAAAGAGCGAATAGGGGATATTCTGTATGCAGTCAAATGAAAAATTTTCGGCGATAGCCGCAGGAATTACCGTTTATGAGCCTGATATAAAGCGCCTTAAAGAAAATATAGAATCAACTCTGAATCAGGTTTCGCGCCTTTATATTGTGAATAATGCATCGAGGGATATTTCCGAAATAAGACTTATTTATGCTCAAAATGAAAAGGTTGTTTTTATTGAAAACGAAAAAAATATGGGTGTGGCTTTTGCGCTCAATCAGATGTGTAATGCCGCTTCAAATGACGGATTTGAGTATATTATGACTCTTGACCAGGACTCGTTACCCGAGAGCGACCTGATTGAAAAATATCTTTCGTATATTGATTTTGACGGTGTCGCCATGCTGACTCCGAAGTTTGACGATGACAATGAGCCGGAAAATATTTCTTCCGCCACGCAAAGTCCTTATGAATTTGTCGAGCGGTGTAATACATCGGCTTCGCTTGTTAAACTTTCGGTTTTTAAAGAGGTCGGCGGGTTTGACGAAAACTTGTTTATTGACTGTGTCGATTTTGATTACTGCACGGTTTTAATTAAAAACGGATACAAAATTCTCCGTGTTAACGGTGCGGTTTTGCACCATAGGTTAGGTGAATCAAAAGAGGTTAGGTTTTTTATGCCGATAGGCAAAATGTTCGGTATCAAAAAACTTCAAAAACCGCTTTACACCTATAACCATTCTCCGCTTCGCACCTATTACTACGCACGAAATATTAAATACTATATGTATAAGCATAAAGATTTTATAGATTTAAAGACAGAGAAGCGGGTATACCTCAAATGGATAGTATTAAAACTCGGATTTGAAAAGCAAAGGTTTAAAAAACTCAAGGCTATATTAAAGGGCAACCGAGATGCCAAAAAAATGATTAAAGAATATCTGTAATCACAGCAAAACAAAAAACCGTATCCATTTTGGATACGGTTTTTAATATGTCCTGCTTAATTATTCGGCTTTTTCTTTTTTGCTTACCAAGAGGTTTGTGATGATGCCGAGGATAAGAGCGCAAGCGATAGAGGTAAGTGTTACTTTTCCGAACGATACCGAAAGTCCGCCGATACCGCAGATGAGAATTACCGCTACAACAAAGAGGTTGCGGTTTTCACCCAAATCAACATCCTGTATCATTTTAAGACCCGATACTGCGATGAAACCGTAAAGTGTTATGCAAACACCGCCCATTACGCAGTTGGGAATAGTAGCGAGGAATGTTACGAAAGGACCGAAGAACGAAATTACGATAGCCATTATTGCGGTGGTGAGAATTGTAATAACCGAAGCGTTACCGGTGATTGCAACACAGCCTACTGACTCGCCGTATGTAGTGTTCGGGCAACCGCCGAAGAATGCGCCTACCATTGAGCCTACACCGTCGCCCAAAAGTGTTCTGTGAAGTCCCGGCTCTTCAAGAAGTTCTTTGCCGATAACACTTGAAAGGTTCTTGTGGTCTGCAATGTGCTCTGCGAATACAACGAATGCAACGGGGATATATGCTACTGCGATTGTTGCAATATACTGACCGGATATTTCCTTAACTCCCTTAAGTGCGGTTACAAAGGTGAAATCGGGAACTGCAAACCATTTCATATTTGAGAAAACGCTGAAGTCGATAACCTTTAAAGCGTCGTTTCCGGTGTTGATACCGATAACCGTAAAGATTGCGGCAACAACATATCCTGCCAAAATACCGATAATAAACGGAATGAGTTTTGCCATTTTCTTTCCGAATACCGAGCAAAGAACTACGGTAAAGAGTGTTACAAGACCGCAAATAAGGCAAACATAAACGCTTGCCGCAGAAGCACCGTCGGCATTTAAAACCTTACCAACCTGTAAATCGCCTACGGCATTGCCTGCGAGCGAAAGACCGATAATTGAAACTGTTGGGCCGATAACTACTGCCGGCATAAGTTTTGATATCCACTTAACACCTGCAAGTTTAACGATAATTGCGATTACAACATAAACAAGTCCTGCAAATACGGCACCCAAGATAAGACCTACATAGCCGAGCTGCATTGAAACACCGCCTGCAAATGCGGCTGCCATTGAGCCCAAAAAGGCGAAAGACGAGCCTAAGAAAACAGGGCTTTTAAACTTTGTGAAAAGAAGGTAAACGATTGTGCCGACGCCTGCGCCGAAAAGGGCTGCCGCCTGACTCATATTGTTTCCTACGATTGCCGGAACGGCGATTGTTGCCGCAAGGATTGCAAGCAACTGCTGGAACGCAAATACAATAAGCGAACCAAATTTGGGTTTGTCTTTTACATCATAGACAAGATTCATTTTGAATTCCTCCATATTCTGCACACTCATGGTGCAAATTAATATTTATATAAGCATAGCTGCTTTATATACACATATAATATATAGGGGCTACTCGTATAACTCCACCGCAACCGCATCGTCAAACGGCGGAAACTTTACCGAGATACGCTCAAGTTTTGAGGTAGGAACATTCTTACCTACAAAGTCACCCCGTATGGGTAACTCCCTGTGCCCTCTGTCCACCAAAACGGCAAGCTGAATGGCGGCAGGTCTTCCTACCGACATAACCGCATCCATAGCGGCGCGGACTGTTCTGCCGGTGTAGATTACATCGTCTACAAGGACAACCTTTTTGCCGTTGATATCAAAGGGAAAATCGGGAGATTTTGCAACGGGATCCTGGAAAGCGGCGGATAAATCGTCACGGTAAAATGTTATATCCAAAACACCCGACGGAACTGTTTTTCCTTCAATGGACAAAATGTTTTTCGCAATCTGTTCGGCAATCGGAACACCGCGGCGTTTTATTCCTATGATACAGACATCTTCGCAGCCGTTGTTCTTTTCGAGAATTTCGTGCGCTATTCGTTTGAGCGCACGGGCAACAGCGGCATCGTCCATAAGCGTGGCTTTGTAAGATGACATATGCGCTTTCCTCCCAAACAAAAAACGCCGTGCTGATGCACGGCGGAATTATACAAACAATACGGTAAATCACACATATTATATATATAAGCACCTTACCGGCATCTCTGCACCGAATTAAAGGATTTTTCAACACAATTATTTTAGCACACAAACATATATTTGTAAAGTGTTTTTTGCAAAAATATGCGATTTTTTTGTAAAAAAGAGGCAAAAAAGAGGTTAAATCCCCACTTTTTTAAATTTGTATGCTTAAACAAGATTATTGACAAAAAATGTCAATAATGATTAAAAAACAAAAAGATTACAACTTTGTAACATTTGTTTTTTGTAACATTTTCGTCATTTTCACCAAAAACACCCCTATGTTTTGACTTGACATATTGTTGATTTCGGCTATAATTAGAGTCGCCTTAAAGAAATGACGCAAATTTCTGATGATTTGCGGAATATAAAAAGGAGTTATTTAATGATTTTTAAAATCGGAGAATTTGCAGGTCATACTCTTAACACTGTAAAAGATTTTGCAAGAAAAACGAGCAGAATATTTTTAAGTATTCTTTTGGTTTTGTCTCTTGCGCTTTCGGTATGTATTGCTTGTAAATCGGTAAACACCTTCAATATTTTTGACGGCAAAACAAAGAAAACAGTTCGTTTATGCACGGCAAGTGTTGCAAAGGCACTCAGAACGGCAGATTTAAAAAACGAATACAAAATTTTAAACACAAGCAAAAAAGGAAATATAACCGATGTAACAATCGGATATATTTTCAATGTAACAATCAAAGCAGGCGATAAAGTAATTACGGTTAAGACGGCAAAGGCAACCGTAGAGAATATTTTAAAGCGTGCAGGTATTTTACTCGATGCAAACGATATAGTTAAACCTTCAAAGGACACTGTCATTTCAAAAGATTGCACTATTGAGTTCTCGGATGTCGAGTATGTTACGGGAACATACGAAGAGGTTATCCCCTGTTCGCTTGCTACTGTTTATTCAGACGAGCACGAAAAGGGAACGAACACGATAGTAAGAGGTATAGACGGCAAACAGCAAGTTTTCTATACTGCAAAAACAGTAAACGGCAAAGAAACCGAAAAGAAAATAGATAATGTTGTTGTGCTTTCAAATGCGGTTGACGGTAAGCAAATTATAGGCACCGCCGCTCCGAAAAGCACTGCTGTAACCACAAGCGAGCAGGTAAGAGCCGTTTCGACACTTAAACCCGTTTCGGCTATTCAGCTTGACGGAAACGGTGTTCCGGTGAACTATAAGAAGTGTATCAAAACACAGGCTACGGGATATACCTATACGGGACACAAGTGTGCAACCGGCGTTACACCTCAGCCCGGATATATTGCGGTCAACCCAAAGGTTATACCCTACGGAACAAAAATGTATATTAAGTCGTCCGACGGTAAGTATATTTACGGGTATGCCGTTGCGGCGGATACCGGAGGTTTTGTCCGTTCAAGACCTAACAATGTCGATTTGTTCTTTGCTTCGCACAGTGCGGCGGTTGCTTTCGGCAGAAGAGATGTTGAAATATATATTTTTTAATTATTAAGACAAGAGATGTTCAGTCAGGCGCATATATTTTGTGCTTGACTGTTTTTTGTTGCCATTTTTGAAAGAATGTGGTATAATACTTGTGTTTTGTAAAAAACTTTTTTGGAGGCGGTAGGTTGGTAATAGAGATTTTTGAAAAAATATATCAAAAGTTAAAATCACTGTTTCTAAATAAAAATTTTATCAAGTTCTGCCTTTTCGGAATAATAAATACATTTAATACTGCGTTATTTTCATATCTTTTAAGCCTCTTTTTGCAGGAAAACATCTCCGCAATATTCGGATATATCATTTCTCTCCAAGGTGCATATCTTTTAACCTGTAAATTTATATTTAAGTCGAAATCAAGTTTTAAAAAGTATAAGCGGTTTTTGATTTCGTATATTCCGAGTTTTATTGTTTATGTTCTTATTCACGCGGGAACGCTTGCGGCATTTAATTTATCGCAGTTCTGGGCTACATTTTTTGCGGTAATGTTAAGCGGTCCGGTTACATTTTTTATCATAAAAATTTATGCGTTCAGCGAGTCTTCAGGCAAGAAGAAAAATGTTCAAGAGGAAATGAGCGAGGATATATGACCGAATACCGCTTAAAAGAAACCGACTCGACGAATGAGTATGCAAAGCGTATAGCAAAGACGCAAACCGAAGATGCGCTTATAATTGCAGAAAAGCAAACCGCCGGAAAAGGAAGAATGGGCAGAACCTTTCATTCTGAAAACGGCGGTATATATATGTCGCTTCTTTTGCACCCCGAAAAAAACGAAAACCCGATAAATATTACGGCTATGGCGGCGGTTGCCGTTGCAAGAGCCATAGAAAATACAGCCGAAAGAAAAGCGTATATAAAATGGGTAAACGATATTTTTGTTTTTGGGAAAAAAGTTTGCGGAATTTTGTGCGAGGGCGCTTACGGGACCGAAAAAAACACATTTTCCTATGTGGTTTTGGGGATAGGCGTGAATGTTTTTATGCCGAAAGGCGGTTTTCCCGAAGATATAAAGGATGTTGCCGGTGCGCTTTACGAAACCGAAACCGCAGGAGTAAAGGAAAGGCTCATAAAAGAGATTTTATGCGAGTTTTTTGCAATATATAAGAACGGCAGAGAGTATATGCCCGAATATAAAAGCCGTTCTAATATTTTGGGAAAAGAAATTAAATATACACAAAACGGCAAAGAGTTTTCAGGTGTAGCAAAGGATATAACCGACCAAGGCTGTCTTGTGATAGAAAACGAAAGCGGAAAAACAATCAAAAATTCGGGCGAAATCAAAATAGTTAATAATTTTAATTAAAATAAAGGTGGAAACTATGAGGACAAAACAGTTCAAATCAGAATCTAAAAAACTTATGGATATGATGATAAACTCAATCTATACCCATAAGGAAATATTTTTAAGAGAGATAATTTCAAATTCTTCCGATGCGATTGATAAACTCTATTTTAAGTCGCTTACCGATACGGCGGTAGGAATAAAAGCGGACGAATTTAAAATTAAAATCGAACTCGATAAGGAAAACCGCACTATTTCCGTAAGCGATAACGGTATCGGTATGACCGAAGAAGAGCTTGATAAAAATTTAGGCACGATAGCAAAAAGCGGTTCTTTTGATTTTAAATCGGAAAACGAAAGCAAGGAAAATGTAGATATTATCGGTCAGTTCGGCGTAGGTTTCTACTCGGCGTTTATGGTAAGCGATTTTGTAACGGTTACAACAAAAGCGTATGGAAGCGACGAGGCATTTTGCTGGAAGTCAAAGGGTGCAGAGGGGTATACGATAGAACCCTGCGAAGATAGAAATGTCGGCACCACCGTTACAATGCATATTAAGCCCGATACCGATGACGAAAAATACAGTGAGTATTTAGACCAATACAAGATAAGTTCGCTCATAAAGAAGTATTCCGATTATATCCGCCACCCGATTGTTATGAACTTTGTTACAAGCAAGCCCGTCGAGGGAAAAGACGGCGAATATGAGGAAGTAACCGAAATAAAGACCTTAAACAGTATGATTCCGATTTGGAAACGCGCGAAGTCGGAAGTTAAGGATGAAGACTATAATAACTTCTACAAAGAGAAGTTTATGGACTATGAGGACCCAATGAAGATAATTCATTCTTCAACCGAGGGCACTGCTACTTATAAGGCGCTTATGTTTATTCCGAAGCATCCGCCTTTTGATTATTATACAAAGGAATACGAAAAGGGACTTCAGCTTTATTCAAAGGGCGTGCTTATTATGGATAAGTGTGCCGAACTTCTGCCCGATTATTTCAGTTTCGTTAAAGGTCTTGTTGACAGTGAAGATTTGTCGCTTAACATTTCCCGTGAAATGCTTCAGCACGACGGTCAGCTTAAACTGATTGCCAAAACACTCGAAAAAAAGATTAAAAGCGAACTTGAAAAAATGCTTAAAAATGAGCGTGAGAGTTACGAAGAATTTTTCAAGGCTTTCGGTGTTCAGCTTAAATTCGGTGTTTATAACAGTTACGGTATGAATGCCGAAACGCTTAAGGATTTGCTTATATTCAAATCGTCGAGAGAGGGCAAGTGTTTAACGCTTAAAGAGTATGCCGAGGGTATGAAAGAGGGGCAGGATACAATTTATTACGCCTGCGGTGAAACGGCAGAACGCATTGAACTTTTGCCACAGTGCGATGCTGTTAAGGATAAAGGATATGAAATACTTTACCTTACCGAAAATGTAGACGAATTTGCCGTAATGATGCTCCGTGAGTATGACGGCAAGAAGTTTATGAATGTTTGCGATGAAAACTTAAACCTTGACAGCGAAGACGAAAAGAAAGCGCTCGAGAGCGAAAATGAGGGCGCAAAGGATATGTTTGCCGAAATGAAAAAGGCGCTCGGTGACAGCGTAAACGAAATTCGATTTACCAATAAACTTAAAAACCACCCCGTTTGCCTTACAAGCGAGGGAAATATATCGCTTGAAATGGAAAAGACTTTAAACTCAATGCCCGGCAGTGAAGAAAATAAGGTAAAGGCACAGCTCGTGCTTGAAATAAGTGCATCTCACCCCGTTGCAGAGAAAATAAAGTCGCTTTACGGCAAAGATAACGAAACGCTTGGCAAGTATTCAAAACTGCTTTTCGGGGAAGCCTGCTTAATCGGAGGCAAACCGATAGACAACCCCGTAGAGCACAGTAAGCTTGTTTGTGAGCTTATGACAAAATAAAAACCGCAAATTTAAAAATAAAACTTGAAAAAGCGGATAACTTGTGCTAAAATACTATGGCGGTCAAAAAACCGCCGTAGTAAAATATGCGCTGATAGCTCAGCTGGATAGAGCATCTGCCTTCTAAGCAGAGGGTCGGGGGTTCGAGTCCCTTTCAGCGCGCCAGTCGAGAGGCTCGACACCCAATCCGGGTTGAGTCTCTCATTTATTTTAAGTTTTTACCACGAAAATGCAGTTGTGCTATTTTGTATTATTCATTATTCATTCTTAAATTTTAAGTATTGATTAAATCAGTCGTGATAGGTTTTCTAAATGAATAACGAATACTTAAAATTTGAAAATCGAATAATTACGGTGTGCCTACGGCACAAAATATAAATAACCGCCGTCCAGCATAAAAACTGTTCGGCGGTTTATCTTTCGGGGTAAGTCATTCCTCTTTTAATACCTATTAAATAATCGGATGAAATATTGAAGTAATTACAAAATGCTTTAATATCATCAATAGACGGCTCAAATTTTCCACATTCTATATATGATATTTTTCTTTGTGTCATATTTAACGCTTTACCAAGTTCGGTTTGATTTAATTTTTTTGTTTCTCGCAAATCTCGGATTTTTTCTCCAAAACTCAAACACATATTATCACCGTGTATATTATATGATAGATAGTAAATTTCTATTGACTTATAGATATAAAATGTCTATAATGTTTTGTGGGGGTGATATTATGGCTATAAATAGAAAATGCCCAAAATGCGGAAGCGACCATGTTCAATTATCAAATGAAAGAAGTAAGCACGGCTGTCTTTGGATGCTGTTGCTCGGATGGGTTTTTGTTTTTTGGGTATTTATTAAATGGGTAATAGGTCTTATGATTCTGTGTTGCTACGATTGGTGGATGGCTATCGTTAAAAAGTGCTCAGGCAAAGGACATGTTTGGCAGTGCAGAAAATGGTTTTCCGGAAATAAAAGAGTGTTTTATTGCCATGACTGCGGGCATAATTTCAAGGCATAATATTTTTGGGGAATACTACTTATGGCATTTTAGGTCTTATCACAAAAACCGACAAGTTTCTATCGAAACTTGTCGGTTTTTCAACGAAATTCGTTCCGTTGGAACGAGTGAAGTACATCTGCCGATGTGTTAAATATTGCTTTCGCAATGTGAAATGTGCTACGCACAATAAGGCAAATATTTCATTTTTATCGTTAAGGTTCAACTCAATACAGTATTTTCCGAAAACTCTTGGAGTTTTAAAACTATGCGGTGTTTTCGCTTATTGACAAATATTTTAATAATTGATAAAATATGCGTGATATGTTTAATGATTTTTGAGTTTTAAGGGGAGTTATTATGATAGGAATTATAGGTGCGCTTAACGAAGAAGTGCAAAACTTAAAGTCAGATATGGTAATTGAAAAATCTGAGGTTGTGGCACACTGCGAATACACCGTAGGCACTCTTTGCGGTAAAGATGTTGTTGTAACCGGGTGCGGAATGGGTAAGGTAAACGCCGCATGCTGTGCCGCAATTATGGCAGAGCGATATTCGCCCGATATTATTATAAATACGGGTGTAGGAGGCTCTTTGAGTGATAAATTAAAGGTGTTGGACATTACCGTTTCAAACGATGCAGTTCAGCACGACTACGATTTAATTCCCTTAGGTTACAAAAAAGCGCAGGTTGATAATTTTGAGTCGCCGTATTTTGTTTGCGATGAAAAGTTAAATGAAGTGATAATGGCGGCGGCGGACAGTTTGAATTTAACTTCATACCTTGTCCGTTTTGCAACGGGCGACCAATTTGTTGACGGGTTTAAGGATAAGCAAAGACTCGCAAACGAGTTTTCGGCACAAATCTGCGAAATGGAAACGGGTGCAATAGCGCAGGTTTGCGCTTTGAACGGTATCCGTTTTTCAAGCATACGCACGGTTTCCGATTCGGGTGATGATGGCGCTATGGAATTTACTAAATTTTTAAAGTCGGCTGCCGAAAATTCAACACTTGTTCTTAAAAAAGCAATCGAAAATTTATAAACAAAACAAAGTAAAAGGCACCGAGGCATTTTAATTGCCCCGGTGCCTTTTCGTATGTAACTTAATTAAAGTTTAAAAATCTTTTTAGATTTTTCTCTTTCTTCATCGGTCCAGTTGTTTTCGCTTAACGCCTTTGTCCGTCTTGCTTTGTATTTTTGTATTCTTGTTTCCATACAGGTAGTAAGCGTAATTACCGATAAAAAGCCAAGACCTAACAGAAAATCGAATTTTTCACCTTTGCTGAACGCTTGCAGTAAAAGTTCTACGATTTGCAGGTAAATCGCTATAAAAAGTATTACCTGACATATTACCGTAAAGGTGTTTTTGCCCGAATGTTCCGACTGCAAAATAAGGTGATTTATGAAAACCACAGTATAGAATAAAGCCGAAATAATCTCTACTGTTACAAGAGACGGAACAAAAGAATATGTAATGCCGTCAAGAGCGATAGTCCACATAAAAAGTGATGTTACCGCAAGCACACCGCCCGCGAGTGCCTTTTGGCAAGAGGTTTCACCCTTTTTATAACTTACCGTAAGGCAAGAAAGGATAAAGACTGCAAAAAGCGAGAATAAAGTTTTATCGTTAAACTTTGGAGTAAATAAATCTATTACCGCTTTTGCTGTAAAACTTAAAATTCCTATTATTGCCGATACTTTCATCAGCACCGACTTTGAAAAAATATCTTCAAACCATTTCATAGTAATCCACCGCCTGATATTATTTTAAATAATAATATCACTAACCGCAGAAAATGTCAAACCAAAGGCGGCTTCAATCGGGAATTAAATTTCTCCCTGTTGAAGCCGCCTAAAAGTAACTATTATTCTTCTTGTGCCTGCGCTACACGCTCCGAAAGATTAAGTGAGTGTATATAATTTGAAGTTTCGGTGTATTTTTCGTCAAGCGAAATGTGCAAATTTCGTGAATGAGAGCCTACTCCGCCCCAAATACTAATATAGGAGCATGAATTACCGTGCAGAACATCATCGCTTATACCGTTTGCTTTAATATCCGCTTTGTAAGCCTTCACAATGTTAAGCCATTCGGCATAGGTGATATATGAGCTTGATATGTCCTCCACAATTTCGCCGTCCGGTTTTTCTTCATAAGCGGAAAATTCAAGGGTTTTAAGATTTGCCGATTTAAAGTAATTTTCAATAAACTCCATTCGCTCGTCGCTTGAAAGCATAGTTTTAAGTTCACTCTTTAAATTATCGACATGCATCCAGTATACACGGGAAAGTTGCTTGCCGTTTTTAAGTGTGTATTTAAGTGAAACCGTCTGAGCATCGTCACCGTAATTTTTGTCGGTTATAAGATATTTTCCCGTTTCATCGTTTATTAACTTTTTATGAAGTTTTAATGCAAATTCGGGGTTTTCGTAAACAGCAACATTTCCGATATATTCAACATCAACCGTTTTAATTTCGTTTTCCTTTGGAATTCTTTTGTTAAAACCTAAAAAATCAAACCTGATTGTTATCATAGCCGCAATAATCAAAACAACCGAAAGCGCACCCAAAGTAAGAGAACTTTTAACCGTTTTGAAACCGCGGAATGTAATAGCACCGTAGATTACGGCGGTAAGAAGCGCACCGATTACGGCAAACACATAGAACAGAGGGGATAAGCTGTCGCCTTCGGAAAAAATTTCGCCGAAAACATACGCACCGCAAATTGAAACCGTAACGGCGCATATATAGTATAAATATTTGTAAGCAAATGCTTTGCCGCTTGATTCGGTTTTGCGCTTTTTGTATAAAAGCAGGGCAAAAAGACCAAAAGCAATTATAAGGACGGCGCATTTAATAAAGAATACGGCAATACTGTCTTGAAAGTCGGTCGAATAGATATATTCCGCAAAACCGCCAAATGAGAAAACAAACGGCGAAACACATTTAAGTATCTGATATTCCATATTATTTGCGTAGCCCACAAGCAATTCTTCGAGCATATTCATAACTACCGCGCCTAAAACGAGAAAACCTGCGTTTACGGTGAAGAACGAGAGCAGAAAATCAAATATCGAGGCGGAGGATACAATGAAAACCATCGAAAATGCCGAGGTTAAAACCGTAAGCACTGCTATATATATAAACGAGATTAAAAGAGATTTTATAAACTGTGAATATCCGTAAACCGAAAGAAAAATACCGAATGCCGAAAGACTTACAACGGTTGGCAGGAGTGAAATCAGAAGCCCCGAAAGAGAACGGGAAAAGAAAAGTTCTGTTCTTGTAAGGGGCAGACTGTCGGTAAAGTCGGAAGACGGACGCTTATACATAAATGAAAAATTAAGCAAATTCATACCGATTACCGCAATGCTTGATACGGCGGCACAAAAGACAGGGAACCCTTGAGTCCATCCTTTGATAACTTCTTTTCGGAAAGAAGCGTCAACATTGCCGAGTGAAATATAGGTGTATGACGGGCATATAAGCAAAAGTCCGATTATGCCTAAAATCATAATTCCGATATTCTTTAAAAAAGTATTTTTAAACATACTGCAAAAGGGGTTTACCTTATTCGAGGATGTTTTTAACATCATAGCCGGACACCTCCAATTCATAAATAAATGCTTCTTCCAAGGACGGCTCTATACATTCGCAAAAAACGGGTGAAAGTGAATTTATAAAGTTCATAATTTCTTCCTTTTCACCGCGCACAACCATTTGCAAAACCGAGCCGGTGCGGTCTGTTTTGATAACATTGAGAGCCGAGAAAACACTAAGTTCGGGCACCTGATTGAATACTGCCTGAATCTTATGAATGTTGGCGCAGAGTTCATCAATTTTCCCGTTTCTTATGAGTTTTCCGTTGTGAATAAGTGCGATTCTGTCGGCAATTTCTTCGAGTTCACGCAGATTATGGGAAGCGATAATTACCGTCATATTAGAGTCTTCAATGGCGGAAGAAATGATGTTCGAGAGTGTTCTGCGCATAACAACATCGAGTCCGTCGAATGCCTCGTCCATAAGCAAGTAGCGCGGTCTTGCGGAAATTGCAAGTATTAAAGACGCCTGCCTTTGCATTCCCTTTGAAAAAGACGAAATCTTTTTGTTTTCGTTAAGCGGGAAATATTCGAGCATTTTTTTATAAACCGAAAAATCAAATTTCGGATACATATCCGCATAGAATTTTGCCATTTCTTTAAGTGTGCTTTGCGGTAAAAAGTATGGTGTATCGCTTAAAAACAGAATTTGAGATTTTACGGCAGGATTGTCAAAAGAGGCAATGCCGTCTATTCCTATCTTACCGCCATCGGGAATCAAGACACCTGAAATCAGTCTTAAAAAGGTTGATTTACCCGAGCCATTTGAGCCGACAAGTCCGAAAACCGAGCCGTCTTCTATCTCAAATGATACATCATCAAGCGCCAAATAACCGTCAAACCGTTTGGTTAAATTTTGAGCCGTTATCATTTACAGTTCTCCTTCTTCGTTTATTATTTTAATGAGTTCGTCCTTTTTAAGCCCTTTGTTTAAAGCGCTTTTAACAGACGATAAAAATTCTTTTTTTGCATTTTCCTTAATTGCATTGTCGGCAACCGCATCATCGCTGATAAATGTGCCTTTTCCTTTTACCGAGCATATTATTCCGCTTGATTCAAGCAACGAATAAGCCTTTAAAACCGTGTTCGGATTAACCGAAAGTTTTGAAGCGAGTGCACGGACGCTCGGAAGTTGTGTGCCCGAACTTAAAACACCTAAGGTCTTAAGCCTTATTATATTGTTCACTATTTGGTCGCAAATCGAAACACCGCTGCGGTAATCAATTTGAAACATATCATCACCTCACTAACTGTCCTATATCATTTAGGACAGTTGTATGATACACCCGAAATTTTGATTTGTCAAGTATTTTTTTAAAATAATGCGGAAAGATAATTTTAAATAAATATGGAGGCAAAATTATGAAAAACAAAATTATTGGTATCGGTGCGGCGTTATTGATAGCACTTATTCCGTTTTCGCTATGCGGATGCAAAAGCGATAAAGCGCAGGTGTATTTTCTTAACTTCAAGCCCGAATCGGCAAGTGTTTACGAGGAAATAGTTAAGGCGTATGAAAAGGAAACAGGTGTAAAAGTAAAGGTGCAGACGGCGGCAGCAAACACCTATGAGCAAACACTTAAATCTGAAATTGCCAAGAAAAATGCTCCGACGATTTTTCAGATAAACGGGCCTATCGGTTACGAGTCGTGGAAAAACTCCTGCGAAGATATAGAGGACAGTAAACTTTATTCGGCGCTTTCGGATAAAAGTCTTGCCATAAAGGGCGAGGACGGTAAGGGAGTTTACGGTATTCCTTATGTGGTTGAGGGATACGGAATTATATATAATGAGGAAATAACCGACAAGTATTTTGCGCTTAAAAACCGCAATAACGGTTATAACTCAATGGAAGATGTCAGAAGTTTTAAGGCGTTAAAGACCGTAGCGGAGGATATGACCGCTAAAAAGTCGCAACTCGGCATAGAGGGCGTTTTTGCCTCGACTTCGCTTTCATCAAGCGAGGACTGGCGTTGGCAGACACATCTTTTGAATGTTCCGCTTTATTATGAATTCGAGCAAAATGACGATTATAAGGACCCGACCATAGCAGGACTCAACGCAAAAGAACTTGATTTCAGATATTCGAATAATTATAAGAATATTTTTGACCTTTATATAAACAATTCTCTTACGAAAAAGACCTTGCTCGGCTCAAAGTCAACCGACGATTCAATGGCGGAATTTGCACTCGGCAAGGTTGCGATGGTGCAAAACGGAAACTGGGCGTGGTCGCAGATAGACAAGGTAGGCGGAAACAAAGTCCGCAGGGAAAAAATCAAGTTTTTACCGATATATATAGGCGTAGAGGGCGAAGAAGAACAGGGACTTTGCGTAGGCACCGAAAACTATTTTGCAATAAATAAGGGTGCGACAAAGGAACAAAAGAAGGCGTCGCTTGACTTCCTTTATTGGCTTTTCTCCTCTAAAACGGGCAAGGGTTTTGTAACCGAAAAATTAGGATTTTTAACACCGTTTAACACCTTTGACGAAAACGAAACACCGAACGACCCGCTTGCGAGAGAGACACTCAGGTATTTAAACGAGGGCGACTATAAAAATATACCGTGGATATTCACATCTTTTCCGAGCGAAACATTTAAAAATGCAGTCGGCAGTGCGTTGCTCGACTATGCGCAGGGAACTGTAAATTATGATACTGTTGAAAAAACAGTTAAAGATAAATGGAAGAGTGAACGATAAATGCATAAAAGTTTAAACAAGTGGTTTCCCGTTTTTTGTCTGCCCACGCTTATTGCATTTTTAATCGCATTTTTAATACCGCTTGTTATGGGAATATATCTTTCGTTTTGCGATTTCCGAAGTGTCAGCGATGCGACTTTTGTGGGATTTAAGAATTATGTAAGAGCCTTTTCCGACAACACCGATTTCAAAAATTCGCTTTGGTTTACACTGAAATTTACGGTTGTTTCGGTAGTTACGGTTAATGTAATTGCGTTTTTGTTTGCGCTTATGCTTACGAGTAATGTTGCGGGCACAAACTTTTTCAGAACGGTGTTTTTTATGCCTAATTTGATAGGCGGAATAGTGCTCGGATATATTTGGCAGCTTATAATAAACGGAATTTTATACAGATACGGTTATTCAATAACTTCAAATGCAAAATACGGTTTTTGGGGACTTGTCGTTCTTACAAGTTGGCAAATGATAGGCTATATGATGATAATTTATATTGCGGGAATTCAAAATATATCTTCGGAAATCGAGGAAGCGGCAAAGGTTGACGGTGCGGGAAAACTGAAAAAACTTTTTTATATTACAATTCCGCAAATTATGCCGTCCATTACGATTTGTCTGTTTTTAACGCTTACAAATTCTTTTAAGATGTTCGACCAGAATTTGGCATTAACGGCAGGTGCGCCTGCCAAAAAAACGCAGATGATAGCCCTTGATATTTACAATACCTTTTACGGCCGTGTGGGTTTTGAGGGTGTAGGTCAGGCTAAAGCGATTATATTTGCACTGCTTGTGGCGGCAGTTGCTTTAACGGAACTTTATTTTACAAGGCGAAAAGAGGTAGAAAACTGATTGAAAGGCGAAAAGATATATAAATGCGCTCTGTTTGCGGTGCTTTTGATTTTAAGCGTTATTTTTGCATTGCCGGTGCTTATTGTGGTTATGAATTCCTTTAAACTTAAGTTTTCAATCAGCCAAACACCTTTTTTACTGCCCGACAGCACAAGTTTTGCAGGGTTTGAAAACTATATAAAAGGAGTATCCGATACGGGGTTTTTAAGTGCATTTTTATATTCGGTTTTTATAACCGTGCTTTCGGTTGCGGTGATAGTGATTTTTACCTCTATGACGGCGTGGTTTATAGTCCGTGTTAAAAACGCATTTACAAAAATACTTTATTATTTGTTCTTGTTTTCGATGATAGTTCCGTTTTCGGCGGTTATGTTTACAATGTCTAAAACCGCAAATGTATTGGGACTTGACAACCCGGTTGGAATTATACTAATATATTTAGGGTTCGGTGCAGGACTTTCCGTATTTTTGTTTTCCGGCTTCATAAAATCAGTGCCGTTGGGCATTGAAGAAGCGGCAACAATAGACGGATGTAATGTTTTTGAAACATTCTGGCAGGTGGTTTTCCCGATTTTAAAGCCTACCGCAATCACCGTTGCAATTTTAAATACTATGTGGATATGGAACGATTATCTGCTGCCGTATCTTGTTATCGGAAGCGACTATAAAACAATTCCGGTGGCGGTGCAGTATTTAAAGGGCGGTTACGGGTCGGTTGATATGGGAGCAATGATGGCGGTGCTTGTGCTTGCTGTTGTTCCCGTAGTAATATTTTATTTAACCTGTCAAAAATATATTGTAAGGGGAGTCGCCGCAGGTGCTGTCAAAGGGTAATATCCTTAAGAAAAAAAGCGGAATTTTAATGCCGCTTTCCTCGTTGCCGTCAAAAGACGGAATAGGAACTTTGGGTGAATATGCTTATAAATTCGTTGATTTTTTATGTGATACAAAACAAAAATACTGGCAGCTTTTGCCGCTTGTTCCGCTTGGTGAATGTAATTCTCCGTATAAGTCTTCGTCCTGCTTTGCGGGAGAAATGCTTTATATCGACCTTTCGCTTTTGGCACGGGACGGACTTATACCGTTTTCCGATTTAAGAGATTTGGGCGACACAAACAAAGCGGATTTTGTTGCCGCTTATAAATACAAAATGCCGTTAATTAAAAAAGCCGCCGAGAATTTTGACAGGCAAGCGACAGATTATCAAAAGTTTTTAAGCGAAAACGATTATTGGCTCGACGATTTTGCGGTTTTTATGACGGCACTTTCGGTATACGGAACAGACTCCTTAAAATTTATTCCGCAGTTTATAAAACAACGGTCGGGCGACGATTATGAGGTATTTTTGCAGGATAACCGTAAAAATATTGATTTTTATAAAACAGCGCAATACTTTTTTTACTCACAGTATTTTTGTTTGCTTCGCTATGCAAACGAAAAGGGTGTTATGCTGATAGGCGACCTGCCGTTTTATGTTTCGGCAGACAGTTCGGATGTTTGGGCAAACAGAGAGAATTTTTTGGTTGACGAAGATTTAAGGCCGAAACTTGTTGCAGGCGTTCCGCCCGATTATTTTTCGGAAAAAGGTCAGCTTTGGGGAAACCCGATTTATGATTTTGAGTATTTAAAATCTAACGACTATGAATTTATTATTAAACGCATCAAACATTATTTAAAAATGTTTAATGTTATAAGAATAGACCACTTTCGTGCCTTTGCAGATTATTATGTTATCAGTGCCGATGCGCCTGATGCAACAAACGGCGAATGGAAAACGGGAGCAGGTATGGATTTTTGGCAAATTGCCTCTCAAAAGATACCTGATATGCGGATTATTGCCGAAGATTTGGGCGCCGATTCTCCGCTTGTCAGAGAACTTGTGATAAATACGGGCTTTCCTAATATGAAGGTTATGCAGTTCGCTTTTTCGGGAGGATACGATAATCCTCATTTGCCGGAAAATTATACCGAAAACTGTGTTTGCTATACGGGAACACACGATAATGATACTACGCTCGGATTTTTAAACGGTGCAAACGATTGGGAAAAGAAAATGGTAAATGAGTTTTGTCCCGAAACCGAAGAACTTAAAGCGCCGTTCAATATAATCAAGGCGGCAATGGACTCGGTTGCCGATACAGTCATTATTCCGATGCAGGACTATCTTGCACTCGGAAGCGAGGCAAGAATGAATGTGCCGGGCGAAGCGGAAAATAATTGGGAATGGCGTTTAACAAGAGAAAGTCTGACCGAAGAACTTAAAAATACAGTGCTGAAACTTGCAAGAAAATAAATATGAAAAAGGCCTTAAACGGAAAAACCGTATAAGGTCTTTTTTGATGTTTTTATCTGCGTTTTTTGTTAAAAAAATAACTTATGAAAAATGCTCGGAAGTGCTTGAAATAAATGATTTTTTGGTGTATTATGTATTTAAATATCCTAAAAGATTTCGGAGGATAACGATGGAGAAAAAAGAAAAGGTTTTATCGCCGGTAAAACTAATCGGCGGCGGCGTAAAACTTAATCACCACAAAAATGCCGCAGAGACGGAAACAGTCCGATTTGTGCCGGAAAAAGTTTCTATTCCGCTCAGTCAGCACATAGGCGCACCCTGCACTGCGTGTGTAAATGTCGGAGATAAGGTTTATTTGGGCACTAAAATTGCCGACAGCGAATCTTATGTTTCGGCTCCGATACATTCAAGTGTTTCGGGAACGGTTACGGCAATAGAAAAACGGAATGTTTCGGGCAGAGAAACAGAATACATATCTATTGAGTCGGACGGTAACAAAGAATGGGATAAAAATTTAAAGCCCTATACCGTTAATACGAGGGAAGACATTATATCGGCTGCAAGGGAATGCGGTTTGGTAGGCTTAGGCGGTGCCGGTTTCCCGACACATGTAAAGTTATCGCCTCCAAAGAATGCCGAAATAGATACACTTATCATAAATGCCGCCGAATGTGAGCCTTATATTACGGCGGACTACCGTGAGTGTATGGAAAATTATTCAGATGTGCTTGACGGTATATATTTGGTAAAGAAAATTTACGGAATAAAAAATGTAGTAATCTGCGTTGAATCAAATAAACCGAAAGCCATAAGAAAACTTTATAATATGGCGTCCGATAAGCGGGACAGCGATGACACGGTAAAACTTATGAAATTGCCGTCAAGTTATCCGCAGGGCGCAGAAAAGGTTATAATTTATTCCGCTACGGGCAGAGTTTTACCGGTTGGAAAACTGCCGAGCGATGTGGGTTGCATTGTAATGAATGTTACAAGCGTAGGCTCGCTTTACAGATTTATAAGAACAGGCCATCCGCTTACACATAAGCGTGTTACGGTTGACGGCACGGCAGTCCGCAAACCGATGAATATATTTGCTCCGATAGGCTCTTATATAACCGATATTTTGGATTTTGTCGGTGAGATTGACGATTCTTACGAAAAGGTTATTACAGGAGGTCCGATGATGGGCTCCGCCGTAGCCGATAAAGATGCGGTAATTGATAAACGCACAAACGCCGTGCTTGTTATGAAACCGCAAAGACAGGCAAGTGCTACTCCGTGTATCCGTTGCGGAAGATGTGCCGACCACTGTCCTATGGGACTGTTTCCGCAAAAGGTTGAAACGGCAAACAGAGTAGGAGATACGGAAGAATACAAACTTTTAAATATAAACAACTGTATGGAATGCGGTATTTGTTCTTATGTATGTCCTGCAAAACGGCCGCTTACCCAAGTTATGCGTGTTGCAAAGGCTGAATTGAGGAGGAATGCAAAATGAAAGAAGCGTTAACAGTATCGTCATCTCCCCATATAAGACATTCAGACACAACAAGCGGAATAATGTTTGATGTAATAGTCGCACTTGTTCCCGCAACGCTTTGGGGTATATTTTTATTCGGACTTTCGGCGGCGGCAGTTGTATGCACCTGCGTTTTGTCGGCTGTTTTGTTTGAATTTTTATGGAATTTAATTCTTAAAAAGCCGCAGTCGGTCGGCGACTTTTCGGCAATCGTTACAGGACTGTTATTAGGACTTAACCTTCCGCCGAAAACCCCTCTTTTCATTGCCGCAATAGGCTCTTTTGCCGCAATAATAGTTGTTAAGCAGATGTTCGGAGGAATAGGCTTTAACTTTGTAAACCCTGCCATTGCCGCAAGAATTATTTTGCTGGTTTCTTTTCCTTCGTTTATGTCGGGCGCAAACAATTATCCTATGCCGCTTAACTTTTCCGACGCAGTTGATACTGTATCGTCGGCAACACCGCTTGAGGCGTTTAAAACGGCAGATGCGCCGAGTATCAAAATGCTTTTCTTCGGTATGAACAACGGTTCAATAGGTGAAATTTCGGCATTTTTGCTTTTGGTAGGCGGTATATATCTTGTGTGCCGTAAGGTTATTAAGCCGATTATTCCGCTTGCCTTTATCGGAACGGTTGCCGTAATGACCTTTGCCTTTTCAGGCTCAGTAAACGAAACACTTTATATGCTGTTTTCGGGCGGACTTTTCCTCGGTGCGATATTTATGGCAACCGATTATGTAACAAGTCCTTCCTCGAATTTCGGTAAACTTATTTTCGGTATCGGTTGCGGACTTATTACATTTGCCATAAGAAAATGGGGTAATCTGCCTGAGGGCGTTTCTTATTCGATAATACTTATGAATATTTTAGTTCCTCATATTGATAAACTGTCTTTCAAAAAACCTTTCGGTGTAAAGGAGGCAGTGAAAAATGAATAAATTTAAAGAGTTTTTCAAAAAAAATAAAGAAATAATTATCCCGACGGTTGTTATGATTTGTATTTGCTTTGCCGTAACTGCGGCACTTTCGGGAACAAATCTTTTAACCGTTCAAAAAATCGCCGATATAACAGAGCAAGAGCAAAACAGTTCTATGAAAGAGGTTATTAAGGCGGATAAATATGAAGAAAAGACCGACTATGGTTTTACATATTATGTCGCACTGAAAGGCAATAAAACCGTAGGATATGTTTTTGTTACGAGCGAAAAGGGTTACGGCGGAGACGATAAGGTTATGACCGCAGTCGGTATCGACGGAACTGTAAAAGCGGTTAAGGTGCTTGATGTTTCAAACGAAACTCCGGGACTCGGACAAAACACGGGAAACAAAGATTTTTACGGTCAGTATTCGGGACATAAAGGCGGTATAAAGGTTGTTAAAAACGGTGCCGACCGAAATAAGAACGAAATAAATGCAGTTACGGGCGCTACGATTTCCTCAAAAGCCGTAACCGAAGCCGTAAATAAGGCTTTGAGCGAGTATGATAAAATAAGTGTGGAGGAGAATATAGATGAAAAGTAAAAACTTAAAGTATTTTACAAACGGTATTTTAGAAGAAAACCCCACACTCCGTCTTGTGCTCGGAACATGCCCTACATTAGCAGTTACCACCGCCGCCAAAAACGGAATAGGTATGGGAATTGCCGCAACGGCAGTGCTTGTTTGTTCAAATGCTGCAATTTCGCTTCTCCGCAAGGTTATACCCGATAAGGTGAGAATACCTGCTTTTATTACGATTATCGCAGGTTTTGTAAGCGTAGTTCAGATGCTTGTCAAGGCATTTGCGCCCTCTATTGATAAGTCGCTCGGAATATATCTTCCGCTTATAGTTGTAAACTGTATCATTTTGGCGCGTGCCGAAATGTTTGCCTCCAAAAATTCGGTTTTGCCGAGCGTTTTGGACGGTCTCGGCATGGGAATAGGTTTTACCTGCACACTCACCCTTATGGGTATGATAAGAGAACTCATAGGAAACGGCACTGTTTTCGGGCTTTCGGTTACGGCAGGACACATAGCGCCTATGGTAATATTCCTGCTTCCTCCGGGAGGGTTCTTTGTTTTCGGTATGCTCGTTGCCGCATCTAATGCCCTTGCCAAGAAAAAGGGCAAAAAGATTGTGGAGCATCTCGGTTGTGAAAACTGTCCTTCAAGAGCGGTTTGCGATAAGGTAAACGGCGAATGTGAAGAAAAGGAGGGTGCGGTAAATGAATAAAGTAACTGCCATAACCTCAATTCTTCTTGCCGGAATTTTAACCAACAATATGGTGCTTGCAAAATTCCTCGGAATTTGTCCGTTCCTCGGAGTATCCAAAAAGGTTAAAACCGCGTTTTCAATGAGCATTGCCGTAACGCTTGTTATGGTAATCGCCGCCGCGGTCACATGGCCCATAGATACATTTATTTTAAAGGAAAAATACAATTATCTTCAGACGGTTGTGTTTATTCTCGTTATTGCGGCAATCGTTCAGTTAATCGAGATATTCTTAAAGAAATTCATTCCGCCTGTTTATAAGGCTCTCGGTATTTATCTGCCGCTTATTACAACAAACTGTGCGGTGTTGGGTATTACGCTTATAAATGTTCAAAATAAACTTGATTTTGTTTCGTCCATTTTCAATGCCCTTGCCGCAGGACTTGGATTCCTGCTTGCGATGATTTTGTTTGCGGGAGTTCGTGAAAAACTCGAAAAAGCGGATATTCCCGAATTTTTAAAGGGACTGCCTATAACGCTTGTTGCGGCGGCACTTGTTTCGCTTTCGTTTTTGGGCTTTGCCGGAATAGGAGGTTAAGATATGTTCGGAAATATATTTTTACCCATAATTATTGTTTCGGTTATAGGTCTTGTTGCGGGTTTGGGACTTGCCCTTGCCGCAAAGTTTATGTCGGTGCCGGTTGACGAAAAGCAGGAGAAAATACGCGAATGTCTGCCGGGTGCAAACTGCGGCGCCTGCGGATATTCGGGCTGTGACGGTTATGCCGAGGCAATAGCCAAGGGCGAAGCCGAGCCCAATAAGTGTGCTCCGGGCGGAGAAACCGCCGCAAAAGCACTCGCCGAGATTTTGGGCGTTACGGTGGATACGCAAAAAAAGACCGCATTTATCGCCTGCGGCGGTAACTGTGAGGTCACAAAGCGTAAATACGGATATGAGGGTATGATGTCCTGTTCGGCGGCAAACCTCCTATACGGAGGCCCGCTTAACTGCGAATACGGATGTATCGGTATGGGCGACTGCGCAAAGGCTTGCCCGTTCGGTGCAATAACGGTTAAGGACGGCAAACCCGTTGTTTGCAAGGATAAATGTGTAGGCTGCGGAAAATGTGTTGCCGCTTGTCCGAAAATGCTTATTTCGCTTGTTACAGATGATGCAAAGATTTTTGTCAACTGTAACAATAAAGCAAAGGGAGCGCCCGTTGTTAAAAACTGCGGTGTTTCGTGTATAGCCTGCAAGATGTGTGAAAAGGCTTGCGAAAGCGAAGCAATTACAGTAGTAAACAATTTGGCAAAGATTGATTATTCAAAATGTATCGCCTGCGGAAAATGTAAAGAAGCCTGCAAACGAAATGTAATAATTTAATATGAATTAAAAAAGACCTGCATTCCACTTGCCGTGGGGTGCAGGTCTTGCATATATATCATCTGTTATCAGTTTTTCTTTATTGCGAATGAAAAATCTATATATCCGTTTTCACATTCGGTAAAAAGGTTTGAAAGTTCGCTCAAATAGCAAATATTTGTGTCTTCAAAGGCAATGGGAACAAGTGTGTTGTCTTTAAGCAAATTTTCCTGTGCCGTTTCGGGACTTGAATTTGCCGCACCGAAATTTAAAAGATATTCGTTTATATCTGTCGATTTGGCAATAACGGGGAATACCGCAAAGGGAACATCTTTCGTTTTGAGTTGGCTCGGCAGTTCGTCGGGGAATTTTGCATTTGCTATATTTACAAATGCGCAAAGATTGTTTTGCCAGTGCCATAAGATTGACTGAACGGCAGGAATAATCGGTTTTTGAGTTCCTACATATACGCTTGAACTCGGGAACTGCTTGTCCTCCATTTGTTTGACGGCGTCCGAGAAAAGTGACTTTGCATATTCAAGGTTATACGGCGTAAAACCTTTTTGGTCTGTTGCGCCGTTTACATTAAGCACATCAGGATAGAGCGAATAAGCAGGGGTAAAGCCCGAGGGCAGACTGCTTTTGTAAACATCGGGAGAAAACGCACTGAGCAAGGCCTTGCGGACTGTGGGACTGTAAGAATTGCCGACCGTCATAACCCAGCAAATATTTTGATATGAAATTTTGTTTGCGCCGAGTTCCATAACCGAGTCTAAATTGTCGCTTTTGACAAATGCGCAGTCAACCGATTTTTTTGAAAAGAAAACATCGGGCGTTTCGTCTTTCTTTGAGGAAATGAAAACCGCACCGTTGTTAGCCTTGAAATCACCGCCGTAGTTTTCGTTCCTGAAAATTCTGATGCCGAAATCTTCCTTGTTCCATTTTTTAAGAACATAAGAGCCGTTTGAAATAATGTTTTCGGCGCTTAACCCGTATTTTCCTATCGTAGACGAGAAAAATTCCTCATTGCACGGCATGGCAACACTTGTAGTAAGCGTGTTTAAAAAACGGCTGTCCTCTCTCGAAAGAGTAATAGAAAGGGTTTTGCCGTCAATCGCCTTAACCCCCAAATTTTCGGGAGAGAGTGTGCCGTTTATAATTGAATCGGCACCGCTTATGCAGGAAAGTCTTTTGGCAAAAGGCGCTTTGACACTCGGCGTAACCGCGCGGCGAAGACCGAACACGAAATCATCTGCCGTAATCAAAGTTCCGTCGGACCAAACGGCATTTTCCCTTAACTTAAATGTGTATGTAAGTCCGTCTTTGGCGTAATCGCTTGCGGCTCCGCAAACAATTTTTCCGTCTTTGTCCTTGCGGAGAAGTCCCTCAAATATGTTTCTTACAATGAGCAGTTCTTCGTCACTTTCGGCTATTTGAGGGTCAAGCGAATGGGGGAGATTTTTAATATCAAAGTAGACATAGTTTTTTAAATATTTGCTTTGGCAGGCGGAAAACACCGAAACAAAAACAATAACCGACATAAAAACACATATAAGTCTTTTAAGTTTCAAGATGTTTTCCCCCTTTTTTGTATTTGAAAAATAAAAAAATTATTTCATAAATGCATACATGGTTTTGTAGCACATATAAATATCAAATTTTGAAGTTATTTCAAAAGGCGAGTGCATAGAAAGCACGGGCACGCCCAAATCGACAACATCGACACCCAAATTTGCGAGATATACGGAAACAGTTCCTCCGCCGCCGACATCAACCTTTCCGAGTTCGCCCGACTGCCAAATGATACCCTCGCTGTCAAGCAAATTGCGGATAAATGCAACATATTCTGCCGAAGCATCGGAAGTGCCCGATTTACCTCTTGCGCCCGTGTATTTAGTTACCGAAACGCCGTAATTCAAGCGGTTTGCGTTATTGCGCTCAAATACATCGCTGAATGTCGGGTCAATTCCTGCGTTAACATCTGCCGACAGACATTTTGTGTTTCTTATAACAATACTCTTATCGGCATTTTGCATTTTCGCGAGGTCGCCGATAATATGTTTTACAAAGTCTGACTCGAGTCCCGTGTTACCGCAAGAGCCGATTTCTTCTTTGTCGGTAAGAATTGCAATGGCGGTCTTTTTCGGGTTTTCGATATTCAGTATGGCAGTGAGGGCGGGATAAGCGCAAACACGGTCGTCCTGACCGTAACCGCCTACGAGCGAGCGGTCGAAACCGATATCGCAGGACTTGAATGCAGGGACCATTTCGAGTTCCGCCGATAAAAAGTCTTCTTCGGTGATACCGTATTTTTCGTTTAATATTTTTAAAATGTTGAGTTTAACAAGTTCGCTGCCCTCATCGTCCTTAAACGGATGGCTTCCCACAAGAACATTGAGTTCTTCACCTTTTATGCCCTCTGCGAGAGTGCGTTTTGACTGCTCTACGGCAAGGTGCGGCAAAAGGTCGTTTACAACAAATTTCGGGTCGCTTTCGTCTTCGCCAATGCTGACATCTATGCATTTGCCGTCCTTTAAGGCAAAAACGCCGTGTAAAGCAAGCGGAACGGCAGGCCACTGATATTTTCTTATACCACCGTAATAATGAGTCTTGAAAAGACCGAACTCAACATCTTCATAAAGCGGATTGGGCTTTAAATCAAGACGGGGAGAATCAATGTGGGCGGCGGTTATTCTTGTGCCGTTTTCCAAAGATTCCTCTCCGATAACCGCAAAAGCAACGGTTTTTCCGCGGTTGTTAAAATAAATCTTGTCGCCGGCAGTATAATTTTTGCTTCGGTCAAACGGAACAAAACCTTTCTTTTCGGCAAGTGCTACCGCAGTTTTAACCGCTTCGCGCTCGGTTTTGGCACTGTTCAAAAATGCCTTGTAACCGGCACAGTATTTTTCTGCCTCGTCAACCGTTTTTGCATCGGTGCGCAAAAGACCGTTTTTGCGGTTTAAAAACAAACTTTCTTTCAATTTTTTTGAAGCATTTTCCATATTTATTCCTCCGTGAAATCTGAAAATATTTCTTTTATTTCTTTTTGATATTTTGCCATATTACCGTTGTTATATACTATACAATCGGCTTTTTCAAGATAGTATGAGTCGGGTTTTCCGGCGTTCATTCGCAAAAGGGCGTCCTCTTTTGACAAACCGTCCCTTACTGTAATTCTTTTAAGCCTTATTTTGTCATTTGCAAGGACAGCCACCGTTTTATCACAGATTTTGTTAATTCCGCTTTCAAAGAGGGTGGGAGCATCGAGTAAAATATTTCTTTTGCCGTTCATATTTTCTTTTACAAGAAGTTCTATGTGCGGAAGCAGGGTTTTATTTAACAGTTCGGTGCTTTTTTTATCTTTGAAAGCACGGCGGGCAAGTTCACGTCGGTTCAGTGTTCCGTCTGCCTTTAAAATCGAAGTCGAGAAAGAAACGGTTAACGCCTTCAACCCGTCAGAGCCTTTTTTAACTGCTTTTCTTGCCAACTTGTCGCAGTCGATAACCTTATAATTCATTCCCTTTGCAATAAGTGCGGCACTGCTTTTACCCGAACCGGTGGGGCCTGTAAGTCCTATTATTCTGCTCATAATTTTATCACCTTAAAGGCGGCAGCACGGATAAGCCGGTTATAAACCGCAAGTCCGACGCCTTTTTTGGACGGAGCGTGAATATACACTGCGTCCATATTCAGTTTATCAACATTTCTGAGTTCCGAAAAAACATTTTTTGCAAGCGTAGATTCATCTGTCCCTGTTCCGTATGCCTTTTTCGGTATGGTTATAAACGGCTCGTCTTCTGCAAAACAAAGAGCGAGTGAATTTTGCTTTTTGTTTACAAAATCCGCAAAAACTTTGCTTTCGCCCTCCACCAAAAAAGCCTCGGTTTTCGGGGAGTAATGTTTGTATTTCATACCGGGGGAAGCGACCTTTTCATCGGTTTCAGGCTCGCTTAAGATTGCCTTGTCTACCTCAATATCGGGTAAAATTTCGCGGAGTTGTTCAAGAGTGACTGCTCCCGGTCTTAAAAGACGGGGCTTTTCGGTAAATAACGATACAACGGTAGATTCAACACCGACTTCGCAGTCGTTTCCGCAAACAACGGCATCAATTTTGCCGTCTAAATCATTAAGCACATGGGTATATGCTGTGGGGCTCGGCATACCCGATGTGTTTGCACTCGGAGCCGCAAGCGGAAGATTTGAAACATCAATAATATCCCTGACGGACTTTTCGCTCGGCATTCTTATTGCAACTGTATCGAGTCCTCCGCAAACACTTTCTGCCACTAAGTCCGTCCGCTTTAAAACCATTGTAAACGGGCCGGGCCAAAACTTCTCGGCACATTTATATGCGGACTTCGGAATTTCGCTTGCTATACTTTTAAGCATATCCATATTGCTTATATGAACTATCAAAGGGTTGTCCTGCGGTCTGCCTTTGGCGGCGAAAACTTTTTTTATTGCATCGTCCGAAAACGCGGAAGCGGCAAGACCGTAAACCGTTTCGGTGGGCACGGCAACAATACCGCCCGATTTTAATATATCGGCGGCAATTTTAATGTTTTTGTCGTAGTTACCCGAAATAATGTCAAGCCTTTTAGTTTTAATCATTTTAGTTCGCTTTCAAAAATATTTATGAATAGTTTTCTTTGAGTGCTTCGGCACGGTAGTAGGTTATAAGTGAATCTATTATCTCGTCGAGGTCGCCGTTCATAACCGATTCAAGACGATATATCGTAAGACCTATGCGGTGGTCGGTCAGTCTGCCTTGCGGGAAATTATATGTTCTTATCCGTTCGCTTCTGTCACCCGAGCCGACCTGAGAGCGCCTGTCAGATGCGATTAAATCATCGTGTTCTTTCTTTGCGGCATCAAAGAGCCTTGCTTTCAAAACTCTGAGAGCCTTGTCTTTGTTTTTAAACTGGCTTCGCTCGTCCTGACATTCAACAACCGTTCCCGTGGGTATATGGGTTACACGGATAGCCGATGAGGTCTTGTTTATATGCTGACCGCCGGCACCTGACGAACGGAAAGTATCAATTTTTAAATCGTTCGGGTTTATTTCAACCTCAACATCGTCGGCTTCCGGCAAAACCGCAACCGTTACGGCAGAAGTATGAACACGCCCCTGCGTTTCGGTATCGGGGACACGCTGAACACGGTGGACACCGCTTTCATATTTGAAACGGGAATATGCACCGTTTCCCTCAATCATAAAACTTATTTCTTTGTATCCGCCGAGTTCGGTTTCGTTTGCATTTGTTATATCAATGGAAAAGTTATGCGAAATCGCATACATTGAATACATTCTGAAAAGGTCAGCCGCAAAGAGCGCCGATTCCTCGCCGCCCGTTCCTGCACGAATTTCCACGATGACATTTTTTGAATCGTTGGGGTCTTTCGGCAAAAGCAGAATTTTGAGTTCTTCGCTTGTTTGTTCCTTTCGCTTTTTTGCGTCAGACAGTTCTTCTTCCGCAAGTTCTTTAAGGTCTTTGTCTATATTCGGAGTGTTCAATATCTCGGTTGCCTCATCTTCGTCGGCAACGGCACTTTTATACTCACGGAATTTTTCAACAAGCGGCGACAGTTCGCTGTGTTCTTTCATAAGCCGTGTAAATGTTTCGGTATCGTTTACAACTTCCTGACGGGTAAGTTCAATACAAATTTGCTCGAATCGGTTTTCTACCGCCGATAATTTATCAATCATATCATTTCTCCGCTTTTGATAATTCTTTTAGTTCCCTTTTCGGCACTTTTACGGGGAAGCATAATTTCGTGTCCGCACTTGTCACAGCAAATACGAAAGTCCATTCCGATACGCTTAACCGTGAAAATGCTGTTACCGCACGGGTGAGATTTTTTCATAACAAGTTTATCGTTAACCTGAATATCCGTAAAAGCACCACCTTTTTAAGTAATAAGTAATAGTGAATATGTGAATGGATGGCGGAAGAGAATTTCCACGCATTATTATAATATTATATTACAGCACATATATAAAAGCAATAACTTCTTGAATAATGGGAGAAAAAATGCTAATATATAACTGTCATTTAAAAATAGTTTTGGGGGAATTTCGGTTGGAAAAGATAAAAATACTCCACTGTGCCGATTTGCATATCGGCGCTAATGAATCATTTTTGGGGGAAAGGGCAAACTCGCGTCGGGCGGAAGCGCTTATCACCTTTGAAAAAACGGTTGATTTTGCGCTCGAAAACGGCGTGCGGGTTTTTCTTATAGCAGGTGACCTGCTTGATTCAAACAGAATAGAATCTTCCTTTGCCGAGCGTATTTTGTCAAAGGTTAAAGAGGCGGCCGGCATAGAGTTTGTCTATGCGGCGGGAAATCACGACCCACTCAATTCCGAATCGCCCTTTTTAAAAATGAAAATTCCCGAAAATTTCCATATTTTACCCGCAAAAGACGGCTTTTTTGAGGTCGAAAAAGGCGTAAAAGTTTACGGAAAGTCGTTTTGCGAAGTGCTGTGCAAAGGAGAAGAAAAATTTTCTTTGGAGCCTGACGAAAACTGTATAAACATTATGTGTATTCACGGTGAATACGGTATTTCGGGCGACCATAACCCGATAAATGACAACTTTATTATAAACAGCGGAATGGATTATATCGCACTCGGACATGTTCACGCAAGAACCGAGCCTGAAAAAATCGGTAATACATATGTGGCTTACAGCGGTTGCATTGAGGGACTCGGTTTTGATGAATTGGGCGAAAAAGGTGTTTACATAGGTTATGTCGGCAAGAATTTATGTGACTTAACCTTTGTAAAAATGGCGAAAAGACAGCATATTGCCGAAAAGGCAGATATTTCGGACTGTAACGAAAATGCAGAGGTTGCAAATAAAATTCTTGAAATTTTAAAGGGTAAATACGGCGAAGATTTTGCAGATAATCTTTATAAAATCGTGCTTACAGGTCAGGTGGACGAGTCGTTTTCGCCCGACTTAACCGAAATAGCCGAGCGTATAAAAGATAAAACATATTTTGCGAAAATAAAGGATAAAACCGAGATTAAATTCAATCTTGAACAGTTGAAAACCGAAAAATCGCTTAAAGGAATTTTCACACTTAATATGCTCGAAAAAATGGAATCGGAACCGCAGAGTGCCGAGAGGCTAAACGAGGCATTAAAACTCGGTTTACGGGCATTTTCGGGGGAGGTGCAGTTTGATGAAGATAACTGAAATTTATATAAGTGCATTCGGCGGAATTAAAGATTTAACGCTTAAACTTGACGGTAATTTAAATGTAATTTACGGCGAAAACGAAAACGGCAAAACTACCGTTATGGCGTTTATTAAGGCAGTTTTTTACGGCACGGGCAAGAAAACTCAGGATATTGAGTCAAGTCCCCGTGTGCGCTACGCTCCTTTTGACGGAAGCAGTATGGGCGGAAGAATATACTATGTTAAGGACGGAAAAAGATACTGTATTGAGAGGCAGTTTTTAAAGTCCGACTCAACCGATAAAATCACGCTTACCGATATGGATACGGGCGAAACTTTTGCCGAAACTTCGGATATCGGTTTTAAGGTTTTCGGAATAGGTGCCGATGCGTTTTCGGGCAGTATGTTTATAGGTGCGGATAAATCGGGACTGATAAACACAACCGCCTCTGGCGAACTTAATTCAAAACTTTCGTCCCTTGCGCTTACGGGCGATGAAAACACATCTTACCAACTTGTAGAAGACCGTATTGTTTCGGCGAAAGAAAAACTTGTTTCAAAGTCGGGAAGAACGGGGAGTCTTGTAAAGAAAAAAGCGGAATTTTCGGAACTTTCCGAAAGGCTTAATAAGGCGCAAGACGATGCAAAACGGAAAGCCGAAATAGTGGCGCTGAAAGAAAAGTATAATAACGAGGGTTTGGAAATTGCAAAAAAATACGAAAAAATCAAGCAACTTACCGACCGCAAAGACGATATCAAAAATACCGAAAAAATCAAAAAATATCTTGCTTTAAAGGCGGAACTTGACGAAATAAATAAGACTCTCACAGCGCCGAACGGCACGGTGGTTGATTCGGCTTTCGTATCAAAAATCAAGTTTTGTATGGCAAAAATTTCGGCACAGAAAGAGAAGTGCGAAACGGTTAAGACCGATATTGCGCAAATAGAGAAATCGCTTCAGATGAGCGAGAATATGTCAAGCGAAGAAGCACGGAAAAAACTCGAATATAAAAAAGCCGATGCCGAAAAAGCAAATGCCGAATACTCGGAAATTTTAAAAATGTCCGAAGATTTAAAAAAGGAAACAGAGAGCAAAACAAATGAACTTGAAACGGCAAAAACAGCAAAGAAGAAATTTAACCCCGTTTTGTTTGTTTTGGGTTTGGTTTTCGCTGTAACAGGAGTTGCCGCAGGGGCGGTAATAAACCCGCTTTTCTTTGTTTCGGCAGGCGCGGGACTTGTGCTTTTTGCACTTTCCTTTGTGTTTAAACCTGCCGATTTAAGCAGGATGCAAAAATTATCTTCGGAAATAAACGAAATCAACGCAAAACGCACCGACATAAGCATAAAACTCAGTGAAACGAGTGCAAAACTTAATGCTGCAAACAGCGAAATAAATATGTTAATCGGTGTAATAAACGCCGATGAAAACTTAAAAAAGCAACGGGCGGAAGAACTCGAAAGCAAAAGGACGAAGTTATCGGAAGAAGAGGAAAAACTTAATGTTTTGCAAGAGGAGTTTAAAACTCTTGCCTGCGGAATGGATACCGAAAACATAAACCTTGACGAACTTGAAAAAAATGCCGAAACGCAGAAAGCAAAGAAACTCGAACTCAACATTTTAAGCAAAGATTTAGGCAACATTTCCTATAGGGAAGCCGAAAAGAAACTGCAAAACACGGAAAACTCAAACGAATATGAAAATATAGATTTTGATGCCGCAGAAAAGCAAAAAGAACTTTTGGGCGAAAAAATGACCGAATTAAAGCAAAAAATCACGGCGCTTGATACCGAACTCAAAACCTCGTTCCGTGGGTTTGTTGAGCCTGAAATCATAGAAAGAGAAATTTCGGCTTTAAGCGAAAAAATAGCGCAGGGCGAAGAATTTGTCTGTGCCTGCGATGCGGCGCTTGAAGTCCTTTCTTCAAGTTTTGCCGATGTCCGCCGAGGATACGGCAGTGTGCTTGACGATAAGATGAAAGAATACTTTTCTTTGCTTACGGACGGAAAATATAAAAATGCGTCGGTAGATAAATCATTCGGGATAAGGGTAGAAGAAAAAGATGTGTTCGGTATGCACGAAACGGCTTATTTAAGCACGGGCACTGCCGAGCAGGCGTATCTTTCTTTAAGACTTGCAATATGCAATCTTATTTCGGAAAGCGAGTCGGTCCCGGTTATGCTTGACGATGCGCTGTCAAATTATGACGATAAGAGAACCGACAAAGCACTTGAATTTTTAAATGACTTTGCAAAAGAAAATCAGGTAATTCTGTTTACCTGTCATAAGTCGGTTGCCGAGTCGGCACAAAAACTCGGCGTGCAGTCCAAAAATTTGAGATAAATTTATTAAGAATTTATATAAATAAATAGTTCTTGAAAAAGTTTGGTAACAGTGGTAAAATTAAATGTAATATTTTTGTATTAAGAGGGTATTTTTATGGTAAAAGCAGTCGTAGGTGCAAACTGGGGCGATGAAGGCAAAGGAAAAATTACCGATATGTTGGCGAGCAATGCCGATATAGTTGTCAGATTTCAGGGCGGTGCAAATGCAGGCCATACAATCAAAAACAACTACGGTAAATTCGCACTTCACACACTCCCGTCCGGCTCGTTTAACGACGGCGTTGTTAACTGCATAGGCGACGGCGTCGCACTCGATATTGATAAACTCATAAACGAGTATAACGAAATTATTTCAAGGGGTGTTCCCGCACCGAAACTTATGGTTTCCGAGCGTTGTCAGATGGTAATGCCTTACCATGTTCTTTTTGATGTTTATGAGGAAGAACGCCTCGGCAAAGCAAGTTTCGGCTCAACCAAGTCGGGCATAGCGCCGTTTTATTCGGACAAGTTTGCAAAAATCGGTTTTCAGGTTTGCGAACTTTTTGATGAAGAAGCATTAAAACAAAAAATAAAGAGAATACTTGAAGTTAAAAACCTCATTATCAAAAACCTTTACGGCAAGGAGCCGATTGACGAAACGGAACTTTTCAACAAACTTATGTCTTGGAAAGAAAAGATTGCTCCGTTTGTAGGCGATGTCCGTAAATTCCTCTATGAAGCGGAAAAGCAGGGCAAGACCATTCTCCTTGAGGGACAGTTGGGCACACTTAAAGATACCGACCACGGTATTTATCCGATGGTTACATCTTCAAATACAATCGCTTCATACGGTGCTGTAAGCACGGGACTTCCGCCCTATGCAATCAAAGAAATTTATACCGTAATCAAAGCGTATTCTTCGGCGGTAGGCGCAGGTGCTTTTGTAAGTGAGATTTTCGGTGAGGAAGCAGAGGCTATGCGTCAGCACGGAGGCGACGGCGGTGAATACGGTGCCACCACGGGCAGACCTCGCAGAATGGGTTGGTTTGACTGTGTTGCGACTAAATACGGTTGCGAAGTTCAGGGAACTACCCACGCAGTTTTAACCGTTGTAGACGCTTTGGGCTACCTTGACGAAATCAAGGTTTGCGTAGGATATGAGATAGACGGCGAAGTTACTGCCGATTTCCCCGTAACGAGCAAACTTGAAAAGGCAAAGCCCGTTTTAAAAACCCTACCCGGTTGGAAATGTGATATTTCGGGAATAAAGAAATATTCCGATTTGCCCGAAAACTGCCGTAAATATATCGAGTTTATAGAAAAAGAAATCGGCTTTAAGATTAACCTTGTAAGCAACGGGCCTGCAAGAGAAAATATTATCGTAAAGGAATAAAATTTATGAATTTTACACTGCTTGACGATGGCAGGGTTGACGGCTTTGCCCTCGTAAAAAGTGCGGATAAAAAGGTCTCCTCAAAAGGAGATACATATCTTGATATGACATTAGGCGACAATTCGGGCGAAGTAAACGCAAAACTTTGGCGGTATTCTCCTGAGGAACACGGCGAATATGAAGCGAATGACATTGTAAAGGTGAGAGGCACGCTTTCGCAGTATAACGGTGCCGACCAACTTCGTGTCGAGCGCATAAGAAAGGCTGTTTTGAGCGATAATATAAATATGGACGACCTTGTAAAGAGTGCGGCGTTTTCGGGTGAAGAAATGTTCGCAGAGGCGTTAAAGTTTATCGAGAGTTTTAAGGACGGAGAACTTAAAAAATTAGTCGGCAAAATATATGAAGACTATAAAGAAAAACTCCTTTTTTGGCCTGCCGCATATAAACTTCACCATGCTGTCAGGGGCGGACTTTTGCTTCACAGTATTTCCATTGCAAGACTTTGCGAAAATGTATGCGCGATTTATCCGTTTATTGACCGTGATTTGCTTATATCGGGCGCACTCCTGCACGATATTGCCAAGATAGAGGAATATGATGTTGCCGATACGGGTATAGCAAAATCTTATTCTTTAAAGGGAAACCTTTTAGGCCATATAACGATGGGAGCCGAAAAAATAGGCGAATATGCGAAAAAACTCGGAATAAGCGAAGAAACCGAAATGCTTTTAAAACATATGGTTTTGTCCCATCACGGCGTTCCCGAATACGGTGCGGCGATAAAGCCCATGACCATTGAGGCGGAAATTTTATCGGAACTTGACCTTATGGACTCCCGTATTTACGAAATGCGCGATGCACTTATGGGCGTTGAAAACGGTGAGTTTTCGCATCCCGTTTGGGCTATGGAAAACCGTAAACTTTTCAAGTCAGAGCGGGTTGACTTAAATAAAGAAACAAACCCCTTTTAAAATTTTTTGAGGTGATTTTATGAAAATTACAAAGGATATGTTAATAGGCGATATTCTCGATATGGATAACGAAGCGGGAAAATATTTTCTTGCAATAGGTATGCACTGCCTCGGCTGTCCGTGTTCAAGAGGCGAGAGTGTTGAGACGGCTTGTGCGGCGCACGGCACCGACCTTGAGAGTTTATTAGCGCAGTTAAACAAACATTTTGAAAATAAGTAATGCATAGTTTAAGCGAAAGATTAAAACTTATTGCATCATTTGTGCCTCAGGGGGTAAGCGTTTGCGATGTCGGAACAGACCATGCGTATCTCCCTGCGGCACTTTATTTAAGCGGAAAATATAAAAGTGTTACGGCAACGGACATAAGAGAAAAGCCGCTGCAAAACGCAAAAGAAAACATAGAAAAACTCGGTGCGGATAAAGTTAAACTCGTGTTGTGCGACGGGCTTGACGGCGTTTCGGAAAGCGATGCCCAAGCGGTAATAATTGCCGGTATGGGCGGAGAGGTAATAAGCGGAATAATCGACCGCTGTGCTTTTAAAGAAAGGTCGGTTTTTATATTAGAGCCTATGAGGGGTGCAGATTTCCTGCGCTCATTTTTGGCTGAAAACGGTTTTGATGTTTTAAAAGAACAGGCGGTTTGCGAAAACGGAAAAATTTATTCAGTTATGCTTTGCAGGTTTGACGGAGTTTTCAGAAGTTTAACCGCATCACAAAAGCGGATAGGAATATTAAAAGCAGACAGCAGAGAAAATACCGCATACATAAAAAGACAAATTGATGTTTGCAAAAAATGTATTGAAGATTTGGAAAGTGCGGATAAAAAAACCGACTTTTATTACGAAAGCAAAACCGCACTTGAAGAAATGAAAAAAGTCTTGGAGGGATAGATTTGGCATTTGACGGCTTGTTTACGGGGAAAATTGCAGATGAGTTAAACTGCGCTAAAAATTCTCATATAGATAAAATTTATCAGCCGTCGGGCGACGAAATCTGTCTTGTGTTCAGAAAAAAAGGCTTTGTAAAAAGATTGCTTATTTCGGTTAAAAACGGCGAACAGAGGGTCCATTTCACAGACACGAAACTCGAAAACCCCGAAAAACCGCCTATGTTTTGTATGCTTTTGCGCAAATATTTTCTTTCGGCACGGCTTTTAAAAGCCGAAAGCAAGGGCTTTGAAAGACTTATTGAGTTTACATTTGAGGCAACAAACGAATTAGGCGACAGAATTATAAGAAAAATCGTTTGTGAACTCATCGGAAATATGGGTAACATTTGCCTCGTTGACGAAAACGGTAAAATAATAGATGCATTAAGGCGCAGTGATTTAACAGCGCAACGGGTAATTATGCCGGGTATTATTTATGAATATCCGAAAATGCAGGAAAAACTCGATTTAAAGGCCGCCGACTGTGATTTTATTTTAAGCAGAATAAAATCACAACCGCAAAATCAGTTAAGCAAGGCAATTCTCGATACGGTAGGAGGAATATCTCCGCTTGTTGCAAGAGAAATTGTCTATAAAACGGGGAACGAAGATAAAACGGTAAGCGAAGTTAAAGATTTTTCGCATATTCTTGAGGAAATTGAGAGTTTAAAGACCGTTCTTTTGGGCAATGACGGCGGATATATGCTTATAAAAGACGGAAAACCTTTTGACTTTTCGTATATCCCGATAGAGCAATACGGAAATTTGTGCTGTCAAAAATATTTTGAAAATTTAAGCGAAATGCTTGATAATTTTTACCGAGAAAGGCAGGAGGCTAATGTCAAAGCGAGGATAACGGGTGATTTAAGACATAAGGTTGACCTGCTTATTTCCCGTGCCGAAAAGAGAATGGCTTTAAGGCAAAACGAACTTCTTTCCTGCGGCAAAAGAGAAGATTTGCGTATAAAAGGCGAACTGATAAAAGCAAATTTGGGCTTGATTAAGGCAGGACAAAAAAGTGTAAGAGTGCAAAATTTTTACGATGAAAATTTAAGCGAAATCGAAATAGAACTCGATACTGCGCTCTCTCCGCAGAATAATGCGGCAAAATATTTTAAAGAGTATAAAAAGAAGAATGTTGCCGCAGTGGCACTTAAAAAATTTATCGAAGAAGATAAAGAAGAACTTGCATACTTAAACTCGGTTGCCGAGAGTATTGTGCGGTGCGAAACAGTTGCCGATGTTGCGGAAATAAAGCAGGAATTGCAATTTTACGGTTATATAAAAGAAACAAAGTCAAAAAAAGGCACAAAGGCGCAGGCAAGCACATTTAAAGAGTATAAAAGCGTAGAAGGCTATAAGATATTAGTAGGCAAAAACAATATACAGAATGATTTGATAACTACAAAAATGGCATCAAAGAACGATATGTGGTTTCACACTAAAAATATCCATGGCTCCCATGTTGTTGTCTTTTCCGGCGGTGCGCCGATAAGCGAAGAAACGGTGGTTTTTGCCGCAAAACTTGCCGCAAAAAATTCAAAGGCATCGGCTTCGCAGAATGTTCCGGTTGATTATGCGCTTGTAAAATATGTTAAAAAACCTGCCGGTGCAAAAGCGGGAATGGTTATTTACACCGACAACAAAACGGTTTTTGTAACGCCCGACCGAGATTAAAGAAAGGGAAAACCGATATGGAAATAGGTGTTTCAACATCGTCATTTTATCCTTTGCTTACGGAAAAATCACTCGAATTAGTCGGCAAAAACGGTGTCGGTATTACCGAGGTGTTTTTTAATGCGGCGAGCGAACTTGAAAGCGGTTTTATAAAAGAACTTAAAAAAATACGGGACTTTTACGGACTCCGTATCAAATCGGTTCATCCTACTATGTCGCTTGCCGAATCGTTTATGCTTTTCTCAGCATACGACAGGCGAAAGCAGGAGGGATTCGACAGTTTCAGGCGTTACGGTGAAATCGCAAATGAATTGGGAGCCGACTTTATTATTCTTCACGGCGGAAAACCGAACGGAATCTTAAGCGATACGCAGTATTTTGAAAGATTTTGCGAAATTTCCGAAGCCTCCATAAAAAACGGAGGAATACTGTTGCAGGAGAATGTGGCGAAATACCGTGCAGGCAACCTTGATTTCCTTAAAAAAATGCGTGATTATTTAAAAGATGACGCTAAATTCTGTCTTGACATCAAGCAGTCGGTAAGAGGCGGATATTCTCCGTTTGAGGCATTAGAACAACTCGGAAAAAACATAAAACATCTACATATAAGCGACAGCAACAGCGAAAAGGACTGTTTGCTTCCCCTTCACGGTAATTTTGACTTTAAATCTTTTTTAAATAAAGCCGAAAGTATGGGGTATGACGGGGTTGCGCTTATAGAAGTTTACAGCGATGCTTATGAAGATTACTCAGAGATTTTCGATTCGTATAGAAACATTGTTAAAATTTTATGAAGTTGAAATAATATATCTTGAAAAATAAGTATCTTGATGTTATAATAATTAAGTATGAATTTTATTACTGAAAAGAGGCTTTATATGCAGAATTTTTCAGCTATGTATTTGTTAAATCTTGCAGTAAAAAGAATATGGGCGCTTGTTCTTACGGCGGTCGTATTTGCTGCAACAACATTTGCGTATTGCTCGTTAATAGTAGTTCCTCAGTATTCGGCAACATCTACGGTTTTAATCACAAACGGCCGTGTGTCCGCATCATATAACCAAGGTGATTACTATAATTACAAGGGCGAATCGGGAGATGGCTTTGTAAGCGGAACGGATATAAGTTCTTCAATCACACTCACCTATACCGTGCTTGAACTTTTAAAGTCGCCCGATGTGTTTATAAAACTTGCCGATAAACTCGACGGAAAATATACCTACGAATTCCTTATGGGAAGAACAACGGTTGAAAACCGCGGAGAAAGAACTTTACTGCTTGATGTTAAATTCCGTTCTTCCGACGGCGAAGAAGCGATGCATATATCAAATGCGTTTTCGGAACTTATTTGTGAGTATGTTCCCGAATGTATAACTTATTCGACGGCAAAGGTTGTTACCACGGCACTTAAATTCCACAAGGTTTCTCCGGCAACGCTTACCAATACCGCAACAGCGGCATTTATCGGTGCGGTAGTTGCGTTTATCATAGTTTTCATTATCGACTTTTCCGACCAGTCTGTCCGCGGAGAAGAAGAACTCATCGAGAAGTATGATATTGCGTTTTTGGGCTCTATTCCCGATTTTGACAGTGTAACATCTGCCGGAAGCGCAACATACGGATATAATGCGAAAGGTGGGTATTACGGTGATAAATAAGTTGACTAAAAAGCTTAAAAACGCTTCAGATATAATATCTGCTTCCGATGTTAATTTGGCAGATGCAATCAATACCCGTGACAACAAAAAGCATGTTCCTTTTGCGATAGTAGAGTCGTATAAAAATATCAGAACAAGCATAACCTTCCTTTTGTCCGAAGCAAACGGTAATTCTATGACGGTAACAAGCGCAAACGCAGGAGAGGGTAAGTCGACAACCTCCGCAAATCTCGCCGTTGCCTTTTCGCAACTCGGCAAAAAGGTGCTTATTATTGATGCGGACCTGCGTAAAGCATCGCTTCACAGAAAGTTTAATGTTAAAAATGTAAAAGGTTTGGCGGAAGTCCTTCAGGAAGAGGCTTTGTTTGAAGAAGTTTACTGCGAAATAAGTCCGGAACTTCATATTTTAACCGCAGGTGTTTCTCCGGCAAATCCGTCGGAACTTCTTGATTCGGATAATTTTTCAAAACTTATGGAAAAATTAAAAAGCAGTTACGATTATGTTTTGATTGATACTCCGCCTTTGAATGTTGTTTCCGACTCACTTATCGTTGCACCGCACACTTCGGGTGTGGTCTTTGTTGTCAGAGACGGCTATACACCGCATTACTCGATAAAGAAAGCAATCGATGTAATGAGATTTTCAAATATAAATATTTTAGGCTCGGTAATGAACGGTGCAAATCCCAAGTATAAAAACCGTTATATTTACCGCAAATATTCATATGTTTATAATAAGAAAGGATACTCTTCGTATTACGGCCCGTATTCTTCTAAAAGAAAAAGCCAAGATAAAACCGAAAATTAAACTTGTAAATATTTTTTTTGGAGGATATTCTTATATCCTCTTTTTTTAAAGCAGTAAAGCAATAGGAGAATTGACCAATGCGACTTGCGGATATACATTCACATATATTACCGGAAATTGATGACGGTGCAAAAGATGTGGCGACTTCGCTTGAACTCCTTAAAATGTATAAGGAGCAGGGCGTTACCGATATTTTTGCAACACCGCATTTTATTCCGATGCGTATAAGCCTTGAGGAATTTCTCGAATTAAGAGAAAAAAGTTACAAATTGCTAATCGAAAATATTTCTGATTCTGATAGTGATATGCCTAATATTCATTTGGGCGGAGAAGTATTTTATTTTTCGGGTATAGGAAAGAGCGAAAGCCTTAAAGAATTAAAACTCGGTGATACCGATTACATTTTGATAGAACTTCCCATAGCGCCGATAGATGACGGAATAATCAAAGACCTTACCGATATAAAGTGCAATTTAAAGTTAACCCCAGTTATCGCCCATATAGAGCGGATTTACGGGGTTAAAGGGTTTAAAAAACTTTTAAATCTTATAGAGGTTGGTGCAGTTAAAGCACAGGTAAATGCTACGGAACTTGTCCGCGGAAGACTCGCAAAAAAGGCGATAAAACTAATCAAAAAAGGTTATATTTCTTTTATTGCAACCGATACTCATTCGGTTCACGGCAGACCGCCCCGTATGGAAGAAGCACTCGATTTTTTGCAGTATAAGTTCAACAGTGAAATAAGCAATAAAATTTTAAGGTCAATGGATAAGATTTGCAAAAATGGAAAGTAAAACTGTAACGGTAAATAAAAAAGACGGCCTTGTATTTATTACATTCCCGAAAATTTCCGAAACGGGACTTACAAACCATGCTTTTTCAACACGGAAAGGCGGGGTGAGTGAAGGCTGTTTTTCTTCGATGAATATGAGTTTTTTCCGCGGTGACGATGAAAGTAATGTTCGGAAAAATTATGAAGTGCTGTGTGATGCCGTGGGAATTAAAACGGAAAATCTTGTTTTCACAAAGCAAACCCATACTGCGAATGTAAAAATCGTTACCGAAAAGGATAGGGGAACGGGTTTTTGGAAGCCGTCTTTTTCGGATGTTGACGGACTTGTTACAAACTGCAAAAATGTAGCACTTGTTACGCATTTTGCAGACTGCACTCCGCTTCTTTTTTTAGACCCCGAAAAAAAGGTCATTGCGTCTTCACACGCAGGGTGGCGCGGAACGGTCAAAAAAATAGGTAAGGCGACCGTTAATGTAATGGTAAACGAATTCAACTGCAACCCGTCAGACATTATTGCGGCAATAGGTCCTAACATAGGAGTCTGCTGTTACGAGGTCGATGAAACCGTTTACAAAGAGTTTTTGAATGCGGGTTTTGATAATGAAAAGATTTTTAAGAGCAAACCAAACGGTAAATATATGCTTGATTTAAGACTCGCAAATAAAACTGTTTTGACAAGTTGCGGAATAAAAGAGGAGAATATAGACATTTCGGATATATGCACCCGTTGCAATAATGAAGAAATGTTTTCGCATAGAGCGCACGGCGAAAAAAGAGGAAACCTTGCTGCGATAATTGAATTAAAATAAGAAAAAGCACTTAAACTTTAAAAAAAGTTTAAGTGCTTTTGTGTTTAATGATTTTAAATCATTCTAAATCTTTTCCGCAGCAACGCTTGTATTTTTTGCCGCTTCCGCAAGGACAAAGCGCATTTTTGCTTACAACGCCCTTGCCCCGAACGGTTTGCGGTTTTTCGCCAGTGCCCGTTTCGTCTGCAACCTTTTCACGCTTTACTTCTTCATCTTTTCTTACCTGAACGGTCATAACAAGTTTTGCGGTTTGCTCTTTGATGCAGTCGGTCATAGCGGTAAACATATCATAACTTTCGTTGCGGTATTCAACAACGGGGTCGTGCTGACCGTATGCACGAAGACCGATACCCTGTCTTAGTCCGTCCATATTGTCAATATGGTCCATCCAGTTAGTATCAACCGACCTTAAAAGCATCGCTCTTTCTATCTGACGCATCAGGTCGCTGCCAAACTCTTTTTCACGCTCTTCATAACGGGTGTGCGCATTGTCTTTTAAGATTTGAGCAACTTCTTCTTTTGTTGTATTGCCGAGTTCTTCGGTGGTGAAGTTTATATCGGTTGCACCCGGTATCCAACCTCCGAAAAATTCTTTAAGACCGGTTAAGTCCCAGTTGTCATGAATTTCGTCATCGGCAAGATAAATTGAGGTGTAGGAATCAATAGTGCCGTCAATCATACCGATAACGGTGTCCTTAATATCTTCGCCGTAAAGGACTTTGTCTCTTTGCTCGTAAATAAGTTCACGCTGTTTGTTCATAACATCGTCATACTGAAGAACGCTCTTACGGGCGGCAAAGTTCATACCCTCTTTGCGCTTTTGCGCATTTTCAATGGTTTTTGAAAGCATATTTGCTTCAAGCGGCTGAGTTTCGTCAACCTTTAATGTATCCATAATTCCCGAAATCCGCTCACCGCCGTAAAGACGCATAAGGTCGTCTTCAAGAGAAATATAAAACTTTGTGCTTCCGGGGTCGCCCTGACGGCCTGCACGGCCGCGAAGCTGGTTGTCAATACGCCTTGAATCGTGGCGCTCGGTGCCTATTATACAAAGACCGCCGGCTTCTCTCACCTTTTCTGCCTCGGGTGCAATCTGGGTTTTGAATTCTTCATAATACTTTTTGAAACTTTCACGGGCACTGATAATATCGGCATCGTCGGTTTCACCGAAACCGGTTGCTTCGAGTATCATTTCTTCGCTTAAGCCGTCATGTTTAAGCGCCGCTTTTGCAAGGTATTCCGCATTGCCGCCGAGCATAATATCGGTGCCTCGTCCTGCCATATTTGTGGCAATGGTAACGGCATACGGTTTGCCTGCCTGCGCTATTATTTCCGCCTCTTTTTCGTGATGCTTTGCATTTAAAACATTGTGTTTGATGCCTTGCTTTTTAAGCAAATTTGAAAGAAGTTCCGACTTCTCGATGGTAACCGTGCCTACAAGAACAGGCTGACCTATCTTGTTACATTCAATTATTTTTTCGATAACCGCTTTGAACTTTCCGAGTTCTGTTTTAAAAATCGCATCATTTTCGTCAATTCTCGCAAGCGGTTTGTTTGTGGGAATCTCAATAACATCAAGTTTGTAGATTTCCTGAAATTCCGCTTCTTCGGTCATAGCGGTTCCGGTCATACCTGAAAGTTTGTTGTAAAGACGGAAGAAATTTTGGAAAGTGATTGTGGCAAGTGTTTTTGATTCGCTTGCAACCTTAACTCCCTCTTTTGCCTCGATTGCCTGATGTAAACCTTCGTTGTAGCGTCTGCCGAACATAAGGCGTCCCGTAAACTCATCAACGATTATTACTTCGCCGTCTTTAACAACATAGTCAACATCGCGTTTCATAATGCCATGCGCTCTTATTGCCTGTGTTATGTGGTGGGCAATTTCGATATTTTCGCTGTCGTTAAGGTTTTCTATGCCGAAATATGCCTCGGCCTTTTTAACGCCTTCGGGCGTAAGGGTTGCCGTTCTTGCCTTTTCGTCAACAACATAATCGCCGTCATAGTTTGCATCCTCGTCGGTTGCCTTGTCGTCCATTTCTTTAACCTTTACCATTTTAAGACTTAACGCAAGTGAATTTGCCTTAGAGTAAAGGTCGGTTGACTTTTTGCCCTGACCGGAAATTATAAGCGGTGTTCTCGCTTCATCAATGAGTATTGAGTCAACCTCATCGACAATGGCAAAGTTATGGCCTCTTTGCACCTTTTCTTCTTTGTAGGTGACCATATTATCACGAAGATAGTCAAAACCCAATTCATTATTGGTGCAGTAGGTAATGTCGGCATTATATGCTTCTCGCTTTGATTCGTTGTCCATGCCGTGAATGATAAGACCTACTTTAAGTCCCATAAATCTGTAAAGTTTACCCATCCATTCGGAGTCACGCTTTGCAAGGTAATCGTTTACCGTAACTATGTGAACTCCCTTGCCCGAAAGCGCATTTAAGTAGGCGGGAAGTGTGGCAACGAGTGTTTTACCTTCACCGGTTTTCATTTCGCTTATCCGTCCCTGATGGAGAACAATACCGCCTAAAATCTGAACTGGGAAGTGGCGCATACCGAGAACACGGTCGCCCGCCTCTCTGCAGGCAGCAAATGCCTCGGGCAAAATATCATCGAGCGTTTCGCCGGACGAGAGTCTGCTCTTAAACTCCTCGGTTTTTGCTTTAAGTTCTGTATCGCTTAAAGTTTTGTATTCGTCCTCAAGCGCCAAAACCTTTTCGAGCGTAGGTCTTATACGCTTTAATTCTCTTTCGCTGTAATTGCCGAAAACGGCTCTTAAAAGTCCCATAATGTTTCCTCACAAATAAAAAGTATTGTTTTTGTATTTTAAACCCGAAGTATGTGTTATATTGCCTTTTATGTCAATAAACACGGCTTCGGTGTTTTTGGTGTTTTCGATTAACTTTTCGGCTTCCTGCCTGCCTTTCAGTATGCAAATGGTGGCAAGTGCGTCAAGGTCAAAGGAGGTGTCGCCTATTATAGTGGCGGAGGCAAGGTCAGACTCTGCGGCGTAACCTGTTTTCGGGTTTAAAATATGGTGGTAGATTTTGCCGTCTTTTTCTATATATCTTTGGTATATACCCGAGGTTACAACCGATTTATCCTTTACCTTTATTTTTGCCGAAAGTTCGTTATCGCAAAACGGTTTTTGAATTCCGACTGTTTTTTCGTCCTTTCCGAAAACCGTTACATTTCCGCCCAGGTTTATTATACCGCTTTTAACATTTTTCTCTTTAAAATAGTCACGCAGGCGGTCGGCAATATAGCCTTTTGCTATACCGCCTAAATCTATCTGACTGCCGTGCAGAAACACACGGTTGCCGTCCGTTTCTATGTTTTCATAGTCAACATTTTTTAATGCTTCGGCTATTTCTTTACGGTCGGGCAGGGCTGTGCCTTCAAAGTCCCATAGATTGCTTACGGGACAAATGGTAATGTCAAAATCGCCGTTTGAAACATCGGCAAAATAGACCGAGCGGTTTAATATTTCAAGCGTTTCGTCGGATACTTTAATAAAATCTTTTGCAGTATTGAGTTTTGAAACTTCGCTTGAAGGAATAGTTTTGCTTAAAAGTTTTTCATAATCTTCGCAAAGACTGAAAGCGCCGTTTAAAATTCCGTCATCGCAGTCGGCATCAAGCGTTACGACGGTATCAAGCATAAATCTTGAAGATTTGCTGTGTTCTCCTGCACAGCCTGCAAGCACAAAGCAAACAAGCGCAAGACTGAGCGAGGCGATTTTTTTCATAAACCAAGCATCCTTTATGAGAAAATAAAAACTTATTTAAACTATAAGTTCGGTGATTTTTTCACACCCGGTGCCTTTAAGTGCAGAAAAGGGAATGACCGCAACATCTTTTGCCAAATCACCTAAATAATTCTTTATGCTTTCAAGTTGTTTTGCAAATTCGGTTTTGTTTAATTTATCGCATTTTGTAAGGACTACCGCATAAGGAATTTCGGCTTCTTTTAAAAACGAGAGCATCGAAACATCAAATTCGGCAGGGTTGTGGCGCATATCAATAAGCGAAAAAACAAGTTTGATATTGCGGTTTGAATTAAAGTAGGTTTCCATAAGGTCAGCCCACCGCTCTTTTTCGGAAAAACTGACCTTTGCATAGCCGTAACCCGGCAGGTCAACAAGACGGACATCTCCTGCTTTGTAAAAATTTATTGTTACGGTTTTACCGGGGGTAGAACTTACCCTTGCTATTGACTTGCGGTTTAAAATCTTGTTTATAAGCGAAGATTTCCCTACATTTGAGCGTCCTGAAAAGCAGTATTCGGGCAAATCGGACGGAGGTAACTGCCCGGCAAGACCGAAAGCGGCTTCAAATATCGCATTTTGTGTATTCATTTGCAAACCCTTTCTGAACGGTTTTCCGAAACGGTGCAGTCAAAATATTTTGCGGTTTTGTCTTCTGCTTTGCGGCTTACAAGCGCCGATTCGATAATGTCATCAACCTTTGAAACGGGAATAAATGTAACATTTTTGCGCACGGTTTCATCAATATCATCAATATCCGAAACATTTTCTTTCGGGATAAACACTGTCTTGACACCGCCTGTGTATGCCGCCATGGCTTTTTCTTTAAGTCCGCCGATAGGCAAAACCCGTCCTCTTATCGTAACCTCTCCCGTCATGGCAATGTCACGGCGTATTTCTCTGCCCGTAAGGGCTGAAACGAGCGCAGTTGTTATCGTAACACCTGCCGAGGGACCGTCTTTCGGAACTGCCGATTCGGTGGCGTGAATGTGGATATCCTTTGTCTTGTAAAACTCGGAATCAATATCGTATTTTTCGGCGTTGGCACGAACATAGGTAACTGCGGCGGCGGCAGATTCTTTCATAACCGAGCCCAAATTGCCCGTAAGTTCGATTTTGCCCGTTCCGTCTAAGACGGCAACTTCCATCTGCATAATTTCTCCGCCTACGCGGGTCCACGCAAGACCGTTGATGATTCCCACTTCGTCATTTTTAAGGATAACTTCGGGTTTGTATTTATGTTTTCCCAAAAGTGTCAAAAGGTCGTTTTCCTTAACACAGACACACTTTTCTCCGCCCAAAGCAATTTTCTTTGCAACCTTGGCACAAACCGAAGCAATGGTGCGTTCAAGTTTGCGGACACCTGCTTCACGGGTATAGAAATCAATTATGCCGTAAAGTGCGCCGTCGGTGATACGGCAGGTTTTACCGTTTAGTGCGTGGCGTTCAAGTTCTTTTTTAAGAAGATGCTTTTTGGCAATATTAAACTTTTCTTCCCTTGTGTATCCCTCAAGTTCGATTACTTCCATACGGTCAAGCAGCGGCTCGGGGATAGTATCGGTAGAGTTTGCGGTGGTTATAAATACCGCTTTTGAAAGGTCGTATGGAATTTCAAGAAAATTATCGCAAAACTTACAGTTTTGTTCGGGGTCTAATACTTCGAGCAACGCAGAGGCAGGGTCGCCTTTGTAGTCACTGCTTAACTTGTCTATTTCGTCAAGTAAAATAAGCGGATTTGAAGTGCCGGAAAGTTTAACGGCATTTATAATTCTTCCGGGCATTGCGCCGACATAGGTTTTTCTGTGTCCTCTTATTTCGGCTTCATCGTGCATACCGCCCAAAGATATGCGGGCAAATTTTCTTCCCATACATTCGGCAATGGTTTTTCCGATTGATGTTTTGCCGACTCCGGGAGGCCCTGCAAGACAAATTATCTGTCCCGTAATATCGGGGTTAAGAACATAAACCGAAAGCATTTCGATTATGCGTTCTTTTACCTTTTTCATACCGTAAAAATCACGCTCTAAAATCTTTTCGGCTTTGTTTATGTCAACTTTTGTGTCGGTTAAATTATTCCACGGAAGATTAAGGCACAAATCGAGAAAAGCACGGGAAACAGTGCCTTCGTGGGAGCCTTGAGGCATTTTTGCGAGTTTTGAAATTTCGGTTTTTATTTTTTCTTTTACCGAATTATCGGCGTTTAACTTTTCCGCTTTTTCAAAATATTCATCTATTTCGTTTAAGCCTTCGTCGCCGTATAATTCATCGCTTATTACCCGCATTTGCTCTTTTAAATAGTATTCTTTTTGGTTTTCGTCGATGCTTCTTCTCGTGGAGTCAACGATTTTGTTGTCGATTTTGCAGATTTCACGCTCTTTAACAAGCAGTTCAATTACCGTTTTTGTGCGCGGGACAACCGAAATTTGTTCCAACACAAACTGCTTGTCGTCAAACGGAGCGTTTATGTTAAATGCGATATAATCGGACAAAAAGCCTATGTTTTGATTTTCGATAACCGTGTTTATTATGTCACTCGGAAGACCGTGCGAAACCTTTGTATATTCCGCAAACTCGTGATGCAAACGCCTTGAAAGACTTTCGGTGTAAGCAGGACGGTTTTTGATTTCAGGCTCATACAAGTCTTGAACTTTTGCAACATAGAAATTACCGTTATCAAAAAAACTTTCGTGTTTTGCACGGTTTAAACCTTCAAGCATAACCTTAACTTCGTTGCCGAGTTTTAATACCTGTTTGACTTTACAAACACAGCCGATTGTGTAAAGGTCGGTTTTTTTCGGCGTTTCGGTGGTTATTCTTTTTTGAGTTATTGCGTATACGGGTAAATTTGTTTCAACGGCATAATTGATTGCATTTACCGATTTTTTTCTTCCCACATCAACCGTTATAATCATAGACGGAAACGCAACAAGTCCCCTGAGTGCTAAAACGGGAAGAGAATTAAGAGAATTTATATCGTTGATTTCAGGCATAAAAAGTTCCTTTGTTTTTAAAATATTGCGGTTGCATAAAGACCGCTGTTTTCAAATTCAAAACATATTTTTTGAATGTGTATTTTAATGCGTTTAAATCGGTTTGTCTTAAGATTGGATTTTTACTGTAAGCCCAGAATGTTTTTATTATTCTTCAACCCTGAAAGACACCTGATTTAACAAATCGTTGCGGAGATTCCATAAATCTTCGGATAAATCAACATAGTAATTGTGAGGTTTTTCAAAACGCTTAACCTCGTCCCAAAGAGAATCAACCGCTTCTTTTCTGTGTTTGGCGATTTCTTTAAGGGAGGGCGAGAAGTAAACCTGTTTACCGTTTTCAAATAATTTAACCTGAAGTTTTTTGGCAACAAAATCGCTTACAACTTTGCGCTTCCAGGTGTATGTGGGGTCGAAAATTTCATAGGGCAGACTATCGTCGATTTTTTCGTAGTTAAGGGTGATGACATCTGCGATTGCCTTGCCGGTTTTTCGGTCAAAGAGTCTCCAGGGAATTTTAATTCCCGGCAGTGTGATTTTTGAGGTGTTTTCGCTTACTTTGATTTTCGGAGTTACCACACCGTCTTTTTCGGTTGCGGCAAGTTTATATACTCCGCCGAACACAGCCTCGCTTGATGCGGTAATGAGCCGTTCGCCCACACCGTAACTGTCAACCTCCGCGCCCTGAAAAATCATATCTCTTATAAGATGTTCGTCAAGCGAATTCGATACGCAGATTTTACAGTCGCTGTATCCTGCCTCATCAAGCATTTTTCTTGCTTTTTTTGAAAGATATGTTATATCTCCGCTGTCTATTCTGATTCCGAGAGGCCGTTTTCCGAGAGGTTTTAATACCTCATCAAATACTTTTATGGCATTCGGAATACCCGAATGAATAACATTATAGGTGTCTACAAGTAAAAGGCAACTGTCGGGATATTTCTCGGCATAAGCCTTAAATGCCGAATACTCATCGGGGAATAACTGCACCCAACTGTGTGCCATCGTGCCCGACGCTATAACCCCGTAGTCCTTTGCGGTTTTAACATCGGAAGTTCCGACACAGCCGCCTATTATTGCGGCTCGGGCGCCGTAGTATGCGGCATCTGCGCCCTGCGCTCTCCTTGCGCCGAACTCCATTACCGGTCTGCCGCCGGCTGCCGTTACTATTCGGTTTGCCTTTGTTGCGATAAGCGACTGATGATTAACGGTTAAAAGTATCATGGTTTCAACCATCATAGCCTGCATAGCAGGACCTCTAACCGTAACTATCGGCTCCTGCGGAAAAATAGGTGTTCCCTCGGGCACCGCCCAGACATCGCAGGTAAATTTAAAATTACGGAGATATTCGATGAACTCGTCTGAAAACAGGTTAAGACTTTCGAGATATTCAATATCGTCTTTTTCAAAGTGGAGATTATTGAAATATTCAATAAGTTGTTCGATACCTGCCATAATTGCAAAACCGCCGTCATCCGGAACACGACGGAAAAACATATCGAAATAGGTTGACACATTTTTAAACTCGCTGTCGAAAATACCGTTTGCCATAGTAAGTTCGTAGAGGTCGGTAAGCATTGTCAGATTTCGTGTATCCATTGTTCTTCTCCCTTACATTTTTTCGGGTGCATCTATCTTAAAGCCGTCAAGAACATTTTTTATTACGGTTGCGGTGCATTTGCACAGCATAAGACGGGCGTTCATAAGAGAAGTATCGCTGACCTTTACTCTGCAAGCGGCATAAAACTTATGGAACTTTGTTGCAAGTTCGGTAACATAGTGGGTAATTCTTGCAGGGTCATAAGCCTTTGCCGACTGGATAATTTCATCGGTATAAGCCGAAAGATAGGTTATAAGTTCTCTCTCCTCGGCGGTCTTTAAAAGTTTAAGTTCCTGCTTTTTGCATTTGGTGAGTTTTATTCCCTCTGCCTCTAAATTTCTTATTATACTGCAAATTCTCGCATAGGCATACTGGACATAGTAAACTGGGTTGTTGCTTGATTCGCTGACCGCTAAATCAAGGTCAAAATCAAAGTGGCTGTTCGGCTCACGGAGATTGAAGAAAAATCTTGCCGCATCAATGGGAACTTCTTCAAGCAAAGTTACGAGGGTAATGGCTTTTCCCGAACGCTTTGAAGCCTTTATTACCTCTCCGCCTTTTACAAGGCGGACCATCTGCATAAGCACGGCATCAAGCCTTTCTGCATCAACGCCTAACGCGGTGAGCGCCGCTTTAAGACGGGGAACATATCCGTGATGGTCGGCACCCAAAATATCTATCGCCTTGTCAAATTTTCTTACCTCTAATTTGTTATAGTGGTAGGCAATATCGGGCACAACATATGTCGGAAAACCGTTTGCACGGACAAGCACAAAGTCTTTGTCACAGCCGAAATCGGTTGCTTTAAACCATAAAGCGCCCTCCTGCTCATAGGTGTAACCGCTTGACTTTAAGAGTTCGATAATGCGTTTTGTTTCTCCGCTTTCGTGGAGCGAACTTTCCTTAAACCAGGTGTTATACTCGATTCTGTATTTTTTAAGGTCGGTTTTAAGTCCCTCAATGTTTTTGGGCAAAGCGAAGTCCACAAGCGCCCGTTTGCGTTCTTCTTCGGGTTTGTCCATATACGAATCGCCGTTTAATGAAGCAAATTCTTTTGCGTGATTTATAATGTCCTCACCATGATAGGAGTCCTCGGGCATTTGGATATCCTCGCCGAACAACTGACGGTAACGGATATCGAGAGAAAGCGCAAATTTGTTGATTTGATTTCCGGCATCATTTATATAGAACTCACGCTCAACATAATATCCCGCTTTTTGAAGAACTGCCGAAAGACAGTCGCCCAAAGCACCGCCCCTTGCGTTTCCTATATGCATAGGACCTGTGGGGTTGGCTGAAACAAATTCAACCAAAACTTTCTTTCCCTCTCCGAAATTACTGCTTCCGTAGTCTTCGCCCTTTTCGTAAATATCTGAAACTATATCCGCATAGTAGTCATCGTTTAAGAAAAAGTTTATAAAGCCGGGACCCGCTATTTCGTATTTTTCTATATAACTGCCGTCAAAATCGGCATTTTTAAGAAGTGATTCTGCAATCATTCTGGGGGCTTTTCCAAATATTCTTGCCCAAACGAGAGCCGCGTTTACGGCATAATCTCCGTGTTCGCTGTTCGCCGGAACTTCTACTGAAAATGCGGGTAATTCCTCCGCTTCCTTAAGTTCGCCGTTTTTTTGAGCGTTTACGGCGGCATCGGTTATTATTTTTTTGATTTGCTCTTTCGCAATGTTTACAAACTGAGACATTTTTAAACCTCTTTTATAATTATATTTACTTTGTTTTTACTTATTTGCTGACGGTTTTGGTCTATCGTGTAAATAAGGCAGACCATACCGCCGTTTTCGCTTAAAGTGTAGGCAACCCTTTCGCCGTATATCCCGATAACAAGATTGGCACCGGGGACGGAATAGAAGCAGTCGTTCCGTTCGCCTTCTTTTATTACGAGTTTTGAATTCATTGCTCCCGTGCGTTCAAGCACTGCCGATTTATCACTTTTAAGATGAAGCACGGTGGAAACTTTTTGACCTTCCGAAATGTTTTCATCATCGTATTCTATCAGAAAACCGTCATCTGTCTTTTGGAGTGTTCCCTCGCAAAAAAACTCAATTTTTTCGGTTTGACCGTCAATACCCTGCGTGCTTTTAATGTTTATTTTTACATTTTTCATAGTGCGTTTATATCTACCGTTTCTATATCCAAATCTTCCACATCTTCGCCTAAAAGGGCACGCACCGTATTTTTAAAAGTGGCACCGCGGTCGCTTACAAAATACTTGTGCTTTCCGCCGCAGGTGTTCAGGATATTTTCTTTTGTAAGACACTCCTTTACCGCCTTTGCGGTTGCAGAGCCCATATTTATCAGCGTTACATTATCGCCTAAACATTCTTTTATCGCCTCGGACACAAGCGGAAAATGTGTGCAGCCCAAAATCACGGTATCAACCTTTGCGCGTAAAAACGGCTCGGTGTATTTTTTGACCGTTTCTCTCAAAATCGGGTTGCTCTTTTCGGTCAGACCTTCCTCGACTATCGGGACTAAAAGCGTTCCGGCAACTTCGGTAACTTCGGCATCGGGCAAGAGATTTAATATTTGTTTTTTGTGGGCTGAACTCTTTATCGTTGCCGCAGTGGCAAGCACACCGATTTTGCTTGTTTTTGTGGAATTTACCGCTTCTTTCACCGAATGTGAAATAACCTCATAAAAGGGAATGGGTAATTCTTTTTCTGACGGAAACGCAACCGAAGATACCGTTCCGCAGGCGGCAACTATTATTTTAACGCCTTTGGAAAGCAAAAACTTTTCGTCTTGCGAGGCATATTTTTTAATAGTTTCGGGGCCTTTTGTTCCGTAAGGCACACGCCCCGTATCGCCGAAGTAAACAATATCCTCATTCGGCAAAAGTTTTGAAATTTCCTTTGCGACCGTAAGACCGCCGAGCCCCGAATCAAATATCCCTATCGGGCGTGTATCTGCCATAGACAAAACTCCTTAATGCGACAAATGAATAAACCTACTATATACATATATATAATAACAATAATTCATAATATATTAACACAAAAACAAACTTTTGGCAAGTATTACTGCAAGATTTTGGAAAAATTAAAATTTCACCGTTTAAAAAAGCATTTATTTTGTTTGTTTTACTTGACTATAACACAATATATGGTGTATACTGTAAACTGTATAAAAATGTGAAGGGAACGGATATTTTGGCAAAAAAAGCTATCGAATACGGTAACGAAAGTATCACAAAACTTGACGGGCCTGACAGAGTTCGTAAACGCCCCGGCGTTATTTTCGGCTCGGACGGTCTTGACGGTTGCGAGCATTCCGTTTTTGAAATTATTTCAAACTCAATCGACGAAGCCCGAGAGGGTTACGGCAAAAAAATAATAGTGTCTTTGTATCAAGACGGCTCTGTTGAGGTTGAAGACTTCGGAAGAGGCTGTCCCGTTGATTATAACGAAAAGGAAAAATGCTACAACTGGGAACTCGTTTTCTGCGAACTTTATGCAGGCGGTAAATATAATACAAATGACGGCGACAACTACGAATATTCGGTCGGACTTAACGGTTTGGGACTTTGCGCAACGCAGTATTCAGCCGAGTATATGGATGTTGAAATCAAGCGGGACGGGTTTAAGTATAATCTGCATTTTGAAAAAGGTTTTAATGTAGGCGGACTCAAAAGGGAAGAATATACGGGCAAGGAAACCGGCACTAAAATCAAGTGGAAACCCGATATTGATGTTTTTACCGATATAAATATACCGAAAGAGCATTTTCTCGATGTTTTAAAGCGTCAGGCAATAGTTAATGACGGACTTTTATTTATATTCAAAGAACAGCAGGGCGCAAGATTTTTAAATACCGAAATTTCGTATAAAAACGGCATTTCGGACTATGTTGCCGAGGTTGCCGGAGATGAGAAGTTAACCGAAATTCAGGTTTGGCACACCGAAAGAAAGGGCAAAGACCGTGAGGACAAGCCCGAATACAAGGTAAAAATAAATGCGGCGCTCACCTTTTCTAATATGCATACATTAAAGGAATATTATCACAATTCCTCGTGGCTTGAACACGGAGGTGCACCCGAAAAGGCTGTCCGTAATGCTTTTGTAGCGCAAATAGATGCGTATATAAAGAGTCAGAATAAGTATAAGTCGGGCGAAAGCAAGATAATGTTTTCGGATGTTGAGGAATGTCTGGTGCTTGTAATTTCGTCATTTTCAACCCTTACTTCCTACGAAAATCAGACTAAAAAATCAATAACGAATAAGTTTATTTGCGATGCAATGACCGATTTTTTAAGGCATCAGCTTGAAATTTACTTTATAGAAAACAAAGCCGAAGCCGATAAAATTGCCGACCAGGTGCTTATAAATAAACGAAGCCGTGAGCGCAGCGAAAAAGAGCGCATAAATATAAAGAAAACGCTTCAGACAAGCAATTCTTTGGTTGACAGAGTTCAGAAATTCGTAGATTGCCGAAGCAAAGATATAAACGAGAGGGAACTTTATATAGTTGAGGGTGATTCGGCGCTCGGCTCATGTAAACTTGCCCGTGATGCCGCTTTTCAGGCGATAATGCCCGTAAGAGGTAAAATTCTTAACTGCTTAAAAGCGGAATATGATAAGATATTCAAAAGCGAAATCATAACCGATTTGCTTAAAGTTCTGGGGTGCGGTGTTGAGGTTAAATCGAAAGCAAATAAAAGTCTTTCAAATTTTGATATAAATAACCTGCGCTGGAACAAAATAATCATCTGCACCGATGCCGATGTAGACGGATTTCATATAAGAACGCTCATTTTAACGATGATTTACCGTCTTATGCCAACACTTATCAATGAGGGTAAGGTGTTTATTGCCGAAACTCCTCTTTATGAAATCGGCACGAAAAATATGACCTATTTTGCCTATGACGAAAACGAGAAAAAGGAAATAATAGAAAAAATAGGCGACGAAAAATACAGTCTTCAGCGTTCAAAGGGACTCGGCGAAAACCAACCCGATATGATGAATCTTACCACGATGAACCCCGAAACAAGACGGCTTGTAAAGGTTTTGCCCGAAGATGCAGAACAAACAAGCGAAATGTTTGATATGTTGCTCGGCGATAATTTGCAGGGCAGAAAAGATTATATTTCCGAAAACGGTTATCTTTATATGGAGGATGCCGATATTTCCTAATCAAATAGTATAAGGGAGTTAAATTGATGGCTTCAAGGAAGAAAACAGAAGAAAAAAAGCCGAAACAAAAAAACAGAGCAAATGCATATATTGCAGGCGCAGGAACTGTTGTAGAACAGCAAATAACCGATACTTTACGCACTAATTTTATGCCGTATGCCATGAGCGTTATCGTCTCCCGTGCAATACCGGAAATAGACGGTTTCAAGCCCTCGCACAGAAAACTTCTATACACGATGTATACAATGGGGCTTTTAAACGGAAACACAATAAAGTCGGCTAACATTGTCGGAAGAACAATGCAGTTAAACCCACACGGCGATGCCGCAATTTACGATACGATGGTGCGTCTTTCCGAAGGCAACGGTGCGCTTTTGCATCCGTTTGTCCGTTCAAAAGGTTCGTTCGGTAAATCATATTCAAGAGATATGCAGTGCGCCGCCGCGCGTTATACCGAGGCAAAATTAGCCCCCATTTCAGCCGAACTTTTTGCCGATATTGATAAAGATACCGTAGATTTTGTTGATAACTACGATGCAACTATGAAAGAACCGGTGCTTTTTCCCGTAACATTCCCGACGGTGCTTGTAAACACGAATTTGGGCATAGCGGCAGGTATGGCAAGTTCAATATGTTCCTTTAACTTAAAGGAAGTTTGCGAAACAACCATTGAGTATATTAAGGATAACGGTATAAATGTCGCCGATACACTTTTGGCTCCTGATTTTTCGATAGGCGGAGAACTTTTGTATAACCGTTCGGAAATCGAAAAAATCTATGAAACGGGTAAGGGCAGTTTTAAAATAAGAGCGGTTTACACCTATGATAAGTCAAACAACTGCATTGATATTACCGAAATTCCGCCCACTGCAACAAGTGAGCAGATTATCGAGAGAGTCGTAGACCTTGTAAAACTCAAAAAAGTTACGGAAATAAATGATATCCGTGATGAAACCGACCTTGACGGCTTAAAAATCACGATTGACTTAAAGCGCGGAACAGACCCCGAAAAACTTATGAAAAAACTCTTTAAAATCACTCCGCTTCAGGATAGTTTTGCGTGCAATTTCAATATTTTGATAGCAGGCTCGCCAAAGGTTATGGGCGTTAAGGAAATCATTTCCGAATGGGTTGCATTCAGAGAAGAATGTATCCGCCGCCGAGTGTTTTATAAACTTTCAAAGGCAAAGGACAAACTGCATCTTTTAAAGGGTATGCAGAAAATCTTGCTTGATATTGATAAGGCAATAAAAATAGTCCGTGAAACCGCAGAGGAAAAAGAGGTCGTGCCAAACCTTATGATAGGGTTCGGTATTGATGAAGTTCAGGCTGAATATGTAGCCGAAATCAAACTCCGCCATTTAAACAGGGAGTATATTTTAAAACGCCTTGAAGATATTGATTCACTCGAAAAAGAAATATCCGAAATGGAAGAAATTTTGGCTTCGAGAACAAAGATTAAGCGCATAATCATATCCGAACTCAACGAGGTAATAAAGAAATACGGCATTGAGCGCAAAACAAAGATTATAAGCGCAGAAAACGATGCCGATGACGATTATATCGAGCCGCTTGACGACTCGCCCGTAACACTCTTCTTTACAAAGGACGGCTACTTCAAAAAAATCACTCCGCAGTCGCTTCGTATGAGCGGGGAGCAAAAACTCAAAGACGGCGATGAGATAACCCAGATTATTGAGTCGGCAAACGACCGTGATTTACTGTTCTTTACAACTGCGGCACAGGTGTATAAAGCAAAGGTTGCCGATTTTTCCGACGGTAAGGCAAGTGTTCTCGGTGATTTCGTTGCGGGAAAACTTGAATACGAGCAGGGTGAATCGTCCTTGTATATGGTCGAAACCAAGGACTATAAAGGTTTTATGGTCTTTGTGTTTGATAACGGTAGAATAGCACGGGTTCCGCTTTCTTCGTATGCCACCAAAACCAACCGTAAAAAACTTATTTCGGCATATTCGGGTAAGTTTAAACTTCACACCGTTTTTTGTCTTAACGAGGACTGCGATTTGCTTTTGACCTCAACAAACGGAAGAAAACTTCTTCTCAATACTGCATCTGTTCCTCTTAAAACAACAAGAGATAACTCGGGAATTGCGGTTATGACGCAGAAAAAAGGTCAAAGAATTTCGAGAGCCGAAATTTATGTTTCGGGAACACTCGAAAACGAGCATAGATACAGAACAAAAAATCTGCCTGCCGCAGGCAGTCTGAAACAGACCGCAAAGGCAGAGCAGACGAAACTCGATATTTAAATTAAAATAAAAAAACCGTCCGTATTTTCACGATTGCAAAAATTCGGGCGGTGTCCGCCCAAACCTGCAAACGCCTATTCATCGGGGCCGACAATAATAATATTAGTAATTTTTTTGATTTTATTCATAAAATTTTGCATTTTGGAGGGAAATTTATGGCAAAAGAACTTGCAAAGCAATACGATCCGAAAGAGGTTGAAGACCGTATATATAAAATGTGGCTTGAGGGAAGATATTTTCATGCAAACCGCATCGAAGGAAAGGAAACCTATACGATAGTCATTCCGCCTCCGAATATTACGGGACAGCTTCATATGGGACACGCACTTGATAACACGCTTCAGGATATACTTATAAGATTTAAGCGTATGCAGGGATATGATACCCTTTGGCTTCCGGGCACCGACCACGCTTCAATAGCAACCGAGGCAAAGATAGTAGAGGCTATGCGTAAAGAGGGCATAACCAAAGAGGACATCGGACGAGATGGATTTTTAGAGCGTGCGTGGGATTGGAAAGCAAAATTCGGCGGAAGAATAATAGAGCAACTTAAGAAAATGGGTTCTTCGTGCGACTGGGAAAGAGAACGCTTTACGCTTGATGAGGGTTGTAATAAGGCAGTAAACGAAGTATTTGTAAACCTTTATAATAAAGGACTTATTTACAGGGGAGAGCGTATAATCAACTGGTGTCCGCACTGTCTTACATCAATTTCCGATGCCGAGGTTGAGTATGAGGAGCAGGCAGGTCATTTTTGGCATCTTCGTTATCCGTTTAAGGACGGCTCGGGTTATTTGGAACTCGCAACAACAAGACCTGAAACACTTTTGGGCGATACCGCCGTTGCGGTAAACCCGAAGGACGAAAGATATAAGGATATTGTAGGCAAGACACTTATTTTGCCGATAGTCGGCAGAGAAATTCCGGTTGTTGCCGATGATTATGTAGAAACCGATTTCGGAACGGGCGTTGTAAAAATCACTCCGGCGCACGACCCCAACGACTTTGAGGTCGGACTCCGCCATAATTTGGAGGTTATCAATGTTTTAACCCCCGATGCCAAAATCGTTGACGATTACCCGAAATATGCGGGTATGGACAGATATGAGGCAAGAAAAGCGATAGTTGCCGATTTAGAGAAAGAGGGCGCACTTGTCAAAACCGAGGACTATTCTCATAATGTAGGCACATGTTACCGTTGCGGAACAACGGTTGAGCCCCGTGTTTCAAAACAGTGGTTTGTTAAAATGAAACCTCTTGCCGAGCCGGCAATAAAAGCGGTTAAGGACGGGGAAACAAAATTCGTTCCGCAGAGATTTGAAAAAGTTTATTTTCATTGGCTTGAAAATATCCGTGATTGGTGCATTTCCCGTCAACTTTGGTGGGGACACAGAATACCTGCCTGGTATTGTGATGAATGCGGTGAGATAACCGTTTCAAAAGACGAGCCGGCAAAATGTTCCAAATGCGGAAGCACACATATCCATCAGGACCCCGATACACTCGATACATGGTTCTCATCGGCGCTTTGGCCGTTCTCAACACTCGGCTGGCCCGAAAAAACCGAAGATTTTAAGCATTATTATCCTACAAACACACTTGTTACGGGTTACGATATAATTCCTTTCTGGGTAATGAGAATGATGTTCTCTGGAATAGAGCATACGGGCGAAGTTCCGTTTAACACCGTTCTTATACACGGTCTTGTCAGAGACAGTCAGGGCAGAAAAATGTCTAAATCGCTGGGTAACGGTGTAGACCCGCTTGAAGTTATTGATAAATACGGTGCCGATGCGCTCAGATTTTCTCTTGCAACGGGTAACAGCCCCGGAAACGATATGCGTTACATTGAGGAGCGTGTAGAGGCAAGCCGTAACTTTGCAAACAAGATTTGGAATGCCGCAAGATTTATACTTATGAATCTTAAATCTGATGAGGTTTTACCGCTTAATTCAAAGGAATTTGCGCTTGAAGATAAGTGGATAATTTCAAAATTCAATACACTTTGTAAAGATGTTACCGAAAATCTCGACCGTTTTGAACTCGGAATGGCAGTTCAAAAACTTTACGATTTTATTTGGGATGTTTTCTGCGATTGGTATATTGAAATTTGCAAGGCACGGCTTTCGGGAGAGGACGAAAAAGCCGCCGATACCGCAAGAAGCGTTCTTATATATGTTTTCAGCGGAACACTTGCGCTTCTACATCCGTTTATGCCGTTTATCACAGAGGAAATATGGCAGTCTATTCCGCATAACGGCGAGGCGCTTATGATGACCGAGTTCCCTAAGTATTCGGAAGAATTTGCCTTCAATGCGGAAGAATCGGAATTTGAAAAGATTATGACGGTAATAAAAGCAATAAGAAACAGACGCGCCGAGATGAATGTTCCGCCCTCGAAGAAAGCGAATGTTCAGATAGCAACCGAGTTTAAAGATACCTTTAAGTCGGGCATTTCGTATATCTGCCGTTTGGCGTCTGCGTCGGATGTTATAATAGGCGATAACTTTGAAAGCGACGGGGCTGTCCGTGTTGTAACAGACTGCGCTTCGGTTTATATGCCTATGAAAGAACTTGTTGATGTTTCCGCCGAAATAGAGCGTCTTAATAAGGATATGAAAAAGGCGCTTGAAGACAAAGAGTTCTTTGAGAAAAAACTTAATAATGCAGGCTTTATGGCAAAAGCCCCCGAAAATGTTGTGGAACAGCAAAAGCAGGGACTTAAAAAAGCACTCGATAAAATCAAAATGATTGAGGATAGCATAAAAGAGCTTGAAAAAATGTGATTAAAAAGCTACTGAACATAAAATATGCGGATATGTTTGGCGGCTTTAATTTTCTACGCTTAAACTTTTTATTGTTAAGAATAGAGAACAACATTATATTTTTGAGGGATAGTATTGTGAAAAAATTTTTATCTTTTTGTCTGATTTTAATTATGATTTTTTCGTTTTTTTCAGTTGTTCCATTTGTTGCTTTGGCTGATAGCGGAACTTGCGGCAAAAATCTCACATGGTCGCTTGATAAAGACGGTGTTTTGTTTATCAACGGCGACGGAAATATGGAACATTATAATTTTAGACAAGCGCCGTGGTTTAGTAATCGAGAAAAAATTTTTTCCATTGTGGTAGGAGATAATGTTACAAATATCAGCCGAGATGCTTTTAACGGCTGTTCGTGGTGCAAAAATGTTTCAATAGGAAAAAGTGTAACAAATATTAAATATGATTTTTCCGGAGACGGTAAAGTTGACCTTATTGACCTCGTTTCAATGAAAAAGCAACTTGCCAATGCAGAAAAAACGGTGTTGTTATGACTTATACAGAAACACTTAATTATATCCATTCATTAGGCAAATTTAAACTGCCTGCAACGCTTGAGCGTATAAAAAATGTGTGCGAAATGCTCGGCAATCCCCAAAACGAATTTAAAAGTGTTCACATAGCGGGGACAAACGGTAAAGGCTCAACGGCGGTTTTTTGCTCGGAAATCTTTAAAAATGCAGGATATAAAACAGGACTTTTTATTTCTCCGTTTGTTGTGGACTTTTGTGAGCGCATACAAATAAACGGTGAATACATACCGCAAAACGACCTTGTAAAATATTCGCAAAAGGTTGTGGATACGGGAATAAAATTAAACGAATTTGAGTTTATAACCGCCGTTTGTTTTTTGTGTTTTAAGGAGAAAAAAGTTGATATTGCAGTGATTGAAACGGGAATGGGCGGAAGATATGATGCCACAAATGTAATATCGTCACCGCTTGTTTCGGTTATTACGAAAATAGGACTCGACCATACGCAGATATTAGGTGAAACGGTAGAAAAAATTGCCGGCGAAAAGTGCGGAATAATTAAAAGAGGAAGACCGACTGTTACGGTATGCAATCAGGATAAAAAAGCACTTGCCGTGATAGAAAAAAGCGCACAAAATTTAGTTGTTCCGAAAATGCCGAGGATAATCAAAAGCGATTTAACGGGGAATGAGTTTTTATATGAAAACGAGAAATATTCCGTGTCGCTTTTGGGTGAGCATCAGTGCTGTAATGCGGTAACGGCGATAGAAGCAGTTAAGGCAACAAATATAAAGGTCAGCAAAGAAAATATTGACTTTGCTTTTAAAAATGCAAAATTCCCTGCAAGACTTGAAATTTTGAAAACCGAACCGCTTATTGTTCTTGACGGCGCTCATAATAAGGACGGAGCCGAAACGCTTGCAGGTTTTATGAGCCGTTCCGATACAAAAAAGACTCTTGTTGTTGCTATGATGAAAGATAAAAATACCGACGGTTTTTTAAAAACCGTTTTGCCTTTTGCCGATAAATGTATCGTGACCGAAATTGAAAACAATCGGTGCGAAAGCGCCGATAATATTTCGTCTGTCGCACACAAATACTGTAAAGATGTTGTAGCCGAAAAGGACTTAAAAACCGCTTTGAACATTGCGGAAAAACAAAATTCCGACATTTTTATAGCGGGTTCGCTTTACCTTGCGGGCGAAGTGAGGAAATTCTACATTTAAAGCCAAAAAACTTAATATGTTTTCGTCAAATTATTTAAGGACAAACCCTTATTATATATGAGGGCTTGTCCTTAATTTTTGTTTTCGGAGGAAAATTATGTCAGTTGAAATAACCTCAAAAGGAGAGGTGCTTAACGCCCGAATAATCGGGGAAATAGACCATCATACCGCATTTTATCTGAGAAAAGAGATAGACAGCGCAATAGAACTTAACGACCCGTCACTGCTGTTGCTTGATTTTGAGAGAGTAACCTTTATGGACAGTTCGGGCATAGGACTCGTAATGGGACGATACAAAAATATGGCGAGGTCGGGCGGAGAAGTTCATATATCGGGCGCTTCGCCTCACATATGTAAAGTTATGAGACTTTCGGGACTCGAAAAACTTGTAAAACTCGATGTTAATGAGAGAGAGGTATAAATTATGCAAAATACAAATTCATTCAGAATGACCGTTTTTTCACATTCTTCAAACGAAAGTTTTGTGAGAAGCGCGGTGGCGTCGTTTGCAGCACGGCTTGACCCTACCGTAGAGGAAATCAGCGATATAAAAACCGCTGTTTCCGAAGCGGTAACAAACTGTATAGTCCATGCTTACAGAGATACCATAGGCAAAATTTACATAACCTGCGAGATAAACGGAAATGTTCTTACGGTTAAAATCAAAGATAACGGAGTTGGCATACCCGATGTAAATAAGGCTATGGAACCGCTTTATACAACATGTGCCGACGAAGAACGGGCAGGGCTCGGCTTTGCTGTTATGCAGAGTTTTACAGATTTTGTAAAGGTGCGCTCTGATTTGGGTAAGGGGACGACCGTAACTTTGAAAAAGCATATATCTGTTCGGTATGGAAACAAAAAACCGTAATGCACTTGCAAGTGAAAATATGCGCCTTGTTTCAAGTCTTTGCAAGAGGTTTACAGGCAAAGGCATTGAGTATGACGACCTTTTTGGGGCAGGGTGTGTAGGACTTTGCAAAGCGGCAAAAGGTTTTGACGAAACAAGGGGAATAATGTTTTCAACCTATGCCGTTCCTGTTATTTTGGGCGAGATAAAGCGCCTTTTCAGAGACGGCGGAGAAGTAAAGGTCTCAAGAAGCGTTAAAGAACTTTATTTAAAAGCGTCGGCGGTCAAAGAAAAACTTGAAGCGGAACTTTCCCGAGATGCAACCTTAAATGAGATAGCACTCGAAATGGGCGAAAGTCTTGAAAATATAACCGAAGCGTTTTGCGCTTGCAGAGCACCCGTGTCGCTTACTGCCGAAACCGATGACGGAGAAATCCAAACCGATATTGCCGATAGTTTTTCCGAAGAAAAATTAGCCGAAAAGATAACCGTTAAATCAGCGGTCGAAAAACTCGGCGAGAAAGAAAAAAATCTTATAAAATTCAGATATTTTGAGGCGCTTACACAAACCGAAACGGCAAAACGGCTTTCAATGTCGCAGGTGCAGGTGTCAAGAGCCGAAAAAAATGCACTCAAAAAACTGAAACAAATACTCGAAAAGGGCGCATAAAGCATACCGAGGCATTCAAACCCGAATCGGATTTTGGAACAAAAAATTTCCGCTGTGCTTCGTTAAAATATTCGTAAATCCTGTCGCCTATGCGCGACAATGAGCCGAAAGACGCCTAAAAACCGCCTTTTTGGACCGTTCGGGTTTAAATGCTTTGGTATTGTTGACAAAATCTGTCCCGTATTGTAGTATTTATGTAATGCTTTTGAATTAAGGAGGCATAAATATGACACCCGTTCTTTATATTGTGATTCCCTGCTGTAATGAGGAAGAAGTTTTGCCGATAACGGCACCGCTTTTCCTCGATAAAACCGAAGAACTTATCGCCTGCGGTAAAATATCGGTTGAAAGTAAAATTCTTTTTGTCGATGACGGAAGTTCGGACAAAACATGGGAAGTAATTGAGAATATGTCAAATGATTATTCTCAAATAAAAGGTATAAAGTTAAGCCGCAACCGCGGTCATCAGAACGCTCTGCTTGCCGGACTTGCCGAGGCAAAAGAAGAATGTGATATTTGTATTTCCACAGACGCCGACGGTCAGGACGATATAAATGCGATTGATAAAATGGTCGATGAATACATAGACGGCGCCGATATAGTTTACGGTGTCCGCAATAACCGTAATACCGATACCGCATTTAAAAGAACTTCGGCAAAATGTTTTTATAAAATACTTAACCTGCTGGGCGCCGATACCGTTTGCAACCACGCCGATTACCGCCTTTTGTCAAAGCGAGTGATTTCGGAACTTTTAAATTATAAAGAGGTAAATCTTTATTTAAGAGGTATGATACCGCTTGTGGGTTTTAAAAGCACCTGCGTTTATTATGAAAGACGGGCTCGGATAGCCGGTAAGTCAAAGTATCCGCTCAGTAAAATGTTTGCCCTTGCCTTTGACGGAATAACGAGTTTTACCGTAAGACCGATACGCATAATAACTGCTTTGGGGTTCATAGTTTCGCTTATAAGTCTTGTCGGAGTGATTTGGTCGGTCGTAACGGCACTTAAAGGAATGTCGGTTGCAGGCTGGGCTTCTACTGTGTCTATTATCTGCTTTTTGGGCGGAATTCAGCTTGTAAGTTTGGGTATTATAGGCGAATATATAGGTAAGATATACTTAGAAACTAAAAACAGACCGAGATATATAATAGAAAAAAGAACAAACGATAATAAAAATTAGTGGTTGCTTACCACATTTTTCCACAATATGTTGTGTATAAATTTTCTGTTAAAAATTTTTTAATTTTTTTTGAAAATTTTTTAAAAAAATTGTTGACAAGCGGAGACGGATGTGGTAATATAATCGAGCGCCCAAAAAAAGAGGGCGGCGAAAATGGACCTTGAAAATTAAACAACGACGATAATAAGGACCCAAAGATTCTAAGAGAAATTTTAGTAAATCGAAGGACAAAAGAATGCGTCAGCATTTGAAGAGATAAGAGCAGATAGCTTATCTAAAGAAAAGATT
>JAZUHF010000069.1:0-2407 GCA_045641585.1 Acutalibacteraceae bacterium
GGACATAATTCTACCAAAATTATGTCACATGACCGATCTGTTGTTATTTGAGCAGACGAAAAAAGGCATAGTAACCCTATGCAAACGTAACTATTGAGTTGAAAAAATGTGGTATTGTTATTATAACCAACCCGCAGAAAAAAGTCAAATACAGGACAGCAAAAGTCCATAAATATTTTGATAAAAACGCTTTTGTATTCATAAATATCCGGATATGCTTACTTTTATCGTTTCAAAAATATAAATACTTGATTTTTTTGCGGAGGTAACATATAATAAAATCAGAAAGCAATTGTTTAAAAAGGAGGTATTGCCATGCTTGATTACTTACAGATTGAGAACTGCATCAAAACTCTTCTTCGCAAATATAACGCCGAGTCGGCTTTGATTTTTGGTTCTTATGCAAGAAACGAAGCTAATCTGAATTCCGATATTGATGTTATTGTCTTCGGTGGTAAACTCTTTAATAAATGCGACATTTTCTCTTTTGCAGACGATTTATTCGAAATGACGGGGAAAAATGTGGATGTGTTTGAAATATCTGAGGTTAATCCCGGAACCCCGTTTTATGAAAATGTCATGAGAGAAGGTAGAAAAATAGCATGAAATATTCTGACGAACAGCGGATTGATAAAATCATTGAAACATGGGAATCTGTAAAAAAAGAAATCAGCGATAGAGATATTACAAAAGAATCACTTTTGAATGATATATTTACTCAGTGGGCGATAACCACCCCTCTGTACAATATCGGTGAGCAGGTCTACAATTTGAGCAGCGAATTTAAGCAATCTTATCCTGAAATAAAATGGAATCTTGTTTCCGGTCTTCGGCATAGATTGGTTCATAATTATGAGGGGATAAATTGGTCAATAATCGTTGAAATCGTCTTTGAAGAAATGGATGTTTTTATCAACGAATTAAGAAAAATATCTAAAAGCAAATAGTTTTTCAGAGCTTAATCTTTATGATTACGCTCTGATTTTTTACAAAAAGCGTTTTAGCATCAACAGGTATATACAGCATTGCCGAGCATGACAAACTATATTTTGAACTTAATACCAATCGGTTGACTTTTCGGAAGCGACATGGTATAATAGTAGAACTTTCTACTAATTTAATGGAGATCAGGAGACAGAAGGGAGAAACAAAATGAAAGATAAGCATGTCCCTAAAATTCAAAGCACACTCAGACATAATACAATTATTATGCCGAATGAGATATATAATGCAAGCGGAATTATCATCAATGGCAGGCGTATAAAAACCTTAATTTTTTCAACCGATCTTGCAATCATCTGTAATTGCAATGCAGACGCAGTCTTAGCCGTTTATCCGTTTACACCACAGAGATCAATAAGTGACGGCATTATAAAATATGCTAATATACCTGTGTTTTGTGGAGTTGGCGGTGGAACCACTAACGGCGAAAGAACCATTCCGCTTGCTAAAGATGCAGAGTGTCAAGGTGCTATCGGAATCATTCTGAATTCACCTATTACGAACGAAAATATTCTATCAATTTCCGAGTGCGTTGACATACCTATCGTAATTACGATTGTGAACGGTGACACGAATATCGGCGACCGTCTTCGTTCCGGAGCATCCATATTGAATGTTGCGGGTGGCAGGGACACTCCGGAAATTGTAAGAAAAATTCGTTTGGAGTATCCAACCGTACCAATTATTGCTTCGGGTGGAAACACAGGAGAAAGCATTTTAAGAACAATTGATGCAGGTGCAAATGCGATTACTTATACACCACCATCTACCGCAACTCTTTTCAAACAAATGATGGAAAAATACCGCTTGACAAACGATTAAAGGAGAATGATATGGACTATCAAAAATTAAATCTCTTATTTCGGTGTAATAAAGAATTCAGTCACGAAAAAATCAAATTACAAGAGCTTTCGGACACGGAATGTATGATTTGCTCGTACATCTATTCCCACGAAAACTGCTCCCAGGACGATGTTTCCGTTGCACTCAAAACAGATAAAACAACCGTCGGCAAGGCTCTTGCTTCCCTTGAAAAGAAAAACTGCGTTGTGCGAAATCAGGACACAGCGGATAAACGGTTTAAACGGCTTTCGCTTACGGCTGACGGGCATAAAAAGGTGGCGGAGCTTATTGATATTCACAACAACTGGCTTAATGAAATTATGAAATGCCTGACAGAAGATGAAAAGAAAAATTTTGAAAACTACTGCGACCGACTGCTTAACGCCGCAGAAAAGCTTTCACAGAAATGAGGAAAATTTTATGATGAAACACAAAGAAAAAACTCCCGCAATAGAATCTTTCAAGACGGATTCCGTGCCGAAAATCGTAATAAAAAACAGTATTCCCGCACTTATTGCAATGATGATGGTAATGGTGTATAATCTTGCTGATACATTTTTCC
>JAZUHF010000070.1:0-109152 GCA_045641585.1 Acutalibacteraceae bacterium
AACTTTATTCTAATGTTCCAGAAGAATGTAAAAAAGTTTTGGATTCAGGAACCTTTGTGGAGTATCTTAATTCATATCGCTTTTTAGATTTGTTCAACACATATTTAGAACAAAAAGTAATGACAAATTATGCTAGTAAAAATGCGAAGTTAAGGAAGATTATTAACTCGCGCGGAATTATTACTATAGATACAGTCTTAAATCATATAACAGATAAATTAGTGGATTTATATGATCAAAACAAGGTGTTAACACCTCCGTCAAGAAATGATATATACAAAACATTGGATCATATTATTCAAGTGAGCGAAAGAGTTATAATGTCTACTCTTTCGCCTGATAATTCCAGAATGCTATATTCGATTAATGCTAGGATGGATGAAATTGGTGCTAGAATTATTGATCAAATTATCATTCTCCAAGAAAGATTTCAAATTATAGAAAAGAAATTATTTTCCACAAAATTTTCTGTTGAAGATTTTGAAAAAACGAGAAAACAATATTATGAAATCTTAAAAGAGAAAAATGCAGAAGCTCATATTTATCTTCTTGATAAATTTCCTTTTAATTCTTTTTATGTTCCGCCTGTTTTGGGTAAATCAAGAAAGAATTTTATGGGAATGCCACTTCATGTAGCACGAAGAAGAGGTTTCTGTGTGACATGGGATAATATATTTTCAGATAGTAATATCGTCTATGTTGTTGGCGGTGCAGGTTATGGAAAATCTTTATTCGAAAAGAAAATTATTAATGATTATAAAAACTTGAATATTTTTCGAGCTGATGAGTATATTGTTTTATATGGAGAGTTAAAATCGTTTTATCCAAATAATGTAGATTCACCAATCTCAGTTATTGACTTTTTAAAAAACAGTGTACGTTCTAACACACTTATAGATGTGTCGGATGAATTTATTCAACATTATCTTGATGCCGGCAGATGTATTATATTATTGGATGCATTAGACGAGGTGGATAAAAATAAACGAGATTCATTGCATGAAACGGTTGCTTCTTTCTTTAAAAAGCAGAATCCAAATAATAAAATATGTATTACATCGCGCGAAAGAGGGTTTCTGCCTGAAAAAAATATTGAGGTGTTTAATATTTATCCCCTTGATAGAGAACAAATCGAAGAATATGTTGATAAAATAATTGCATTAGGGCGATTTGAATCTACAGATAAAGCAGCATTTATTGAACAAACAGAGGAATTGATCGAAAAAGGCTTTTTGAATAGCTTTTTAGTATTATCTTTATTGGTAAACATATATAAAGCAGAACGTGAACTTCCTGAAAATAAGCTGGAATTATATCAAAAATGTTTTGATTATATTGCTAATAAACGTGAAAAAGAAAAAACGGGTAAAGAGTTTGATTGGTCGCAAATAATTCCTTTAATGAAAGACAGCACCTTTATTGAATTATCTCAGATGTGTCTTCCTAATAATACAAGTGTTGATAAAGCACATATCAAAGAAAAACTGCTGGAGGTATACAAAAATAAATTTTCTTCAGAAGCAGAACTGGAAAATGCCCTTGAAGAATTTCTTAAATTTTGTTCAGAGAGAACAGAATTGTTTGTGCCATCAGAAGAGGAAAGATTTAAGTTTTTTCACCGTTCGTTTTTTGAATACTTTTATGCTAAATATATTACAAAGAGATTTCATAGTGCAGTTGAAAGATTGAATGAATTAACAAAATTTGATATAGATTCAGAAATATTCGAACTAACTGTTGCGATGTTAAAGCAAGATTATGAGCAGGACTATCAAGCATTAATTGATCTAATGTTTGATAAGGTTGAGGAAGAGTTTAAAAACTCCTTATCCGATTTCCAAATGTTCAACATTTTGATATTGTCGATGCAAGTAATTGACGATGCATTGTATCGGGATAAATTTGTTCAGTTAATCGAAGTTAATAAGAGAATTATTTTATCCAATTATGAAAAGGTACAGAATCTTCATTTGTTTAGTGAAATATTTAAGAATTCTAAAGAACACAGTCTTCGAATTGCAAAAGCGTACGAGGATGAATCAGTGCTATGTTTATTAAAAAATTGTGTTGAGTTTTTCGATTTAATAGATAATTCTGAAGATATTAATATTGACGAGTTTTTGGAACGTGATTTATCGAACTTGGATATGCTTTCCTTAAGGCGAAGAAAAATGTTTGATAGAAAAGATCTTTGGTATGCGTTTTATGTGAGAGAATTCGTAAAGGTTATAGATTGTCATGAGTTGCTTACAAATATCGATATTGAAAGAATTCTCGAGGTTCACAAAAAGTTTAGACCTAACAATTATAGAGAACCTTCACAAAAAGCAGAGGAAGCTGTAAATAGATATCGTGATTTATTAGGAAAAAAACAATCTAATGCTTTAAAAATTATCACCACTTATTTTGGAATTATAGGTCACGTTATTTACATTGCGTAATAGTAGTCCTCTGCGCGGAAGCGCAGAGGACTATTTTATAAAACTGATTTTTGCAAAAATTTGAAAAAATGTGTAAAAAGCACTCTAAAAAACTTGAAAAAATGTGTTTTTCGGTTTTTAAACGTGTTTTAGGGACAAAAATTAATGTTTTCTTGAAACCGCAAATAAAACAATTCTTATAGTTAAAAACGATGAGTCGCGAGAGCGGCTCTTTAGTTTTTTATAAGTGAGGTTTTATTATGGAAAAGAAACTATGTTATGAAAATGGAAGAGAGTTGTTCGTTAAAAAACTCTGCAAGTTAATGAATGAGAGGAATTTATCCTGTCAGTATTTGAGCAGTAAGATTAATAAGAATGATGGATATATCAACCGGATCATAAATGGTAAAAAGGATCCTTCTTTTGAAGCGCTGTTTGATATCGCATCTGCTCTAAAGGTCACAATAACTGAATTGTTCGAATAAAAATTTGCATGACCTGTCAGGTCATATTTCAGCCAACCCCATTGACCTGACGTTTCAGCAATGGTATAATGAGTATAACAAAACATTAGAACGGCTTGAAGCACAAGACAAGTCAAAGGATGAAAATAAGCAGCTTTCTTAGGCAAACTATTTCGGTTCTTCTATAGGGGCCACTAAAATGGAGAGGAAACGAATCGTTAGATGCAGTACGGGAACGAGCTTTTAAAGGCTTATATTTGGGGGATATTATAAGCATTTATTTATGTTACAATAATGACAAATGATTTTTTAAGAGAGGGATAAAAATGATTGATGAGATTAGATTTATTTTACCTGAGCATAATAATGAATTTGAGAATTTATTGCAAGAAAAACTGCAATCCTTCGTTCAGGATAAGGAAATAATCGAAGAAAATGGTGATGCCGGAACAACGATTACAATAGTTTTTGCTATTATTCAGACGGCATTAGCAGTGCCGAGCTTTGTTGTTGCGATGCATGAAATCATACATTATGCAAAACAAAAAAGGACAGAAAAGAGCTCTAAAACAGATGCGCCTGAAAACTCAGATTACTCATGGAAAATTATGATCAATGGTGATAAGTACGATTTAGGTGGATTACCAACTAGTGAAGAAAGAGATAGAGTACTCGATCGTATTCTTGCAAAATATATATAAATATGGGGAAATTGGTGTTTTCGGATGGGTCGCTTGCAAGTTTATATAAGTATTTTGAAGCTGAAGAAGCAGAGGATAGAACATTTGTTGCTTTGTATGAAAATTTAAGTGATTGGCTTGTTGCAGTTGACGAAAACCGGGATAGTATTACAACATGTGTTATTTGCTCTAATAAGGTTCAAAATTTCACACTATCTAATCGCAAAGAAAAGAAATTCACTTTGGTGTGGGATGTCTCTTTTTGGCACTATTACTCCAAATTTTTGTTAACTTTTTTCTCTTATGATTACTTGATGGATAGTGATGTTGGTCATAAGAAAAATGAAAAATTTTTATTTTCTAACGCAGAATCTTTTTTTAAAAGTAGTATTTTAGATTATTTGTTAGAAAGATTTTCTAGAGATAAAGATGTAGTTGAGATACTTGCTAAAATAAAAAGTAAGCACAGCAATGCAACGGGAGTGTATGTGCGTGATGGGATTAAAGACGTTGTTGATAGTATTGCATTGATAAGTAAAGAATTTGTTTTAATGCATGAACTTGAGCATATTCTTTATCATCTTTCACCAGAAATTTATAGTAAAGACACAAAAACATTCGACGAACTTTTACAATATTATCGCGATGTGTTGATTGATAACATTGATGAAAATATAACACATATCAAAGCTATTGAATTTAAAAAAATAGTTGACGAATTATTGTCGAACAAGGAAAAACCATACTATTCAGAACTATATGGTGATTTTCATGCGTTTTTTGAGATTCTGAGTTATCATGGAGAAAATTTTAAAGATGTACACTTTCCGTTTACATCCAAAATACCCAATTATTTATTTGCTATAAAATTACTAAAAATATTTGAATCTTGTATAAATTACATAACCCAAATTGTTGATTGCTTGCTATCTACCAAATTCTATGAAAATGCATATAAAATTAAAAGGCTAGAGGAAATTTCTTCTGCATACCAAAAAACAGTATTTAATCGTGATTACTTATCAGTTGAATTAGTTTCGGTTTGTTTAATGATATATTCAGAACAATTTATGCTAGATGAAAAAAAGTTTGCCGAATCCATTGATACTATTCCTTTTGTGTTGCCATATACTGAAATAATGCAGCCAATATTTAATGAATTTGTTCAAGAGTTAGTGGCACATATAATTTATGAGCTTTAAATTATGTTTTAGTTAAGGTGGCTTGAATAAATATTCTTAAAAGCACTTTCTGCATTTTTGTATTGCAGAGAGTGCTTTTTTATGTTATAATGTATTCGTAAAGAAAATCCGGGTGAAACCCGGTAAAATTAAGGGTTTCTCACCAGTTCTTTTTCGGACACGAATGACAGAAAGAAGCACATCGCAACGCGATGTGCTTTTTTCAACGAAATAAATCCCTAACGGGATTTGTGAAATGCACTTTGTGCGTGAAATTGTCCTTCGGACAGTGAAATGCCTGTGGGCGTGGGTGGATTTATTTCATTTCACATTCTGCGCCGGCAGAATATTTCACAATTTGCGTGAGCAAATTATTTCACATTGGCGAAGTCAATATATCACTAAAATTCCGTTGTGCTATTTCGTAGTATAATCACAAAAATCCACAACTTTCGACAGAGAGTTCTCGATTTTTACTTATTACCTTTTCACGGTTCACTCTTCACTAAAAAATCGTATGTCGATTTTTGAAAGTAATAAGTAATATGTAATAGTGAATAAGTAAGGTGGCGGGTGCACCGACAAATATTTATTGTGCTATTTCGTAGTTTAAGCACAGAAAAAAGCTCGTTCTTCGGAACGAGGTTTTTTCAACTATATTCGCCTATCGGCGAGTTATATTGCTTCGCAGTGATATTCGGCTTGCGCCGAGTTATATTGCCTTTGGCAGTTTATGAGGCGAATATAATATCACTTTTGCCAACGGCAAAAATATCACGGTGCGTAAACACCATATCACATCGGCGAAGCCGATATATCACTAATAGGTGTCGCCTCCGCCGACAAAAATATAAAACAACCGCCGTTCAGCAAAAACTGTTCGGCGGTTTATCTTTCAGGATAATTCATTCCTTTTTTGATGCCTATTAAATAATCAGAGGAAATATTAAAGTAATTGCAAAACGCTTTAATATCGTCAATAGACGGCTCGAATTTACCACATTCAATATATGATATTTTTCTTTGCGTCATATTTAATGCTTTACCGAGTTCGGTCTGGTTTAATTCCTTTTCTTCTCGTAAATCTCGGATTTTTTCTCCAAAGTTCAAATACATAATATCACCCGATAATATTATATGATAGACATTAAATTTCTATTGACAATTAGATATAAAATGTCTATAATGTGAGTGGGTGAGGTAATTTTATGAATGTTTGGAAAATGAATTTAATCGATAATAGGGACATAATCTCTATAAGACCGGAAAATGAAAAGTTTGAATTTTGCAAAGGTAATAATATTATAGGAATCGGTTGGGTAGGATATGATGATAACGATAAATTACGAGAAGATAGTTCATACCATAAAGCCAAAAATGCTTTTTTGTCAATTAATGTTGGAGATCTCGTTTGGACTAAAAATCCTTCAACAGGCAATTATTATATTTGTAAGGTCAAATCTTTACCTGAATATAAGGGTAACAAATATGAAAGCTTTGATATAGGGTATTGTTGCAAATGCGAATATCATTTTGTTGGTACGGCAGAACAGTTATCTGATGGGATTTCTGAAAAAGATCTGATATGTCTCAGTGCAATTTGCGGAGCTTCCGATGCATTGTCGAAAAACAGTAAAAAGTTATATGATGATATAGTTAAAAAGAAAAAAGTCAAAATTATCGGTTTGGGCATTATAGTTCTTGTGGCTTTATCAATACTGATTAGTATAACAGCTAAAAACAATAATTCATCAAAAAATTCAGAGTCAAATATCGAAAAAGAAATTGTTTCGGAAAATACAGAAGCAAAAGCGCCAAATAAAAAAGAGAATTTTCATTTTCCTGGATTTAAAGAATTTGTTGAAAGAATTAAAGCATATGATATTAATATAAGGCAAGATTTTTATTTGCATTCTGATACAAACGGCGGAAAGGCATATGCAAGATACGATGATCCTAAAATGGGATATTTGAGTTATAGTGCTTCTATGATGATGTTTGACGATCCCTATGACGGCAAATTAAAAATAGTTTATAATACCGTTAAGGGGAAGCCACATCTTGTTATTACACGAGAGTCGCCAATTAACGATGATGCTCTAAATTATTTAGATTTATTTTTAATGGACTATCCTGAAAGACTATATATAGACGAAATGATAGAGCAATTCAAAGAAAGCGAAACCATTATAAACGGCGAAAAGGTATATAAGACAACAGTTGGAGATGTATCTTATGCGTTTTATGAAAAACAACCAGTAGGCACATGTAGAATTATTATAGATGTCAAATAAATTGTATGTGCAAAGATTAAACTGTTTATTTGTTTGTTGTATGTGCTATTTCGTAGCATAATCACATGTAAAAACCCACTTTTGTCTACCTGACAAAAGTGGGTTTTTACAACGAAATAAATCCCTGACGGGATTTGTGAAATACACTTTGTGCGCGAAATACGCCTTCGGCGTGTGAAATGCCTGCGGGCGTGGGTGGATTTATTTCATTTCACATTCGGTTGAAGACCGAATATTTCACAATTTGCTAAGTAAATTATTTCACATTTGCCAAGGGCAAATATTTCACTTTCATAACCTTTGCTTTTATGATATAATACTGATGAAAGTGGTGATAGTATGGCTGAATCAAAACTTAGAAATTTATCTATGGGTTTTTCAGTTGAAATATTGAAAATTTGCGACAATATTAAAGGCCATTATTCAATAACAAATCAATTAGAACGCTCTGCAACTTCAATCGGTGCAAACATTCACGAAGCAAACTATGCACAAAGCAAACCCGATTTCATATCTAAACTGCAAATTGCATTAAAAGAATGTTACGAAACCGAGTATTGGATTGAACTTTTTGTGAAATCAGAACTTATAGATAATGATACGGGAAAGAAACTATATAATGATTGCGGAACAATAAGAAGAATTTTGATTTCTTCTATTAACACCGCCAAACAAAATTCATAATTCTACAAAATCACCCTCCCGAATTTCGGGAGGGTGATTTTACTTTTAAACTCTAATTTACTTTTTACTGCTTTTTCATTTGTCTTAAGAACAAAAGCACCGATAAAACTACCGTTACGGCGGTGTATATAAGCACTATGAGGATATGCGGGAAAATCTCTGCGTAATTTCCGGAAAGCGCGGCTCTTTCCGTTTCTACGGCATGGACGAACGGCAGAGCATAGGCTGTTTTTTTGAACACTCCGCCCACGAGATTGAGGTCAAACCAAGTGCCTGAGAGCCACGCCGAAAGGTTTGTAAGCAATGCACCGCAAATTCCGCCCACCTGCTTATCGTTAAATATGCTTCCGCAAAGCAGACCGAGTGCGATATAAAATATTTCAATGGGGACAGCGAACAGCAAAGCATATAAAATGCCCACGGTGAATTTTAGTCCGAGCGCCAGCGCAACGGCATAGCACACAATACACTGTGCCGCGGCGATAGGCAAAATCGGAAGGGTGTAGCCGAGTATGAAATCGGCCGCCGTAAGAGGTGTTGTATAAAGTCTTTGCAGGAGTGAACTGCCTCTGTCCTTTGAAATAAGTGTTGCCGAAAACAGCGTCATAAACGAAAATCCGAAAACGGTTATGCCGGGGGTTAACTGTTCGATTTCAAACAGCGGGACGGGGATATTGGACTGTATTGCCGAAAGCAGTAAAAGCAAGACTACGGGAAACCCCAACCCAAACACAAGATTTAACGGGTCGCGCACTATTTCTTTGGCTGTCCGTGAAGCAAATATAAACATTTTCACTGCTTTTCCTCCTTTACAATACGAATGAAAGCGTCTTCAAAACTATCGGTTCCGGCTTCCTTTTTGATTTCTTCTGCCGTGTCGCAGACAAGCAGTTTGCCGTCCTTCATAATTGCAATTCGGTCGGAAAGTGCCTCTGCCTCCTCCAAATAGTGCGTGGTGAGGACAACAGTGATTTTGCCTTTAAGCGAACGGATTATGTCCCAAAGTTCGCTCCGTGCAATAACATCAAGACCTAATGTCGGCTCATCGAGAAACAAAATCTGCGGTTCGCTTATTAGCGCCATTGCGATACTGAGCCGTCTTTGCCAGCCGCCCGAAAGTTTACCTGCTTTTTTGTTAAGCACACTGTCAAGACCTAAAAGGCGTGCAACTTCCTGCACTTTGCTTTTCCGATTTTCCTTTAATATGCCGTGCACTCCGCACATTAAATCGAGGTTTTCTTTCACGGAAAGGGCAGGAGCAACGGCGGTTTCCTGCGGTGACACCGCTATAACCGATTTAACGGACTTTGAATCTTTTGTTATGCTTTTACCGTTTAAAAAAGCGTCTCCGCTTGTAGATTTCGTAAGGCAGGAAAGCATTTTTATCGTGGTTGTCTTGCCTGCTCCGTTTACTCCGAGAAGTGAAAAAAGTTCGCCTTGGCGGACGGTTAAATTCAAACTGTCAACGGCGGTTTCGTTTTTGTATTTCTTGGTAAGCGAAACGGTTTTTATTGCCTCCAAAATAATCACTCCTTTGTTTTATATACAGTAATATGAATGTCGCCCGTGTCCGTGGTAATTTTGCATTTGCCGCCGGAAGCGGTTTTTGGCACATCAATATAACCGGTATCGCTGTGCGCGTTAAATACTTTAGAGGATAAAAGAGAGCCGGTTACATTGCCGGTGCCGGTATTGACCTTCAATTCGCCGGCATCGCATTTTCCAAACCGCACATCACCTGTGCTTCTTTCAATCGAAAACTTTTCTGCGGCAATTACATTCTTAAGAGTAATATCTCCCGTGCTTCCGTTTGAGAGTAACTTTTTGCACATAACATCAGAAACATTTACCGTGCCCGTTGAAACGGAAAGGTCAAGCGTATCTGCCGTTATATCTTTAACATTTATATCGCCTGTGCTTGTATTTATTTTAATGAGTCCCGAAACGCAGGCGGAAAATTCAACATCACCTGTGCTTAAAGAAATATCGGCACTTCCGAACTTAAAATCTTTCGGAATTTTGATATCTCCCGTGCTTTCCTTAACGGCGAGCGACAGATAATCGGTTTTCGGAAGATAAACCGTTATTTTTGGCGAATGAAAACTGAAACCGATATGTTCATACCACGCTCTGCTGTCCTCCGACTTTACGGTCAATATGCCGTTTTTGACACTTGCGGAATGTTTTATGTTTTCGTCCTCACGGCAAACCGCTTTGCAGGTATCGTCACCTGATTTCTCAAAAAGAATGTCCGCAGTTTCCGTATTTATTTTTATGGCGCTGAATTCTTCGCTTATTTCATAGGTGTTCGTTTGGAAACGGTCGGTGCTCAAACGGGTAAAATCCCAATCGTATGCAAACATTACCGCCGTAAATATAATCAGTCCGGCCAATACAAGAGAAGTTGCCGTAATAAGCCATATTTTACTTTTTCTGCTCATTGCATTTCCTCCTTTTTAATAAAGCAGTTTTTTATTAAAACGGCTGATTTCTTTGTGAGTATCAAAATACCCTTTGTTGCCGCTTTGCACCCGAAGAACATAAAAACGGAAAGTCCTGCGCAGAAAATAGCCGCACCTGTCACGGCAATTCCCGTAAGAACATTACCGCTTACGGCAAAATACACTCCTGCCGCAATGCCTGCCAAACCGCAAGCCGCAAGCGAAACAAACGAAGCCCATAAAACAATAATTACAGACCACAACACAACATAAAGTGAGAAAACAACGGTAAATACGGCAATTAAAACAGGCAGCCATATCGGAGACCCGAGTGTCAAAAGTGCGATTTCCCATACTTTGAGTTTTTTCTTCGGCGTTATCCTTTCTTTTACAAGTTTCGTAAGCGGAATATCTGCTACAATCTGCGATACAATTCCGTCAACCGTGCCTATCTCGCAAACCGCAGTTTCTTCCGGAATTCCGTCTTCCATTCGGTCGTCTATCATTTCACTGTAAAATGTCAGGCGTTCTTCAACATCGTCTTTCGGTAAACCCGACAAACCTTTTCTGAGTTGTGCAAGAAATTCTTGCTTATTCATCACAGTCATCCTCCTTGGTTACAAAACGGTATATAGACAGTATTTCTTTCCAGTCGTTCCTGAACTCATCAATGCGCTTTAAACCGCTATCGGTAATATGATAGTATTTACGAAGTCTGCCGTCGTGTTCGGATGTGCGGACGGTCAGCATTTTGGCTGTTTCCAACCGTTTCAAAATGGTATATAAAGTCGATTCCGAGAGTTCAATATACGGCTTCATATCTTTGATAATCTTGTAACCGTATGAATCTTCGCTCCTGATAGCCGCTAATACGCATATGTCCAAAAGCCCTCTTTTTAACTGAATATCCATACTATGCCTCCTTTCGCGTAATACATCATATCACGAAGTATATAATTTGTCAAGAGGTTTATAAAATTGATAAAAGAAAAACTCGGTATATAAATAGAAATTAAAACAGGTTTTACTGAAATTGCACGATATTTTTCAGAAAGTCGTGCAAATTTTCCGATATTTTATCAAAAAAATTGCGCACAAAAAATCCGCAAGCCCCTGTGTATCAAGGGTTTGCGGATTTTGTTGCTTTTGTATGATAAACGGAAGAGGGAAGAATACTTATAAATCATTCCCACTCGATCGTCGAAATCGGCTTCGGGCTTAGGTCGAAAAGAACTCTGTTTACACCCTTAACCTCACTTAAAATACGGTTTACAATCTTATTTAATAGGGCGTAGGGAACTTCCTCGATAGTTGCGCTCGTAGCGTCAACACTATTCACGGCACGGATAACTACCGGCCAATCCCAAAGACGCTTGCCGTCTTTAATTCCGGTTGATTTATAGTCGGGAACAACGGTGAAATACTGCCAAACTTTACCCTCCAAACCTGCGTTTGCAAATTCCTCACGCAAAATTGCGTCAGATTCACGCACGGCTTCAAGACGGTCTCTTGTGATGGCACCGGTGCAGCGGACACCGAGTCCGGGACCGGGGAACGGCTGACGGTAAACCATATTGTCCGGAAGCCCCAATGCCTTACCTACAACACGGACTTCGTCTTTATAAAGAAGTTTTACCGGCTCAACGAGTTCAAACTGAAGGTCTTCGGGCAAACCGCCTACATTGTGGTGCGCCTTAATGCCGTCGCTCTCCAGAATATCGGGATAAATTGTGCCCTGACCTAAAAACTCAATACCCTCGAGTTTTCTTGCTTCTTCCTCAAAAACACGGATAAACTCTGCGCCTATTATCTTTCTCTTTTCCTCAGGTTCGCTGACATCTTTTAATTTATCGAGAAAACGGTCAACCGCATCAACATAAACGAGGTTGGCGTTCATTTGGTTGCGGAAAACTTCAATAACCTGCTCGGGCTCGCCTTTACGCAAAAGACCGTGATTTACATGGACGCAGGTAAGCTGTTTGCCTACTGCCTTAATTAAAAGTGCCGCAACAACCGAGGAGTCTACACCGCCCGAAAGAGCGAGTAAAACCTTTTTGTTGCCTATTTGCTCACGAAGTGCTTTAACCTGAGTATCAATGAAAGCGTTTGCAAGTTCTGATGAATTGATGCGTTTCATATCGTCGGGGCGTTTATTGTTATCCATATTTTTTCCTCCTTGAATTTTACAAATATATTATAAAATTTTTATGCGCTTTTTTCAATAGTTTTACTGCAAAAAAACCTTGTAATTTTGAAAAAAATTATTAAGTTTAAAAACTCACAATTTATGCAAAGTAACTACACCCGTGCTTATGAATAGAATATTAAGGAAATGAAAGAAAAATTTTCCGTTTAAAAAGGAGATTTTTTGTTAAAACTAATTTTTGTAAAAAAGTAATGCACGGAGAGTGAAATTTAAATGAATATAAAGCGAGGAGATATTTATTACGCCGATTTAAGTCCGGTTGTCGGCTCGGAACAGGGCGGAGTGCGTCCGGTTTTAATAGTTCAGAACGATGTGGGGAACAAGTATAGCCCTACCGTGATAGCGGCGGCGATAACAAGCAAACAGTATAAAACCGAACTGCCTACACATATTCATGTTGCGGCAGACGGCTGCGGTCTTCAAAAAGACTCGGTTGTTTTGCTTGAGCAGATGCGGACTATTGACAAAACAAGACTTAAAGAAAAAATGGGAAGTCTTGACAGCGATTCCATGAATATGATAAACAGGGCGATAACGGTAAGTCTGGGACTCACATCGGGTTGACAAAAAAGGCTAAAATAAATATAATAGGTAGGACATATAATTTTTAAGAGATGATTTTTGTTGTTTAAGTTTATTAAAGAGCATAAAAACATTTATTGGTTTTTAGGCTTTGTAGGGGCTTTAACAGTTTATTTCGGCTCAAAATTTTTACCTCTTTCCTACCGCGTTATCCATGTGCCTTTTGATGATAAAATACCGTTTTTGCCGGTTTTTATTATTCCGTATGTGCTCTGGTATGCGTTTGTGCCGTTTAATATGTTGCTTGTGTATTTTAAGGATAACGAAAATTTCGGTAAGCAGGCGATGGCTCTTTTTACGGGGGTATACATCTGCTCGGCACTGTTTATTATATATCCTACCTGTATTGATTTCAGACCTTCCGCTGAGGGCAGGGGAGTTCTTCTTTTTATATGCAGAATAGTTTATGCAAACGATACTCCTTCGGCAAATGTTTTCCCGAGCCTGCACTGTTTCGAGGCGTTAAGCGTTTATTTGTCTGCCTTTTGGGGAAGTAAAGTTTTAAGGAAGAACATACCGCTTAACATCGGCGCTTTTGTTTTGACCGTTCTTATATGCGCTTCAACCGTGTTTGTTAAACAACATTCGATAGTTGATGTTGTTTCGGGATGTCTTTTGGCGGTCGTTTTGTTTTTACTTACGGAAATTTGTTTTAAATTTAAGGGGAATAAAAATGGGAATAAAAGAGAAACTGATAATATCTCCGTTTAATGCGGTTTACATAGGCTGTTGGCTTTTAACCGCACTCATAGCCGTTGCAATCTGGGCAATTTTCAGAAATAAAAGCGAAAAGGCAAAAAAGATTTTTATTACTGCTTTTTGTGCGCTTACGGTTGTTATTTTCTTTGTTTACAAAGGCTTTTTGTCGGTGGATAAGGACTTTTTGAAAATTACCGAAATTGACAGTTTTAACTGGTTTAATGAACTGCCTTTGCAACTTTGCAATATAAATATGTTTTTAATACCGATAGGCGTGCTTATAAATAACAGATACATAAAAGGTTTTGCATTTTTGGTAGCACCGCTCGGGGCTGCGATGGCACTTATCTTTGCCGAAAAGGCGTTTACCGGATATTCGCTTTTAGTGCCGAGGGTTATGGGATATTATGTAACGCATTTCTTTATAGTTATTGCGGGAGTGTCGGTTGCAACGCTTGGGTTTTACAAGCCGAAATACAAGGATATACCGGGAATTTCGATACTCTTTTTGGTGCTTGCTTTCGTAATTCACTGTGTTAACCTCATTTTCCGTGCAACAGGACTTTGCACCTACGCCGATTACTTCTATACCATAGATGATTTGGGCATAAGTATTTTGGCTCTTTTCCATAAATTTATAAAGACACCGTTTTTCTATCTTGTTCCGGCGCTGTTTATTCTTTGGGGATATATGGTTATTTTGTGTTTGGGCTTTTCGATAGGCTCAAAACTCGGCAAAAAAGGAGCAAAGGCAGAAATAACAAAGCAGGAGAAAGAGCCTGCGCTTAAAAACTGAAAAATTATAAAATATAGGTGATAAAAAATGTCAGGATGCAGCGGAAACTGTGAAAGTTGCTCAAGCAACTGCAAAAGCAAAGAAAACGGAAGTTTGTTAGAGCCTACGGGCGCATTTAACAACATAAAACATATCGTTGCCGTAGTAAGCGGAAAAGGCGGCGTGGGTAAGTCTATGGTTACCTCAATGCTTGCGGTTGAAATGAACCGCAGGGGATACAAGGTGGGCATACTCGATGCCGATATAACGGGACCGTCAATTCCGAAAGCATTTGCCGTAAACGATAAGGCAATGCAAAATGAACTTGGTATTTTACCCGCCGAAACCAAAACGGGAATTAAGGTAATTTCGGTAAATATGATGCTTGAAAAGAGCGATGCACCGGTTATCTGGAGAGGCCCCGTAATTGCAGGACTCGTAAAACAGTTTTGGCAGGAGGTTGTTTGGGGAGACCTTGATTATCTTTTTATTGACTGTCCTCCGGGCACCGGCGATGTTCCGCTTACCGTGTTCCAGATGATTCCGCTTGACTGTGCGGTGGTTGTTACTTCTCCGCAGGACCTTGTGTCTTTGATAGTTAAAAAGGCGCTCAATATGGCGGATATGATGAATATTTCCGTGCTTGGAATAGTTGAGAATATGAGTTATGTAAAATGTCCCGATTGCGGAAAGGAATTTTCGGTTTTCGGCGGCAGTAACGATATAGAGAAAGAAACGGGAGTTCCGCTTCTTGCAAAAATGCCGATTGATATTAACCTTGCAAAGCAGGTCGATATGGGTGTTATCGAACTCTTTGAGGGCGATTATTTAAAGAATGCGGCGGAAAAGCTGGAAGAACTTTAATGAGAATGCGAAAGAAAAAACACCTTGAAGAAAGACTTAAAGGTGTCGGCGGTTATCTGTATATCAGTGAGTGCGAAGACCGCAATTTCAATACGGCAATTAAGGAAAAGGACTACATTGATTTCAATGAGTGGTTTAAAAGCGATAAACCCCTTTATCTTGAAATAGGCTGCGGAAAGGGTAAATTTGCCGTCGAATATGCAAAATCACACCCCGATATAAACCTTGTTGCAATCGAAAAAGATTCAAATGTTGTGGTTTCGGCTTGTGAACTTGCAATAAAAGAGGAAACGGAAAATGTCCGCTTTATAAAAATGTCGGCGGAATACATAGAAAGGCACATTAAGGAAAACAGTATTGATATGATTTTTCTCAATCATTCCTGCCCGTTTCCCAAAAAGAGGTATGCCTCGCACCGACTTACAAGCGAAAAATTTTTAAATATCTATAAGCGTATTATGAAAAACGGTGCTGAAATTCACCAAAAGACAGATAATATGCACTTCTTTGAATTTTCGCTCGAACAGTTTTCGCAAAACGGGTTTGGGCTTAAAAATGTTTCGCTTGATGTTCACGCCACTGATTTTGAAGAATCGGACGAAAACATAATAACCGAATATGAGCAAAAGTTTTTGAATTTAGGTCAGCCGATTTACCGGCTTGAAGCCTACATAAAATAAATAAATATACGCACCGCATAAAAGATTTACGGTGCGTATATTTTTTGCCCCTAAACGATAATCTCGAGGGCGTGTTTTTGTTTAATAACCGAATGCGGTGAGCGGTGAAAAGGCTTTGCCTTCCTTAAAACATTCAATATGAATGTGTGACTCATCTGCACATTCGCAGACAGGGGTTTTTACTGTGCCCAAAAGGTCGCCTGCGTTCACGCTTTGACCTTTTTTAACACTTGCACTGCCTACTCCGCAGTATTTTACGGTAATTCCTCCGATGTGTTCTACCGTAATGCAGGTGCCGAAACCCGCACTCTCGGAAATCTCGCTTACCGTTCCCTTTGCCGCCGATACAAGTTTTGCGTTTTCTTCGCAGGCAATATCTATGCCCTCGTGAATACGCATATCTCCGTAGGTCTTGTCGAACTGAAGTTCACTGTCCGAAAAACCTTTTATTATATTGCCCTTAATAGGCAAAACAAAGGTCTGCTTTTCGGCGGTTTCGGTGTTTTGATTTTCTTGAGGTTTCTTTTCGGTGTAAGGCTCGGTTTTTACCGTGTTGTCGGTAACCCGGCTTATTTCGTTTTCTGCCTTTTCTTTCGCTTCGTCGGCTTTTTCGGCGATTTTTTCTTTTGTATCGCCGCTACTGCTATTATATGAGGACTCATTCCCTGATAATTCGTCTTTTTTCTTTTCTTTCATTTTGTCTGCGTTTTTGTTTGCCGACGCTAAATAAGAAACCGCCATTATGGCTGCCAAACATATTGCGGTAATCACATAAAAAGTGATGTTTTTCTTTTTTCTTTCGCTTGAATACTGCATTTTTCTACCCCTTAAATTTTTTTGTCGAGATTATTATTGACCGAAATGTTAAAAGTATTCTTGTAAAATGTTAAAATAAAATTGTAAAACCCGAAATAATATGTTATATTTACACTGTAAGGAGATACTGATATTTATGAAATATATTTTTGTTCGCCACGGCGACCCCGATTATGCAAACGATTCTCTTACCGAAACGGGATTTAAAGAAGCGGAAATCTTAAAGACGAGAATAGCAAAGTTAAAGAATGTAAAGGAATTTTACTGTTCACCACTCGGCAGGGCGCAAGCCACCGCAAAACCCTCTTTGGAAGCGGTCGGCAGGACTGCAGAAACGCTCGAGTGGCTGCGTGAGTTTCCGGGTAAGATAATCGACCCGAGAACAAACAAACCCCATTTTCCGTGGGACTTTTTGCCGTCATACTGGACTAAACAAAAAGATTTTTTTGACCGTTACAAATGGATTGATACCGAGATTATGCATACGGGCGATGCACCCGATGTGTATAGATATGTTATTGAGGAATTCGATAAATTCAATGCCCGTCACGGATATCTGCGGGACGGCGAATACTATAAGGCGGTAAAACCCAATAAAGACACAATAGTTTTCTTCTGCCATTTCGGTATTGAAGCAGTGCTGATTTCGCACTTGATAGGTATGTCTCCCATAGTTTTTTGGCAGGGCTTTTTGGCACAGCCTTCAAGCGTTACGGTAGTTCAAACCGAAGAACGCGAGGAGGGAATTGCCTATTTCCGCTGCCGTGCTTTCGGCGATATTTCACATCTCTACGAAGCAGGCGCCGAACCTACGGAGTCGGGCGCATTTTGCGAAGTTTTTACAGATAAGGACGCAAGACATTGAAAAAGGATATAATTGATGTTGCCGTTATCGGCGGCGGTGCATCGGGACTTTGCGCCGCAATAAGCATAAAAAATCTGAATCGGGATACAGGTGTTTGCATTTTCGAGCAGTTAAACCGTGTGGGTAAAAAACTCATTACCACGGGCAACGGCAGGTGCAATATCACAAACCGCAATATTGATTTTAAAAGATACCACAGCGAAAATGCGCAGTTTTTCGAGTATGCGCTCACAAGGTATGATAACCTCTACACAGAGAACTTTTTTGCCGATTTGGGCGTAGTGTTTACATACGAGGAGGACAAGGCTTTTCCGTATTCGCTTCAGGCATCCTCGGTTGTGGACGCACTGCGTTTCGGTGCGGAAAAAAGGGGAGTCAAAACCCTGACTGATACAAAAGTTACCGATATAAAAAGGACAAACGGAATTTATGAAATTACGGCAAACGGCGAAAAGTATTTTGCAAATGCGGTGATAATATCGGCAGGACTTCTTTCGGGCGGAGATAAATCGGGAAGCAACGGAAGTGTTATAAAAATTCTCGAAAATTCAGGATATTCCACCGTTAAAATGACACCCTCCATTGTTCAGTTAAAGACCGAAAATACCGTTACGAAAAGCCTTAAAGGTATCAAGGTGAACGCAAAGGCAACCCTTATTTTAAACGGTGAAAACTTAAAAGAAGATACGGGTGAGGTGCTTTTTACCGATTACGGTCTTTCGGGCCCTCCCGTTATGCAGATTTCGAGAGAGGTTTCAAGGAAAAAGGGCGAATTTTATATTTCTCTTGATTTGATGCCCGAATATTCTTTTTTTAATGTCTGCGATTTAATCGCATACAGAGTTTCGGCATTAAGGGGCAGTAATCTCGATGAGTTTTTTACGGGTATGCTTAACAAAAGAGTCGGACAGGCGGTAGTAAAGAACGCAGGTTTGAGCCTTAATTCAGGTGTTGATAAATTGAGAAATTCCGATGTAAAACGAATGGCGGATATTATAAAAAATATGCGGTTTAAGGTTTTGGGGACTATGGGTTTTGAAAACTCGCAGGTTACGGCAGGCGGTCTTGACACAAGGAATTTCGATAACACCACAATGATGTCTTTAAGGGACAGAGGACTTTTCTGCATAGGCGAAATTTTGGATGTTGACGGCGACTGCGGAGGTTTCAATCTCAAGTGGGCGTGGTCGAGTGCTTTTTGTGCGGCAGAGGGCGTAACCGAATATACAGAGGAACAAAAATGGTAATATTAAACAATATAAATTTACCGCTTGATACTGATTTTAATAACACAAATAAAATAATTGCATCTGTTCTGAAAACAGATGCAAACGAGATTTTATCGGCAAAACTTTATAAAAAAAGCGTGGACGCACGCAAAAAAACGGATATAAAGTTTTGCTGTTCTTTTTTGTGTGAATTTAAAAATGAAAGTGCCGTTTTGAAAAAAACCAAAAAGGCTCAGATTTATACACAAAAAGAGTATAAGTGGCAAAAATGCACAAAACTGCCGGACAGCCGGCCCGTTATAGCAGGTTTCGGACCTGCAGGAATGTTTGCAGGGCTTGTTCTCGCCCGTGCGGGACTTAAACCGATTATAATAGAGCGCGGTTGCGATGTAGATAAAAGGACTGCCGATGTAAACGAGTTTTTCAAAACGGGAAGGTTAAATGAAAACTCAAATATTCAGTTCGGAGAGGGCGGTGCAGGCACTTTTTCGGACGGTAAATTAAATACGGGCATTAAAGATGAGCGCATAAGAGAAGTTTTAAAGACCTTTTATAATTTCGGCGCAAACGAAGATATTTTAACCGACGCAAAACCGCATATAGGAACCGATATTTTGAAAACGGTGGTAAAAAACATAAGAAACGAGATAATTTCTTTGGGTGGCGAATTACGGTTTTCGTCCGTTCTTGACGGAATTTATACCGAGAACGGTCGGCTTTGCGCAATCAGTGTAAACGGCGAAAAGAAAGACTGCGAAACGCTTATTTTGTCAATAGGACATTCGGCAAGAGATACCTTTAAAATGCTTAAAAACAGCGGTGTTTTGATGGAAAGAAAACCGTTTGCCGTAGGTGTCCGTATAGAGCATTTGCAGAAGAATATCAACAAGGCGCTTTACGGCGGTTTCTGCGAAAACAAAAATTTAAAACCTGCCGATTATAAAATGGCGGTCCATCTTAAAAACGGCAGGGGAGTTTATACATTTTGTATGTGTCCGGGCGGAGAAGTAATAAATGCTTCGAGTGAGCAGGGGCATATATGCGTAAACGGTATGAGCGAAAATGCCCGTGATAAAGAGAACGCAAACAGCGCCCTGCTTGTTGGTGTAAACACCGATGATTTTGAGGGTGAAGATGTTCTTGCAGGTATAGAATTTCAAAGGAAAATCGAAAAAGCCGCATATAATATTTCGGGCGGTGCGGTGCCTGTAACCACGGTGGGGAATTTTTGTTTCGGTGAGGAAAATAAGTTTTCCGATGTTAAACCTACCGTCAGGAAAGACTGCCGTTTTGCCGATTTTGACGAGATATTTCCGAAGTTTGTCTGCGAGTCTTTAAGAGAAGCAATACCGCTTTTTGATAAGAAAATAAACGGTTTTGCCGAAAAAAGCGCCGTTTTGACGGCACCTGAGGCGAGAAGTTCGTCGCCCGTGCGGATACTAAGAAACGAAAACGGCGAAAGTGTAAACACAGACGGAATATTTCCCTGCGGTGAGGGTGCCGGATATGCAGGCGGTATCACAAGTGCCGCCGTTGACGGTATGAAAACCGCCGAAAATGTAATAAGAAAAATTGAAAACGGTAAATTTTTTCGTTAAAATATCAATATATTGACTTTTGATTCCGTTTAGTTGTGATAATATTAACGAAAATATTGAAAGTATCGGAATATAAATAAAATTGACTTGAAAAATGGAATTAAATGGGGTAAAATAATAAAGTAAAAATTTTTGGAGGTATTTCACTATGGTAAAAGTTGCAATTAACGGATTCGGCCGTATAGGCCGTCTCGCATTCCGTCAGATGTTCGGCGCTGAGGGCTATGATGTAGTAGCTATCAACGACCTTACAAAACCCTCTATGCTCGCTAATCTTTTAAAGTATGATACGGCACAGGGCGGTTACTGCGGTTTCATCGGTGAGGACAAGCACACCGTTTCCGCTGATGACGAAGCAGGCACAATCACTGTTGACGGCAAGACTCTTAAGATTTATGCCGAGAAGGACGCCAAAGACCTTCCTTGGGGTGAAATCGGAGTAGATGTTGTTCTTGAGTGCACAGGTTTCTACTGCTCAAAAGAAAAATCACAGGCTCACATTGACGCAGGTGCTAAAAAGGTTGTTATTTCCGCTCCCGCAGGAAATGACCTTCCCACCATCGTATACAGCGTTAATGAAAACACTCTTACTAAGGACGACAAGATTATTTCTGCCGCTTCCTGCACTACTAACTGCTTAGCACCTATGGCTAAGGCTCTTAACGATTATGCTCCCATTCAGAGCGGTATCATGAGCACAATTCACGCTTACACAGGCGACCAGATGATTCTTGACGGTCCTCACAGAAAAGGCGACCTTCGCCGTGCCCGTGCAGGTGCCGCAAATATCGTTCCTAACTCTACCGGTGCTGCAAAGGCAATAGGTCTTGTTATCCCCGAGTTGAACGGTAAACTCATCGGTTCTGCTCAGCGTGTTCCGGTTCCGACCGGTTCTACTACCATCCTTACCGCTGTTGTTAAGGGTGCAGATGTTACCAAAGAGGGAATCAATGCCGCTATGAAGGCAGCTGCTTCTGCTTCTTTCGGATACAATGAAGACCAAATCGTATCAAGCGATGTTATCGGTATGCGTTACGGCTCATTGTTTGATGCTACTCAGACTATGGTTTCCAAGATTGCCGATGACCTTTATGAAGTTCAGGTTGTTTCTTGGTATGATAACGAGAACAGCTATACTTCACAGATGGTTCGCACAATCAAGTATTTCGCTGAAATCTGATTTTAGTATTTAAAATTAAAGACGGCACTTCAGTTTTGAGTGCCGTCTTTTTTTGTCTGATTTGTCTGTTTTGCTTTTGCGTATTCGCAAAATGAGGTGTAGGAAAAGTAAACAACCCCGTTTACCGACCTTTCGTTTTCACAAATTTTCTCCTGCCTTTTTATTATTTCGTTTCCGTTTTGCCATTCGGTGTTATCGGGAGGGAGGGCAGTGTTGATTTTATAGGTTGCAAGACCTATCAACAGTTTAACATTTGTGCCTTTTGTGAGATTTTTCCAGTCGTTTAAAAGTTTATCAAAGCAAAAATTTTTATCGGGATAATCGAAACCGAAATATAGTTGCGGAATAACTATATCAACGCAACCTGATTTGCAAAATGATTCTATATCGGCATAGTAACTGTTTATGTTTTTTTCTGCCGAAGCGCAGGGACTTATACTGAAAACTATGTCCTTGTTTTTAAACTTTACTGCCGAATAAATCGAGGATACAAGTGCCGTTACATTGTTTGTGCGGTAGTCTTTAATGTCAAGAGGGTTTTGGCAGTTTTCTTTGTATTCGCCGTAAAGCGTTTTATCAAAATCTTCCGTTACGGCAGGGTAGAAATAATCGTCGATATGTATGCCGTCAACACTGTAAAGATTCAGTATTTCCCTTACCCCTTCGCTGACGAGTTTTTTAACCCTTTCGCTTGACGGAATAAGATATATTCCGCTTTCGGTGACACCTATGTCCTTTTCGCTTAAAAGTTTTAAATAGGGACTTTCCTTTGGAAGTTTTGTTATATCGTTATCTTCGGTCCTGACTCTGTAAGGGTTTATCCAGGCGTGAAATTTTATACCGTTTTTGTGACACAGACTTATCATATATTCGGTAACATCAAAATCGCAACCCGAAGAAAATTCGTTTTGCGGAAAGTATTTTGATTTGTAAAGCGAGTCACAAAAAGCGCGCACGCAAACAAACATATCGCTTATTTTATTCTCTTTGCATACTTTTATGACATTTTTGAAATTGTCTTTAAAATTCCCGTCTTTTAAAAATGAATTTACCTCGATATAACTAACCCAAATACCCGATAGATAACTATCGGGTATTTTTGTGTTTGCCTTGCGGAGTGTTTTTAAATTTACGCATCCGCAAAGAGTTATGAGGCTAAGCAAAACGCAGATTATCCGTTTCAAAACCATCAACCTTTATAAATTTTGATATTCGATGTCGGCTTTGTTCAGCCTTAAAGGGCCGTTTCCCGAAACCGAGAACGAAAATTCCTTGACGGGCAAAATATGCGGTAAAATCTTTACATCGTTTAAAGCCGTGTTTTTGAATTTTACGGCTTGTTTTACAAAGTATTTATCACCCGATACGGATATATCGGTAATTCCGTTGCCCGAAATTTTCAAATTGAGCGAAAGAATGTTTTTTAAACCGTCGCTTTCAAAATCATATTTCTTTGTAAGCAACTCATAGGGTATTTCCTTTTCGGTTGCAAAGTCGCCCGAACTGTCGATGAAAACATCCTTTTCTCCCGTAATATAGGCAAAGTAATCGGACTTTTCGTTAAATCTGCAAATAAGCACCGTTCCGTAATTGTTAAAACTGTCTATCGGTTTGATTTCTTCGGGAAGTGTAAGACAGTCAAAAGCAATATTTTTTGTTTTATGCACCGTGGCGGTTTCCTTTTCGCTTACTCCGAAATTTTCGGTGTTGCAGTTTAAATACAAAACGGTGTTACCGATAAACAGTGCATAGTTTCCGTTTAAATTCACCGAAAAAGCATTTTGTCTGTCCGAATTTTCAAGGGACTCTATAATACTGTTTACGGGCACCGAAATCTCCCCGACTTTGCCGTTATCCGCAACACAGTAAATTTTATTTCCGTCAAAGAAAATGATTTTATCCTTACAAACGGTGATTGTTTTTCGGAGTGAAGTTCCGAAACTTAAATTGAGCTGTGATGCTTCGGCGGCGGCACGGTCAATATAGGTTGCAAAAACATCGGTGGGTCTTAAATACAGTTTTTCACTGCTTTGGGCAGTGTGTTTTAACTTGTAAATTCCGTCGGGTTTTATGGCGATAATACTCTTATTAAGCGGTAAAACAGCGGTAACGGGGTTATTAAAACTCCCGATTGAAACCATTGCGCTTTCGGGGAAATAAAGCGGATTGTTGCAGTCGCAGGTGTAAATTTCACTCTTGTTTAATTGGTTGCCGTAAATATAAACGGTTGAGTCTATCTGCGTAGCGTATTGAGAACATAAAATATGCCTTTTTTCATTCGATAAATACTGTGCGGCAATGAATGTAATGTTGTTTCCGATAGGCGCTACCGCTTTTGGCAGAGCAAACTCCGTATTGCCGTTGTAAAACACGATATCTCCCGTTTCTCTCTGCACTTTAATTGTTACGGTTACACCGTCTAAACTGCATGTAGCAGTCGAAGCATAAGGCTCTATTATCCAAAGTCCGTTATCTACCGCTGAATTATAATAATAACATTCCACCTGTGCCGCTTGGTCGATATTGGAAAGGGGCAGTTTAAAACGGGTTGAAAGACCGTCGGAAGAAAAGAGAGCCGTGAAACATCCGCCGAGCAGGTTTACAGATTCGCCTACTGTGGGGGGCTCATCGTATACAGTTCCGAGTTTTTTGGCTTCGTCGTATCGGTTTCCTCTGCCGTTTGTGTAGACTATCGGAGAATAGTATTTGCTGGGCGGAACGCTCTCGAAACATCCTTCAAAACGGTTGTAAACATATACCGAATGAAAGTAACGCTCTTGTTCTAAAATATAGTCGCCCTTTGTTCCGATTTTCGTTATATAAATGTATATCTTTTGTTCCGTATCGGTTCTTCTGATTATGAAAAATGCGTGGGAAAACCTGTAAAATTCCTCTAAATTCCCCGAATAAAAGCTGTCGATTTGGGTTAATTCGTTATCCTTGTTCAGAAGATAAACATTCAGGGTTTCGTATAAATCGTTTTCATTCCATATATCGTAGGCAAGGCGGTATTCTTCGCCGTCACATTGATAAACGGCATCGGTAACGCAGAGGTCTTTCTTAAAATGACCGTTTTGAGCGTGGTTTCCCATAAGTGAATTTATATCCGAAAAAACACCTTTACGGCTTCTTAAAACACCGTCTGCGGATATGATGTTGTTGTTTTTGCGCAACTGGTTTTCAAGCATCGCTTCGTCGCTTTCGCAGTTTACGCCTCCGCAGAGATTTAAAACTTTGTGCTTGTTTTCTTTCGGCTTTATACTTTTGTATTTCATAATTCACACCCCGTAAATAATTGGAGAAACATTTTTTATACGGCTGTTTGACGATAAATACGCCGACCTTTTTGCATTGAAAATTTCGGTCATAATTGCGTTCTTTTCGCAGTCGTGGTTATATGCCGACAAAAATGACGCAAGACCGTAAACACAAACCGCTTTTATGCTTTTATCGGCGTTTATTTCGTCGCTTAAATTTTTGATGGGCTCTTTACCGCAAAGTTCTCCGATAATTTCATTTACGGTGGAAAGTGCGAGTTTTTTGTATGGCTCTTCGTTTTCCACCGTGCCGTTAATATCGGTATAGCCGAGTTTCAGCATTGCGGATTTATAAATATCATATCCCGTCATACTTTTTCCTCCTTTTTGTTTTCGGTGCCTATGCCCTCTGGGTTGGGTATAAGACCTTTGGGCAGACGGCTGAAGTATTCGGATTTTGTAATTATACCCTTTTCAAGAAGGGAGGTAAGAAGTTTAACACTCTCACTGCTGTCAAACTCCGAATCCTTACTTTCGGAAATACTGCATATAAAGTTAATGTCCTTATACCTTTCGGAGTCAAACGGAAAATACCAAATTCCGTTTTCATCGCATATTTTTATTCTGCGTTTTCCGTATTGGGTTATCCAGAAATCAGCCCAGATAAGCGCTATATCGGTCAAAAAAGAATAATATCTGTTTTTGATAAGGTTTAACGGCATTGTTGCGGCGCTTCGCATAATGTTAAGCGCACCCATATTGTCCGCACGGCTGTCGCCCAAAGCAATCTCGTTTGCACCGCACTGCGCCAAAGTATTCGATATAAGGGTGTTTACATTATCTCCGAAATTATTTGCAACATCGGGAGGCGCCACATATTTTACCGCACCGGCAACATCTTCGTTTGAGCCGAAAATCTTGATAATCTGACCGGGGTCATTTGTTATTTCGGAAGTTACCGTATCACCGTTTACAAGCATAATCGGCATACCGTTTGTAACCGACGACCACACATTTGCCGTTATCATTCGGTTTATTGCAATTTGATTGGGTATTATATAGGTTATTTCGCTGTCGCCGTAGATTAGGTTGCTTTTGTCTTCAAATTTGAATACCGACAGCGGATAGCGTTTGAGTTTGGTATTAAACGCAGGGCGCACGGTGGCGGTTTCCGTTACCTTTACACACATTACGGTTTCGTTGCCGAGTCCGTCCTTTTGCTTGTAAAGTTTTGTTAATACCAAAACCTTATTATTTGCGCCTTTCTTTATATTTCCTATTGTAAACTCATCGGCACCGAAAGTTTTTGCCTCATTTACCACATCTTCAAAGTCTTTAAGTGCCGATATGATAATGTAGGGCTGATTTTCGGCAACCGGCTCATAGGGGTTTGCAAAAAACACATTCTTAACCGACAAAACTTCACAGTTTATGTCACCGTTCGCTTTGGTTTTACCGCTTCCCGATTTAATGTTTTTGTCCCAATAAGAATATATGATTCCCGTTCCCGAAATATAGGCATTTTTTACGGCTTTGGCACAAAGATTTTCAAAACCGAGCCTTTTTGAAGTCACTTCAAAGTATTTGTTAAGCACTTTGCAAAGACAAACGGTTTCGTCATTTGAAAGTTCACCCGTATACTTAAAGCCGGACATTCGCTTTTTAAGGTTTGATGCCTGCATACTTGATGTTTCGGTCGAGCCGTCGGCATAAAAACCGATTTGAAGCGGAGTGCCGAGAATCTGCGACATCTTGTATTCGCCTATACGCTTTATAATGTTATGGCGCACAAGCGGACGCCTGTTTCCGCAGTTGGCACCGTGCCACTGGTCGCCTATATAAAATCTTTCGTTTATATCCGATTGTTCGTAAAGACCTTTTTCACCGAGAGAATTTTTAAAATTCACACCGTTTTTATATTCACCGAATATTTCGGCGGGACTTAAAGTAATCATAATTTTCCTCCTTTTAAAACTACCCCGAGGGTATTCCCTCAGGGCAGAAATATCTTTTAAACGGCGATTATTCGTCGCCTTCTACCGTAACGGTTGCAACATCGGTATTAACCGAAGCGATGCCGTCAACGATTACCTTGGCAAAGTAGTAATATTCGCCTTCTTCAAGCGTAGCCGGAATTGTAAACGAACTGCTTGTTGCGTTTGCAATCTTTACTGCATTACTGCCGGAAGTGTCGGTGCAGGAATACCACTGATAAGTAAGGTCGCCTGAACTTGAGGCAGTTACCGAAATGCTGCCGCTTATGGCACCTTCGGTAACGGTTTTGTCTTCGGGCTGTGCAGAAATTGTGATGACAGGGGAGAGCCAAGCCCAGATTGCGTCAAGTCCGCTCTTCTTTACAAATACATCGTAATAAATTCTGTAATCGAATTTGTATGCATCGGCGTCTATGTTCTGCTCGGGGGTGAAAATTCTCATCTGCTCGGTCTTTTTTACAAGGTGAGCGCCCGACTTAGGACAAACGAGCATATAAATCTCTCTTGCGCTGTCAAGCGGGGTGAAGCCGCCGGCCGTTGTGTTGTTGAATGAATAGGCGGTCTTCATACGCTCGGAAACTACCGGAATGAGTGCAACACCGTTTATTGACTTAACTTTAAGTGTTACTTCTCCCTGAGTGAAGTCAGAAACACAGATAAGGCGTGAAATTTCGGTGCTGTTCTGTAAAGCGGCATACATTGCGCTGTCTACGAAAGCCACCAATTCTTCGTCGTAGCCTACCTTTGACTGAACTTCGTTTATAAGACTGCAAAGTGCCTCGTAGGGCTTATCAACATCGCCGTCAATGAGGTTTGCCCTTGTTGCGGCAAGTCCCGAAAGTTTTGACAAAACATAGGAATCGCACTCGGGAACAACTTTTGTGCGGACATATTCGCCCAAGATTTTTCCTGCCAGATTTGCAATACCTGTTTCGTCCATATCCTCACGGTCGATCTGCAAGGAACGGGCACGGTCCATAGACATATTGTAGGAAGTGTTGCTTACTGTGATTGCGCCTCTTGTGAAGCCTGTATCACGGTCATAATCCGCAAGTCCCTGAAAATCAACATCGGGGATAATTACGGTTTTTGCTCCTACGAATTTTGTTTTAAGTGTGTTGTCGGCAAAAAAGCCGGTTGCACTTTTTTGCTCGAATACCTTATCGAGCTCTTCTGAATATCTGATAGCGTTTTCTATTGAATTGATAGACATAAAATCCTCCTTATTTGCTCCAAATTCCCTTTAAAAATTCAGTGCCGGTAGGGTCGAAACTGTTATCGGCGGTGCTGTTTTGGGAACCGGTGCTTTGATTATTTGCGGCACTGTTTTCAATCGGTGCCTTATTTTCGTTTTCGAGTGCATTGAGCAGTTCTTCTGCGGAAATACCCCGCTTCTCTGCCAATGCGTTAAGCCGTTCAAGTTCAGATGAGTTGTTCCCGTCTGAAGTTTCGTTTTGCAAGTTTTCGTTATCCATACTTTCTCCTTTACTGTTTCGTGCCGTCATAACTTAAAAAGTTTCGGTATTCTTCATTTATTGCGGAAAAACCGTCATCGGCAATTTTGCGGTTCTGCACGGCTTTTACCGTGCATTTTTTCTTTATCGGAAAAGAAAAACCGAGCAAAAATCCGAGCACAAACGCCCAAAACAGTGTAAATAAATATATGCTTATATTCATATACCAAAGCCTCCTAAATAGTTATAATCGTTTTTGTAATCAGAAGTCCCTGCTTCATTTAAGAGCGATTGCGGCTTGAAAAAGCGGACATCGTAAAAGGCATAACGCATAGCATCCATCAAGTGATTATCACAGTCTTTCGGCATTTTAAGTCCGTTTTCGTTTCGCTTTTCGTCATACACATAACTTGAAAGTTCGCGAATTGTGTTTACACATTTCGGGTTGACCGTTATTTTGTATTCACAGATGTTTGAAATGCCGTTTAAGATGCTGTCTTTGCCTTTTACCGACGGCACTATTCTCGATATACCGAGCCGTTTTAAATCATCGTTTGACTTGGGCTCGGCACAGTCGGCACGGATACGCTCTTTTGCATAGCCTGATTTTATGATTTCTTTTGCAATATCGCTGTTGAGCATTTTGCGTTTGTAAAACTCGTCAAAAACATAAAGCTGTTTGGTTATCGGGTTTACGCTTATTGCGATAAATGCCGTCGGGTCGCTTGAATAACCGTAATCGAGTCCGAAAAAGTTTTTGAAGTCTGCGTCGTTCTGACCTTCGGTTTCAAGCACTCCGATTTCAAAATTTTCATAAACAAGGCCTTCGGATATTCCCCAGTTTCCGAGACCTGCAACATCATACTTCCGTCGGTTTGAGTGCTTCATTTCCTCGAAAACTTCAATATCCGTTTTGTCAAGAAACTCATTGATTTTATAGTTTACCGAAAAGGTATCGCAGTTTTTCGGAGTGTTATCGAAAAACCGTTTTTTAAGCCAGTGTGTTTCACTCCAAGGGTTAAAAGTGAGGGTTGTTTGCTTAAAAAGGTTTTCGGGAACTTTGCCGCGCGGCACCGAAAGGTCGAGTTTCATAAAATCCGCTTCTTTTGCGATTTCAAATGCCTCCTCTATCCAAACGAAGTTGAGATAGCCTTTCGGAACTGTTGTCGAGGCGAGTTTTAACACATCGTCAAAACCTCTGAAAAGAATTTTCTGACCGGTAGGGAGATAGGTCATTTCCATCGGAGATACGGTGTTACTCCACAAATTTCCGACATTTAACTTCTCCTGAGCCCATTTGAGTTGGGCAAAGGTGCTGTCACGGTGGGTGTTCATTACCTGGCGCACAACAAGTAAATTACTGTTTTCATATTTCATAAGGCGGAAGATAAAGTTAAGTGCCGTTGTGGTGCTTTTCTTTGATGCTTTGCCGCCCTTTAACACCCTATACCGTTTTTTTGAGTTCCAAAATTCGTCGTAGCCTTTTCCGACTATCTCGGAAATTCGGAATTCAGATGTCTTCAATTATGTTCACCGTCCCTCCCGATTCTTTTCCCGATTCTCCGGAAACTATATTTAAGAGTTCCTTTATTGCGGAGAGGTCGCCTGACGCCGCTTTTTTATAAAGTGCTATCATAACCGCTGTTTTTCTTGTGGGCTTTTTTATCTTAAAGCCATCGTCTTTTAGCGACTCTGCTTCCGGTTCAGGCAATCTTTCGTTTAAAACGGAACACATACATTTTTTTAAATCTTCGGATGCGTTTTTCATACAGGCTTCCTTTCCTTGAAAATCTCGGTGAGTTTTCCTCTCACCGCAATTATCATATACCTTTCGTTTGCGACATTCACCGACATCTTTTCTTTTCGTTTTATGGCGCTTTCGGTGCATAAAATACTTGAAAAAACTGTCATTTATGGTATAATAAATCAGTTAGGAGGTCTTTTTATGAAAGACTATAAAAAAAGTGTTAAAGTAACACTTGCTCTTACCTATATTCTCATGATTGCACTTGCTGTTTTAATCGTAACGCTTCCATACCTTGCAATGTGGTATGTTGAGAAGAAAAACAGACCTGACGACCTTGCAATAGTGTCAATGCTTACATGCTATCCCTGTGTTCCGTTTGCAACGGTTGCGCTCTTTTCGCTTAAAAATCTTCTTAAAAATATTTTAAAGGGAAACATAGTTTGCGAAAAAAATCTTAACTATCTTAAAAGACTCGGCTTTTGCTGTCTTGTTGCAGGGGTGATTATGCTTATAGCGGGTTTCTTCTACAAGCCGTTTTTCGTGTCTTCGGGCTCGGCGCTTTTTTGCTCGCTTGTGGTTAAGGTAATCTACGATGTAATTGAATTTTACATAGAAAAAGAAAACAAAGAAGAAAAGGACTGATTTTTGTGAGGACTGTAATTTCGGTCATAGGCAAAGATGCCGTAGGAATAACCGCAAAGGTAAGCACGGTTTGTGCCAACAGAAATGCAAACATTGTTGATATAACTCAATCGGTTTTGCAGGATGTTTTCGTAATGGTAATGCTTACGGAAATTGAAGATAAAGGCGATTCGCTCAAAGCACTTACCGAAGATTTAAAGATGCTTTCAAAAGAAACGGGACTTGATATCCGTGTTATGCGCGAAGATGTTTTCGATGCGATGCACCGAATTTAAGAGGTAAAAAATGCTTAATCTTAACGATGTTTTTGAAACAGTAAATATGATAGAGCAGGAAAACCTCGATATAAGAACGGTAACTATGGGAATTTCACTTCTTGACTGTGCCGATTCCGATATTGATAAATCCTGCGAAAAGATATATAAAAAGATAACAGCCAAGGCAGGAAAACTTGTCGAAACCGTTTCGGAAATAGAACTCGAATACGGTGTGCCTATAATAAACAAGCGTGTTTCGGTAACTCCGATTTCGATGCTTGTTGCCGTCTCGGGAGGAGACCCCGTTAAATATGCAAAGGTTTTGCAAAAAGCGGCAGACGATATAGGCGTAAACTTCATAGGCGGTTTTTCCGCACTTGTGCATAAAGGTTTTTCGGCGGGTGACAGAGAACTTATAGAGGCAATTCCCCGCGCACTCGCGGAAACCGATAATATCTGCGCTTCGGTAAATATCGGCTCTACAAAGTCGGGTATAAATATGGATGCCGTAAAACTTATGGGTGAAACGGTAAAGAAATCTGCCGAACTCACAAAGGATAAAAACTGCATAGGCCCCGCTAAACTTGTTGTGCTTTGCAATGCACCTGAGGACAATCCGTTTATGGCAGGTGCTTTTCACGGCGTGGGCGAGCCTGACTGTGTTATCCATGTAGGCGTTTCGGGGCCGGGTGTAGTGCAGTCGGCAATAAAGAAATGTCCCGACGGCGATATGGGCGAAATAGCCGAAATTATAAAGCGCACTGCATTTAAGATTACCCGTATGGGACAACTTGTGGGCAATGTTGCTTCAAAACGGTTGGGTGTTCCTTTCGGAATAGTTGATTTATCGCTTGCTCCTACTCCTGCGGTAGGCGACTCGGTTGCAAGAATACTCGAAGAAATGGGACTCGAACAGTGCGGTATTCACGGAACTACCGCCGCACTTGCAATGCTCAATGATGCCGTTAAAAAGGGCGGACTTATGGCTTCTTCCTCTGTGGGCGGACTTTCGGGTGCGTTTATTCCCGTTTCGGAGGACGCCGGTATGATAGAAGCGGCAAGAAACGGCACACTCACCATTCAGAAATTAGAGGCTATGACGGCAGTTTGCTCTGTCGGTCTTGATATGATAGTTTTGCCGGGAATTACGCCGAGCGAAACAATATCGGCAATTATTGCCGATGAAGCGGCAATAGGTATGGTAAACAGCAAGACTACGGCTGTAAGAGTTATTCCGGCTATTGATAAAAATGTCGGCGATGAACTCGAATTCGGCGGACTTTTAGGCTCGGGCCCTGTTATGGATATAAACACAGAAAAAAGCCCCAAAAAGTTTATCGACCGAGGCGGAAGAATTCCTGCTCCGATGCAGAGTCTTAAAAACTGATTTTAAGGGTGACGGCGGTGAAAATGCTTAAAAAGGGCGACATTATCGTTATCGCCGTATCGGTTTTACTGATTATATTCGGATTTTGTTTGTCGTTTGCCTTTAAAAAAGGCGGTAAAACCGTTAAGGTCTACCAAGACAACACGCTTGTTTACAAGGGAAGTCTGTCCTATAAAAAGACGGTTTGCCTTTCGCATAACACGGTCAAAATCGAAAACGGAAAGGCATATATGCTTGACTCTGACTGTAAAAACAAGATTTGCATAAACACGGGTAAAATATCAAATTCGGGGGAGAGTGTTATATGCCTGCCAAACAAGGTGATAATCGAAGTGGAATAAAAAGGCTTTGCGTATATGCACTTCTTTGTGCTGTATGCATTATTTTCGGATATGTTGAAAGTCTTGTCCCCACCGCTTTGATAGCGCCGGGAATTAAATTAGGTCTTTCAAATTCGGTTGCGCTTTTGCTTTTGACAGCCAAGGACATTAAGGGTGCTTTCTTTGTAAACATTACGAGAATTTTGCTTTCGGCACTTCTTTTCGGCTCGCCGTTTTCCCTTTTGTTTTCGGTTTCGGCAGGTGTTATTTCGCTTCTTGTCTGTTCCTGCCTTTCAAAATCCGATAATATAAGCACGGTGGGACTCAGCATTTCGGGCGGAGTAGTCCACAATATCACACAAACTGCCGTAGCGGTTTTTGTTGTCGGGAAAGGTGCGCTTTTTTATCTTCCCGTCCTCATAGCGGGGGGAATGGTAAGCGGTGTCGTAATCGGAATTCTTGCAGGTATGATTTTTAAGAAAACGGAAAGATTTTTAAAACTTTAACTTTTTAAAGGAGCTTTTTAAAATATGTGCGGTTTTGTAGGCTTTACAAACAACATAAAAGATAACGGAACGGTTCTTGAAAAAATGATGAACCGTATAGTTCACAGAGGTCCAGATTCCTCGGGAAAATTTGTTGACGATAACATAGCACTCGGTTTTCGCAGGTTAAGTATTATTGACCTTGAGGACGGCAGTCAGCCGATGTTTAACGAGGATAAGTCCTTGGTGCTTGTATTCAACGGCGAAATTTACAATCATAATGACCTCCGCGAAGAATTAAGGAAAAAGGGACACATCTTTGTAAACCGTTGCGACAGTGAGGTTTTACTGCACGGTTTTGAAGAATGGGGCGAAAGTATAGTAGACCATTTAAGAGGTATGTTTGCTTTTGTTATATTCAACCGTATAAACGGCACGCTTTTCGGTGCCCGTGATATGTTCGGAATAAAGCCGTTTTACTATACCGTTATGAACGGAAATTTCATTTTCGGCTCGGAAATCAAGTCGTTTCTCGACCATCCCGAATTCAAAAAGGAACTCAACGAGGAAGCCCTCGGACATTATCTTTCCTTTCAGTATTCACCCACAGAAGAAACATTCTTTAAAAATGTGTTTAAACTTACTCCGGCACACAGTTTCACCTATAAAGACGGAGTTTTCAAAAAGAGGCGCTACTTTAAACCCGATTTCAGCGAAACTCCCGGTGTGCTTGATTATTTTGCCGATAAGGTTGATGAGGCTGTCAGAGAATCGGTGAAGGCACACAAAATCGCCGATGTGGAGGTAGGCTCATTCCTTTCAAGCGGTATAGATTCAAGTTATATTGCCGAGGCGGCGCAGGTTGACAAAACCTTTACGGTGGGTTTTGAAAGTAAAGACGGCGACCGTTACAATGAAATTCACTTTGCCAAAAATTTTGCCGATACTATCGGTGTTAAGCATATAGCAAAGGTGATAACACCTACCGAATACTGGGAAACATTCCCCAAAATTCAGTATCATATGGACGAGCCTTTGGCAGACCCTGCCGCAATCGCACTTTATTTTGTAAGCAAACTTGCAAGTGAGAGTGTTAAGGTTGTTATGTCGGGCGAGGGGGCGGACGAACTTTTCGGAGGATACAGAATTTACGAAGAACCGATAACCCTTACTGCGTATGATAAACTTCCGTTCACGATTAGAAGAGCCGTTTCAAAGGTTTGCGAACATTTACCCCAAAAGCACGGTATAAACTATCTTGTAAGACGGGGTAAAACGATAGAGGAGAGATTTATCGGAAACGCAAATATCTTCTCCAAAAAAGAAAGAGATAAGATTTTAATAAGCGAAGCGGCAAAAAATTCGTGCGAGCCTAAAGTGCTTTGCGATAAGTTTTATAAAGAGGTTGCCGACAAAGACGATATTACGAAGATGCAGTATCTTGATATAAATATGTGGCTTATGGGAGATATTCTTCTTAAAGCCGATAAAACAAGTATGGCAAATTCGCTTGAACTTCGTGTTCCGTTCCTCGATAAAAAGGTTATGGCACTTGCCGAAACAATACCGCTTAATTGCAGGGTGAATACCAAGACCACCAAACTTGCTTTGCGTAAAGCGGCGGAAAAGACATTGCCCAAACTTACCGCTACAAAGGATAAGCTGGGTTTTCCCGTGCCTATCCGCGAATGGCTTAAAGAGGATGAATACTACAACAAGGTCAAGGAAACATTTACTTCCGATTATTCGGCTATGTTTTTTGATACAGATGCACTTCTTTCGCTTCTTGATAAACACAGAAGCGGTAAAGAAGATGCGAGCCGTAAAATATGGACGGTTTACACTTTTCTTGTTTGGTATAATGAGTTTTTTATAAAGGAAAATTGACAAATTAAATAAAAAGTTTTATACTGTTATCGGTTATTTTCCGTAAGAAAGGAAATTTTGTTTATGAAGATTATTTATAAGGACGGAACGGTTGCGGAATGTCCTCAGGACGAAGAATTAGAGGTCATTCGCCACACCGCGTCGCATATTATGGCTCAGGCGGTAAAGCGCTTATATCCGCAGGCTGATTTCGGTTACGGTCCTGCCACCGAAAAAGGCTTTTATTATGATGTTGATTTGGGCGATGTCAAACTTACCGATGAAGATTTGCTTAAAATTGAGTCGGAAATGAAGAAGATTGTTAAGGAAAATTTTCCCATTAAGCCGTTTATATTAGAACGGAGCGAAGCCATTAAACTCATGACCGAGCGTAATGCGAAGTATAAGGTAGAGCATATAGGCGATTTGCCTGAAGATGCCGAGATAAGTTTCTATCAGCAGGGCGAATATATTGATATGTGCACAGGCCCGCACCTTTGCTATACAAAAGCACTCAAGGCATTTAAGATTACCCAGCAGTCCGGCGCATATTGGAAAAACGATAAGGATAATAAAATGCTTACCCGTATAAACGGTATTGCGTTCAGAACTCAGGAAGAACTTGAAGAATATGTAAAACTTATGGAAGAGGCTGAGCGCCGTGACCACCGTAAAATCGGCAAGGAAATGGAACTCTTTATGCTTTGCGATGAGGGTCCGGGTTTCCCGTTCTTTTTGCCGAACGGTATGTTGCTTAAAAATGCGCTTATCGACTATTGGCGCGATATTCATAAAAAGGCAGGTTATGTTGAGGTTTCAACACCGCTTATTATGAACAGGCGCTTATGGGAAACAAGCGGACATTGGGACCACTACAAAGACAATATGTATGCCACCAAAATTGATGATGAAGATTATTGTATTAAGCCGATGAACTGTCCGGGCGGTGTTATGGTTTACCGTTCAAAACCGCACAGTTACCGTGAGTTGCCTATGAGAGTAGGCGAGTTGGGACTTGTTCACCGCCACGAGTTAAAGGGTGCTTTGCACGGACTTTTCCGTGTTCGCTGTTTCACTCAGGACGATGCACATATCTTTATGACAAAGGAACAAATCACCGAAGAAATTGTCGGTGTTGTTGACCTTATAAATCAGGTTTATTCAAAATTCGGCTTTGAATATTTCGTGGAACTTTCAACCCGTCCCGAAAACAGTATGGGCAGTGACGAAGATTGGGAAGCCGCAACAAACGGTCTTAAGTCGGCACTTGAAAAAATAGGTTTGCCTTATATTATCAATGAGGGCGACGGTGCTTTCTACGGTCCGAAAATTGACTTCCATCTCCGTGATTCGATAGGCAGAACCTGGCAGTGCGGAACAATTCAGCTTGACTTCCAGATGCCTATTAACTTTGCGCTTGAATATGTTGATGAGGACGGCACAAAGAAGCGTCCGATTATGATTCACCGTGTTTGCTACGGCTCTATTGAAAGATTTATCGGTATTTTAACCGAGCATTTTGCCGGTAAGTTCCCGACTTGGCTTTCGCCTATGCAGGTTAAGGTTTTAACCCTTCCGGGACTTGACGAAACATACGCAAAGAATGTTTACGATAAATTGATGGAAAACGGTATTCGCTGTGAGTTTGATAACCGTAACGAAAAAATCGGTTATAAAGTCCGTGAAGCGCGTCAGGTAAACCGAGTTCCGTATATGGTAATTATCGGAAGAAAAGAGATTGAGGAGGGCGTTATTTCGGTCAGAGACCGTGATACCGACCAAACCAACACAATGCCGCTTGACGAATTTATCGCTAAAATTTCGGCGGAAATTAAAGACAGAGTATAATATAAATGGGCGGAAAATTTTCCGCCCATTATTTTAGGGGAGAGATTATTTTGTATTGCGATTTTGCCGAGGTTTACGATAGGCTGATGTGCGATGCAGACTACACCAAACGCACAAAATACACATTGTCGCTTTTTAAAGAGTTTGACAGAAAACCGTCGCTTATGCTTGACCTTTGTTGCGGAACGGGTAATTTTTCCTGCCGGTTTGCAAAGGAAAATATATCGGTTATAGGTGCGGATATATCGGAGGATATGCTTGCACTTGCAAGAGAAAAAAGCGAAAACCTCGATATTTTGTATCTTTGCCAAAACGCTTCTGAACTTGACCTATACGGAACGGTGGACGGTGCGGTTTGTCTTATGGACAGTTTAAACCACATAACCGATTACGGAGATTTTAAAAAGGCGGTAGAAAAGGTTGCGCTTTTCCTCGAAAAAGACCGGCTTTTTATTTTCGACCTGAACACCCTTTACAAAGCACAAAGTATTTTAGGCGAAAACACATTTGTTTCGGAAGAAAACGGTGTTTTCCTTGCATGGCAGAATGAGTATGACGCCAAAGCGCGCATAAATGATATCTATCTTGACTTTTTTATAAAGGGTAAAGACGGAAAATACACAAGAAAAAGCGAAAACATCAAAGAGCGTGTTTATCTTGAAAACGAGGTTAATTCGGCGCTCAAAGAGGCAGGCTTTGAAGTTTTGGCAGTGCTTGACGATATGAAAAAAACACCCCCGACCGACAAAAGCCAAAGGGTGTTTTATGTGGCAAGAAAATTATAAAAGAAGTATCAGAAATAAAAAATAAACCTTATACTTAGAAAATTTACGGACAGATTTTTGCTGTCCGTATTTTTTATTCATCAAAAAGTAAAAATTTATATGCAGGAACATTTAATACCTCGGATATGTCGAAGAGTGTATCAAGTGATACCGCCTTATTGATGTTTGGGGCTTCAATATGACCTATAAATGCCGGTGTCTTATCTATTTTTTCTGCAAGCTGTTCTTGCGTATAACCTCTGAGTTTTCGGTAATAAGCTATTTTAAGTCCGATTTGTAAATATTCCGGTTCATATATTGATTTCATATTATTGTGCCACCTCACATTTTGAATGTAAAAATATTTTATTAGAATTATATATTAAATATTCTATCAAAAATAATATGCTATTGACATATTTTATGAATTATGATAATATATCTATAAAATATAAATTATGAATTATTCAATAGAATTTATTGTTTTGATATTTTAAAGTGATGTGAAATTTTATGGCTTCAATGAAATGCCCGCATTGTGATTCAGAGGATATACAATTTGCAACAAACACCCACGGCGGCGGATTTTCTTTTTTTGATTCTTGTTGCGGATTTATTCTTATGGGACCTCTTGGATTGTTGTGCGGCGCTTGCGGAAGCGGAGTATCTACAAAGGAATTTTGGATTTGTAAAAATTGTGGACATAAATTTTCAAATAAAGAAGCGCAGAGAAATAAAGAAGCCTACGAATTAAACGAAAAAAACGCAGAAACAAGGTATTATACATATAAATCGGAAATAAACAGTGCGCTTAAGAATTACGGTAATATTGAAAATTTGATGCAACATAAAAAAGAAAGCGCCGAAAGATATTTAAACGCAAAGAAGAATTACGAAGAAAATTACGAATCTTTTTTGAATAATAAAATTATTTCAAATAAAAAAACCGAAAAAACCGTTAAAAGAGCAACGGATGGTGAATCGAAAGTTACAGATGTTATTATTGCAGCATTGATTTTAATAGGTTTAGTTACAATTGAATTCGGATTAGGAGTAGTATTACTGGCAATAGGAATTATTCTTTGGATTATCGTAGGGATTAAAAATCAAACCTCAAAGAAAAAATTGGATAAGATGTTTATGTCGGAATTTCCAAATGCCGATATATTGACAAACGAATTAAAAGAAGCTGCTAAGGAAAATGAAAAAATGCGCAATTTTGAAAAAATGATTGAATACTGTGAAGATTTTGAAAAACAAAAAAACATATGATATTATCGAAAAAATATATATTAAACTAATGATTTTTGGAAAAAAGGTTGGTTGTCATCAAATTCCGGAACGCAGTTTTGCGGTTAAAGGATATCAATTTCCGATATGTGCAAGATGTTTCGGCGTTATGGTAGGATATGCTATAACTATTCCTTGTGTTTTTTTGTTTGGAAAAGATATAGTGCTTTATATAATTTTTATGTTTCTTATGTTTCTTGATTGGTTTGTTCAGTATATTGAAATTTGTGAATCTACTAACATCAGAAGATTTGTAACCGGTGTGCTTGGAGGATACGGCGTTTTTGGAACAGAAATTTATATTTTAAGTTTTATATTTAAAACAGTAAGAAATTTTTAAGGAGGTGATTTATATGGGTTTGTTAAATAAGGTATTGGACGGAGTTTTAAAAGAAGTAACCGGAAAGGAAACGCTCCGTTTGTCTGTTGATGATTTGATTGAAATTGTTGACAAAGAATTTATACTCGGCTCGGACGATGAATATCTGAAGCAATTAAGCAAAACAGCCAAGGGCGGTATAGCAGGTAAAAAAATAGACTCGAAGGATAAAAGATATGTTTTGGAAATCGGAGCGTTGCAAAGAGGTATGCTGATTACCGGAAGAAGAAAAACAGTATGGGTTTTTGACAATGAAACGAATAAATATTATCAACTTGATAAGGACAGACATTGGAAAAAATTTTATAAGGCAGTATTGAGTTCGGTCAATTCTGAAAAAATCAGAAGAAACCGATAAATAAAAACAGACTTTCGCTTAAAGAAAGTCTGTTTTTATTATTTAAGTTATGCTGTTTAATTAAGAAAATTATAAAAGTTTTAACAGCTCATCTGATGAGAGTTTAACCTCTTTCATTGTGCCGATAGTTTCGGGAAGTAGGAATAAAATCTTACTGTCCCGATTTTTTTTGTCCTTTAAACAGGTATTTGCAATTTCGGCTTTACTGAAATTGAATTCTTCGTAAAGTCTGCTTGAAATCAAAACATTTTTTATTCTTTCGGCAACTGCCTTTTCGCAAATTCCGAGTTTTTCGGCTATCTTTGCTTCGCTTAAAAGTCCGTTTGCAACGGCTATGCCGTGGGGAACGGTGTAGCCGCTTAAAAGTTCGGTTGAATGGGCTACAGTATGCCCTGCGTTAAGGAGATTGCGTATTCCCAAGGTGTCAAGTTCGTCCTGCTCTACGATTTCCTTTTTTATTATAAGACATTCTTTTATTATTCCGCTTAAATTTTGCTTTATTTTACCGCTTTCTATAACATCTATTATATCCGGACTTTTTATAACCCCGTATTTGATAACCTCACCCAAGCCCTCTTTAAAAATATCTTCGGGCAGATTTTTAATAATATCGGTATCTATTATAACGAGGCTCGGCTGACAAAATACCCCTGCAAGATTTTTCCCTGCCTTTAAATCTACGGCGGTCTTTCCGCCTACCGAGGAATCCACCGCCGAAAGAAGCGTTGTGGGAATTTGAACAACCGAAACACCGCGCATATAAAGAGCAGAGGCAAGTCCCGTAATATCACCTGTGACTCCGCCGCCGAGACTTAAAAACAAATCATTCCTTTTGATACCGCACTCTGCGGCAAATTCCAAAATGTCCGAAAGGGTTGAGATGTTTTTTTGCTCCTCGCCGTTTTTGAACACGAATTTGAAAACAGTATATCCGTCGTTTTTCAGTAAACTGAATACCTTTTCGCCGTAAAGAGAGTCTACAATATCATCGGTAACAATAAGGACGCGTTTTGTTTTGCAAAACGGCAGTATTAAAGAGGGAATATCCGAAAGAATACCGCTGTCAATAAGTATATCATATGATTTTGCCGTATTGACCGTTATTTTTTGCATTTTTATACACACCCTTTACCGTTTTATTATAACCGCCGTTATTTTTACAGTCAACAAAAAACTTGATATTTTCGGAGTTTTAAAGTATAATTATTATGTATATTTATATGTATCTTTACTTGTGAGGACAATTTATGAAGTGGATAATACCTTATTTGTGTTATATTTTTGCCCTGATGAAAAATTTTTTCAAATCGCATAAGAAAACAGGCATTTCTTTGCTTGCGGTATTTTTGGCGGCAGTGTCGGTAATAGTGACGCTTGCTGTAAAAGCACCTAATGTGCAGAAAAAGCAACCCCAAAAAGATGTTGTAAGCGAAGTAACAGAGCCGAGTTCTTCTAAGACTTCTGTGAATTCTTCGAGTTCGCAGGCCGAGCCGGTTAAAGAACCCGAGCCGGAGTCTTCTTCTAAGCCCGAGTCTGCCGTTTCGGTTGTATCGGAGCCGGAGCCGCAAAAACCGAAATTCAAATATAACAACAATCTTGACCCCGATAACAATGTCTTTTTAGATGCGCTTGAATACACAGGATATAATCTTACAAAGCACCGAAACGACGGGTTGATGTGGGTGTATATTCTTTGTAACGATAAGCCTGCAAGGGGTTGGCTTTCGGGAATAACCTACGGCGGAGGAAGCAGCGGATACGAAACCAATGCGGACGGCACGCCTAATTTGGAAAAGTTTAAACGGGGAGGTCTTGTTTGTGCGAGTTATGCCACCTATGTTTACTTTAATTATCTTCCCCATATAGGCGGTATTGATACCTCGTTTTTGCCGCGTCCCAACCGTTCGGACAGTGCAAATGACTGGTATTTAGCAGGTAAAAAGTGGGTAGAAGCAGGGTATTCGCAGTATATAAATTATACCGCAAAAGAGAGCGGAACAAGAACGGTCTTTACGCCCGAAACGGACATTCCGTTAGGCTCGCTTATGCTGTTTTCCGATTTCAAAAACCGAAACGGTTACTGCACGCATATCTGTCTTTATGCAGGATATAAAAACGGTTATCACTGGGTAACCCATGTGGGAAATGCAAACGGTCCAGAGTTTTGCGCTATGGAGAGAATGAGTTGCGGGCCCGACCCGCAGTGGCCTTTGGCGGTTATATCAACGCCTAAAAATTTAGGACTTTTTAATGTTACTGATAATTAAATATTTTTAAGGAGAATATTTATGAATATTGAGTTGTTAAAATTATTATCAAGAAACGCACGATACAGTGTTAAAGATTTGGCTACCATGCTCGGTATCTCCGAATCCGAGGTCGAAAACCAAATCAAAGAATTTGAAAGAAAAGATATAATCTGCGGATATAAAGCGGTTATTGACTGGGATAAAATAGACGGCGCTTATGTTTCGGCAATAGTTGAACTTAATGTTGTGCCGAAAGCCGAACTCGGTTTTGAAGAAGTTGCCGAAAAGATTTCAGCATACAGTGAAGTTGAGTCGGTTTATCTTATGTCGGGCGTATACGACCTTAATGTTGTGGTAAAGGGTAAAACACTTCAGGACATTGCCCGTTTCGTTGCCCGTGAACTTGCTACCATTGACTCGGTAACTTCAACCACCACGCATTTTGTTATGCGCCGTTACAAAGAAATGGATGTTACACTTTACAATAAGGATAAGGACGGCAGGGGGCAGTATCTGTTATGATAGATTACTCATCCGTGTTAAATAAAACCGTAAGCGGAATAAAACCGTCGGGTATAAGAAAGTTTTTCGATATTGCCGCAACTATGGACGAGGTTATTTCTCTTGGCGTGGGTGAGCCTGATTTTCAAACTCCATGGCAGATAAGGAAGGCAGGAATAACCTCACTTGAACGCGGGAAAACTAAATATACATCAAACAGAGGTCTTGATGATTTAAGAAAAGAAGTTTCAAATTATTTAGACCGTAAATATAAAATCAAATATGAGCCTTCGAGCGAAGTTTTGATTACGGTGGGCGGAAGCGAAGCCATAGATGCCGCAATTCGTGCATTGGTATCACCGGGCGACGAAGTAATTATTCCCCAGCCGAGTTATGTTTGTTATGAGCCTATAACTCTTTTGGCAGGCGGAAAGCCCGTAATAATCGAAACAAAGGCGGAAGACGGTTTCAAACTTACAAAAGAGCAACTCAAATCGGCAATAAGCGATAAAACAAAGGTGCTTATATTACCGTTTCCCTGTAATCCGACGGGTGCGGTTATGGAGAAAAAAGACCTCGAAGAAATTGCCGAAGTTTTAAAGAATACAGATATTATGGTTGTTTCTGATGAGATTTATTCCGAACTTACCTTTACGGGCAACGGTCACATATCGCCGGCAAGCATTGACGGTATGTTTGAGCGCACAATAACCGTAAACGGCTTTTCAAAAGCATTTTCAATGACGGGTTGGAGGTTAGGCTATGCCTGCGGTCCCGAGCCTGTTATGAGGGAGATAACCAAAATACATCAGTTTGCAATTATGTGTGCTCCCACAACCTCGCAGTATGCCGCAGTAGAGGCTTTGAAATGCTGTGATGATGCGGTTAATAATATGCACACCGAATACAACCGCAGGAGAAGACTCATAACAAAAGGTTTTAACGATATAGGTCTTGAATGCCGTGAGCCGTTCGGTGCGTTTTATGCTTTTCCGAGTATAAAGTCAACCGGTATGAGTTCCGATGAATTTTGTGAAAGATTACTGAACGAATACCATGTTGCCGTAGTTCCGGGAACGGCGTTCGGCAAAGGCGGAGAAGGTTTTATCAGGGCTTCTTACTGTTACAGCACCGAACATATTTTGGAAGCACTCTCAAGAATAGAACAGTTTATAAAAAAATATAAATAATTTACGGAGGAAAAATTTATGAAAAAGGGAACTATAACTTTAATTGCCGTTATTGCGGTAATCGTAATTTTGATTATTGCAGTTGTAGGCGGATACAACGGTCTTGTAGACAAGCAGGAGAGCGTTGAAAATTCAAAATCACAAATTTCAAATCAATTACAAAGAAGGGCTGATTTGATACCGAATTTTGTCAGCACCGTAAAGGGTTATTCTGATTATGAGAGTGACACTTATAAGGCTGTAACCGAGGCGCGTTCGTCGGTAGGAAAGGCAGATACGGTTAAGGAGCAGTCCGAAGCATCGGCAGAACTTGATAAGGCAATTTCGGTTTGGGTAAATGCCGTAACCGAGAACTATCCCGATTTAAAGGCAAATACACAGTATACCGCTTTGCTTGACGAACTTGCAGGAACGGAAAACCGTCTTGCAACCGCGAGAAAAGACTATAACGATATCGCAAAAGAATACAACACCTCAATCCGTAAGTTCCCAAAGAGCATAATTGCGGGAATTTTCGGTTTTGATAAGGTTGACTATTTCGAGAATGATTCTTCGGCAAATTCTGTTCCGCAGGTATCTTTTGATTGATAAACAAAATGAAATTTAAAAGATTTTTATCGGCACTGCTTATTTTATTTGTTATTTTCTCCCTTGTTTCGCTTTGCGGTTGCGAGGAAGAAAAGCTGTTGCCGACCGATAAACTTTTTATAAACGATTTTGCCGATGTTATTGATGCATCGGACGAAGAAACGGTTTTTGCACTCGGAACGGAACTTAAAGAAAAGACTACCGCCGAGGTGGTAGTTGTAACCGTTGATTCGACAAACGGAGAAGATATTTCCGATTATGCGCTTAATTTGGGGCGCGATTGGGGAATAGGCGATAAGGAGAAAAACAACGGTGTTTTAATTCTTCTTGCAAGCGAAGACCGTGATGTGTTTATTTCGGTAGGCTACGGTCTTGAGGGCGCTTTGCCCGACAGCAAAACGGGAAGAATACTTGATAATTATGCCGTGCCTTATTTTAAAGACGATAATTTTTCTTTCGGCATTGTTGAAACCTACAAGGCTGTTGTAAACGAGGTTTATGTTGAATACGGTCTTGAGCCGAAAGAGGGTTATGTTCCCGCCGATACTTTGAGCGAAAGAAAAGAAAATTCCGCAGATGCAAAGTCTGTTATCATTTCTTGGATAATACTTATTGTCATTGTAGGTATATATATGGCAATATTCGGACGCAGAGGCGTGATTTTCCTGCCGTTTGGCGGCGGTAATTTCCGAGGCGGCGGTTTTGGCGGCGGCTCCGGAGGTTTCGGAGGCTTCGGCGGAGGAAGTTTCGGCGGCGGCGGCGCCGGCAGAAGTTTTTAAAGGAAATTTTTTTAATGCAGGATAATAATTACGGCAAGGAATACGATGCGTATTTTTCTGAAATCGAAAGGCGTTTAAGCAAGGAAAAACGGACCGAAACACAATCGGAAAGCAGGACGCAAAACAGAACGGCTCAAAAAAGCAAGACAAAGCGAAAAACTGTTAAAGTAAAAGCGTATTTATATAGGGCTTCGGCACTGCTTATACCGGTTTTACTGATTATTCTTATTGTTTTTTCGGTTAAGGCGTGCGCGGGCGGTAAAACGGCAGAAACCGAAAAAAGCGAAGATAAAAGCACGGCGCAGAAAACCGAAAAGACTGTAAACGGGGAAAAGGACAAAAAGCCAAAAAATATTTTTGCAAAATTTAACGGCAATCAAGATGTGATTTCTTCGGATATTCAAAGCAAGTCGGTGATTTTCATTGACGATAAGCAAAATACCGTTGTGGCACAAAGAAACGCAAAGGAAAGAATGTTCCCTGCGTCTACCACAAAAATTATGACACTTATTGTCGCCGTTGAAAACATAAAAGATTACAGCGATACATTTACGATGACATATCAGATAACCGACCCGCTCTATAAGAACGGTGCAACCGTTGCAGGCTTTTTGGCAGGCGAGAAAATCAATATGTATGATTTGATTTACGGCACTATACTTCCATCGGGCGGAGATGCCGCTATTGCCCTTGCTCAAAAAATTTCGGGCAGTGAAGAACAATTTGTTCTTCTTATGAACAAAAAAGCCAAGGAGATAGGTCTTGAAAACACGAATTTCACCAACTGCACGGGACTTTTCGACAAAAACCACTACACCACGGCTTATGATTTATCGGTGTTGATTCGCTATGCAATGCAGAACGAAACCTGCAAAAAGGTTTTGGAAACCTATAAATACACAACCTCAAAAACCGATAAACATCCTAACGGTTTAGAACTTGAAAACACGATTTTTAAGTATATGTATGGCACCGAGCCTGAGGGTGCGACCATTACGGGCGGTAAGACGGGGTTTGTTAACGAATCAGGTTACTGTATAGCATCATTCGGAGAGAGCGATTCAGGCAAACTTTATGTCTGCGTTACGCTCGGAGGGCCGTCAAGATGGCCTGCGGTTTACGACCAGATAAATTTATATTCAAAATACGCAAAGTGAAATTAAAAGGAGAAAGTTATGAATATAGTATGTCTTGATATGGAGGGCGTATTAGTCCCTGAAATTTGGATAGCATTTGCAAAGGAAACGGGTATTCCCGAACTTGAAATAACCACCCGAGATGAGCCTGATTACGATAAACTTATGAAATACCGCATAAAGATACTCAAAGAGCATAATTTGGGACTTAAAGAAATACAGGCGGTTATAGCAAAAATCGACCTTATGGACGGTGCAAAGGAGTTTTTGGACGAACTCCGCAAGATAACACAGGTTATTATTTTAAGCGATACTTTCGAGCAGTTTGCAACTCCGATTATGGAAAAACTCGATTGGCCCACTATATTCTGCAACACCTTGGAAGTTTCCGAAAGCGGCGAAATTACGGGGTATAAAATGCGTTGCGAAAAATCAAAACTTACAACCGTCAAGGCGCTTCAGTCTATGGGTTTTGAAACGATTGCTTCGGGTGACAGTTTTAATGACCTCGGTATGATTTTAAACAGCAAAGCAGGCTTTTTGTTTAAGTCTACCGATAAAATAAAAGCCGATTATCCCGAAATACCTGCATTTGAAACATATGACGAACTTTTAAATGCCATAAAGTCGGCACTTTAAAAAGAATAAAAAACCTCCTGCGAGTTAAAATAAATCCGTGGGAGGTTTTTATTTATGAAAACGGTTGCTTTTTTTGATGCAAAGCCTTACGATAAGGCAAGTTTTGAAAAATATTTTGATGATGAAATAAGCATAAGATTTTTTGAAAACAAACTCAACGCCGACACCGTGAGTATGGCGGCGTGTTGTGACGGCGTGTGCGCCTTTGTAAACGATAAACTCGACAGAACGGTTATAGACAAACTTTGCGAATACGGTGTCGGAATTATTGCAATGCGGTGTGCAGGCTATAACAATGTTGACTTGAAGTCGGCGAACGGGAGAATAGCGGTTTGCCATGTTCCCGCATATTCGCCCTATGCCATTGCAGAGCATACAATGGGTATGATTTTAACCCTTAACCGCAAACTCCACAAGGCATATATCAGAACAAGAGACCATAATTTTTCGCTTGAAGGTCTTTGCGGATATGACCTTTCGGGCAAAACGGTGGGAATAATCGGCACGGGCAGAATAGGCTGTGCCTTTGCAAATATCTGCAAGGGTTTCAATATGAAAATACTCGGTTATGACCCTAAAGAAAACAAGGACTTTTGCGGAGAATACTGCGATTTTGAAACACTTTTAAGTAATAGCGATATTATTTCGCTTCACTGTCCGCTGACCAAAGAAAATCAGGACATTATATGTGACGAAACGGTAGAAAAGATGAAAAACGGAGTTGTCATAGTAAATACTTCGAGGGGAAAACTTGTTGATACAAATGCGGTTATAAACGGTATAAAATCAGGAAAAATCGGTGCGGCAGGTCTTGATGTATACGAGGAGGAAGGCTCACTTTTCTTTGAAGATAAGTCGGACGAGGTTATATATGACGATACCATTTCAAAACTGATTTCAATGCCTAATGTTCTTGTGACATCGCATCAGGCGTTTTTGACCTATGAGGCGCTCGACGGCATTGCAAAAACCACTATGGAAAATTTAAAGGCTTATTTTGACGGCGGTGAACTTAAAAACGAAATAAGACTTAAATAAATTATTATGAGAGTAGATTTTTTGTCCGTTTTATGTTAAAATAAAGCGGACGAATTTTTACTTAAAGGGAAATAGACTATGACGAAAATATATCTTGTAAGGCACTGTGAGGCAAAGGGAAATCAAAAACGGCTTTTTCAGGGCAAAATAAATACCGATATAACAAAACTCGGTGAAACCCAACTTGAATTTTTAAAGAAACGCTTTAAGGATATAAAACTTGATGCAATTTATACAAGTCCGCTTATAAGGGCGCAAAAAACCGCCTTTGCCATTTTGGGCGAAAGGGAAATGGATGTTAAAATAGATAATGACCTTTGTGAGATAAATGCAGGAATATATGACGGTCATTCGTTTTATGAGATTTTCCGTCTGCACGAAGATTTGGGAGAGATTTGGGATAATCACCCGCAGGACTTTGAGCCTGAAGGCGGAGAAAAAATGCGTGATGCATACGAGCGCATATATAAAGCAATAGTGAAAATTGCCGAGGATAACGACGGTAAAACGGTCGCCGTTGCATCTCACGGCGGTGCAATAAGATGTCTTATGGCACGGCTTACCTACGGAACGGTTGAGCGTCTTGCCGAAATTCCGTGGGCGGAAAATACCGCAGTGGCGCTTATTACCTATGACAACGGCGAACTGAAACTCGAATATAAAAACGACCATACGCATATCCCCGATGAATATTTGCCTGTCAAAACGAGGCTTTCAACACTTATGAAAGGACCTGAAGAAAAATGATAATAATGGGAGTAGATTTGGGTGTGGCAAGGACGGGAATTGCCGTTTCGGACAAGGACGAAAAATTTGCTTTTCCGAAAGAGGTAATAACCGAGTATAACACCGAAAAACTCATAGCAAAAATTTGCGAAAAGGCAAAACTTTTTGAGGCTGAATGCATAGTTGTGGGACTTCCCAAAAATATGGACGGTTCTTTGGGTGAGAGGGCGCAGATTTGCACCGATATAGCCGAAAAAATAGGAACTTTAAGCGGTGTGCAAACGGTTATGTATGATGAGCGGTGCACCACCATGGAAGCATACAACCTGCTTGATATGAATGAAACCTACGGTAAAAAGCGTAAGCAGACGGTCGATGCCGTTGCCGCAACCGTGATACTTGAAGGTTATTTGTCCTACATAAAAAACAAGCGCCTTTTTGACACGCAAAAAGAAACGCTTGATACATTTTTAAGCACAAAAGCAATTACAAAAGAGCAATATGATAAAAGTCTTAACGGTCTTAAAGAAAAAATGAATATAAAATAAATCAAACCCGCAAAGAAAATTACTTTCTGTGCGGGTTTATCATTTTAAAATTTTAAAGATTTAATACATCGTTCATATCGTAAAGTCCGTTTTCTTTATCATTAATAAAGAGTGAGGCTTTTAAAGCGCCCTGCACGAATACTTCTTTTGAAAACGCACTGTGAGAAAGTGTAATAACCTCATCGTTTCCTGCAAAAATAACATCGTGTTCGCCTACAATCGTTCCTCCGCGGACAGAGTGTATACCTATTTCATTATTTGAACGCTTTGCTCTTTTTGAATGGCGGTCATACTCATAGGTGTATTTATCGGAGTTTTCACTGTTTATTGCATTTGCAAGCATCAGCGCCGTGCCCGAGGGAGCGTCAATCTTTTGGTTATGGTGCTTTTCGATTATTTCAACATCGAAGCCTTCGCCTAACACCGCAGACGCTTTTTGGGCGAGTGAACACAAAAGGTTAACGCCGAGCGACATATTGGCGGTGAAGAAAATCGGAATTTCTTTTGAAGACAATTTGATTTTATCTATTTGTTCGGGCGAAAAACCCGTTGTTGCGATAATTGACGGAATGTGATTTTTGGTTGCAAATTTAAGCAAACCGTCCAAAACAGAGGGGTTTGAAAAGTCGATAATAACATCGGGGATAATATTTACATCGTCAAAGTCCGAAAAAACGGGGAATTTTCCCTCGCCGTTTAAACGGTCAACACCGCAAACAACCTCGAAATCTTTACTTGTTTCGCAAACTGCGGAAATCTTTTTCCCTATGTGTCCGTTCGCACCGCAAATGAGTATTTTTAACATCTTGATTTTCCTTTTTATTTAATTTTAAGTCCCATTTCATCAAGTTTTGATTTGATGAGTTTAATATTTCCTTCGCTTGTTTTGTAAAGCGGAAGTCTTGTGGGTCCTGCGTTCATACCGAGTAAATTCATTGCTTCTTTTACGGGAATCGGGTTTACATCGCAGAACATTGCATTCATAATTCCCGTTGCTTCTATCTGCATTTTTGCCGCTTTTTCTGTATCACCGCTTAAATAACTGTGGGTGAGTTCGTGCATAAATGACGGCATAATGTTCGATAAAACCGAAATAATACCCTTTCCGCCTAACGACATAATCGGGACGGTTTGGTCATCGTTGCCCGAATATATCTCCAAATCGTCTCCGCAAAGGTATCTTGTTTCGGCAACGCTTGATAAATCGCCGTTTGCCTCTTTTACGGCAACAATGTTTGGATGCTTTGAAAGTTCTTTGTATGTATCGGGCTTGATTTGAACGCCCGTTCGCGAGGGGACATTATAAAGTATAATCGGCTTATTTACACGGTCGGCAATGTAGTTATAATGTGCTATAAGACCGTTTTGCGAAGTCTTGTTGTAATACGGAGTTACCATTAAAAATGCATCTGCGCCGCATTTCTCGGCATCGGCACAAAGTTCTACCGAATAAACGGTATCGTTACTTCCCGTTCCCGCAATAATCGGAACTCTGCCCTTTGCCGCCTTTGCGGCAACCTCTATAACCTTTACATGCTCGTCATAGCGCAGAGTGGACTTTTCACCCGTCGTTCCGCAAATAACAAGACCGTCAACACCGCTTTCGATTTGCTCGTTTACAAGAGAAATCAAGCGGTCGAAATTTACAGAAGTATCATCATTCATAGGAGTAATGAGTGCGGTAGCTACACCCTCGAAAATTACTTTTTTCATAAAATTATCTCCTTATTAAATAATAGAATTGTCCGTCGAAATCAGTCAAAATATCCTTTTGCCGCAAGAAGTTCTGCCAAAAGAACACCGCCGCCTGCAGCACCTCTCAAAGTATTGTGTGAAAGGCATACAAACTTATAATCGTATTGCGAATCTTCGCGGAGTCTTCCGCAGGAAATTGCCATACCGCCCTCTAAATCACGGTTTAGTTTAGTTTGAGGCATATCATTTTCCTCGAAATAATTAAGGAACTGTTTGGGTGCATGGGGAAGGTTAAGCTCCTGAGGAACGCCTGAAAACTCTTTCCATACCTTTAAAATTTCTTCCTTTGAGGGCTTTTTCTTAAAGGTTGCGAAAACTGCCGCCATATGTCCGTCCGAAACGGGAACACGCAGACACTGTGCCGTGAACTTGGGGGAGGAAGCGGGAACAATTTTATCACCCTTTATTTTTCCCCAGATTTTAAGAGGTTCGGTTTCGCTCTTTTCTTCTTCTCCGCCTATGTAGGGAACAACATTATCAACAATTTCGGGCCATCTTTCGAAGGTTTTTCCTGCGCCTGAAATTGCCTGATAGGTGCAAACAAGCACCTTCTTAACACCGAATTTTTTATCAAGCGGATAAAGGGCGGGAACATAACTTTGCAAAGAACAGTTCGATTTTACGGCGATAAAGCCTTTTTTTGTTCCGAGACGCTTTCTTTGTGCCTCGATGATTTTTATGTGCTCATCGTTAAGTTCGGGTATAACCATCGGGACATCGGGAGTTTTTCTGTTTGCACTGTTATTTGAAATAACGGGACATTCCTTTTTGGCATACATTTCTTCAAGTGCTAATATTTCGTCCTTTTTCATATCAACGGCGCAAAATACGAAGTCAACCGCTTCTGTTATCCTGTCAATATCGGCGGTGGCATCATAAACCGTCATATCCTTTAAATTTTCGGGAATCGGAGAGGTCATAGCCCACCTGTTTGAAACGGCCTCACTGTAAGGCTTTCCTGCACTTCGGCTGCTTGCCGCAAGAGCCGTAACCGTAAACCACGGATGGTCTGCAAGTAGCAGGGCAAAGCGCTGACCTACCATACCTGTAGCGCCGATAATTCCCACATTGTATTTTTTCATAAAACTGCACCAACCTTTTAGAGTTTAAAATAATAATTGAAAACTCTACTTAAATAATATATAATAATATCATTATATTATGCATTTGTCAATTTTTTAAATGACGGAAAGTTAAGCGATTTTTATGAAAACAAGCGATTTTTATTACGATTTGCCCGAAGAACTTATTGCGCAGACTCCGATTGAGCCGAGAAATGCGTCAAGAATGATGGTGCTTGACAGGTCTGCGGGCGATTTAAAACACAAAATATTTAAAGATTTACCCGAATTTTTAAAACCGGGCGACTGTTTAGTGCTTAATAATACCCGTGTTCTGCCTGCAAGACTTTACGGCACACGAATTGATACGGGCGCAGTAGTCGAGTTTGTACTTTTAAAGCAACACGACCTTTTAACCTGGGAGGTTTTGGCAGGGCCCGGCAAGAAAGCCAAAGAGGGATATAAATTTAAATTCAGCGATGAACTTTCGTGCGAAGTATCAAAAGTGCTTGATGACGGCAACCGTATAATCAAATTTAACTGCGAGGGCGAGTTTTTCTCGGTGCTTGACAGGGTAGGTCAAATGCCGCTCCCTCCGTATATAAAGGAAAAACTTAAAGACAAAGAACGCTATCAAACGGTTTATTCTAAGGAATTAGGCTCTGCCGCGGCGCCTACGGCAGGTCTTCATTTTACTAACGAAATGCTTGATGATTTAAAAGAAAAGGGCATAAAAATCGCATATGTTACACTCCATGTGGGGCTTGGCACTTTCAGACCGGTAAAGGTCGAAAACATAACCGAACACCATATGCATACCGAACATTATTCAATTTCCGATGAAACGGCAAAAATAATAAACGAAACGAAGAAAAACGGCGGCAGAGTTATTTGTGTCGGCACAACATCGTGCAGAACGGTTGAAAGCGCAATGCAAAAGTTCGGAGAAATAAAGCAATGTTCCGACGATACGGGAATTTTCATATATCCCGGTTACAAATTTAAGTGTATGGACGGTCTTATAACCAATTTCCACCTGCCCGAAAGCACACTCATTATGCTTGTAAGTGCCTTTGCGGGTTATGAGAATACAATGAATGCATATAAGGCAGCGGTTGAAGAAAAATACAGATTTTTCAGTTTCGGCGATAGTATGGTCATATTATGATTATTATATGTGCATTTTATAAGCATATTTATTGACAAATCGGCTATCATAATATATAATGATAATATAAAAATATATTGGAGGTTTCATTATGGCTAAAACTACTGCAAATATAAGTATTGATTCCGAAGTCAAGGAAAAAGCACAGGAATTATTCGCCGATTTCGGACTTGATTTATCTACGGCAATCGGTATGTTTCTAAGGCAGGCAATTAGAGAAAATGCTATCCCTTTTGATATTTCAAGAGAAATTCCCAACGCCGATACTATTGCGGCAATGAAAGAACTCGAAGAAATGAAAAAACATCCGGAAATGTATAAAAGATATTCTTCTTTTTCGGAATTGCTTAAAGAGGTAGAAACGGATGCTTGATATTGTTTCATCGAACAGATTTAAAAAGGATTTAAAGATTGCTATCAAAAGAGGTTATAACATTAAACTTCTTGATGATGTTGTAAATCAACTTGCAATGCAAAAAAACTTGGAAGAAAAATATAAAGACCATGAATTAACAGGTGATTTCAAAGGCTTCCGAGAATGTCATATAACACCCGATTGGCTTTTGATATATCAAATTATTGATGATGAACTTCTTCTATATTTGTCCAGAACCGGCACTCACAGTGATTTATTTTAGTTTTCCGTTCGGTAAAGTATTATACGCCGTCAGTTTCGGCGATGCCATGTTTATTTCTTGAATTTTGGAGAAGTTATGTATAAACTTATTAAAGAGGAAAAAAGCGCAAGGCGCGGCGAATTTGTAACAAACAGAGGCACGGTGCAGACACCGGCATTTATGAATGTTGCAACCGCCGGCGCAATAAAAGGAGCACTCTCGGCTAAAGATTTAAAGGAAATCGGCTGTCAGGTTATGCTTTCAAATACATATCATTTGCATGTCCGTCCGGGCGATGAAGTAATAAAAAACTGCGGAGGACTTCATAAGTTTTCCACATGGGACGGTCCTATTTTAACCGATAGCGGAGGTTTTCAGGTCTTTTCGCTTGCAAAACTCCGGAATATTGACGAAGAAGGCGTAACATTTCACAGCCATATTGACGGCAAGAAAATATTTATGGGACCCGAGGAGAGTATGCAAATTCAGTCAAATTTAGGCTCAACGGTAGCAATGGCGTTTGACGAATGTGTTGAAAACCCTGCCGAGTATTCGTATGCAAAGTCATCTTGCGAGAGAACAACCCGTTGGCTTAAGCGGTGCAAGGTGAAGATGGACGAACTCAACTCACTTAATACCACTATAAATAAAGAACAGATGCTTTTTGGTATAAATCAGGGCTGCACTTATAATGACCTGAGGACAGAACATATGAAAGAAATTGCCGAACTTGACCTTGACGGTTATGCCGTGGGAGGTCTTGCGGTGGGCGAGCCGACCGAGGTTATGTATGATGTGTTGGAGCATGTAACCCCCGTTATGCCGAAAAACAAAATAAGATATCTTATGGGTGTGGGAACTCCCGTAAACATTTTAAACGGTATTGAGCGCGGAATTGACCTTTTTGACTGCGTTATGCCGAGCCGTAATGCAAGGCACGGACATTTGTTTACCTCAAAGGGAATTATCAATATAAACAACAATAAATATGAATACGATATGACTCCGATTGACGATGAGTGCGGCTGTCCCGTTTGCAGACGCTACAGCAAGGCATATATAAGGCATCTTTTAAAGAGCACCGAAATGCTTTCGCAAAGGTTGCTTGTCACCCATAATCTTTGGTTTTACAATCATCTTATGGAGGATATAAGAGAGGCGCTCGACCAAGACCGTTTTGCCGAGTTTAAAAGAGAAAAAGAAGAAATTTTAGGCAGAAGAATTTAAACTGTTTTATGTAATAAAATTTTTATGCAGAAATTGTTATTTTTATATGCCGATTATCTGTTGACAAATTTAGATTTTGTGTTATTATATACTTTGCAAGTTAATATTTTATCCTTATCAAGAGCGGCGGAGGGTAACAGGCCCGTTGAAGCCCGACAACCTGATTTTTTTAAAAAATCAAGGTGCCAAATCCTGCGGAAAATCCGAAAGATGAGGTTTGTTTTTCAAGCCGTCTTTTGATAGACGGCTTTTTGTTTGTTAAATTGAGCGAAATATAAAAAAGGGGATTATAAAAATGTCAAAAATGCTTTTTACTTCAGAATCTGTAACCGAGGGACATCCCGATAAAGTATGCGACCAAATAAGCGATGCAATACTTGATGAGATGCTTAAAGGCGATGTAAATTCCCGTGTTGCGTGCGAAACTTTCTGCACTACGGGTGTTGTAAATGTAATGGGTGAGATAACCTCAAATTCAAGGGTTGATATTCCGGCGGTTGTCCGCAATGTTCTTTGCGATATAGGATATAACAGTCAGGAAGCAGGATTTGACGGCAATACCTGTGCCGTTTTAACCGCCATTGATAAGCAGTCTGCCGATATTGCAATGGGTGTTGATAAAGGGCTTGAATATAAAGACGGAGAAGAAGATGTATATAATCTGAACGGTGCAGGCGACCAGGGTATGATGTTCGGATACGCCTGTAACGAAACCGAAGAACTTATGCCGCTTCCTATATCACTCGCTCATAAGATGTCCAAAAGACTTACCGATGTCCGAAAAAGCGGTGAACTCGGCTATCTTTGTCCCGACGGTAAAACTCAGGTTACAGTGCAGTATAACGACGGTGTTCCTGCAAGGGTTGACGCTGTGGTTGTATCAAGTCAGCACAAGGCAAGTGTTGACCTTGAAACCTTAAGAAAAGATATTTTGGAAAAGGTTATTAAGCCGATTATCCCGTCAAACCTTTTTGATAAAGACACAAAGATTTACATTAACCCGACGGGAAGATTTGTTATAGGAGGCCCGCAGGGCGATACCGGTCTTACCGGAAGAAAAATCATAGTTGATACCTACGGCGGTATGGCTCGCCACGGCGGCGGTGCATTTTCGGGTAAAGACCCCACAAAGGTAGACAGAAGTGCCGCCTATGCCGCAAGATATGTTGCAAAGAATGTTGTTGCCGCAGGTCTTGCCGACAAATGCGAAGTTCAGCTTGCGTATGCGATAGGTGTTGCCCGTCCCGTTTCGGTTATGGTTGATACATTCGGCACCGGAAAGTTTGACGATGAAAAAATTGCCGACGCAGTAAACAAAGTATTTGACCTTCGTCCTGCCGCAATTATTGATAAACTGAATTTAAGACGCCCCATCTACAGAAAAACCTCAAATTACGGTCATTTCGGCAGAGACGATGCTGATTTCACCTGGGAAATGACCGATAAAACGGAACTTTTAAAGAAAGAATTTGATTTGTAAAAATGTTTGAAATTATAGATAAAAAAAAGTTGGGCAGTGCGGTAACTTCGGTTACAATAAGCGCGCCTTTCGTTGCAAAAAAAGTAAAGCCCGGTCAGTTTGTTATTATCCGTATTGACGAAAAGGGCGAAAGAATACCGCTCACCGTTTCAGATTTTGACGGCGAAAAGGGAACTGTTACTCTGGTAGTTCAGGCAGTAGGTTTTACTACCAAAAAATTGGTTTCATTAAATGTAGGCGATTGCATATCAGACCTTGTAGGTCCGCTTGGTCTTCCCACCGAGTTCGGAACACCGAAAAAGGCGATAGTTGTGGGCGGCGGTGTCGGTTGCGCCATTGCTCTGCCTCAGGCAAAGTATCTTCATAAAATGAATGTCGATGTAACGGTTATTGCAGGTTTTCGCAGTAAGGATATCGTAATTTTAGAGGACGAAATGAAGCAAAACTCAAACAGTCTTATTGTTACCACCGATGACGGTTCTTACGGCAGAAAAGGTCTTGTTACCGAGGTGTTAAGCGAACTTTTAAGCAAGGATACTTATGACCTTGTTATAGCGATAGGCCCTATTCCGATGATGAAATTCGTTTCACTTACCACAAAACCGTTCGGCGTAAAAACAATAGTAAGCCTTAACCCGATTATGATTGACGGAACTGGTATGTGCGGAGGCTGCCGTGTAAATGTCGGCGGAGAAACAAAGTTTGCCTGCGTTGACGGTCCTGATTTTGACGGTCATTTGGTAGATTTTGACAGTCTTATGAGAAGAAACGGTTTTTATAAAGCCGAAGAAGCACACAGATGCAGATTGGGGGATGTGAAGAATGGCTGATATGTCTCCTTTAAAAACTCCGATGCCGACAATAGAGCCTACCGTTCGCAACAAAAACTTTGAAGAGGTTGCGCTTGGGTATACTCCCGAAATGGCGCAAAAGGAAGCCGCCAGATGCTTAAACTGTAAAAATTCGCCGTGTGTTTCGGGTTGCCCTGTCGGTGTAAATATTCCGCAGTTCATCGAAAAGGTGAAAGAGGGCGACTTTTTGGGTGCCTATGATATAATAAGCAAGACAAATTCACTGCCCTGCGTTTGCGGAAGAGTTTGTCCGCAGGAAAGTCAGTGCGAGGGCAAGTGTATAAGAGGAATAAAGGGCGAGAGCGTAGGCATAGGCAGGCTTGAGCGTTTTGTTGCCGACTACTATATGCAAAACGGTGATAAAAAGATTTCAAGAATAGATAAAAACGGCAAAAAAGTTGCAGTTATCGGTGCAGGCCCTTCGGGACTCACCTGTGCCGGCGACCTTGCAAAAAAAGGCTATGATGTAACTGTTTTTGAGGCTTTTCACACAGCAGGCGGCGTGCTTATGTATGGCATACCCGAGTTCAGACTGCCGAAAAAAATCGTTCAGGCGGAGATTGAAAACCTTAAAAATTTAGGTGTTAAAATTATGACCGATATGGTAATCGGAAAGGTTTTAACGGTTGATGAGATTATGGATATGGGATTTGGCGCCGTATTTATAGGCTCGGGAGCAGGTCTCCCGATGTTTATGGGAATAGAGGGGGAGGACAGTGTAGGAGTTTATTCGGCAAACGAATTTTTAACCCGAATAAACCTTATGAAAGCCTACAAGGAAGATTATGATACCCCGATTAACCGTGCAAAATCGGTTGCCGTTATCGGAGGCGGAAATGTTGCTATGGATGCGGCAAGATGTGCTAAACGCCTTGGCGCCGATAATGTTTATATAATTTACCGCAGAAGCGAAGAAGAAATGCCTGCACGAAAAGAGGAGGTTATTCACGCAAAAGAGGAAGAAATTGAGTTTAATCTTCTTTGTAACCCCACAAAGATTATATCCGATGAAAACGGAAAGGTTATCGGAATAGAGTGTATAAGAATGCAGTTGGGCGAACCCGACCAAAGCGGAAGAAGAAGACCTGTGCCGATAGAAAACAGTGAATTTATTACGGAAGTTGATTCGGTTATTATGGCATTAGGAACTACGCCCAATCCTCTTATCCGCACAACAACCGAAGGACTCGAAACCAACAAAAGAGGCTGTTTAATCGTTGACGAGAGTCTTATGACCACTAAAAACGGTGTGTTTGCAGGCGGAGATGCCGTAACGGGTGCCGCAACCGTAATTCTTGCTATGGGTGCAGGAAAAACTGCCGCAAACTCGATAGACGAATACTTAAAAAAATAGTTGTTATTTGATAAAATTTTCAGCAGAGCAGGTATTAAAAAACTTGCTCTGTTTTTTTGATAAAAATTCTCTGCTTTTAACAAAAATTTACATAAAAAATCATAATATATTACAAACTTTTTTCGGGTATTTGGTTTACATAATATTTATATTCACTGAATTTTTGCATAAAGTTTTATCACACCTTTCAACATAGTTATCCACCGTTTTCTTGTCGAAAAATGGCAAAATAAAACAATTTTGCATTTTATTTGTGAAATACTCGGTGGATAAAGTGGATAATTAAAAAGTGCGATTTGGTTGACATAATATTAAAATATGCATTCAAAAATTACTGTTTTGTAACCAAATTGTTACTTGATTTTTATAAAAGTATGTAAACAAGTGCGGCGAGTAATATTTTATCGTCGCTTTCGCAAAAAAGTAATAAAATGAGTCCTAAAATAAGCGAAGCATCTTTGTCGGATTTAAGGTTTTTAAGAAAAGGCAAATTAAAGTCCTTTAGGTCAAGGGTAGGCAGAAAACCGTTATTATTTTCGCTGTTTTTTTCTTCGTTTTTCTCTTTTGGACTCTCAACCTTTACAAAATGCGGAACATTCGGCATACCGTTTTTTGGGGTTGCCGAGTGTTCGGACATTTTTTTCATTCGCTCAACCGCTTTTTGTCTTTCGATTATAAAATCTTGCTCGTTCATTTTGTATCGCAACCTTAAAATATATTCAAAATACCGCTTTCCTTTAAATACGGCAAAATTTCAATAAGTTTTAAAAGTTTAACGGCGTTGTCAACCTTTTCCTGTTTTTGTTTCGATAAATTCGGCTTAAGCGCCAAAAGCAGAGCAGTGCGGTTGTCGTCACTGCCCGATTTAAGTCTTCCGAGTATTTTCATTACGGCATTTATTTCGCCTGCGTCAAGTCCTGTATTGTTTTCGGCAGGACTTTCCTTATCGGCAAGCAGACTTTCTGCAAGATTTTTTACCCTTTTCATACTTTCTTCATCATTTAATATTTCAGAAAGTTTTGTGCTTAAATCGTCCATATTAACCACCATATCTTTCAAAAGACGCAAAATGCGGTAAAATTTCACAGAAACGGTGAATATAATCGCATCTGCTTTGTTGCCTTAAAAAGCCTTATAGCAGGCGTCTTTACAAATTTTCGGCGTGGGTTTTCACGCTATTTACCGCCCAACATTTTCAGTAACTTTTGTGCCGTATCGCTCGATAAAACTTCCCTTAGTTTTTCTTTGTTGTTGAGCGCATCGGTTACTTTTTTGCGGTCTTCGGGAGAAAGAGCGTCCAGAAGCGAGGAAGTGTCGCCTTTTTGGGCTTTTTCTATATCGCTTTTGTTTATTTTTCCGTTACCGAATTTTAAAATATTTTCGTAATTACTATTGCTTTTCATAAATTTTCCTCCTATAATTATATGTATTATGATAGGTTCAGAGGTGAAAAAATGCGGTTGCTTGTTATATCCGATTCACATAGAAAAAGCGGTATTGTAGACCGCATTTTAAGGAGAGAAACAACGGCAAAAGAAGTTTTCTTTTTGGGTGATATTACCGATGATATTGAAGATTTAAAATACGAATATGCCGATAAAAATTTCCACATAGTTGCCGGAAACTGCGATTATTTTTCGCTTTATAAATCTTTTGACACCGTTAATATAGGTGACAATAAAATCTTGTTTTCCCACGGTCATACATTTGGAGTTAAATCGGGTAATACCGGTGCTTTAAAGAAGTTTGCAAAAGAAAACGGTTGTAACATCGCACTTTACGGGCATACTCATATTGCCAATATAGAATATGACGCAGGACTTTATGTTGTTAATCCCGGCTCGTGCGCCTGTTCGCGTGAGGGTGCCGAAAGTTACGCAGTTATTGATATTTTAAACAACGGCATTCTTCCCCAAATAATCAAAATTTAAAAGGCAGGGAATTTAATTGAAAAACAAATCACCGTCTGTGTTTTTGCTTTTTATTACATTTTTAAAAATAGGCGCTTTCACTTTCGGCGGAGGATACGCTATGATTGCGCTGTTGCAAAATGAATTTGTTTTAAGACGCAAATGGATAAGCGAAGAAGAATTTTTGGAGATTATTGCCATTGCCGAGTCAACGCCCGGTCCTATTGCCGTAAACAGTGCAACATATATAGGTTATAAAATGCACGGTGTTTTAGGCTCTGCAGTGTCAACTTTGGGTGTTATTTTACCCTCTTTTACAATAATATTCATAATCACTCTGTTTTTTGATAAATTTTTGAAATTTAAGTTGGTGCAGTTCGCATTTTCGGGTATTCAAATTTGTGTAGTTTACCTTATTTTCAATGCAGGTCTCAAAATGTTAAAGACGCTTAAAGCAGGAGTTTTCGGCAGGATAATTTTCACTGCGGTTTTGGCAGTGTTTATTGCGTTTTCACTCTTTGCGGTCAAGTTTTCAACCATTTATTATATCCTCGTTTGCGGCGGTATAGGTGTGCTTTTGTATTTGGTAAAAACCATCGCCGGAAAGGAGGCAAAAAAATGATTTATTTAAAACTTTTTTTGTCCTTCTTCAAAATAGGCGCCGTTTCGTTCGGCGGCGGCTACGGTATGATTTCGCTCATACGGGAAACGGTCATCGGAAACGGTTGGTTAAGCGAGAAAAAACTTTTGAACTTTATTGCGGTTTCGGAATCTACACCGGGACCTATTGCAATAAATATGGCAACCTTTATAGGCGAATCGCAGGGCGGTTTTTGGGGCGCTTTTCTTGCAACGCTTGCCGTGGTTTTGCCGTCTTTTATCATAATTCTGACGATAGTTATATTTGCCGAAAAACTGCTTAAAAAAGCAGGAGTTCAGGCATTTTTAAAGGGTGTAAAGCCGTGCGTAACGGCACTGATAATCGGCACCGCAATCACGATGGGAATAGGTTTGTTTTTTGGAATAAAAACTCTAAAAAGCGGAGTTTCGATAGATTTCAAAGCCATAATTATTTTAGGATTTATTATGGGCATACACTTTGCGTTAAAGTATTTTTTAAAGAAAAAGCCAAAGCCGATTCTTATGATAATCTTCTCGGCATTTTTAGGCATTATAGTTTACGGAATGTTTTGATATTTAATATAAAAACGGACTGCAACGAAGTTTCTATTTCGTTGCAGTCCGTTATACTGTCTGTATTAAATTCAAATCTCTATGCCTATTCAGAATGGAATTTCTTTGCAGGGTAAAGAAATGGGAAAGGCGTGTGTGTTTTTTTAGTGAAATATTCTCGCTTCACTCGAATGTGAAATGAAATAAATCTACCCACGCCTGCAGGCACATCATTTGCCGAAGGCAAACATCATTCAAAAAAGTGCCTTTTGTCGGTAGACAAAAGGGACTTTTTTGTTGGTGGAGACGATGAGACTCGAACTCACTACCTCAACAATGCGAATGTTGCGCTCTACCAGATGAGCTACGCCCCCGAATATGCCACAATGTGTGGCAGTATTGAATTTCCGTATTATATTTTATTCCTTAAAATACTTTCTGTCAAGTGTTCTGAAACGAATTGCCGATAAAACATGCTGTTTTTCTATTTTTTCGCTTCCCGAAAGGTCGGCAATCGTCCTTGAAACCTTTAAAATTCGGTCATATGACCTTGCACTCATACCAAGTTCGTCAAAACAGCGGTTTAAATATTTTACCGCATCATCGGTTAAAACACAAAACTCTTTAAGCATTTTAGGTGTCAGGTGCGCATTGCATATAACTCCCGTGCCTTTGTATCTTTCAATTTGCAGTTCTCTTGCACGGTTTACACGCTCTCTTATCTGCGCAGAGGTTTCTTCTGTGCCGGTTTTGTTGAGGTCTTCAAAGTCAACCGGAGGCACCTCAACATGCAAATCAATTCGGTCGAGCATAGGCCCTGATATGCGGTTTAAGTATCTTGTCACCATATTTTCGGTGCAGGTGCACTGCTTTGTAGGGTGACCGTAAAAACCGCACGGGCAGGGGTTCATAGCCGCAACAAGCATAACTGACGAAGGGTAAGTGATACTGCCCGATGCACGGGAAACGGTTATAACTCCGTCCTCAATCGGTTGGCGCAGTGCCTCCATAGCATCACGCTTAAACTCGGGTAATTCGTCAAGGAAAAGCACGCCGTTGTGCGCTAATGAAATTTCACCGGGTTTAGGCACCTGACCTCCGCCCGTAAGACCTACAAGCGATACCGAGTGATGCGGAGAGCGAAAAGGTCTTTCAACGACTAACGGGCGGTCTTTATTCAATATTCCTGCTATGGAATGAATTTTTGTGGTTTCTATCGACTCCTCAAAGGTCATTTCGGGCAAAATGGTGGGAATTCGTTTGGCAAGCATACTTTTTCCCGAGCCGGGAGGGCCTATCATCAGCAAATTATGACCTCCGGCAGCAGCGATTTCAAGAGCCTTTTTAGCCGCAATCTGACCTTTTACTTCGCTCATATCGGGCATAGACGAAAGATAATCACGCTTACTATATGTAAACTCGGCTTTCTTTATTTTTTCACCCTCGCCCAAATGTTCTATAAGTTGCTTGATACTTAATGCACCGTAAACATTTATACCCTCACAGGCGGCGGCTTCGGCGGCGTTTTCAAGCGGCACGAAAATATTTTCAATATTATTTTGTTTTGCCGAAATTGCCATGGCAAGAATACCGTTTACACAGCGAATGTTTCCGTCAAGCGAAAGTTCACCCAAAAAAACCGAATTATCAAAGGAAAAATCTATTTGTTTTGATGCTTTTAAAATGGCAAGAAGTATGGGGAGGTCATAAACAGCACCCTCTTTTTTCTTGTCGGCAGGGGCAAGATTTACGGTAATTCTGCCAGTAGGGAATTTATATCCGCAGTTTTTTATTGCCGAACGCACGCGGTCGCGAGATTCCTTTACAGCGGCATCGGGAAGACCTACTATATCGAATGCAGGCAGTCCGCCGGTTACATCAGCCTCAATTTCGAGCATATACGATTCAATTCCGAACAGTCCCACGCTCTTTATTTTTGAAAACAAAACATCAAAACCCTTCATTACCTTTTAGAAAATTATACAACCAAAATCCGACTTTTACAAGAATTAAGTTGACGGAAAAACGCAGTTACGGTATAATTTCAGTGTATTTTAAACCGAAACGGAGTGGAAAATCTTGAAAAATGTTAAAATCACGGTTATGAAAACGGCGAAATATGACGATTTGATAAAACTCTATGAAAATCCTATAACACATACTTGTGAGATGAAGGTCGGTCAGAACTTTTTATCCGAAAATGCACAAATTCCGAACGGCTTTTGCGAGAGTGCGTGGCAAAACCTTTATCCCTTTGTTTTTGCGCTTTCCTGCGGTGCAACCGATTTTTACGACGGTTGGATGAAAAATAAAAATTCGGCTATGATTTCTTGTAACGATGGCTTTCGACCGGTTAGTTTTTTAATAGAAACAGTTTAAAAAAGCATAAAAAACCGCCTTCACCGAAAAAACGGTGAAGGCTTTTTATATTAAAGGGGCTTTTTCGGTAATTTTGAAGATAAGACCGGACTTATCGCCGAAAAGCGGATATCCATTTTTGCGCCCTTTTACAATCTATGCAAAGATTATTCAATGGGTGATTTTCTTATAAACAAAACTCCGAGACAATTTCTTCCGCAGTGCGAAGAAACGGTGGAACCTGCTCTTGTTACCAAAACTTCATCAAAATAATCAAGGTCGGTAATCATTTTGGTTATATCTTTTACAAGTTCGCTGTCGCAACCGGCGTGGGTAAAGAAAATGCGGGTTTTATCAATGCTTTCAAGGCAGGAAAGACGCTCTTTTACATACTCTTTTGTAATGTCGGTAAACTTTCCTCTATACTTTTTGCCTACACCCATAACACCGTGTTTTACCTCAATGCAGGGCTTGAGTTTCAGCAGATTTGCGCCGAGCACCGAAAGGGCAGAACATCTTCCGCCTTTGTGCAAAAATTCAAGACTGTCTATAACAAACGAAGCATCGACGCAGGGACTTAATTCGTTTAATTTATTGAATATTTCTTCGGCTTCAAGACCTTTTTCCGCCATATCACAGGCTGAAATCACCAAAAGTCCGCCGCCGGTTGAAAGATTCATTGTATCGACAACGAATACATTTTCAAAGTCCTGCGCTGCTATGCGTGCATTGTTGAAGGTTGAGGACATAAGCGAACAAAGCGAAAAGAATAAAACTGCGTCGGCGTCCTTTTTGAGTTCTGCAAAGAAATCGATGTATTCACCTACATTTGCGGCAGTAGTTTTGGGCAGTTCACCCGTTTTCTCATAATAATCATAAATATCGTCGGCGGTTATTTCCTGACCGTCGAGATACGGTTTTCCGCCTAAGGTTATTGTAAGCGGTAAGATTTTAATACCGTAACGCTCGATAAGTTCCGGACTTAAATCGGTTGTGCTGTCGCTTGCAATTACTATTTTACTCATTATCGTTTCCTCCGTTACCGTTTGCGGTTTTTGAATTTTTACCCTTTGATTTTACGCTTGAAAGCGGGTTTGCATCAATGGCATTTTTTATTTGATTATCGGAAATGTGCGTGTAAATCTGCGTTGTGCCTAAATTTGCGTGTCCCAAAATATCTTTCAGCACACGGATATCAACATTTCCGTGTTGATACATAAGTGTTGCGGCGGTGTGCCGTAATTTGTGGGTTGAAAGTCCCTGACCGCCGAGTCCTGCCTTTTCAAGATACTTTTTAACAATATACTGAACGGTTTTAGTGCTTATGCGCTTTTTGTTACGGCTTATGAAAAGTGCATTTTTATCGGTCACCACAATACTGCCGTTCGGGCGCACTTTCATATATTCGGCTATCGCATCTCTGCACGCATCGTTTAAGTATACTATGCGTTCCTTGTTACCTTTTCCGAGCAGTTTTAATGTGCCGTCGGAACGGATATCGCCTAAGTTTATTCCGCAAAGTTCCGATAAACGCATACCGCAGTTTAAAAACAGCGTTAAAATACAGTAATCTCTTTCTTTATAGTCTCCGTCAACACAGTTTAAAAGATTTAAGGAATCTTCAAGAGTCAGGTGTTTGGGGAGCGACTGCCTGACCTTTGGTGAATCAAGCATTTCGGCAGGGTTTACCTCAAGCAAATGTATTTGGTTTGTAAGGTATTTAAAGAAAATACGGAGTGTTGAGGTTTTTCTTGCCCTCGTTGCCGCACCGTTACCTCTTGAATCTTTGCAAAAAACGATAAAGGAATAAAGGTCGGAAATCGTAACCGAATTTATCAGTTCGGCATCAACACCCATAATCGAAATATCTTCAAATTCCACTCCGCTGTTAACTTTTCCTCTTATAAGCAGTAAATACCTGAAAAATGTCTGCAAATCTAAAAAATATTCGTCAACCGAACGGGAGGACTTGCCTTTAATCGTCTCGCTGTATGTAAGAAAATCACGCAAAATAGGCGGAGATGATAATAAAACTTCGTGTTTCATCGTTTCCCCCCATAAGAATTATTGGATACGAAATTTACCGTAATAATTGAAATCACACATAAGTGATTATAACAACTATTAATGGTGTTGTCAAATACTTGTATACCGTTTTTTAAACTTTAATACACAACAAATTGTTGTGCGCTTGAAAAATTATGCCATAAATAGTATGTTTGCCTTGACATATATTTATAATGATGTTAAAATATATTCTGTCGGGTTATGTTTGCCTTTGTTGGCGAAAGGCAGGCAAATCTTATGTGGCAGTTGGTTGCTGCTAATGATAATCGGGAGGTAACAACGGCTCCCGTCGGGCACTATATATTCGTATTTTTCTTCTGATTTTGTCCGAAAATTCCGTTTTTAATATAAGGAGGTTTTAAACCTATGGGATACGCAATTTTAGGTATCGCTGCGTTGGCACTCGGCGTTGTAGGTTTTTTCGGCGGCTCATCTTACCGTAAAAAATCTGCCGAAAAGGCAATCGGCTCTGCCGAAACAGAAGCAAAACGCATACTTAACGATGCTTTAAAGACTGCGGAAACTCGCAAAAAAGAAACTCTCCTTGAGGCAAAAGATGAAATTCATCAGTTGCGTCAGGAAACCGAAAAGGATTTAAGAGAGCGCAGAAGCGAAGTTCAGCGTCAGGAGCACCGTCTTCTCCAAAGAGAAGAAACACTTGACAGAAAATCAGATAATTTAGAGGCTAAAGAAGAAAAACTTTCCGAGAGGGCAAAAGAAATTGATGCAAAAATCGAGGAATGTGAGCGCCTCAAAAAGAGCCAGATGGAAATGCTCGAGAAGATTTCCGGCTATTCAAAAGAACAGGCAAAGGCTTATTTGCTTGAAATTCTTGACGGCGAACTTTCACACGAAAAGGCAGTTCGCATTAAAGATTTTGAGCAGCAAATCAAAGAAGAATCTTCAAATATGGCGCGTGAGGTTTTGGGCAGAGCAATTCAGCGCTGTGCCGCAGACCATTCTTCCGAAATGACCGTTTCGGTTGTTGCACTTCCGAATGACGAAATGAAGGGCAGAATCATAGGCCGTGAGGGCAGAAATATCCGTGCTATTGAAAACGCTACCGGTGTTGACCTTATCATCGACGATACTCCCGAGGCTATCACCGTTTCGAGTTTTGAGCCTATCCGTCGTGAAATTGCAAGAGTAACGCTTGAAAAACTCATTACCGACGGCAGAATTCATCCGGCAAGAATTGAAGAAACCGTTCAAAAAGCCACAGCCGAAGTTGATGCCGTTATCAAGCAGGAGGGCGAGCGTGCCATGATAGAGTCGGGCGTTCACAATTTGCACCCCGAACTTATCAAATTGCTTGGCCGTCTGCATTTCCGCACAAGTTACGGACAAAATGTGCTCAATCACTCGCTTGAAGTTTGTCATTTATCGGGACTTTTGGCATCGGAACTCGGTGCCGATGTTACATTGGCTAAGCGTGCGGGACTTTTGCACGATATAGGCAAGGCGATAGACCACGAGCAGGAAGGTTCGCATATTCAACTCGGTGTAGAGGCCGCCAAAAAGTATAAAGAAAACGAAGCGGTTATCCATGCAATTCACGCACACCACGGTGAGATTGAAGCGAAAACGGTTATTGCCTGCATAGTTCAGGCGGCAGATGCAATTTCAGCCGCAAGACCGGGCGCCCGCAGAGAAAACATTGAAAGTTATATTAAGAGACTTGAAAAACTTGAGGAAATCGCCAATTCCTTTAACGGTGTTGAGGGCTCTTTCGCAATTCAGGCGGGCAGAGAGATAAGAATTATCGTTAAGCCCGAGGTTGTAAGCGATGATAAAATGACTATTATTGCAAGAGATATTGCAAAACGCATAGAAGAAGAACTTGAATATCCCGGTCAAATCAAGGTAAATCTCATAAGAGAAAACCGTGTTGTTGACTACGCAAAATAATCAAATTTTAAAAAATCGGGTGTGTTTTTAAAGCACGCCTGATTTTTTTGGGTTAATAACTTGATATATATAATATTTTGTGTTAAAATATATTGATTAAATATGCACTTAAAGGAGTTAAAGCGAGTGGCTTTAAAAGATGAAATTTCAAGGCGCAGAACCTTTGCAATAATTTCCCACCCCGATGCAGGTAAAACAACGCTTACCGAAAAATTACTTTTATACGGAGGCGCAATTCAGACGGCAGGTTCGGTAAAGGGAAAGGCAACGGCAAAACACGCTGTTTCGGACTGGATGGAACTTGAAAAACAAAGAGGTATTTCGATTACTTCTTCGGTTATGCAGTTTGAATATGAGGGCTATTGCATAAATATACTTGATACACCGGGACACCAAGATTTCTCAGAGGATACTTACAGAACGCTAATGGCGGCTGACAGTGTTGTAATGGTAATAGATGCGGCGAAAGGTATAGAGCCTCAAACGAGGAAACTGTTTAAGGTTACGGCAAGACGCCACATTCCGATTTTCACATTCATAAATAAACTTGACCGTGAGGCGAGAGACCCTTTTGAACTTCTTGACGAACTTGAAAAGGAGTTTGGCATAGGCACATACCCGATTAACTGGCCTATAGGTTGCGGCACCGACTTTAAGGGTGTTTATGACCGAACAAAGAAGCAAATTATGGCGTTTAACGAATTTCATAAAGGTCAGGAAAAACTAAAGGCGATAGAGTGTGATATAAGCGATACCGATAAACTCGACGAAATAATCGGTGAATATCAAAGGAAAGACCTTGTAGACCAAATAGAACTTCTTGACGGTGCAAGTTTTGATTTTGATATTGATAAGGTTCATAAGGGCGAGTTAACACCTGTATTTTTTGGCTCGGCACTGACAAATTTCGGCGTAGAGCCGTTTCTTGAGAATTTTCTTAAAATGACACTGCCTCCGCTTGCAAGAAACACGGCGGAAGGCACGGTTGAACCGACCGACGATAATTTTTCGGCATTTGTTTTTAAAATTCAGGCGAATATGAATAAAGCGCATAGGGACAGAATGACCTTTATGCGAATTTGTTCGGGCAGGTTTGAGCGTGATAAAGAATATTTGCATGTTCAAGGCGGAAAAACCCTGCGTCTTTCACAACCTCAACAGCTTATGGCATCGGATAGGCAGATAATAAACGAAGCGTATGCAGGTGATATTATCGGCGTTTTTGACCCCGGTATTTTTTCGATAGGCGATACCGTTTGCGCACCCAAACACAAGGTGCGGTTTGAGGGTATTCCCACATTTGCTCCCGAGCATTTTGCAATGATAGAGCAGGTTGACAGTCTTAAACGAAAGCAGTTTGTTAAGGGTGTGGAACAAATAGCGCAAGAGGGCGCAATTCAGATTTTCCACGAACCCGATACGGGAATGGAAAGGGTAATTGTCGGCGTTGTAGGCGTTTTGCAGTTTGAAGTGCTTGAATACAGGCTTAAAAATGAATACAATGTTGATGTAATAAGAAACAACCTGCCTTTCCAGCATATCCGTTGGATAGGAAATGAAAATATAGATGTTAAATCGTTAAATCTTACTTCGGATACGAAGTGGGTGCAGGACTTTAAGGGTAATAATCTTCTCATATTTACAAGCGAGTGGAATATAAATTGGGCACTCGAAAAAAATGAGGGACTTATTCTTGAAGATTTCAGTGAAAACTAAGTTTTTAAATATATTTTAAGTGAGGTGCCTTTTTATGTGCGAGGCTACAGAAAAAAAGAAAGTATTAAGTTGTATTCAGCCAAGCGGAATGTTAACGCTCGGTAATTATTTGGGTGCTTTGAAAAATTGGGTTAATATGCAGGATGAATTTGACTGCACATTTGCCGTTGCAGATTTACATGCAATAACAGTCCGTCAGGAACCGCAGAAATTGCGTTCACAGATATATTCAACCTATGCAATTATGTTGGCATTAGGTCTTGACCCCGAAAAAAGCACACTGTTTATTCAGTCGCAGGTGCCTGAGCATGCCTGCCTTTCGTGGATACTTTCCTGCAATACGCAGTTCGGTGAGATGTCCCGTATGACGCAGTTTAAGGATAAGTCGGCAAAACACGCCGACAATGTAAATGTGGGACTTTTCTCCTATCCTGTGCTTATGGCTTCGGATATTTTGCTTTACAAACCCGATTTTGTGCCGGTAGGTGCCGACCAAAAACAGCATCTTGAAATTGCAAGAGATATAGCCGAAAGGTTTAACCGAATTTACGGAGATGTCTTTACAATTCCCGAGCCATACATACCCAAAGCGGGAGCCCGTGTTATGTCGCTTCAAGACCCCGAAAAGAAGATGTCCAAATCGGACGAAAATGCAAATGCGTGGGTTGCCATACTTGACGATAAAGATACGATTATAAGAAAGTTCAAAAGAGCCGTTACCGACAGCGGAAGCGGTATAATAATGAGTGAGGACAAAAAAGGAATCTCGAATCTTATTACAATTTACGGTGCAATTACGGGCAAAACGGCTGCCGAAATCGAAAAAGAATTCGAGGGCAAAGGTTACGGCGACTTTAAACTTGCGGTAGGCGAGGCTGTTGCCGATGAATTAGCGCCGATAAGAGAAAACTACAATAAGTTTATCTCGGATAAAGCCGAACTTGAAAGGCTCTTTAAAGACGGTGCAGATAAAGCCGAAAAGGTTGCCCGCAAGACCTACTTTAAGGCAATGAAAAAGGTTGGCTTTGTGTTATGATTTCCGATATTTTCGGTGAAAAATCATTCTCAAATGTAAATAATATGCTTTCAAGCGGTAAAATACCGCACTCATTTTTAATTGAGGGTGCAACTTTTGAAAACCGTAAGGAAGCGGGAATTTACATTGCAAAGGGTATTGTCTGCGAGGGCAGTTTAAAACCCTGTTTAAAATGCCGTCAGTGTAAAATTACCGACGATTTTTCAAACCCCGATATTATATTTATCAGTCCCGAAGAAAACAAAAAATTCATATCGGTGGCTCAAATAAGAAAATTAAGGGCAGATGCTTATGTGCTTCCCCATTCGGCGCAAAGAAAGGTTTTCATTATCGAAAACGCCGAACTTATGAACGAACAGGCACAAAATGCATTGCTTAAAGTCTTGGAAGAGCCTCCGCAAAGCACGGTCTTTATACTTCTCACTCCTTCAAGGTCTTTACAGCTTGCAACCGTGATTTCAAGGTGCAGTATATTAAAACTTGCAGGTAAGGAATGTATAGACGAAAGCGGTGCGGCAAAGGAATTTTTAAGTTTGCTTTTTGACGGAAAATATTACGAAATGCTGTTATCCTTAAAACCATTTGAAAAAGACCGCAAGGGTGCGGAAGAATTTTTCGCAAATTTAAAAAGCGAATGTGTAAATGAAATAAAGGAAAACAATATTTCAAATTACAGAATGAGAGTTTTAAGCAGGATATTCGAGCAGTCGGGCGAATATATAGACTTAATAAATACAAATGTGAATATGCCGCTTTTGGTTTCGGCGGCAGTTTGCAAATTCAAAGATTTAAGAAACGAACAGTTTTGATATAAGAGGTGTAGTATGACAAAGGTTATATCCGTTAAATTCAGCGAAGGCGGAAGAAGTTATTATTTTAAGCCGTTAGACGAAGAAATGAGTGTCGGAACAACGGTAATAGTTGATACTGCGGCAGGACTTGCAATGGGTAAAATATCCGAAAAGGCAAAGACCGTAGAGGACGAAGATGTTGTTGCTCCGCTTAAAAAAGTTATAAGAGTTGCAACCGAAAACGACATAAAAAAAGCCGAAGAAAATAAGAAAAAAGAGCCTGAGGCATTTGATATTTGTCTTAAAAAGATTGAAGAACATAACCTTGAAATGAAACTTGTTGAGGTTGAATATTCTTTTGATTCGAGCAAGATAACCTTTTTCTTTACGGCGGACGGCAGGGTAGATTTCCGTGAACTTGTAAAGGACTTGGCAGCGCATTTTCATACCCGTATAGAGTTAAGACAGATAGGTGTGCGTGATGAAGCGAGAATGTTAGGCGGTCTCGGCATTTGCGGTTATCCTTACTGCTGTAAGCAATTCCTTGACGATTTTCAGCCCGTTTCAATAAAAATGGCGAAAGAGCAGGGACTTTCTCTTAATCCGACCAAAATTTCGGGCAGTTGCGGAAGACTTATGTGCTGTCTTAAATATGAGCAGGATTCATATGATTATCTTATGAAAATCACGCCTCCGCTCGGTGCTGTTGTCAAAGCAGACGAGGGGACTGGCACGGTTATTGATGTAAATATGATAACGGGCAATTTGCTTGTTAAACCGAATACAGAAGACGGTATTCCGTTTAAAACAAACAGAAAATATGTTAAAGTGCTTTCAAGAAAAAAGAAAGCCGAAACGAGCGAAAGTTAAAATTTTTCTCTTGCTTTTTTATCGGTTTATTGTTACAATAATTTTAGGCTTAAAGGGTAATGCCTTTTTTTAAAGCGACACTATGTATGGAGGTGTTTTTGATGGCTTTTAAAATTTCCGATGATTGCATAAGCTGCGGTGCTTGTGCAGGTAATTGTCCTTGCGAGGCTATTGCCGAGGGCGATGCTCATTTTGAAATCGACCCCGAGAAGTGCTGCTCTTGCGGTGCTTGTGCTGCGGGCTGTCCCGTTGAGGCAATCAGCGAAGACTAATTGATACATAAAAACCGGCAGTCAAATAACTGCCGGTTTTTTGTATGCTGATTATATATTTTATAGTCCTAAATACTTAATTAAAGTGGGTATCTCCGCTTCAAAGTTCACTCCGTATTTCATATCGGGGTGATTTTCTTTTGTCCTTTTTATGCAGCCAGCCGTAAAATCGCAGGCAATCTGTGTAGACTCATTAAGTGATTTTCCGTTTAGTATTCCGCAAACCACGGCACTTGTGAATATATCGCCCGTTCCGTGATATGCCGCATCGACAATATTTGAAAACAGATAGGTTGTTTTTCCGTTTTCATAGGTTGCCGCACCGATTTTCTCATTATCGAAATAAACACCCGTAAGCACTATTTTTCCGTTTGTGATTTCGGAAAGTCCTTTTAAAATTTCCTCAATATATTGCTTGTCATAGGGACCTTGCTTATAAGGAATGTTAAGCATAAATGCCGCCTCGGTGATATTCGGAGTAATTATATCGGCAACTTCGCAGAGCTTTTTCATTTCGTTCGGGAAATCTTCGGGAAAACCGCCGTATAATTTTCCGTTGTCCGCCATAACGGTGTCAACAACCGTAATACCGCCTTTTCGTTTTACAATTTCTATTGCTTCTTTTACAATACCGATTTGCTCCTTTGAGCCTAAATAACCCGTATATACACAGTCAACCGATATGTTTTCCTTTTTCCAGTGATTTGCAACGGGCAAAATATCTTCGGTTAAATCTCTGAAAGTAAAACCCGAGAAACCGCCGGTGTGTGTGGATAAAACGGCGGTCGGAATAACCGCAGTTTCAATTCCCGCCGCTGAAATAATAGGCAATGCAACGGTGAGCGAACACTTGCCGAAGCAGGAAATATCGTGAATGGCGGCAACTCTTTTTTGATTCATTTTTAAAGACCTCTTTTTTTAATTGCTAAATTTTTTTGGGACAAACCTTATCAAGCGGACATTTAATACAGTTTGCTTTTCTTGCTGTGCATATATCTCTGCCGAAAAGCACGGTTCTGTGGCAAAAATCAGAAGATTTATCCTTAGGCAGAAGCTGACGCATAGCTTCCTCCACCTTTTTCGGCTCCTTTGTGTTAACAAGACCTAATCTGTTGCAAAGACGGATAAAATGCGTATCTGTGACAACGGCAGGCGCACCGTAGATATCACCGCAAACTAAATTTGCGGTTTTTCTGCCGACACCCGGCAGTTTTGTGAGTTCTTCAATAGAATCGGGAACAACACCGCCGAAATCTTCGGTCAGCATTTTACCAATGCCGATTAAATCTTTTGCCTTTGTTTTATAAAGTCCGCAGGTTTTTATTATATCCTCAACATCACTTAAATTTGCATTTGCAAGTGATTTTGCATCGGGATATTTATTAAAAAGCGCAGGAGTTACAATATTTACACGGGCATCGGTGCATTGTGCAGAAAGCCGCGTTGCAATAAGCAGTTCAAAAGCGTTTTTATAGCAAAGAGAACAAATTGCATCGGGGTATAGGTTTTCGAGTGCTTCTACCGCTTTTAAGGTTAGTTCCGATTTACGCATCTTTTGTGTCCGAAAGTTTTAGGTCGCCTGACTTTATAAACTTTAACTTTCTCATACCTTCGGCAACGGCAAGCGAAATAACCGCAGGCAACACAAACTGCATAATAATTATTTCGATTACGGTTTTTGCAGTTCCTACACCTGCGCCGGTCATAGTATCAAAGGTCATAAACTGACCTACAAGACCGGCAGAGCCCATTCCGGAGCCTACTGCATTGCTTTCCATTTTTAAAAGTGCCGAAGAAACAGGACCTAAAATTGCACTCGAGATTATAGAAGGCACCCATATAAGCGGATTTCTTATTATGTTCGGCACTTGAAGCATAGATGTTCCGATACCTTGTGCCAAAAGACCGCCCACCTTGTTTTCACGGTAACTTATTACGGCAAAGCCTACCATATTACAGCAACAGCCCACCGTTGCGGCACCTGCGGCAAGTCCCGTGATTCCCATTGAAATTCCGATGGCGGCGGAGGAAATCGGGAGGGTTAAAAGCATACCCATCACAACCGACACAACAAGACCGCCTATAATCGGACTCGCTTCAACATTTATGTTTACAAGGTTGCCGAGCCACTTCATAGCAAATGAAATATACGGACCTACGAAATATCCTGCGGCGGCACCTGCGGCTATACAGCAAAGGGGAGTGAGAATTATATCAAGCTGAGTCTTGCCCGAAATAAGTCTGCCGATTTCTATTGCAACAATAGCGGCAATAAATGCGCCGAGCGGCTCACCCGGTTTGCCGACTGCAAAATTTTCGAGTTTTAAATCGGGGAAAGCGCCTATCATTCCGCAAACTGCCGCACAAACCGCCGTAAGCGGAGAAGACTTCAGCTTTACTGCAACACCTACGCCGATTCCGGCACCCGTAAGCGATTTTGCCACATTTCCGATTTCGGTTATATACACACCTAAAACAATATCGCTGAATATTGTTCCTATCTGGCATATGATTGTCCCTATAATAAGGGTTGAAAAAAGTCCGAGCGCCATACCCGAAAGTCCGTCAATGAAAATTCGGTTAAGATATTTTTTAATCATAGTATCACCACAGAAATTTAATTACAAAATATTATACAATAACATTTTTGTATTATCAAGATATTTTAATGCTTTATTAACAAATATTACCGTAATATCGGTATAATAAAAGCATAAAGAAAAGCCGAAAGGAAAAATTTTATGAATATAAGATACAAGATTATGCAGTTTATGCAGGGGAGATACGGTATAGATACCACCTTTTATGTTCTTTTCTCTTTAGGTGCAGTTCTTGCAATCGTAAATACTTTTTTGCGTCTTTTTGTTATTCAGTTAATAGTTTACGCAATAATTATTCTTGCATTTTTAAGAGCCTTTTCAAGAAATATCGAGGCACGAAGAAAAGAAAATAATATTGTAAGCGGTTTTGTTTTTAAAATTTCAAAATATTTTAAAACCGCAAAAGAAAGAAGAGCGGATACATCGCACATTTATAAAAAATGTCCTCACTGTAAAGCAGTTTTAAGACTGCCGAGGAAAAAGGGTAAACACAAAACAATATGTCCGAAATGTAAAAATGAGTTTTCGGTATTTGTTTTTAAAGGTTAAATTTAACGCACCGTTTTTTAATTTTAAACGGTGCGTTCTTTTATGATTTTCCGAGTTCTTTGTTTCGTTTAAACGAAGCCTTAACGGCGGAAATTCCTATTTCGTTTAAGTTTGCATTTTCGAGGGCTTTTACACCTTCTATCGTGCTTCCGCCTTTAGAACATACATTGCTTATCAGCGTTTGAGGGTCTATGCCCGATTTTAAAAGCATTTCCGCAGAGCCCGACATTGTCTGCGCCGCGTATTTTATTGCTTTTTCACTTTCAATACCGCACTCTCTTGCACCGTTTGCAAGAGAAAGCGCAAACATATACATAAACGCAGGTCCGCACCCCGAAAGCGAACATCCCGCATCCATAAGGTCTTCGCTTATTTCATCAAGCATACCTGCAAACTGCATATCGTTTACAAAACTTTCAACCGTTTTATCGCTTACAAGAGAGTTGGTGCAATATAAAATAAGACCTTTTCCGAGCAATACGGGGGTATTCGGCATTATCCTTATAATAGGCAGTTTAACCCCGATTTCATTTTCTACGGTTTCGGTTTTTATTCCTGCCGCCATTGTGATAATAACGGTGTCTTTGTTTTTTAAAGAGTCTTTTATTCCGCTGATCATATCCGCCATAACCTGCGGTTTTACACCGAAAAATATCCGTTCGCAGTTATTAACAACTTCTGTGTTTGTGCCGAAACTTACGCCTAACTTTTCGGCAAGCGATTTTGACTTGCTTTCATCAATATCCGAAAGCATAATATCCTTTGTCGTTTTTGAAAGGGCAAGCGCCAACGCACCGCCCATATTTCCGCAGCCGATAAAACCGTATCTCATATTTACTCCTATCTTATGTTGCCGTTTCCGCGGATAACATATTTATAAGTGTTAAGTTCGTTAAGTCCCATAGGGCCTCTTGCGTGTAACTTTTGGGTTGAAATTCCCATTTCACAGCCAAGCCCGAATTCACCGCCGTCGGTAAAACGGGTGGAAGCATTTACATAAACTGCGGCACTGTCTACACGGCTGACAAAATAATCTGCGTTTTCTTTTGTGCCTGTTATTATTGCTTCGCTGTGTCCCGTTGAGTGCTCACTGATATGCGAAACCGCTTCATAAACATCCGATACGCACTTAACAGCAAGAATGTAATCTAAAAATTCGGTGTCAAAATCATTTTGACCTGCGCTTACACCCTCTATGATTTTTGAGGAATTTTCACACAAACGCAGTTCGGCAGGCGAAAGACCTTCGTTTGTCCGCTTATCGACAAGCCTTTGCTTAAGCAGAGGCAAAAATTCTTTTGCAATATCATTGTTTACGAGTAAAACTTCTTCTGCATTGCAAACACTCGGACGGCTCAACTTGGCGTTTTCTATTATATCAAGCGCCATTTGGAAGTCGGCAGATTTATCAACATAAATGTGGCATATACCCGTTCCCGTTTGAATACACGGAACGGTTGCATTTTTCACTACGGCATTTATAAGCCCTGCACCGCCGCGCGGAATAAGCAAATCAACATATCCGTTTGCGGTCATAAGTGCGGTTGCACTGTCACGGCTTGTATCATTAACAAGATTTAATATGTTTTCGTTTACGCCGCAAGCCTTTATTCCGATTTTAAGCGCATCTACTATCGCGTTTGCCGAGTTAAATGCCTCTTTTCCGCCGCGGAGAATACATACATTTCCGCTTTTAATACAAAGTGCCGCCGCATCTGAAGTTACATTCGGTCGGCTTTCGTAAATTATTGCAACCACGCCGAACGGCACCGAAACCTTTTCGATTTTAAGTCCGTCTTTTCTTGTGAAACCGTCAAAAACTCTGCCAACGGGGTCAGGAAGCAAAGCAACATCTTTTATTCCTTTTGCCATAGCCTCTATGCGCTCTTTAGTGAGTCTTAAACGGTCAATCATTACTTCGCTTATTTTACCGTTTGCATTTTTAATATCAATATCGTTTGCAAACAGTATTTTGTCCGTGTTTTCAATCAGCGCATCTGCCATAGAAAACAAAAGTGAGTTTTTCTTTTCGGTATTAAGTGAGGAAATATCGTATTTTGCCGCTTTGGCATTTTTAAGCATATCAGTCATTTTCTTTCACCGTAAAAAGTGTGCCTATATGTTTTCCGTCCAAAATATCGTATAGAACGGCAGGCTTGCTTCCGTTTACTATAATCATATCGCAGTTTGAATCAAGACAAATCTTTGCGGCGTTGAGTTTTGTGACCATTCCGCCCGTCCCGAGCGACGAACCTTTTCCGCCTGCAATAAGATAGAGATTATCGTCAACCGAATTTACCCTTGTAATCAGTTTCGCATTTTTGTCTGTTTTCGGGTCGGAAGTGTAAAGACCGTCAATATCCGAAAGGATAACAAGCAAATCGGCACCGACGCTTACTGCCGTGATGGCACTTAAAGTGTCATTATCGCCGATAACAATTTCTTCGGTAGATACTGTATCGTTTTCATTTACAATCGGTATGGAACCGAGTTCAAGCAAACGGGTAATGGTGTTTTTAAAATTGTTGTGGCGTTCTTCATTTTCTATATCATTATTCGTTATGAGAATCTGAGCTACCGTGTGGTTGTATTCGCTGAAAAGTTTATCGTATGTATACATGAGTTCGCATTGACCTACAGCTGCAGCCGCCTGCTTTGTCGGTATATCATCAGGACGGGTAGAAAGTGCAAGCTTTCCCACACCCATTCCGATAGCGCCCGAGCTTACGAAAACAATTTCGTGTCCTGCGTTTTTAATATCGCTTATAACCTTACAAAGTTCTTCAACACGGCGAACATTAAGACGCCCTGTTTTGTGAGTTAAAGTGCTTGTTCCAACCTTAATAACAATACGCATAAGCCTTTCTCCCGAAAAACAAAAATCAATAAAAAGATTATACCACACAAAAAATCATTTTTCAATCAAAGACTTAAAGAAATTCATAATAGTGCGCTTTGCTCGTAACAATGCGATTGGACGGTGTTGAATTCTCGTAGCTTTTATATTTCGTCGGCGAAGCCGCCCTTAATAATTTGTGAGCGAGGCGAACACCTTAATTTCTTCATTAGCGAAGCGTCTTCATTCTCCATTAGCCCGTCAGGGCGACTTCATTGAAAAAAGCAAGTCTTTCAACTTGCTTTTTCATGGTGGAGCATCTGCAACCAAAGACGAACTCACGGTCGGGCACAAAAACTTTATGCTTGCACCGACTGCATTCTCAATTGGGTGTCGAGCCCCTCGACTGGTGAAGCATCCGCAACCATAGACGAACTCACGGTCGGGCATAAAAACTTTATGTTTGCACCGACTGCATTCTCGAATTGGGTGTCGAGCCCCTCGACTGGTGGAGGCGGGGAGAGTCGAACTCCCGTCCAAAAATCTATTCCTTACGGCATCTCCGAGCGCAGAGTGTCTTTTTTGTTTCCCTTGCCGTTACGCCGACAGTCAGGCTTAACGGTTTGGTAGACTCTATTCCGTGGCAAAGGTCGAGCCGCCTCTTTGCTCACTTTCACCGCTGAATGACGCCCTTTAAGAGCCGCGGTCCTCTCTTATCGGACGAGCAGCTTAAATTAAGCTGCTAATTTAACAGTTTTAGTGTCAGTTAATTTTAAGTTGCAGATTTTTAAGAGGTTCTGCACCTCTGCTCGCTTCCGTAAGTTCAAAATCCCTGTCGAAACCTTTACGCCCCCGAATTTTAAGTGATAAGTTACAGTGAATAGTCAATAAGTGAAAATTATCTGTTTTGCTCTTTTATTGCACGCTCTATTGCACGGTTTGCATCGTTTTTGGCGGCAACATCACGCTTATCGTGAAGTTTTTTACCCTTGCAAAGTCCGAGTTCAACCTTAACCTTTGAGCCTTTAAAGTAGAGCGAAAGGGGAATGAGTGTAAGACTTTGCTGCTTGACCTCACCGAAAAGGCGCATAATTTCACGCTTATGCATAAGTAATTTTCGGTCTCTTTTTGAATCACGGTTGAAGATGTTGCCGTATTCATAAGGACTTATATGCATTTGCTTTATTATCATTTCGCCGTTTTCAACATTAACCCATGCGTCCTTTAAATTAACGCCGCCCTGCCTTATCGACTTTACCTCTGTACCGCAAAGAGAAATACCTGCTTCAAATGTTTGCAGAACAAAATATTCGTGATATGCCTGACGGTTTTTGGTTATAAGTTTTGTCCCTTCCAAAGCAGTCAACTCCTTATCTTTTGCGGTGATTTACAGTATATCACGAAATTTTATTACGGTCAAGAAAAACCGCTCGAAATATGTGTTATACAAATATGCTTTATACTTGCACTGACAGGAAAGGTTTGTTATAATATAACAAATATATTATCTTGGAGTGATATTATGATTTGCAAGGAAATGGAAGAACTCGGCAAAAAACCGTCTGCAATAAGACAGATATTTGAATATTCAAACAAAAGGAAAAAGGAAATCGGGGAAGAAAATGTTTTTGATTTCAGTCTCGGAAATCCGAATATTCCCGCACCTGAAAAGGTCAACGAAACCATAATAAATCTTATAAACACCCGTGAGAGTGTGGAACTTCACGGATATACTTCTGCGGCGGGTGATATGAATACAAGAACAGTTATTGCAAACAATATCGGTAAGCGTTTCGGCTTTACTACCGATGCTTCGCATATATATATGACCTGCGGTGCGGCGGCGTCTCTTGAAATAACACTTAAAGCACTCTGCAATAAGGATGATGAGGTTATAGTTTTGGCACCGTTTTTCCCCGAATACAAGGTGTTTGTTGAAAATGCGGGTGCTAAAGCCGTAATAGTATCCACAAGGGAGAGCGACCTTGGTATTGATACCGAGAAAATCGCAAATGCGCTAAGCGGTAAAACAAAGGCGATTATCATAAATTCACCCAACAACCCGTCGGGTGTTGTTTTTGCCGAAGACGACATAAAAGCGCTTGCAAAACTTTTAAAAGAATATTCCGATAAAAGCGGCGAAGCAATTTATATTATTTGCGATGAGCCATACAGAGAGATAGTTTACGGCGATACAGAAGTGCCGTATATTCCGAATATTTACGATAACACGGTGGTTTGCTATTCCTACAGTAAATCGCTTTCTCTCCCGGGAGAGCGCATAGGATACATAATGGTATCGCCCTGCGCCGAGAATGATGACGGCATATTTGCCGCAGTGTGCGGAGCGGGCAGGGCATCCGGCTATGTTTGTGCGCCGAGCCTTTTGCAGTATGTTGCAGGCGAGTGCGACGGAATGTCGCCCGACATTGAAAAATACGCCAAGAACAGAAATCTTTTATATAACTCTTTAACCGAAATAGGTTTTGACGCCATTCGTCCCGACGGTGCATTTTATCTTTTTGTAAAGTCGCTTGAACCTGATGCAAACGCATTTTGCGAGAGGGCAAAGAAGTATGAACTTTTGCTTGTTCCGAGTGACTCATTCGGTATAGAGGGTTACATAAGAATAGCCTACTGTGTAAGTTACGAACAAATTGAAAGGTCAATACCGGCGTTTAAAAAACTTTTTGAAGAATACAAAAAATAAGGTGATTTTTTGAAAGAGATAAAAGAAACGAGAAAGAAAATAAACGATATTGATAATAAAATTGCAGAACTTTTTGAGCTCAGAATGGACCAAGCGAAAGAGGTTGCCGAATACAAAAAAGCAACGGGTATGCCGATTGAAGACAGGTTAAGAGAAACGGAAGTAATAGAAAACAACTGTAATTTAATTAAAAACAGCGAGTATCTTCCGTATTATACCGATTTTATCAAGGCGACAATGAAAATATCAAAAGCATATCAAAAAAATCTTTTGGGAGATATGAGCATTGCAATCAACGGCACAAAAGGTGCTTTTGCGGACATTGCGGCGGAGAGGATTTTAAACGGTTCTTCACATAAGTTTTATCCCGATTTTACTTCGGCGTTTGCCGCTGCCGAAAGCGGAGAATGCGACTGTGCTTTTTTGCCTATTGAAAACAGTTTCGGCGGCGATGTCGGTGCGGTGCTTGACCTTGCTTTTTTCGGAAATCTTTATATAAACGGTATTTTTGAACTTGATATAAGAGAAAATCTTGTAGGACTTAAAACCGCAACGGCAGAGGATATAAAAACCGTTTTAAGCCATCCTCAAGCGCTTATTCAGTGCGGAAAATTTATTGAAGAATCGGGTTTTAAAACGGTAGATACTTCAAGCACTTCCGCCGCTGTTCAGATTGTAAAACAAAAAAATGATAAATCGCTCGGTGCAATAGCAAGCAAAGATGCCGCATTAGATGCCGGACTTAAAATCATCAAAGAAAATGTAAACACTTCGGGCAGTAATATAACGAGATTTGCCGTCTTTTCCCGTGCAAGAAAAGAAAAGTCTTTAAAGGATAACCGTTTTATTGTTATGTTTACCGTTAAAAATGAGGCGGGTGCTTTATCAAAGGCAATGTCGGTTATAGCAAAGCGAGGATTTAATTTGGTAGATTTAAAGTCCCGCCCCACAAGAATTGAAAATTGGGAGCATTATTTCTACGCTGAGGGCGAGGGTAACATCTATTCCGAAAACGGTCAAAAAATGTTGGAAGAACTCAAAAACGCCTGCGAAAACTTAAAGGTTGCGGGAAGTTTTGAAAAAGGAATGAAGGCATAAGATTATGAAAAACACCTTTGGTAACAATGTTTCGGTAACTTTGTTCGGCGAAAGCCACGGCGAAGCAATAGGCGCCGTTCTTGACGGCATACCCTCGGGCGTTATTATTGACGAAGATTTTATAAAATCTCAACTTTCAAAGAGAAGACCGTCGGGCAGTATATCCACGCCCCGTGCCGAAACCGATAATTTTAAGATTTTAAGCGGTGTGTATAACGGCAAAACCGCCGGAACGCCTATATGCATAGTCATTGAAAATACTGATATAAAATCGGGTGACTATGATGACCTGTATTTAAAACCCCGTCCCTCTCACGCAGATTATACCTATTTTGCGAAATACGGCGAGTGCGGTGTTTTGTCGGGCGGCGGCCATTCAAGCGGTCGCCTTACGGCACCTATCGTTGCCGCAGGTGCCATTGCCGTTTCGGTTTTAAAAAGCAAAGGCATTTTAATAGGCAGTCATATAAAGAAAATCGGTGATATAACAGATAGAGATTTTGAAGACATAAACTGCGATATAGAAAAATTAAACGGTGCGGAATTTGCCGTTTTAGACAGTGAAAAAGCCGATTTAATGTTAAAAAAAATAGAACAAACAAAGGCGAATAATGACAGTATCGGCGGTATTATCGAAACTGCCGTTACCGGTATGCCTGCAGGTGTCGGCGAGCCGTATTTCGATACACTTGAGGGAACACTTTCCCACGCACTGTTTTCAATTCCCGCCGTTAAAGGTGTTGAGTTCGGTTTGGGATTTGAGTTTGCCGAAAGTTATGCCTCAAAGGTCAATGACGAGTTTTGTTTTAAAGACGGAAAAGTTATAACAAAAACAAATAATTCGGGCGGAATTTCAGGCGGAATTTCAAACGGTGAGCCTATAATTTTCCGCATTGCCGTAAAGCCGACTCCTACTATTTCTTTACCGCAAAACACGGTAGATTTAAAGGAAAACAAAAATGTTGTAATAACGGCTCACGGCAGACACGACCCATGCATAGTTCACAGAGCGAGGGTGGTTGCTGACAGTATAACGGCAATAACGCTTCTTGATATGCTGTCCTCAAAATACGGCACGGACGGTATAAAATAATGGAATATGCTCTTATCGGTAAAACCTTAAAGCACAGTTTTTCGGTGGAAATTCACCCTAAACTTTTTAATTGCAACTACGAACTTAAAGAACTTGCCGAAAACGAAATAGAAGCCTTTATGCGTAAAAAAGATTTTAAGGGCATAAATGTTACAATACCGTATAAAACTGCGGTAATACCGTATATAGATGTTCTACACGATACCGCCCAAGACACAAAAATTGTAAACACGGTAGTAAATAAAGACGGTGTTTTGCACGGTTACAATACCGATTATTCGGGACTCGGTATGCTTGTTAAAAGCAATAATGTCAGTCTTAAAAACAAGTTTGTTCTTATTTTCGGAAACGGTGCCACCTCGGTTACCGCAAAGGCATTTGCCGAAAACAGCGGTGCGAAAGCGGTTGTGCGGCTTGCAAGGAAAACCGCCGACGGTTGTGATTTATATGAAAACATATCAAATTACTATGATAAAGCGCAGGTTATCATCAACACAACACCCTGCGGAATGTTTCCTGATATCTGCGAAAGTGTTGCCGAATTAGAGCCTTTTAAATGTTTAGAGGCAGTATTTGATGTTATTTATAACCCGATAAGAAGCAAACTTGTCTGCGATGCTCAAAATATGGGAATTGTCTCGGCAGGCGGAACTATGATGCTTGTGTTTCAGGCGATTTTTGCCGCCCGTCTTTTCAGCGGTATGGATATTCCCGATTCAAAAGGCATTGAAATATACCGCGATATAATAAATTCAAAGCAAAATATTGTTCTTGTGGGTATGCCTGCAAGCGGCAAAACAACGATTGGAAACATTATCGCAAAAAGACTCGGTAAAAAGTTTGTTGATACCGATTGCGAGATAGAAAAAAAGTATTCAAAATCAGCAGGAGAGATTATCACCGAGTCGGGCGAAGAATTTTTCAGAAACTGCGAAACCGAAATAATAAAGGAAGTTTCTCTGCTTAACGGGTGTGTTATAGCAACGGGCGGCGGTGCTGTTCTTAAAAAGGTTAACACCGATTTACTTAAAGAAAACGGCAAAATTGTTTTTTTGGACAGAAACCCGAAAAAACTTATCATCACAGATTCAAGACCGCTTTCTTCAACCTATGAAAAGTTGGCAAAACTCTATGAGGAACGGTTCCCGATTTATAAAAGTGTTGCCGATATATGTGTTGATTCAAATGTCGGCGCGGAAGAAGCGGCAAACCAAATCATTAAGGAGTCAGATTTATGAAAATTCTTGTAATAAACGGGCCTAACCTCAATCTTTTGGGAATAAGAGAGCCTGATATATACGGCAGGGAAGACTATGATACTCTTTGTAAAATGATTAAAAATCATTGTGACGAAAAGGGCGTTTATGCAGAAATTTTCCAGTCAAACCACGAGGGTGACATTGTGGATAAAATCGGCAGTGCGTTTAATAGGTTCGACGGTATAGTGATTAACCCTGCTGCCTATACTCATACAAGCATCGCAATAGCCGATGCTTTGAATGCCGTAAAAATTCCCTATGTTGAGGTGCATATTTCTGATGTTTCAAAGAGGGAAGATTACAGGCAGATAAGTTATATCCGCAAAAACGCAAAGTCCGCTGTTGTAGGTCTTGGACTTAACGGATATTTAAAGGCGATAGATATTTTATTAAGTGAGGCATAATATATGACCGTAACTTTTAAAAAGAGCAGTGCAAACGGTGAAATTTCGGCTCCGCCATCAAAAAGTTTTGCCCACAGGGCACTGATTATGGGTGCTTTTACTAATGAATCACAAATAAACAATATTGTTTTAAATGACGATGTTTCGGCTACGCTTTACTGTCTGAAAAACCTCGGTGCCGATGTAACAATAAAGGGCGATACGGTGTTTATAGGCGGTTTAAGCAGGGAAAAGGTAAAGGAAAACACGGTTATTGACTGCCGTGAAAGCGGAAGTACAATAAGATTTTTAATTCCGTTATGTCTTACTTTCGGTAAAAAAATAACGCTTAAAGGGTCAAAAAGACTGTTGGAAAGACCGCTTGACGAATACGAAAAATTATGTAAAAGCAAAGGCTTTTTGTTTAAAAAAAGCCAAGACGGTGTTACGGTTTGCGGTAATTTAGATGTTGGAGAATATACTTTAAACGGTGAAATTTCAAGTCAGTATATAACGGGAATTTTGCTTGTGTTGTCAGCACTTGACGGAAAAAGCGTTTTGAATTTTTCTGGCAGACTGATGAGCAAATCTTATGTTGATATTACCCTTTGTGTGCTTGAAAGTTTCGGCATTAAAACAGAGTTTAAAGGAAATAAAATAACCGTTTACGGCGGAAAATTAAAGGAAAACATAAATTATACCGTTGAGGGCGACTGCTCGAACGCGGCTTATGTTGAGGCTTTCGGATTTTTGGGTGGCAGTGTTAAAGTTAACGGTTTAAAAGAAAATACCGTTCAGGGCGATGCGGTTTATAAAGAGTTTTATAATGCCTTAAAAAACGGCAAAAGAGAATTTTCGCTTGAAAACTGTCCCGACCTGGCACCTGATATGTTTGCGCTTGCATGTCTTTATAAAAAGGTAAAATTCACGGGCACAAACCGTCTTAAATTTAAGGAAAGCGACCGTGTGTCTGCCATGCAAGAGGAACTTATTAAGTTTGGCGCAAAGGTAACGGCGGGCGATGATTTTGCGGTAGTGGAATGTGAAAAAATCAAAACACCCGTTAAGGAATTATTTTCGCATAACGACCACAGAATAGTTATGGCGCTTTCGTTTTTGTGCGCACTTACGGGAGGAAGCATCAGCAGAGCAGAAGCGGTAAACAAAAGTTATCCCGATTTCTTTAACAAAATATCAAAACTCGGAGTGGAATTTACAAAAAATGATGATTGATAAAAATAAAAAAATACTGATAATAGGTCTCGGACTCATAGGAGGAAGTTATGCAATAGGTCTTAAGAATAAAGGATACAGCGTTTCGGCTATTGACACCGACCGTGATACGGTGGGTTTTGCGAGAAAACTTAAAATAGCCGACTATATAACCGACAAACCCGAGCCTGATTTAATAGAAAATTCCGATATAATTATTTTCGCACTTTATCCTCATATTTTTGTCAGGTGGATAGAAGAAAACGGGCATCTTATCAAAAGCGGAACGGTCATTACAGATGTTACGGGTGTTAAGGGTGTAATAGTCGAAAAAATTCAGGGAATGTTAAAAGAGGGCGTTGAATTTATTGCGGCACACCCAATGGCAGGAAAAGAGCATTTGGGCATTGAAAACAGCGACCCCGAAATTTTTAAGGGTGCAAACTATATTATTGTTCCGACAAGCAAGAACACGAATGAGGCAATAGAGTTATGCAAAGGTATAGGCGAAGCCCTTGAGTTTTCGAGAATTTCAATCCTTACGGTTGAGCAACACGACGAAATGATAGCGTTTTTATCACAGCTTACACATTTGATTGCCGTGTCGCTTATGTGTGCAAACGACAGCGAACATCTCGCTGATTTTACGGGCGATTCATTCAGAGATTTAACCCGAATTGCCGATATAAACGATGAGATGTGGAGCGGTCTGTTTCTTGACAACAAACAGGCACTCCTTAAAGAGATGAATTCATACAAACAGTGCTTTGACAAACTTTACGAATGTCTTAAAAACGATGACCGCGAAGGGCTCAGAGATATGATGAAACTGTCATCAAAAAGGCGAAAGAATTTTAATTGAAAGAGGGAACATTATGGGTGCTGAGTTTATAAGAAAACTGCCTGTTCCGAAAGAAATAAAGGAAAAATATCCGCTTACCGAAGATTTAAAGGAAATAAAGGTAAAAAGAGATAAGGAAATAAGAGAAGTTTTTGAGGGTAAGTCGGATAAATTTCTGCTTATTGTAGGGCCCTGTTCGGCGGATAACAAGACGGCGGTGCTCGACTATATCGGCAGATTGAAAACCGTTGCCGACGAAGTCAAAGATAAGATAATAATTATACCCCGAATTTATACAAATAAGCCGAGAACTACGGGTGACGGTTACAAGGGACTTCTTCACCAACCGTCTCCGACCGAAAAACCCGATATGTTAAAGGGAATAATCGCCATAAGAGACCTCCATATGTGTGCGCTCAGAGATTACGGTTTTACCTGCGCGGACGAAATGTTATACCCCGATAATCACCGCTATTTATCGGATATTCTTTCTTATGTTGCGATAGGCGCCCGTTCGGTTGAAAACCAACAGCACAGACTTACCGCAAGCGGAATTGATATTCCCGTTGGAATGAAAAACCCGACAAGCGGTGATAAAGCGATAATGATGAATTCGGTAGTTGCCGCAAGACATCCGCATACTTTTATTTACAGAGGTTGGGAGGTTGAGTCAACCGGTAATCCGCTTGCCCATGCAATACTCAGGGGATATGTCAACCGTTACGGAAAGTTCGGCTCAAATTACCACTACGAAGACCTTTGCAAAGTTTACGAACTTTATAAAGAGTGCGGTCTTGAAAACCCTGCTGTAATTGTTGATGCAAACCACGCAAATTCAGGCAAAAATCCGTTTGAACAGCCGAGAATAGTAAAAGAAGTTTTGCACAGTGCAAGACAAAATGCCGATATTAAAACTCTTGTAAAAGGCGCAATGGTCGAAAGTTATATCGAAGACGGCAATCAGGATGTTAACGGCACGGTCTACGGTAAATCAATAACCGATGCTTGTTTGGGTTTTCAAAAAACAAAAGAACTTATCTACGAAATTGCCGATAAACTTTAATTTTAAAGGGGTGGAAAATTCCGCCTCTTTTTTTGTTGACAATACGCATATATCAATGTAAAATGTATATATAAATATAATATATAGGCAGGTAGTGAAAATGAGTTCTCCTTATAAGCGGATTTTGCTAAAACTTTCAGGTGAAGTTTTAGCAGGTGAAAAAGGCACAGGCATTGATTTTGATAAGGTTAACGATGTATGCAAGCGCGTTAAAGAGGTTGTTGAGTCAGGCGTTCAGGTTGCAATCGTTGTCGGCGGAGGCAATTTCTGGAGAGGCCGTTCAAGCGGCGATATGGATAGGGCAAGAGCCGACCATATGGGAATGCTCGCAACCACAATCAATTCTTTGGCACTTGCGGATACTCTCGAACAGTTGGGCGTAACGGCAAGAGTTCAGACGGCTATTGAGATGCGTCAGGTTGCAGAACTTTATATAAGAGATAAAGCCATTAAGCATCTTGAAAAAGGCAAGGTTGTAATTTTCGGCTGCGGAACGGGTAACCCGTTTTTCTCCACCGACACGGCAGCCGCTTTAAGAGCAATAGAAATCGGTGCCGATGCTATATTCAAAGCAACAAATGTTGACGGCGTTTATGACAAAGACCCGAGATATAACACCGATGCAAAGCTTTATAAAAAACTTACACATCTTGATGTTCTTAAAAACGAACTTCATGTTATGGACTCAACCGCCGCTTCGCTTTGTATGGATAACAAGATGAAAATTTTGGTATTTAATCTTGATAACCCCTATAACATAGTAAAAGCCGCAAGAGGCGATGAAATCGGAACACTTGTAGAATAAGGAGAGATATTTATGCAGGAATTACTTAAAGTTACAGAAGAAAAGATGAATAAAACCATTTCGGCGCTTGAGCGTGACTATAAGTCGGTAAGAGCAGGCAGAGCAAATGTTTCGGTGCTTGACAGAGTATCGGTAGATTATTACGGTGTGCCTACTCCCATTCAGCAGATGGCGGCAGTTTCGGTCCCCGAACCGAGAACGCTTATGATTCAGCCGTGGGATGCTTCAATGCTCAAAGAAATTGAAAAGGCAATTTTAACATCTGAAATCGGTATCAATCCTCAAAATGACGGAAAAATAATTCGTCTTAATTTTCCGCCTCTTACCGAGGAACGCAGAAAAGAAATAGTAAAAGATGTAAAGAAAACGGCTGAAGATGCAAAGGTTGCAGTCCGTAATCTCCGCAGAGATGCACTTGATAAATTAAAGGCTTTGAAGAAGAACAACGAAATAACCGAGGATGACGAATCAAACGGCGAAAAGAAAATTCAAAATATAACCGATAAGTTTTGCAAAGAAATTGATTCGCTTTGTGCCGATAAAGAAAAGGAAATAATGGAAATTTAAGTTTTTCGGCGCACTGTTTTGTGCGCCGAAATTTTAGGTGAAAATATGTCGATTTTAAAAAATAAAGCAAAGTCCTTTGAAAATTTGCCTGAGCATATTGCAATTATTATGGACGGCAACGGCAGGTGGGCAAAGAAGCGTTCGCTTCCGCGCTCGGCAGGGCATGCGGCAGGGTCCAAAAACTTCAAAGATATTGCAAGATATGCAAACAAAATCGGACTTCATTATCTTACCGTTTATGCTTTTTCAACTGAAAACTGGAAAAGACCGAAAGAAGAAGTCGATAATATAATGAATATTTTGCGTGATTATTTAAAGGACGCAAAAAACTTTAAAGATGAGAATATAAAGGTTAAGTTTATAGGCGATTTAACGGCACTTGACGATGATATAAGAACGCTTATAGACGATGCCGAGCGTGAGTCGGCAGATGCCACGGGACTTAACCTCAATATTGCTCTTAATTACGGCGGCAGAGATGAGATAGTCCATGCGGTAAAGAAAATAGTGGAAAGCGGAGTAAGCGCCGATAGCATTACCGAGCAAACCGTAAACGAAAATCTGTATACGGCAGGAATGCCAGACCCCGATTTTATAATAAGACCGAGCGGCGAATACAGGCTTTCAAATTATCTTATCTGGCAGTCGGCATATGCCGAGTATTGGTTTTCCGATATTCTGTGGCCTGATTTTAAGCCGAAACATTTAGATACGGCAATAGAAGATTATTTAAAAAGAAACCGCAGATACGGCGGTATTTAAGGGAGAAAATTATGAAAACAAGAATTATTTCTGCGGCGGTTATGATAGCACTTGTTATCGGTGTTTTAACGGTCGGCAAGTTATGGTTTCCTTTGATTATTACGATATTTCTTTCGGCTTTGAGCGCCGCGGCGGTTTTTGAACTTCTTAACAATGTTGTTAAGATTAAACCGAAGATACTTACGGCAATAAGCTGTGTTTATGCGGCTGAAATGACATTTTTGCTTGATAAGTCGATTTTAAACACCGGTAACTATGCTTATGCCGATTTATATTACAACAATTCACGGTATTTGATTTTACAAAAAATGCCTGTATTTATCACGGTGATTTATGTTGTGATTGCGGTGTTTACAATACTTTCAAACCATAAGGAATTTTCACTTGACGGGATTTTGGGTTATGTAGGTTTTCCGCTTTTGATAGCCTACGGTTTTTCCTGCTTAAACAGTATTATTTCTTATGACAGCAGAATATACTATTTATTGCTTCTCGTTAATTTTGCCTCGATTTGCGATACGGGTGCATACTTCGTAGGCAGTTTTTTCGGCAAAAGAAAATTGTGTCCCGAAATTTCGCCTAAAAAGACGGTTGAGGGTGCAATAGGCGGTATAGTTTCAAGCATTATTGTTTCGGTTATATTAGTTCTTTGTTTCGGTTCACAGCATATTTTATGGACATTATTGCTTACAATTCCGCTTTGCATTGTAGGTATGATGGGCGACCTTTTTGCCTCTGCCATAAAACGCACGGTGGGACTTAAAGATTACAGTAACTTAATTCCCGGACACGGCGGAATACTTGACAGATTTGACAGTATGCTTTTAATAGCACCTGTTTTGTATATGTTTATGGAATTCGGGGTAATTTAATGAAGGAACTCATAGTTTTAGGCTCTACCGGTTCTATCGGAACTCAAACGCTTGAGGTTGCAAGGAAAACGGGTATCAGAATTACGGGACTTGCCGCCGGCAGTAATTATAAATTACTTGAATGTCAGGCAAGAGAGTTTAAGCCTTTATGTGTTGCACTTTTTGATAAGAATGCGGCAGAAAAACTGAAAATTGCTCTTAAAGATACCGATATTAAGGTCTATTCGGGTGCAAAGGGAGTGCGTGAGGTCGCAGTTTCGAGAGGCGATACCGTGCTTTGCGCCATTGTCGGAATAGCAGGGCTTGAAAGCACGATAAGTGCCATTGAGGCAGGAAAAGATATTGCTCTTGCCAACAAAGAAACGCTTGTTACGGGCGGAGAGATAGTCAAAAGGAAAATAGCCGAAAAGAATGTTAAACTTTTGCCGGTTGACAGCGAACATTCGGCAATTTTTCAGTCTTTGCAGGGAACACCGAAGGGGAGTCTTAAAAAGATACTGCTTACGGCTTCGGGCGGGCCGTTTTTCGGAAAAACCGAAAAAGACCTTAAGAATGTTACGGTAAAAGAGGCGCTCAATCATCCTAATTGGTCGATGGGTGCAAAAATTACCATAGATTCGGCTACACTTATGAATAAGGGACTTGAAGTTATAGAGGCGGTGCATCTTTTCGATGTTTTACCGAGCCAAATTGAAATTTTAGTTCATAGGCAGAGTATTCTTCATTCGGCGGTGGAGTTAAGCGACGGTGCGGTTATAGCACAACTCGGAACTCCCGATATGAAAGTTCCCATTCAGTATGCGCTTACATATCCGCAAAGGGGTGTAAACTTCGGGCATTTAAGCCTTACGGATATTAAAACTCTCACATTTGAAAAACCCGATACCGAAACATTCAGATGTTTGCCTGCGTGCATAAGCGCAATAGAAAAAGGCGGACTTTATCCTACGGCGGTAAACGGCGCCAACGAAGAAGCCGTAGCGATGTTTTTAAACGGAAAAATCGGTTTTTTGAAAATAGGAGAAATGGTCGGAGAGGCATTAAGTCTCTCGCTTAAAACGGGCAATTTTTCGCTTGAAGATATTTATGATGCCGACCGTTTGGCAAGAGAAACGGTCAAAAAACTTGCAATGGGAAAGTGATTGAAATAAATATTCCGCAAATTCTCAATAATATTTGGCCTTATTTGGTTGCAATAATTTTATTTTTACTTCTTGTGGTAATTCACGAATTCGGGCATTTTGTTGCCGCAAAATCGCTTGGTGTCAAGGTGAACGAATTTGCGGTGGGTTTCGGGCCTAAACTGATTTCAAAGAAGTTAGGCGAAACACTTTACAGAGTGAATTTGGTGCCATTAGGCGGATATTGCGCTATGGAGGGCGAGGACGAATCCAGCACCGAACCTAACGCATTTTGCAATAAATCGCCTGTTAAACGGCTTGTTATTGTGGTGATGGGCGCTTTATTTAATCTTTTGCTCGGTCTTATTCTGGTGGGTGTTACCCTGATTCCGCAAAAACAGTTTACAACCGTTAAGGTTTCGGGATTTTATGAAAATTCTTTAAGCGAACAAACAGGACTCAAAAAAGACGACCTTATTAAGTTTGTTGACGGCAGAAGAATTTACACGACCTATGATTTGAGTTATGCTTTTACGAATGTCGATGACGGTAAACTCGATATTACCGTTATCAGAAACGGCAAAACAAAAGAACTTAAAAATGTTGCCTTTATAACCGAAACGCAGGACAGTATTAACTATGTTAAGGTGGATTTTTATGTATACGGTCAGGAGAAAACGCTTTTCTCTTTCATTAAAAACACCTTTAAAATGACGGTATCTTACTGTGTGGTTATATGGCGCTCGCTTATCGACTTAATTCTCGGTAAATACGGTATAAGTGCTATGTCGGGACCTGTGGGGGTTACTGCGGTAATCGGAAATGCGGCAAGAGAAAATCTTATGCTCGTCATTCCGATAATGGCGCTTTTAACCGTAAACCTCGGTATATTCAACCTTTTACCGCTTCCCGCTCTTGACGGCGGCAGAGCGCTTTTTATCATTGCGGAAATAATAACACGCAAAAGAGTTCCGCAAAAATACGAATCAATAATTCATACGGTAGGCTTTGCAATTCTTATTTTATTTATGCTTTTTATTACAAGCAAGGATATTTGGGGACTGATAAAATAAATGTTTACAAACAAAACAACCAAAAAAATAAAAGTCGGAAATATTTTTATTGGCGGCGGTTCGGAAATTACCGTTCAATCAATGCTTAATGTTACGGCACACGATATTGAAGGTAATGCGGCTCAGGCGAAAGAACTGCAGAATGCAGGATGCGAAATAGTGCGTATTTCCGTCCCCGATAAAGAGACTTTAAAGACCGTTGAAGCGGTAAAAAAAGCAATAAACATTCCGCTTGTTGCTGATATTCATTTTGATTGGCATTTGGCGGTAGAAAGCGTTTATGCAGGTGTAGATAAAGTCCGCATAAATCCCGGTAACATAGGCGAAGAATCGGGAGTAAAAGAGGTTGCGAGGGTTTGCAATTTACATAATATACCGATAAGAATAGGCGTAAATTCGGGTTCGCTTGAAAAAGATATTTTGGTTAAATACGGTGCACCTACGCCTGAGGCTATGGTTGAAAGCGGTTTTTATCACATAAAAATGCTCGAAAAATACGATTTTGACAATATTGTTTTGTCTTTAAAATCTTCAAATACGAAAAGAATGTTCGATGCATATTCTTTGGCGGCGAAAACCTGCCCGTATCCGCTTCATTTGGGAGTTACCGAAGCGGGCACAAAGGAAATGGGAATAGTAAAATCTTCTGCCGGAATAGGCGGACTTTTACTGAATGATATAGGCGATACAATTCGTATATCGCTTACCGATAACCCGATAGAAGAAGTTTATGCCGCAAAAAACCTTTTAAAAGGTTTGGGAATCAGAAATAAGGGGATAAAATTTGTTTCCTGTCCCACTTGCGGAAGAACTGCGATTGACCTTATAGGTATTGCCAAAAAGGCGGAAGAACGCCTTAAAAATGTTGATAAGGACATAACGGTTGCTATTATGGGCTGTGTGGTAAACGGTCCCGGTGAAGCCAAAAATGCCGATATCGGTATTGCAGGCGGTAAGGAAAGCGGCGTGCTGTTTAAAAAAGGCGAAATTCTCTATAAAAACATAAAAGAAGACAAACTGCTCGATACTCTTATAAGTGAAATAGAAAAGATGTAAAAAAGGGAAGAAAAGAAATGTATCCATTAAAAGAACTGTTCGGAGCATACATAGATAATTTTCCGCAGGGTCTTGACTCTGCGGAAGTTTCGGTATGCAATTTGGATAAAGAGAGCCGAAAACTTTATCTTAAAATAAATTCAGATTTATATATTCCGCTTGATGCGGTTGTTGAGTTCAAGGAAAAAATAAAGAACGCACTCGAATTAAACGGAATAGATGCCGATATTGTTTTTACAAAAGATGCACTTAACGAAATCAGCATAGAGGACACTGTAAAGTCAATAAGAATGAGAAATGCCGTTTTAAACGGATATTTTAACAATGCTCAATACAAATACGAAAATGAAACGGTTAAAATTTCGCTCAAATACGGCGGTATGGACACTATAAAGGAGTCCGATTTTGAAAGGGAGTTTATCTCGGAGATAAACTCAAAATTCGGTGTAACCGTAAGCCTTCAATTTGAGGGCGAACTAAAGGGAGAAAATGTTGAACTTCCTGAGCAGAAAGAAGAAATAAGCGCACCCGTAATAAAGTCCGCAGAAAGCAAAAGTCCGCAAAAGCCCAAAGAAACGGAAGAAAAAACCTTTACGGGACTGCCTAAAGACGGTCTGCCGATTTATATTGAGAGCGCAAAACTTTTTTACGGTAAAAAAATAGTTACGGACATAGTTCCGATTAAGGATATAACTCCCCCTGCCGACCGGGATGAAGAAAAGTTCATTGCCGCTTGGGGTGAGGTTTTCGGCACCGATATTTCGGTGCGTGATACCAAAAACGGCAAGAAAATGCTCAAAGCAAAGTTTTGTTTCAGTGACGGCACAAATTCCTTTAATGCGAATATTACAAGATTTTTCGATTCAAAATATTCAAAAAATCCCGAAGCCGAAGCAAATGCCGTTAAAAATCAGCTTTCTTTACTTTTTGACGGCGCGTGTGTTATAGTAAACGGCTTTTATAAATTTGATAACTGGACCAATGATTTTTTGGTAGAGGTAAAGTCGCTCGCCGCCGTGAAAAAATATATACCCACAGATGATTATGAGGGCGAAAAAAGAGTTGAACTTCACTGCCATACAAATATGTCGGCAAAGGATGCCGTTTCAAGTGCAGGGGATATAATAGACACTGCTTTTAAGTGGGGGCATAAGGCTGTTGCCATAACCGACCACGGAGTAGTTCAGAGTTATCCTGCCGCTGCTGCCGCCGTTGCGGGAATACGCAAAAAGGGCGGAGAGTTTAAGGTAATCTACGGTGTTGAGGACTATTTTTTAGACGATACCCGTTACGATATTTCGGGACTTAACTCAAAGCAAATAGGAAAACTCCGCAATCACCAAATAATTCTCGTAAAGAATTTAACGGGACTTAAAAATCTTTATGAACTTGTATCCGAAGCGCATCTTAACTGTTTCCACGGCAGACCTATTACGCTTCGCTCAAAACTCGATAAACACAGAGAGGGACTTATAGTAGGCTCTGCCTGCGAACAGGGTGAACTGTATAAAGCCATAGTTGACGGTAAACCCCGTGAAGAACTGTTGGAAATCGCAAAGTATTACGATTATCTTGAAATTCAACCGCTTTCCAACAATGCTTTTATGGTGCGTGAGTCCGCTCTGCCCGATAAAACCGATAAAAAGACGGGACAGGTTATCCCCAACCGTTTTAAACATGTTACAAATTTAGATGTAATCAAGGAATTTAACAAAACGGTTGTATCGGTTGCCGACGAACTGGGACTCCCCGTAGTTGCGACGGGAGATGTTCACTTCCTTAAAAAAGAAGACGGTATTATAAGACAAATTGTTATGGCAGGTCAGGGGTTTGACGATATTGAAAATCAGGCACCTCTTTATCTAAAAACAACATCTGAGATGCTCGAAGAATTTTCATACTTCGGTGAGCGCGCAAAGGAATTTGTTATAGATAACCCGCAAAAAATTGCCGACAGTGTAAGCGATGATGTAATTCCCGTGCCGGAGGGTAACTATCCGCCGGTGATTGAAGGCTCGGACGAACTGCTTAAACAAATATGTTGGGATAACGCCCACAAAATCTATGGTGAAAATTTACCGCCCATAGTTGAAAACCGACTTTCAAAGGAATTAAATTCAATTATAAACAACGGCTTTTCAATAATGTATATTTCGGCTCAAAAACTTGTTGCTTACAGTGAAGAACAAGGATATTTGGTAGGCTCACGTGGCTCGGTAGGCTCATCGTTTACCGCCACTATGGCAGGTATTTCGGAGGTTAACCCGTTAGCACCGCACTATGTCTGTCCTAATTGCCGATACAGTGAGTTTTTCACGCACGGAGAGGTAGGCTCGGGTTTTGATTTGCCCCAAAAGAACTGTCCCGATTGCGGAACACCGCTTAACCGTAACGGCCATGATATTCCTTTTGAAACATTTTTGGGATTTAAAGGCGATAAAGTCCCCGATATAGACCTTAATTTCTCAGATGAAGTTCAAAATGCAGTGCAGGAATATACCAAAACGCTGTTCGGTGCGGGGAATGTATATAAAGCAGGAACTATCTCGACCATTGCCGAAAAAACTGCGTTCGGTTTCGCAAAAGCATATGCCGAAAAGATGAATATTACTTTAAGCGGTGCCGAACTTAACCGTCTTGCAAGTAAGGTTGAAAGCGCAAAGGTAAAGACCACAACAGGTCAGCACCCTGCAGGTATGATTATTGTGCCGAACGGTATGTCAATTTACGATTTTTGCCCCGTTCAGCATCCTGCCGACGATGTAAACAGCGATATTATAACAACACACTTTGATTTCCATTCAATTCATGATACGATACTCAAACTTGACGAACTCGGTCATGTTGTTCCGACTACATATAAGTATTTGGAGGAGTATTCGGGCATACCCGTAAACAGTGTTACGATGTCCGACCCGGAGGTTTACAGTTTATTTACTTCGACAAAGGCTTTGGGTGTTGCACCCGAAGATATTGATTCAAAAACCGGAACATTTTGTCTGCCTGAATTCGGCACAAAGTTTGTCCGAGAAATGCTCATTGACTGCAAACCCAAAAACTTCGCCGATTTATTGCAGATTTCGGGACTTTCCCACGGAACTGATGTATGGCTCGGAAATGCAAAAGATTTGATAGATAACGGCACCTGCACGATTTCGGAAGTTATAGGAACCCGTGATAACATAATGGTTTATCTTATCCATCAGGGTATGGAAGAAGGCAGAGCATTTAAAATAACCGAAACAGTCCGTAAAGGACTTGTTGCAAAAGGCAAGGTTTCAAAGGAAGAATGGGAGTCTATGGAGGACGATATGCGTGCCGTAAATGTTCCCGAATGGTATATTAAATCTTGCTATAAAATCAAGTATATGTTCCCGAAAGCCCACGCCGCCGCCTATGTTATTTCGGCTTTAAGACTTGCGTGGTATAAGGTGTATAAACCGCTTGAATTTTACTGTGCTTATTTTACCGCGCGTCCCGGAGATGTTGAAGTAAGCGTAATAACGCAGGGCAGGGAAGCCGTAAAACGCACCATGAGCGATATACTTGCAAAGGGCAGGGAAGCCTCGGCTAAAGAAACCGCAGTTTATGAAAATTTGCTTATATTCAATGAAATGTTGGCACGGGGAATTGAAATTTTGCCGATTGATTTAAAAAAATCTCACGCAGTTAAATATGTTCCCGAAAACGGTAAGATGCGTTTGCCTTTCGGCGCACTTTCGGGTGTTGGCGATAAGGCGGCATACTCAATTTACGAAGCGGCTCAAAAGGGTAATTTTGTTTCCCGTGAAGATTTTGCGATTGAAGCAGGCGTTTCAAAAACCATTATTCAAAATCTTGCGGATATAGGCGCCATGAGTGATTTGCCCGATACAAATCAAATATCTATGTTTTAATAAAAAAGGCAGTTAAAAATAAAACCGTTTGGAAAGCAATACTGCATATTGCCAATACAACAAACGGTGAAAAAATACTATATGATATAATCACTATAAGAAAAGTAGAGCGGTCCGGAAAGTCGGACACAAACTCTACTGATAATAGTATACCCATTTCTTCCAAAAATGTCAACAAAAATGTAAAAGATACTATGACCGATTATAATTTCGGCGAAAGTTATTTTACAATGTCTTACGAGCAAGATGGTAAAATTGTAGGAACCCTCGAATACGGTGAATATGACGGGAAACCTAATGTAAAAATGATTGAGGTATCAAAAGAATATAGGCGACAAGGCATTGCTGCAAAACTTTTACAAGAATTGCAACGCAAATATCCTGACCAAGAAATTGACTTTGGTATGACAACTGATGATGGAACAAAATTACTTAATGCAATTACTTATGATGTTACCGACAAAAACATTGTTTCTGATATGCAAAAATTAAAGAATTTGCAAAACAAATTAAATGATTTGCAAGAGAAACTTGATAATCTTTATGATATTGAAAATCCTACCGATAATCAAATATCAGAAATGGAAAAGGTCGGCGACGAATGGCAAGAAGTGTATGAGTCTATTCGTGAGTTGGAGTCCGAATTAAAAGGCAAGAAAGTCATTAAAACTTATGTAAACACTCAAAATTTTGGTGACGAAAAATTTTCCGCCGGAATGCTTGAACAGCTTAGATACAATCCGGAAGATTATACAAAGCGGTTGCTTAAAAACTGTAAAATTCCGGTAAATGCCGAAAATGTGAAGTATTATTCGGACAAGCTTAAAGCAGTAACAAAGCTATATAATAAGGGTGCACCGAGCAAAGCGGACTATCAGTATGCACTTAAAGAGCTGTCAAAACGAAGCATTTGAATTGGGAAAAGAAACCGGATATAACGAAGCTTTGAAGAAAACTCTCTTGCCGGAAAATATGTTGAGCGATTAAGAAAAAATATTTTGCGAAATATAAATCATCTTGACAGTTTGCTTGTTGCAAACACGAAGTCAAAACATATTCCGGATAACGCCAGAGGAAAAACTATTGTGTTTACCTGCCTTCTTACATATCTTTAAAGCCTTCCCCTAAAATTTCGTCGGCACTTGTAAGGACAGTAAAAGCATTTTTATCATACTTTTTTATTATTGAATAAAGTGCTGAAATTTCGTGTCTGCGGACGGTGCACATAAGCATAGTCCGCTCGGCATTTTTATATCCGCCCACAATTTTTAATTTCGTTATGCCACGTTTCATTTCGGTTGAAACATCTTTGCATATATCCTCAAATTTTTCCGAAACAATAAATGCGACTTTACCTTTATCAAAGCCGTAAACAACGGTGTCGGTGATTTTTGATGCGGCATAAAGACCTATAACCGAATAAAGTGCGCTTTCAATGTTTTTATAGCATACGGCGGCAAACGCCACCACTAAAACATCTGTAATCAAAATGATTTTTCCTATGGTTATATGGGGGAATTTTTTGTTTATCAGTTTTGCTATTATGTCGCTTCCGCCTGTGGTTGCTCCCCTTAAAATCACGAGGCTTATTCCTATTCCCATAAATATTCCGCCAAAGACAGAGCCTAAAAGTTTGTCAATATAAATTTTCGGCAGAATATAATCGAAAGTTTGAATAAAAAACGAAATAATCAGCGTTACCGCAAAGGTTTTAATTATAAACCGTGAGCCTATTTTTATATAACCCACCACGGTGACGGGAATATTTAAGATAAGCAAAGTAAGTCCTGTGGGGGCGCCTGTTAAAAAGTTAAGCGATGATGCAATTCCCGTAAAACCTCCGGGTGCGATTTCGTTGGGTGTGAGGATAGATACAACGGCAAACGAATATATTGCCGAGCCTGCCAAAAAGCCCAATATATCTAATATATAATATTTGTATTTAACCGTATAATCACTCCCTTAAAGACAGTATGCGCAGAATTTTAAAATATAGACAAATTTATTATACGGTGTTATAAGGTTATAAAAGATATGGTGATTGATATGAAAAACTCTATTGCAAAAAATGTTACAAGAAGAGTATCCACGGTGCTTATAATTGCGGCACTCATTTTGTTTGTTGCGTCTGCGTGGATAGTTCAGCATATAATTTACAATAAGTCAAAATCTTATTCAAAATCTATACTTTCATCTTACAGCGATTTGATAGTAAATGAGTTTGATGCATTGGATATTCCGATAGATGAAGCCCATTCGGACCGTATTCTTGATATCGGAGATAAGATGTGCAGATGGTATGAAGTGGATTTTGCATATCTGCTTGTCCCTAATGATAACGGAAAAGGGATAAGGTATGTATGCGTTTCGCAGAACAAGAAATTTGATAAAATAAACCCCGATGACCGATATGTCGGCAAAAAGACTGATTATGTCCTTACTAAAGACGAACTGGAGGTTTGGAAAGGTCAAAGGGAATTTTCAAACAGCATAACCAAAAGCAAAAAAGATTATGAAATCAGCACAATGACAAAGATAAGCGATGAATACGGAAATACCGTTTTGGCAGGTATAGACCAATCGTATAATGATGTTGTAAAAGAAATAATAAAACTGTTTTCAATGCTTGCTTTTATTATTGTTCTTGTGGTTTTGGGCGTGTATTTGCTTGTTTATGTCGTAATAAAGAGGCGTGTTTCAAAACCTGCCGAGATTTTGAGTAAGAGTATGAATGAATTTATTACCGACGGTGTTTGCTCGTCTGTTACTCTCAAATCAAAAGAAGACGATGAATATTCGATGATAGCATCGGCGTTTAACTGTATGACCAAAAACATCAACGAATATATTAAGGATATAAACAATCTTTCGAGAGAAAAAGAGCGTCAAAAAACCGAGCTTGACATTGCCTCGCAAATTCAAAAAGGTTTTTTACCTAAAAATCATGTAAATTCTGATTTTTATGAAGTCCGCACAACGATGCTTCCCGCAAAGGATGTCGGAGGAGATTTCTATTATTATATGCCGCTTGATGACGATAATGTTTTGGCGGTAATTGCCGATGTATCGGGCAAAGGTATTTCGGCGGCGCTGTTTATGGCAGTAACTTTAACCCTTACGGTGCAGTATGCAAAACTTAATTTATCACCTGCCGAAATTCTCGAAAAAACAAACGAAACTCTTTGCGGTAATAACCCGACAATGCTTTTTGCAACGGAATTTGTGGGAGTTTATAACAGTAAAACGCAGGAATTTACATATTCAAATGCAGGTCACGATATTCCGTATCTGCTTGTTAATAACGAGATTAAAGCGCTTGATTCGGCAAAAGGCACATTGCTCGGCTTGTTTGAAGATGAAAAATACAGTAACGATACCGTTCATCTTGATGTCGGAGATACACTTTTCCTTTATACCGACGGTGTTACGGAGTCTGCCGATAAAGATAATAAGTTTTTCGGAAGAAACCGACTCGAATCGGCACTTAAAGAATTCCGTGAGTCAAATGCATATAACCTTATATCGTTTATAGACGGTAAACTTTCGGAGTTTTCTTCAGGTGCCGAACAACACGACGATATAACTATGCTGACACTTACCGTAAAAAAGACTGAAAGAATGTTCCTTGATTTCGATACGGCGGAATTTTCTAAAATCAAAGATTTTATACTTTCAACCCCGATTGAGCGTTCCGAACAGTTAAAACTTTGTCTGTGCGCAGAAGAATGGTTTATAAATATTTGTTCTTATGCGTTCCCCGACGGTGTCCCAACGAATGAAAAAATCGAGTTTTCGTTTATACTATCCGATAGAATAATTATGCGTTTTGTTGACGGCGGACAGCAGTTTAACCCGCTTGAACATATCATAAATATTGATGATTATGATATCGAAACGCAGGTGGGCGGTCTCGGTAATTTCATAACCGTTTCCAATACCGACGATATTTTCTATAAATACGAAAACGGTAAAAACATTTTAACACTTATAAGGTTTTATAAGAATTAAATTCTTGTTTTAATGCGAAAAAATAACTCAAAGAAAACCGAATAAACAATAACTTAGCGGTGGTGCAGATTTTGGTCTGTACCACCGCTTTTGGTATGCAATAGAACTATGTAATTGTTTCAGAAGTAAACAACAAACCCGAACGTTTCACCGATAGGTTGTAGGTTCGGGTTTGAATGCTTTGGTCGGAGTATTCATAACGGACTTTGCTTTTCCGTCAAGTTATCGCACCACACCGCAACAATCTTGTGGTGAGTAAGTGCGCAATTCATGATTATATTCAATAAGTAATTATTACAAATTATTATCCTATTTGTCATTGATTTCACTTAAACCGTACAATATTCCAGCATAGGACAAATCATTCCATTTTTGATTCTCGCGTTCTTCTTGAATCCTAGTTTGTTCTATTTCTTTTATTTCACTTAATGATGAATTTATTTCAAGTTCTAAATCGGAATAGAACATTTCTCGTTCATTTCTTTCCTCATCAACCTCATTTTCATGGTCAATAATTGCAATTGCTTCATATATGTTTTTTGCCCGTTTTTGTGAAATCAGACAATAAATATATACTCCATTATCCCAATATGAATCTGGGATTAGAAAATCGTCTTTTGACATTTCTTTTTCCAATTCTGCAATGTTTGCATATATTTTTTCTAATTCATTTTCAATTTTTGGCTTCATTTCAAAATAAGAAGTTCTATTTTTGATATATTCATTCAATTCTTTTTTATAGTCTTGCTCATTGCGTTTTTTGTATTTTTTCTTTTTTATCATGTAATAAGGTATTAAGATGGGAAAAAGAAAACAACGGATTTTTGCTTCATCTGTTAATTCAAACGAAAAATACTTATATTTTAAATCTTTTTCAATGTCTTCATCGCTTTTCCATTTATAATTCAAAAATTCTTCGGCTTTTGAAACGTCGTTTTGAAGGCGACACCATTGTTCACATAGTTTTGAGTCCATTTTTAATTCGTGCATATATGTGCTAATTTCAGGATTCTTGTTAGTACTAATAGGATAGCCACACTTTGGACAGGTTGGTGCTTTGTCGGATACTTCAGTTCCGCATTCCGGACATTTCATAAGTGCCATATACTTTCCCTCCATATAATAAAAAAGTGCGCAGCCGAAGCTACGCACCGAAAAACACATAACTCCGATTGCTGCGACACAACTTTGAGCAGTCCACAAGAGAAAGCCAAAATAGAGAATGTGTTTTTACCAAAAATAAAAACACTTCTCCCATGAACTGCAATATTAAGTTGTGTCGCATGTTTATATTATCATATAAACGGAGAAAAAGCAATAGCAAAGATAAAAAATGAGTATTCATAACTTCAAGTCCGTTATGAATACTCATCATGGTGCGGGCGACAGGACTTGAACCTGCACATCGAAGACACCAGCTCCTAAGGCTGGCGCGTCTGCCAATTCCGCCACGCCCGCTTACTGAAAAATATTGATTGTGAAATATAAGGAGTTTTCCCTATAAAAAATTTCACAATCAATATTTTATATTATCCTGCAGTAAATGTCAACGGTTTTAAAGATGTTTTATTAAACTGCTTTATAAAAATCTACTGCTTTTTGCATAAAATCTGCCGTAACTCCGAAATATTCCGCGAGTGAATACACATTATCGTATCCTGATTTAAGCGCATTTTCAAAAACGGTCTTTGGAATGAGCTTTCGTATCGCCCATTTATCGGCTCTTTTTTCGTGTTTGCCTCTGACATCAAGCGGGGAATAGATATTATAAAAACTGTTTGTTATACAGTGTCCGAGTTCGTGGGCTAAACAAACTTTTTCCTTTGCACCTGATAAATCACTGTCAATACAAACAAAGAAATCCTTGCCGTATTTCACCGAAAGCGACTGATTTTCTTTTACATTAAAGCGGTCAACCGTAACACCCTGCTTTTCTGCAATGCAGTAAAGCCTATTTGTTTCCATTCTCTCTCTCCTTAATATATTCCGCATAACGCTTGACTTCGTTCCACATACTTTCGGTAACAACCGAATCACCGCCGAATAGTGCCACTTTAAGTGCGGTTTCATCATCATCAACATCTGTTTTTCCATAGAGATAATCAACACTGACACCGAAAAAGTCCGAAATGAGTGAAAGCGTCTTTGCGGAAAGCGTTTTCTTTCTGCCCGATTTGAAATCGGAAAGGGAAGCCCTCGGAATACCGCACGCAGAACACATTGCGGTAACATTTATCCCCTTATCTTTGCAAAGGCTTTCTATTCTTTCATAAAGTTCAGGCATTGTTTTATCCCCTTAATTACTAAAATTCGTAAATTTAGGCTTGACATTTACGAAAACTCGTAATATAATATACTTGTAGTTACGAAATTTCATAAAATATCCCCTACAAAACAGATTATATTACGCTATTTCGTAATTGTCAAGTATTTTTTGAAAGGAACGAGGGCAATGTTCGTTTGTCAGGACTGCGGTCAAAAATTTGATGCACCGCGCAAAATTAAGGAAAAATCGGACGGTCTTTGCAGTTTGCCGAGGATATATTATGTGTGTCCCGTCTGCAAGAGCGAAAATTTCAAAGAAAGGGAGGTGAAATACTGTAAATGTTGCGGCAGGGCAATGAATACAAATAAGAAAGACTACTGTTCGGCGGAATGCCGCAAAAGTGGGGAGAAGCAATACGAGGCGCAAAGGCTCAAAAATATACATATTAGAAATTCTCCGATTTACAAAACAGTGAGAATGCTCGAAGAATACAACAAAGAGCATAAAACAAATTTATCTTACGGTCAGTTTGCTTCGGCTTTAAAGGTTTAGATTATGCAATCAAGAGAAGAAAAAACAAGGTTTTTAAAGGGATATAGGGTGCTTTTTTCAAAGATAGAGCGACTCGAAGAGATGTGCAGAATGTTCCCGTTGAAAGAAAAAGAATATAAAACGCAAATAAATGAAACAAAATCGGCAATAGACAGGATAGAAAATGCCATAAAAAAGGTTGACGACGGACTTTTATCCGAAATACTTTTTCAAAAGTATGTTTTAGGCAGAAACCTCGAAACAATCAGTTACGAACTTGATTACAGTAAGCGTCAAATAGAGCGTTTGCATATTGCGGCAATCGAAAAACTTAAAATTTTTTAAAAAACCTCTTTACAAATCGGTTTATTTTTTTTATAATACTTATAGAACATTTGTTCGCAATTTTGTGACGGGAGGCGTGAAAAATGAGAGACAGGGTAATTCTTCACTGCGACCTTAATAATTTTTTTGCTTCGGTTTCTCTGCTTTTTTCGCCTACGCTTGTGCGTGAGCCGGTTGCGGTGTGCGGAAGTGTTGAGGAAAGGCACGGCATAGTGCTTGCTAAAAATGAAATTGCAAAAAAGTTCGGTGTTAAAACGGCTGAAACCGTTTGGGAAGCAAAGTCGAAATGTCCCGACCTCATAACACTTCCGCCGATTTACGAGAAGTATAAAGAGTATTCTGTGCGTGCTTGTGAAATTTATGAGCGGTATACCGATTTAGTGGAGCCTTTCGGGATAGACGAATGTTGGCTTGATGTTACGGGGAGTGTATTCCTTTTCGGAAACGGAGAAGAGATAGCAAACAGAATAAGAAAGGAAATAAAGTCGGAACTCGGAATTACTATATCGGTCGGCGTTTCGTTTAATAAGGTTTTTGCAAAATTAGGCTCGGATATGAAAAAGCCCGATGCGGTAACAGTTATTTCAAGAGAAAACTTTAAGGAAAAGGTGTGGAGGCTGCCGGTAGGCGATTTGCTTTTTGTCGGAAAAAAGACGGCAGAGCGCCTTAACCGAATGGGAGTTTTTACGATAGGAGATTTAACCGCTTGTGATGAAAAAATGCTCAAAAAAGCACTCGGAAAAAACGGTGCCGACCTTAAAAATTACGCTCTCGGAATTGACGATTCTCCCGTTTCGCCCATAACCGAGGACTACTGTCCCAAAAGTGTGGGCAGGTCGGTAACACCGAGTTCAGACATAACCGACCGACAAAGCGTGTGGAAGATATATTTGGAACTTGCTGAGGATATTTCGGGAACACTCCGAAAAAAGCATTTGTCGGCATTCGGAATTTGTATTCATACGAGGACCGTTTCGCTCAATATAAAAGAAAGCACAAAAAGTTTTAAAACAGGAACAAACTGTTCCATTACTCTTGCAAAACGTGCTATGGAATTTTTTGATGAGGTTTATGATTTTAAAAGTCCGCTTCGCTCGGTTGGGTTTCGTGCGGTAAACTTAAAACCCGATGAGGAAATAGGGGAGCAACAGGATATGTTCGGCACTTTTGAAACAAACAGACACGATGAAAGTATAGAAAAATCAATGTTGATAGTGCGTGAAAAATTCGGAAACAAGAGCATAAAAAGGGCTGCAACTATAGAAAAATAAAGAACGGACGGTTTAACTTGAAAAAGCCGTCCGTTTGTGTTAAAATGTTTTAGGAAAGTGCGGGCATAGTTCATCGGTAGAACATCAGCTTCCCAAGCTGAGAAGGCGGGTTCGATTCCCGTTGCCCGCTCCACCATAAGTATACAGACCTGTGTTGTGAAAAAGCATAGGTCTGTTGCTTTATTTTAAGAGAAAATATGGTATTATTAAAGGCATAACAAAGTTGTAAAGTTATGTCTTTTTTCTTTTTGGGGGATTCAATATGAAACGGGTGGCAGTTTATTGCAGAGTGAGCACGAACGAGGAAGGGCAACAATTAAGTTTGGAAAACCAAAAAAGATTTTATAAATATATGGTTGAATCTAATAAGGATTATTTGCTTGTTGGAGTTTATATTGAAACCGCTACTGGCTTAAATACTTATAAAAGACCGGAATTTAATAAAATGCTCAAAAAATGTAAGAAAGGAGAAATTGATTTAATTATTACAAAAAGCATTAGCAGATTTTCAAGAAACACGGTTGACTTTATAGATATAATCAGAAAACTGAAAGATTTAAATGTTGATGTGTATTTTGAATCGGAAAATATTTATTTACTTAAAGAAAGGACAGAACTGAGAATGACAATACTTGAATGTATCGCACAAGAAGAAAGTATTAGAAAAAGTGAAAACACCAAATGGGGTTTAACAGGAAGATTTATGGATGGGTCATCAGGATTGGCAAATAGAATTTGCTATGGATATAAAAAGTCAAAAGACGGTTTGTTGGAAATCGACCCGGAAAGATCAAAAAATGTTAAATTGATTTTTGATTTGTATCTTAAAGGTTACAGTTTAACAAAAATATCAAAAGAACTTTTTAACCGAAATATCTTAACTCCTACCGGAAAAGAAAAATGGACGAGTGTTGCTATAGATAAAATCTTATCTAACGAAAAATATGCAGGCGATGTGCTTTTGCAAAAAACTTATACTCCAAATATATTTGATAGAAAACAGGTTAAAAATAAAGGGAATATCGGTAGCTATTTATATGAAAACAATCATATTGGAATTATTGACCGTGAAACCTTTAATGCTGTGCAAATTGAAAAAGAAAACCGAACTAATCTTACTCTGAATAATAGAGGAAAAGAAGCACGAAAAACCACAAGATTTTCATCGGGAAATACCCTTGCGGGTAAAATAAAGTGTGCTGAATGCGGAAGAAATTTCAGAAGAATAACAACCCATAGCGGAGAAATTGTTTGGAGATGCGCAGGAAGGGTAGAAGGTAAGACAAAGTGTCAAGCAATTTCAGTAAAGCAATATGTTATAGATGACTTGATTACCAAAAAGTTAGGTTTGATTTTCAAAGATACATCTTATGAAATGATTGACAGCGTAATAGTTGACGGTGAAACCATCAATATAAATCATCATTGACAAACCCTATTTAATAGGGTATAATGTAAATGCAAAGGGGATAGTGTTATGACAAGAGAATTTGTGGAATTGCCGTTATTTCGTTCAAAGTGGAAATCATTGGGACTTAATGATGCTGATTTAATTAGATTACAAGAAGAAATATTGCTTGATCCGAAAACCGGTGCAGTAATGAAAGAAACCGGCGGAGTTAGAAAAATGCGGTTTGCATTTGAACATAGAGGGAAAAGCGGAAGTATCCGAGTAATTTATATAGATTTTGAAGTTTATGAGAAAATTTATCTGCTTACTGCATATCCTAAAAGTGAGAAAGATAATTTGTCAAAATCGGAGCGTAACGAACTTCGTAAATTAGTCGAGATACTTGAAAGACAACTTAAAGACAATAGTGAGGAGGACTGACTATGAATGCGTTTGAAGAAATTAAAACCGGATTGAACGAAGCGATAGAATATGAAAAAGGCAATCTTAAAGCCAATTCAAAAACATTATCAATAACTCCCCTTGAAGAATTTTCTGCTACGGAAATTAAAGAAATCCGAAAAAGCACCGGACTCACGCAAGTATTGTTCGCAAATTATTTAGGAGTTTCACTGAAAACAGTAGAAGCGTGGGAATCGGGAAGAAACAAGCCGAACGGCTCTGCTTGCAGAATGCTTTCAATTACAAAAAGCAATCCGAAGTTTCCTAAAACTTCCGGTATAGTTGTTTGAAAAGATTATACTGTTTTATTGACAATAATTATATTTGAGGGTTCAACTCCATACAGTAATTTGTCGAATGCATCTTTTT